>NZ_JAKWJK010000015.1:0-176376 GCF_031570575.1 Pseudomonas sp. JL3
GCGGCGACGCTGACCGTGAACACCAGCAGGTTGGTGGTGGCTGTCCGTCCTTCGACCACGGTGCCGTTGAGCGACAGGTTGACCGCCTCACCGGTGGCCGTGTCGGTCAGCCCGGAGGCACCCGCCACCACGCCCAGCGCATAGGTCTGGGTACCCGCACCATCAGCGCCAAACGCCGAAGTGAAGTTGGCGGTAAAGCTCTGGGTATCGTCAGTCGCCAATACGGTTTCATCCACCGTCAGCGTTGGTTCCGCACCGGAGGCGCTGATGCTCGGCCCGTCGTCCTTGAACACCAGGTTCTGCCCGATGTTGAGCGTCGCCTGAACGCTATCGCCGTCCTTGTCGGTGATGGTCGCCGTCAGTGTCACCAGCTCGTCCGAGGTCAGGCTCGTCGAATCATCAGGATTGGTCGGATCGGGATGCACCACCGCGCGCTGCTGGTCGAGCGTGACGTCACCGTTGGCGGCGACGCTGACCGTGAACACCAGCAGGTTGGTCGTGGCCGTCCGTCCTTCGACCCCGGTGCCGTTGAGCGACAGATTCACTGCCTCACCGGTGCCGTTATCCGTCAGCCCGGATGCTCCCGGCACCACGCCCAGCGAATTGGTCAGCGTGCCCGCGCCATATGCGCAAAACGCCGAAGTGAAGTTGGCGGTAAAGCTCTGGGTATCGTCAGTCGCCAATACGGTTTCATCCACCGTCAGCGTTGGTTCCGCACCGGAAGCGCTGATGCTGGGTCCGTCATCCTTGAACACCAGGTTCTGCCCGATGTTGAGGGTGGCCTGGGCGCTGTCGCCGTCCTTGTCGGTGATGGTCGCCGTCAGTGTCACCAGCTCGTCGGAGGTCAGGCTGGTCGAATCATCCGGATTGGTTGGATCGGGATGCACCACGGCGCGCTGCTGATCGAGGGTGACGTCACCATTGGCGGCGACGCTGACCGTGAACACCAGCAGATTGGTGGTGGCCGTGCGTCCTTCGACCACGGTGCCGTTGAGCGACAGATTCACCGCCTCACCGGTGGCGGTGTCGGTCAGCCCGGAGGCACCCGCCACCACGCCCAGTGCGTAGGTCTGGGTACCCGCACCGTCAGCGCCAAACGCCGAAGTGAAGTTGGCGGTAAAGCTCTGGGTATCGTCAGTCGCGAGTACGGTTTCATCCACCGTCAGCGTTGGTTCCGCACCGGAAGCGCTGATGCTCGGCCCGTCATCCTTGAACACCAGGTTCTGCCCGATGTTGAGGGTGGCCTGGGCGCTGTCGCCGTCCTTGTCGGTGATGGTCGCCGTCAGGGTCACCAGCTCGTCGGAGCTCAGGCTGGTCGAATCATCAGGATTGGTGGGATCGGGATGCACCACGGCGCGCTGCTGGTCGAGGGTGACGTCACCATTGGCGGCGACGCTGACCGTGAACACCAGCAGGTTGGTCGTGGCCGTCCGTCCTTCGACTACCGCGCCGTTGAGCGACAGATTCACCGCCTCGCCCGTGGCCGTGTCGGTCAGCCCGGAGGCACCCGCCACCACGCCCAGCGCATAGGTCTGGGTACCCGCACCATCAGCGCCAAACGCCGAAGTGAAGTTGGCGGTAAAGCTCTGGGTATCGTCAGTCGCCAATACGGTTTCATCCACCGTCAGCGTTGGTTCCGCACCGGAGGCGCTGATGCTCGGCCCGTCATCCTTGAACACCAGGTTTTGCCCGATGTTGAGGGTGGCCTGGGCACTGTCGCCGTCCTTGTCGGTGATGGTCGCCGTCAGTGTCACCAGCTCGTCCGAGCTCAGGCTCGTCGAATCATCAGGATTGTTGGGATCGGGATGCACCACGGCGCGGATCTGGTCGAGCGTGACGTCACCATTGGCGGCGACGCTGACCGTGAACACCAGCAGGTTGGTGGTGGCCGTGCGTCCTTCGACCACGGTGCCGTTAAGCGACAGGTTGACCGCCTCACCGGTGGCCGTATCGGTCAGCCCGGAGGCACCCGCCACCACGCCCAGCGCATAGGTCTGGGTACCCGCACCATCAGCGCCAAACGCCGAAGTGAAGTTGGCGGCGAAGTTCTGCGTGGCGTCGGTCGCCAGCACCGTTTCGTCTACCGTCAGCGTTGGTTCCGCACCGGAGGCGCTGATGCTCGGCCCGTCATCCTTGAACACCAGGTTTTGCCCGATGTTGAGGGTGGCCTGGGCACTGTCGCCGTCCTTGTCGGTGATGGTCGCCGTCAGTGTCACCAGCTCGTCCGAGCTCAGGCTCGTCGAATCATCAGGATTGTTGGGATCGGGATGCACCACGGCGCGGATCTGGTCGAGCGTGACGTCACCATTGGCGGCGACGCTGACCGTGAACACCAGCAGGTTGGTGGTGGCCGTGCGTCCTTCGACCACGGTGCCGTTGAGCGACAGGTTCACCGCCTCACCGGTGGCCGTATCGGTCAGCCCGGAGGCACCCGCCACCACGCCCAGCGCATAGGTCTGGGTACCCGCACCGTCAGCGCCAAACGCCGAAGTGAAGTTGGCGGCGAAGTTCTGGGTGGCGTCGGTCGCCAGTACGGTTTCATCCACCGTCAGCGTTGGTTCCGCACCGGAGGCGCTGATGCTCGGCCCGTCATCCTTGAACACCAGGTTCTGCCCGATGTTGAGCGTCGCCTGGACACTGTCACCGTCGCCATCGGTGATGGTCGCCGTGAGGGTGACCAGATCGTCCGAGCTCAGGCTGGTCGAATCATCCGGATTGGTGGGATCGGGATGCACCACCGCCCGGATCTGGTCGAGCGTGACGTCACCATTGGCGGCGACGCTGACCGTGAACACCAGCAGGTTGGTGGTGGCCGTGCGTCCTTCGACCACGGTGCCGTTAAGCGACAGGTTCACCGCCTCACCGGTGGCCGTATCGGTCAGCCCGGAGGCACCCGCCACCACGCCCAGCGCATAGGTCTGGGTACCCGCACCGTCAGCGCCAAACGCCGAAGTGAAGTTGGCGGCGAAGTTCTGGGTGGCGTCGGTCGCCAGTACGGTTTCATCCACCGTCAGCGTTGGTTCCGCACCGGAGGCGCTGATGCTCGGCCCGTCATCCTTGAACACCAGGTTCTGCCCGATGTTGAGCGTCGCCTGGACACTGTCACCGTCGCCATCGGTGATGGTCGCCGTGAGGGTGACCAGATCGTCCGAGCTCAGGCTGGTCGAATCATCCGGATTGGTGGGATCGGGATGCACCACCGCCCGGATCTGGTCGAGCGTGACGTCACCATTGGCGGCGACGCTGACCGTGAACACCAGCAGGTTGGTGGTGGCCGTGCGTCCTTCGACCACGGTGCCGTTGAGCGACAGGTTCACCGCCTCACCGGTGGCCGTATCGGTCAGCCCGGAGGCACCCGCCACCACGCCCAGCGCATAGGTCTGCGTGCCGGCGCCATCAGCGCCAAACGCCGAGTTGAAGTTGGCGGCAAAGTTCTGGGTGGCATCGGTTGCCAGTACCGTTTCATCCACTGTCAGCGCCGGCTCGGTGCCGGTGGCGCTGATGCTCGGTCCGTCGTCCTCGAAGATCATCCTGGAGCCGATTTCGGCGATCGTAGTAGAGGCCTGGCTCAGCGTGAAGCCGCCGATATCAAAATCGGCGTGGTCATTGCCCCTGGCGTCGACTGCCGCCCCGTTCTCGATGAGCACGCGGTTGTGGTCCGACGTTGTGGTGTATTCAATCTGGTAGCCGGCCAACACGCCGGTGATGGTTGCAACCCCACCAGAAAAGCTGATGTTAATGGTCGGATCATTCACCGATCCGTCTGAATTCTCGATCACCAGTCCGGTGCTATTGTTGATGACGCGAACACTGGTGATGGCAACCGGCGTATCGTTCGTATAACCGTTGATGAAGTTCACGCCAGGTTCAGCAGCGGTACTGAATGCGCTGATTTTTACCACAGCACTCTTGCCGCTTTGCAGCTGCACGACATCGAAATTGGCCGAGGTCGTATTGTAGACGCTGGTAAAGTCGATGTTGGACTCAACATCTGCTTCGGTCTGACTAAGGTTGGGAATGGTTACGTTCTGCCTGGCACCGGTGACGAATGAAAAGCGGATGCCTTCCTGTTCCGTAATCATCTGGCTGTTGGTGCCAATGGTGGTCGGGCCACCCCCCTGGCTGGTATTGATCCTGTCGCCAGTGTTTATGTTGGCGCCGCTTGACTGGTCAGCGGGGTCCTTGCCGGTGGCGATGATGGTGGGATCGGTGATCCGCACGATACCATCGACCGTTTCAGTGGCCGGGTTCAATTTCGTGAACATCAGGAACAGGTTCTGACCGGAGGGCGCACCGGCCAGACTGAATTCCAGGTCCTGAGTGGCGCCAATGAACACCTTATCCAGCAGGTTGAGCGAATCATCGGGGTTCGTTGTATCGGGGTGCTTGAGTGGTTGGTACTCCACGGTCCAGATCTTGCCGCCGGTGACCGGTGATCCGGTTTCTTCAATGTAGGCCGCGAACACGATCGCGCCATCTGCGCCCCCGGCTCGACCCAGAAGGATGTTGTTGTTCGTGTCCGTATAGAGAAGGATGCTGGTGCCATCGAGGGTGTCCAGTCCGCTGTCCACGCCATTAAGGGGGGCGCCAGCGCTGTCGACGAAGCGGATATCGGTAATGCTTCCGCCGCCGGTGATGGTGAACGCCTCGCTGCCCGTGTTGCCCGCGGCACCGGTATAACCACTCAAGGCCGCACCTGTTGCGGTGCCTGCTCCAAGTGCGGTCAAACGGGTGGAGAAGGTCGAGGGTAGAGATGCTACTAGAATGTCGTTATCGTCAGCGTCTCCTGCAGGGGTTGGAGTGGCGGTTGCGTTCTGCAACCCGGCCGTTTCGTCTAGCACAAGGTCCTCGCCGGTGATTGCAATAGCCATGATTTTTCTCCCGAGCAATTGCGGTCATTGAGGTCTGACCATTGACCTCTACAACTATGACCAAGCGCCGGGAATTGCACATTGGCCGATACTCCCAAGCGGGATGGGAGTTTCGGCCTAGTCGTCCTCGTTGGTGGTCTGCCGCAGGGTGCTCAGGTTGATGCGAGCGTGCGGATCGCCTGTTGGAACTGCAAAAAAATGCGAGGGAGGCTTGTGCCACCCTCGCATCCTTTTACGCGCGCGACGCCTCAGGCGCTGCCATAAACAATGTCGCTACTCAGAACATCAACCCCGACCAAGGTGATGGTCGTGATTTGTCCGCCCGTTTCGGTAACCGTCACGATGCTGTCTGCGCCGCTGGTGTCAATCTGGACAGCGGCGTTCTGGTCGCCGTTGAGCACCAGGGTGTCTCGCAGGTTTGCGTTCGCATCGAAGCCGGTGACCTGGTACTGGTCCTCATCGAATGACAAATCGACGTTGAAGGCATCGCGCTCACCGCCCGTACCCACCAGCGTGTAGTCGAAGGTGCCGGTCAAGTCGTTGGCGAACAGGTTGGCGTCAAACGTACTCGTCGCCGAGTCCCCATCCCTGTCCGTCACCGTCGCGTTGAACGTCAGCTGGATATCACTGGCCAGGCTTTCGGTCTCCTGAATGAACTGGATCACCGGGATCTTGATCGTGCCCAGGCCCATCGTGAGCTGAACCGCGTCAATGAGCTTGGAGCCCTCTCTCTCGATGACGAAGGACGTCTGTCCCCCGGCCTCCGAGGTCAGATCAGCGGCAAGAACCTTCGTCGGCGAACCCGAAGTGGTGCCGTCCGCGTAGAAGATCGTGTAATACAACTCTTCCGTTGCCGGGTTGTACCCCTGCACCGAGTTGTCGATGAACACTTTCATGCCCGTCAACAACGTCTCGGGGTTGATGACGAAACTCTCGTCACCCACGGATTTGGAGTCATTGGGGTCAGCGCCATTGATGCCTGGTATTGTGTTTCCATCCAGGTTGTTGTTGCCAATACCGATGCCGGACGTGCTGACGTTCATGTTCGCGGTGCCGAGGAATGCAAAGCCGCCGGCTTCTACCTGCGCTTCGGTGAGGTCGGGCGCTCCCAGCCCAATGGCGGAAAAGATGTCGCTTGAGGAAGTGGTTGCGTTTACACCAAAAAAGACAATCTCCTCAGATGGCGAAGGAATAGTCGGCGGATCCTGCTCTGGAATCAGCAATGTGCGCACTGGATCCGGGCCGCCGGCACCGAGCGAGCCATCGGCACTGCTGAGCACAACCGTCGAACTGAAACCTTGCACCAGATCCAGTACATAGCTGCCATCGGCATAGGCGCTCAACGTGTAGTCGATGGTGGTATCCGCCGTGGCGGCGTTGTTGTCGAAATCGGCGGTCAACGTCCCGGCGAATTGGTACGCGCCATTGCCGTCCGGTGAGGGCGACTGCTCGGTGAGTGTGGCGGTCCCGGTCGTGGTGGTGTTGTCTGGCCTGACGAGGGTGAACGGGTTATTCACCGAGATATCCAGACCGTTCGCATCCAGCCCGTCGGCGCCAGCCGAATGACTCCAATACCCGGTTTGTGGCAGGACGCTACCGGTGCCGATCAGGTTGCCAAAGGCGAGTGCAGGGCCGTCATCCTCGAAGATCATCCTGGAGCCGATTTCGGCGGTCGTAACAGCAGTTTGGAGCAGCGTGAAACCACCGATATCAAAATCGGCGTGGGTATTGCCCCTGGCGTCGAGGGCCGCCCCGTTCTCGACGAGCACGCGGTTGTGATCAGCCGTTGTGGTGTATTCAATCTGGTAGCCGGCTTTAACGCCGGTGATGGTTGCAACCCCATTAGCATCAAAGCTGATGGTAATGGTCGGATCATTTACCGAGCCGTCTGAATTCTCGATCACCAGCCCGGTGCTGATGTTGAAGACGCGAACATTGGTGATGGCAACCGGCGTATCGTTCGCATAGCCGTTGATGAAATTCACGCCAGGTTCAGCAGTGGTGCTGAATGCGCTGATTTTTACCACAGCACTCTTACCGCTTTGCAACTGCACGACGTCAAAATTGGCCATCCTCGCATTGAAGACGGCGGTAAAGTCGATGTTGGCTTCAACATCTGCTTCGTTCTGATCCAGGTTGGGAATGGTCACATCCTGCCTGGCCCCCGTGACGAACGAATAACGGATGCCTTCCTGTTCCGTAATCATCTGGCTGTTGGTGCCGAAGGTAGTCGGGCCCCCCGCCTGGCTGGTATTGATCGTGTCGCCAGTGTTTATATTGACGCCACTTGACTGGTCTGCGGGGTCCTTGCCGGTGGCGATGATGGTGGGATCCGTGATCCGCAAGACACCACCGACGTCGACAACTGTCGGGTTCGCCGTCGTGAACATCAGGAAGAGGTTCTGACCGGAGGGTGCACCGGCCAGGCTGAATTCCAGGTCCTGACTGGTTCCGACGAACACCTTATTCAGCAAATTGAGCGAATCATCGGGGTTCGTAGCATCTGGATGCTTGAGCGGTTGGTACTCCACGGTCCAGATCTTGCCGCCGGTGGCCGGCGATCCGGTTTCTTCGATATAGGCCGCGAACACGATCGCGCCGGTTGCGCTCCCGGCTCGGCCCAGAAGGATGTTGTTATTCGTGTCCGTATAAAGAAGGATGCTGGTGCCATCGAGGGTGTCCAGTCCGCTGTCCAGGCCATTGAGGGGGGCGCCAGCGCTGTCGACGAAGCTGATATCGGTAATGCTGGCTCCGGGGTCAGGGGTAATGGTGAACGCATCACTGCCCGTGTTGCCCACGGCACCGGTATAGCCACTCAAGGCTGCACCTGTTGCGGTACCTGCGCCAAGTGCGGTCAAACGGGTAGCGAAGGCCGAGGGCAGGGACGCCACCAGAATGTCATTGTCGTCAGCGTCTCCCGCAGGGGCTGGCGTGGCGGTTGCGTTCTGCAATCCGGCCGTTTCGTCCAGCGAAACGTTCACGCCGGTGATTCCAATAGCCATGATTTTTCTCCCGAGCAATTGCGGTCATCGAGGCCTGACCGTTGACCATTGCCCGAACTATGGGCATGGGCCGGGGATTGCGCATCGGCCGATACTCCCAAGCGGAATGGGAGTTTCAGACTACTTGGATGGGGGAACAGCACGAGGGCGTGAAGGAACGGTGCCGCCTATTCCGTTTGTGAATGAGGACATGCCGCAAGGCTCGTCCGGCCTTGGCTCAGGGACCGCAGTGGCCCAATAAAAAACGGCCTGGCCCCTTGCGGGAGCCAGGCCGTGTACCTGCAGCGGTTTTCAGACTTCCTTAGTGATCAAAGCACGAGATCTGTCGGTGCCAGGTTAGTTACTCCCACCAGTTCGACCACGACAGGATTTTCGATGTCAATCGTCTGGACATCGGTGAAATCGCTATCTGCATCGACGACCTTGAAATCCAGCGTTAGATCAAGGGTCGCTGGTGTAGTCGTGGTGGTGGAGAAACCAGCATCGATGATCTTCAGCGGATTCGTACTCGTATCCTCCGCAATCGTGTTTCCAGGCCCGACGAGACCACTGACCGGCTGTGCGGAAGTGCTGCTTGCGCCATCGTCACCGACATTGCGATTCAGATTTATCGCGCTGCCCGTAAGGCCAGCATCATTCGAAAGAATCTGAATACCCTTGATGAGCCAGTTATCACCGGTCTGAATGTTGTAGTCATTGCTTTCAACAATCAACAGAGCATCATTATTGTCCAGGAACGGGTCGTTCGGATCGGCTGGGTCGTTGAGGATAAGGGCCTCGTACTTGGTTCCAACAAGATCGGAGTTGTTCGTATCGTTCTCGTACACATCGCCTTGGTCGACGTAGATGGCACGTGTTGTAGTGATGGAGGAATCATTTGCATCAACAAGACTGACTATAAGCAAAAGATCATCGCTTTCAGTCTCGTATCCATCGAACTTGATAAAGAAATCGGTCGCGTAACTGTAATTGGTGGCGCCCAGATTTCCTTTCGGATCAGTCTGGAAGAAATTGATGTTGGCCGCTTCACCTGCCTGGATCGTATTTCCGGAGACGCCCAGAGCAGTGCTGGACAAGGTTACAGGGGCCTGCGTGCCGCTCACAAGCTCACCCGCCGTCACAACATTATTGCCGCCGGCAGTAAGTGGTGCCTCGAAGCCCGTGATCTGGATGAAGAAACCTTCCCCAAGCTTCCCAGTGGCCACAGGTGATGGGCCACTGGAAGGCTCCATACCATCCACGTCATACGTTTCGTATCCAGTGCCTTCGCCCAGTGTGACGTCTTGCTTCCCTTGCAGCGCATCCATCTCGAACGTATAGGTGTCATTGGCTTTGTCAAACACCAGCGTGCCTTCCACCAGTTCAGGATCGGTGCCAGCATTGCGATCGTGATCGTATTTGAACGACACGTTAAACGTGGCAGCGTCGAGATTCTCTGAATCCCAGGTGACTGTTGGATCAACGATCGCAACATCGTTCGCCGTACCAGAGAGGGCGAGTGCGGCAAAATCACTGTCCGCTGCCGAAGAGTAGGTCGGCCCGCGCTTGTCCGCACCTATCGAGTAGGCGAAGTCACCCGAAAAGGTCCATGACGTCGCACCCAAATCGGGATCGACATCCTGCACAGGGGCTGTCCCTATAACGGGCGTATCGTCGTCGACGTTGATTCCCAGCGTGCCATCGGCCGTATCGCCATCACCATCGGTCACCCGGTAGTTGATGGTGAACGCCTGGTTGTTCTCGGTCAGGCCTGCCGCATGGAGGATCGGGTTGTTTTGCGTCACCGTGTAGGCGCCCGTTGCCGCGACCATCGTCAGCGTCAGCACAGTGGTCGTGCCCTGCTTGACCAACAGATTGGTGCCATCGGCCACATAGGTGAAGCCTGTGGGCGCTCCGCTGGTGAGAAAGGCCACCGTGCCGGCCCCGTCCTGACCAAAGTCGTGGCCTAGAGTGCCGCTTGTGTTAGCCGCGTCTGCATCGTCGCCCGTGCCGCCCGAATTGCCACCCGTGAGTGCATCGTCGTCGAGCAGCACCGTGTTGTTGGCTGACACCGCCGGTCCATCGTCGTCGAAATTGATGTCGTTGCCGATGCCGACGCTGTCGGTGCTGGTGTCGCCGTCGCCGTCAGTCACCATCACCACGGCGTTGATCAGGCCGGCCAGATCGACCTGGTCGTCATGGGCCGCCGCCGTACTGCCGGCGGTGGGGTGCGTGAGCGAGACATACTGCGCCACCGCCACGTTGCCGTCTTGCAGCAGCGCAATCGCGAACGCCGCCGGATCGTCTATCGTGACCGTGCCATTGGCCACGTCATAGCGGCCGACAATCAGATCGCCTTCCTTGAACAGCTTGATGTCCTTGCCATCAGTGGTGTTGAGCAGCGAGTCGGTGCCGTCACCGCCCACAATCTCCAGCGACAGCACTTTTGTCGCACCCTCTTGGTCCTGACCAAAGCTGCTGAGTGTCGTACTGGCCAACGGCGTGGTGCTGATCGCGAACTCCGTTGGATTCAAGTCCGTGCCCTTGTTCACCACTTCCGTGTCGAACAACGCCAGAACCGCCGCCGCATCGCTGTCGTTATCCTGGTTGCCGGCCGTTTCGTCGATCGTCACCACGCCGCCGCCATCGGCCACGTCCGCGCTGGGCCCGTCGTCGTCGAAGTTGATGTCGTCGCCGATGCCGACGCTGTCGGTGCTGGTGTCGCCGTCGCCGTCGGTCACTGTCACCACTGCGTTGATCAGGCCGGTCAGATCGACCCGGTCGTCATGGTCTGCCGGCGTGCTGCCGGCGGTGGGGTGCGTGAGCGAAACATATTGCGCCACCGCCACGTTGCCGTCCTGCTGCAACGCAATCGCGAACGCCGCCGGATCGTCGATCGTGACCGTGCCATTGGCCACGTCATAGCGGCCGACAATCAGATTGCCTTCCTTGAACAACTTGATGTCCTTGCCATCAGTGGTGTTGAGCAGCGAGTCGGTACCGTCACCGCCTACAATCGCCAGCGACAGCACTTTCGTCCCACCCGCCGCGTCCTGGCCAAAGCTGCTGAGCGTCGTGCTGGCCAAAGGCGTGGTGCTGATCGCGAACTCCGCTGGATTCAGGTCCGTGCCCTTGTTCACCACTTCTGTG
Organism: Pseudomonas sp. JL3; assembly: GCF_031570575.1. Taxonomy (NCBI): domain Bacteria; kingdom Pseudomonadati; phylum Pseudomonadota; class Gammaproteobacteria; order Pseudomonadales; family Pseudomonadaceae; genus Pseudomonas; species Pseudomonas sp. JL3. Next base: position 11,003 of record NZ_JAKWJK010000015.1, read on the forward strand.
TCGAACAGCGCCAGAACCGCCGCCAAGTCGCTGTCGTTATCCTGATTGCCGGCCGTCTCGTCGATCGTCACCGCGCCACCGCCATCAGCCACATCCGCGCTTGGCCCGTCGTCGTCGAAGATCATCTTGGAGCCGATTTCGGTGGATGACGTGCTGGTCTGCAGCACCTTGAAGCCGCCGATGTCGAAGTCGGCGTGTGTCTTGTCGCTGTTCTTGGCGGTCAGCAACCCGGCGTTCTCGATCAGCACGCGGTTGTGGTCGGTCGCCGTGCCGTAGGTGATCTGCGCGTCGGTCGGAATGCCGGTGATCAGCACCGTGCCGTCGGCGTTGTAGGTGATGACGGCGGTGCTGATAGTGACGCCCGCGAACGTTTTCACGGTGACACTGCCGTTGGTGATCGCGACCTTTTCACCGTCGTCGTTGGCGTAGCTGTTGATGAAGTTGACGCCGCTCTGCGACCCGTTGACGTTGTCGGCGTTCTTGAAGGCAGTGAGCAAAATCTTCGCGGTCGTGCCGCCCGTCTCCTGCACGACCTGGAAGGTCGCAGCGCGGGCGCCGAAGTACTGGGTGAAGTCGATGTTCGCTTCGATACCCGCTTCGCCTGGGCTCAGGTTGGGGATCGTGACGTCCGCCCTGGCACCGGAGACGAAGCTGAAGCGCAGGCCTTCCTGTTCGGTGATCGCCTGGTTGTTGGTGCCCAGGGTCGTGTTACCGCCGCCCTGGCTGCTATTGACCGTGTCGGCGCTGGTGATGGCAGCGCTGCTTGCCGACTGATCCAGCGGATTCTTGCCGGTGACAATGATCGAGACACCGGGAATCCGGCCGTTCACATCGGCCGTCGCGCCCTCGGTCGTGAACATAAGGAACAACTGCTGACCCGACGGCGCCCCAGCCAGGCTGAAATTCGCGTCCTGAGTGGCTCCGATAAAAACCTTATTCAGCAGATTGAGCGAATCATCGGCGCTCGTAGTATCTGTATGCTTGAGCGGTTGGTACTCCACCATCCAGATTTTGCCGCCCGTGACCGGCGATCCGGTTTCTTCAATATAGGCAGCGAACACGATCGCGCCGGTTGGGCCCCCGGCTCGGCCCAGAAGGATGTTGTTGTTCGTATCCGTATAGAGAAGGATGCTGGTGCCATCGAGGGTATCCAGACCACTGTCCAGGCCATTGAGCGGTGCGCCGTTATTGTCGACGAAGCTGAGATCGGTAATGCCTGCTCCGGGGTCAAGACTGACGGTGAACGCATTGCTGCCTGTGTTGTCAGCGGCACCGGTATAGCCACTCAAGGCCGCAGCCGTTGCGGTACCTGCACCCAGTGCGGTCAAACGGGCAGCGAAAGTTGAGTTCAGGGACGCCACCAGAATGTCGTTGTCGTCAGCGTCTCCCGCAGGGGCTGGCGTGGCGGTGGCGTTCTGCAACCCGGTCGTTTCGTCCAGCGAAACGTCCTCACCGGTGGCCACGACGCTCAAAGCGTTGGCCGTAATCAAGGAATCTTGCTCAATAGTCATGACTTTTTCCTGGGCAGTTGCGGTCATCTAGGCCTGACCGTTGACCTTTGGTCGCAACTATGGATAAACGCCGGGTATTGCGCATCGACCGATACTCCCAAGTGGGCTGGGAGTTTCAGACTACTTGGGAGGGGGAGATGGAACGGCGCGAAGGAGGGAGTGTCATATTCCGTTTGTAAATTGTTCAGGCCTGAGATAAATCCTAACGAATAAGCGGTCAACGAACAGGCGCGTATAGCTCTGTAACCGTCCCTGGCGGAGCAGTCTTCTCGCGTTTAACGATGCGTGTTTAAAGACACTCCGTGTTACTTCCCGAAGGGCTACAAGACCTTGCGCCGTTGCCTACGGTTAAGCCAGAATCCGCCGGCTTGTGCGCCGATGGCCCGGGCTCTATCGTTTCCCTGTCGCTGAATAACAGCGATCGGGTTTGGTAGACCCTCAGCATCGACGCATAGCGTCACCATCGGCGGTCCTTTCTTAAGGCTGCGTTTTATGGTGGCCATGCGCAGGGCTCCTTCGGGAGCGCCGGTTCCGATGCCCGGTCTACCAACCTTCGTATGGCCACCACCCTCCGTTTGGTAGCGAGATGGTGTTGGCTCCTTTTAAGAAGCATCGGAGTTTCTGCTATGTTCAAAGTTACGCCCAACCCACCGGACACCGATCCGGCATCCCCGTACGAATCCCTCGACTCGAAAAAACTCAACGAAGCCGCCGAGCGCGCCCTCGATTTCTACCTCAACCCGGCGGCGATCATGAACAACACCCCACGCAAACCCAGCACCATGTACATGGTTGCGCCGGATGTCGGCCATGAAGCCTTGCTGGTTCAAACGTGCGAGAACCTGGCGTCGGCCAGTGTCATGGCCAGCGACCTCGCTGCATTGGTGGAGGGCACCCACCGCAATACACTGCTGGCGCTTCAGCAGGTCATCATGCTGGGGGAATTGGCGGTGAATCGAATGCTGGATAACTTCGTTCCACCCAAGTAATCACTCAGCCCTTTACCGAGAGCTTGCCCTCGGTAAAGGGTTTTGATGGCTCACAACGACGTTCTGACCACCAATGGACAATCAACCGGCTGGGCTCCCGAGACCTCCAGGGCCTCGATCAGGTGCCGGGCCGCATTGCGACCGATCTCGTAGTACGGCAGTTGCACCGTGGTCAGCGGCGGGAGGAACAGTTCGGCGATGCCGATCATGTTGTCGTAGCCGAGCACGGCGACATCGTCGGGAATTTTCAGGCCACGGCCCAAAAGCAGCTGATAGGCACAAAAGGCAATCCGGTCGTTGCCACAGATCAGAATGTCGAACTCGGGGCGACCCTCAGTAATGTGCCGGTCGAGGATGGCTGCGGTTTCACCATAGGCATCATGATCGGAAAGGTCGTATTGCAGGAGTGCGTCAGGCGCCAGGCCGAATGCCTGACAGGCACGCTGCAGGCCTTTTTGCCGCAGCCCCCAGGCCAGACTCTGTTTGGGCAGATTGATACACAGCGGGCGCCGATAGCCTTGGCTCAACGCATGATGTACCGCTCGATACTGCCCCGTTTCGTCGTCTGGCACATAACTGACCAGGTCACTGTCATCTGCCAGGCAATTGGCGAGTACCAGGGGTTTGCTCTTCAAACGCTCGGGAATGCTCACGTGGCGAAACCCCATGGCGCTGAAGATCAACCCGTCGGGACGGTGCGACAACATCAGGTCGATGTTCTGGTCGGTGGGCGGGTTGCTCAACAGGTTGAGGATAAATACATTCCAGCCGGCTTGCTGCGCGGTCTGTTCGATAGACAGCAGCAGCTCGACCGCGAACGGTGTGGTCGCGGTGTCCAGTGCGAACACACCGATGGTTCGCGACTGGAGGTTGTCGCCGCGCATTTTGCGCGCCGACAGGCTCGGTACGAATTGCAGTTCGTCAATGGCGCGACGCACCCGCTGAAGGGTTTCGGGGCTCAGTTTTTCCGGATTATTGAGCGCTCGAGAAACCGTCATCAGGGACACGCCGGCCAGCTGTGCAACGTCTTTCACTGAAGTCATGCGAGGCGAGGCCGGTCAGGTTGACGCAGGATCATGACACAGGGCCCGGGCTTCTCGCGACTCGAATGACGCTGCTCATAGCCATCCCGAGGCCAGAGGCCATGCCTTGGGAATGGAGACACGTCCGCCACTCCCGCTGGCAAACAGCTTCACCCCCAGACTGTCGGGCCGCGGATAGAGGCGACTGCTGAAGCTGAAGCGCCCGTTTTCGTCGAACACCTCGATGGACGAGCGATCGAGGAACACACGCAGTTCCAGTCGCCCTTGTGTCGGGTCTATCGACACGCTGCGCTGACCGGTGACTTGCGCTCCCGAGCGGCTGCGGTCCAGCACCAGACGCTGCAGCAATGCATCGTAGTAAAGCAGGGTTTCTTCATGGTCATCGTCGCTGCAACGCAAGGCGATTCCCAAGTGGCCGTCGGTGCAGCCGCGCAAATCCAGATGCACATGGATTTCGAGCATGTCGCCATTCACTTGCGGCACGCACCGGGTTCCCGATTCATCCCACCAGGGCGTGCCCGGCAAGGGCGCCATGCGCAGAGCGGTGAGCTCCCGTGCCGGATACACGCAAAGGCGATCTGCATGCAGTTCAAGTTCGCGCGGCAAACCGAGCATGCCGCACCAGTGATGGGCCTGGCTCGGCATCGGGCTTTCCCACATGTCGAGCCACGCCCACACAAGGCGCCGACCATCGGCGGCCAGGAGCGTTTGCGCGGCATAGAAATCGTGGCCGTTATCCAGCTCGATAAAAGGCCCGCCGGTGAAGTGCCACTCGCTGTCGAGTCGGCCCACTCGATAACCGGTCTGGTACTTGTTGAGCCGCTCGTAACCCTCGGGTTGCATGCCTTGGGGGGAGTAGAGCAGCACATCGCGTCCGTTCAGTCGGAACAGATCCGGGCACTCCCACATATAGCCGTCGCCCGCGCTGCCGCCGGACACATAGTCGAGGAACTCCCAGGCGTGCAGATCCGTGGAACGGTACAGCGGGAGCAACGGCACATTGCCCAGACGTGCGCCGGCAATCAGGTACCAGCCGTCATCCTCCTGCCATACCTTGGGGTCGCGAAAGTGCATGATCGTGTCTTGCGGTGCGGTGTCGATGACGGCGCCATGCTTGATGAACCGGATACCGTCGGTACTGGTGGCCAGGCACTGGACTTGGCGGATCGAGCGCTCGTCACCCACGTCCCCCAGCCAGGTGTGCCCGGTGTAGATCAGTGCCAGGGTATCGCCACACACCACCGCGCTACCGGAAAAACAACCGTCGCGGTCGAAATCATCACCGGGTGCCAAAGCAATGGGTAGATGCTGCCAATGGACCAGATCGGCACTCTTGGCATGCCCCCAATACATAGGGCCCCATTTCGCGTCGAAGGGATGGTGTTGATAGAACACGTGGTATTCGCCACGAAAGTACACCACCCCGTTAGGGTCGTTCATCCAGCCCGCTGGAGGGGCAAGATGATAACCGGGTCGATAATCGTGGATGACGCGAGACAAGCCGTCACTCAGCGCACACTGCGCAAGGTCAAGGGCGCAAGACATTGGGTCGTTCATGGGATTCAAATACACAGTCATAGGGCGCTTGCTCGTGCCGAGCGCAGAGGGACGCCCTCGGGCAGGGTTTCAATGGCGTGGCGCTTCAAGGCCGTGCCGTCGGCGTCGAACAAGTGCAGATTGCCGAAGTCCAGCTGCAGCTCGACCCGATCGCCCGCCTGCCATCCGGCGTTGACCTCGCAACGACAGATCATGGGCTCGTCGTGACCGGTATCGAGGTGCACATAGGTTTCGCTGCCCAGGTATTCGACTGCGGTCACGACGACGCCGGCGGTTCCATCCGCCGCCGTGAGCGACATGTGCTCCGGGCGAATCCCCAGGCTCAGCGTCGTGCCTGCCGCCAGGTTCGAGCTGTCGAAGGGCAGGGACGTGATGCCCCATACGAGGGTATCGACCAAGCTGGTTTCACCTGGCGCCTGCAGGCGCGCCGACAGAAAATTCATTCTGGGCGAACCGAGAAAACCGGCGACAAAACGGCTGGCCGGGCGTTCATAGAGTTCGCGCGGTGAGCCGACCTGCTCGACGCGACCGCCATTGAGCACAACAATTTTGTCGGCCAGGGTCATCGCTTCAACCTGATCGTGGGTGACGTAGATCATGGTCGAGCCGAGTCGATCATGCAGCCGGGCGATTTCGTTGCGCATCTGCACCCGCAAGGAGGCGTCCAGGTTGGAAAGCGGCTCATCGAACAACAAAATGTCCGGTTCCCGCGCCATGGCCCTGCCCATGGCCACACGCTGACGCTGCCCGCCAGACAGCTCCTTTGGCTTGCGCTGCAGCAGTTTGTCCAATTGCAGGATTTTCGCCGTTTTCAGCACGCGCTCGCGCAGGCTGGTCTTTTCCGTCTTGGCCAGTTTGAGACCAAAACTGATGTTGTCGTAGACGCTCATGTGCGGGTACAGCGCATAAGACTGAAACACCATGCCGACACCACGTTCGCGCGGCTCCAGGTCGTTGACCCGACGCCCGTCGATCAGCAGGTCGCCGGCGCAGATCGAATCCAGTCCGGCGATCAGTCGCAGCAGGGTCGATTTTCCGCAGCCCGAAGGGCCGACGAACACCACGAATTCACCCGCCGCGATTTCCAGGCTGACGTCGCGAAGAATCCGCGCGCCGCCCAATTGTTTGTTGACGTTGTCCAGTTTCAATTTGATCACGATGCTGTTCCTTGTCTTTGTTGGGCATCAACCCTTTAACGCGCCGGCAGTGAGACCGGAAACGATTCGGCGCTGGAAGATCAGCACCAGAATCACCAGTGGGACGGTGACCAGCACCGAGGCGGCCATCAACAACCCCCAAGGCAACTCATGGGGGCTGCCGCCGGAAATCAAGGCGATGGCGACCGGCACCGTGCGTTGCGTGTCGGTGAGGGTGAAGGTCAGGGCAAACAGGAACTCGTTCCAGGCGGCGATGAAAGCCAACAGGCCAGTGGTGACCAGTGCGGGCCAGAGCAGCGGCAACAGCACGCGGGTCAGCGTGACCCAAGGTGAGGCGCCATCCATGATTGCCGCTTCTTCCAGTTCATGAGGCAGTTGCCCCATGAACGTGGTCAGCACCCAGACGGTGAAGGGCAGGGTGAAAATCGTGTAGCTCAGGATCAACGCCCAGGACGTGTTGTATAGGCCCAGGGCGCGGATCACCTCGAACAACCCCGACAGCACTGCGACTTGAGGAAACATCGACACGCCAAGGACCATCATCAAGACCGTGCCACGCCCACGAAACTTCACCCGGCCCAAGGCATAGGCGGCGGTCAGGCTGAGGAACAGCGCCAGCGTGACCACGCACAGCGCAACCACCAGCGAGTTGCCGATCGCCCGCAGGAATGAGGCTTGATTGAGCACTGCCGCGTAATTGGAGAAGTCGGGGTTATCGATCCAGTAGCTCACCTCGAACAAGGCGCTGGACGGCTTCAGCGACGTCACGATGGCGTAGTAGAAAGGGAAGACCGCATACAGCAGCAACACCCCGATCAAGCACCAGAACCCGAGGCGCAACAGGGCTTTTTTCAGTAGGCGCGGGCTCATGAGCGGACCTCCAGTTGACGGCGTCCGAGGTAGAGATAAAGCATGGCAATCACCGCAACCACCAGAAACAACAGCGTCGAGGCCGCGCTGCCATAACCAACGTCCTGGAACTCCACCAGATGCTGGCGGGCATACACCGACATACTCATGGTGCTCGACGAGTTCGAGGTCAGCACATAGATCACGTCGAATACCCGCAGCGAGTCGAGGATGCGAAAGATCGCCGCCACCAGCAAAGCGGGCATCAGCAGGGGAAGCGTGACACGCCAGAACACCTTCAGCGGATGAATGCCATCAACCCTGGCGGCTTCGTAGCAATCGCTCGGCAACATCTGCAAGGCCGCCAGCATCAGCAGCGTGACAAACGGCACGGTCTTCCAGACGTCGACGATGATCACCGCCCACATCGACAGATCCGCATCTGCCGTCCAGGCCAGGGGCGCGTCAATCAGGCCGAGGCTCAGCATCAGGTGATTGATGATGCCGAACTGGTCGTTAAGCATCCATGACCAGATCTTCGCCGAGACAATGGTCGGAATCGCCCAGGGAATCAGAATCAACGCACGCACCAGAGAGCGGCCGGTGAACTTGATGTTGAGCAGCAACGCCACCAGCAATCCCAGTACGACTTCCAGTCCCACCGACACCACGGTGAAATGCAAGGTGTTGCGCACCGCGTTCCACCATTGTGGATCGACCAGAATGCCCGACCAGCTGGTACCGTTGTGGAACAGGTAATTGCTCAAGCCAATGAAGGTTCCGCCACCGGTGTCCGCCAGGTTGGCGTCGGTCAGGCTGAACCAGAATGTGCGCAGTAGCGGCCAGGCCGCCACCAGGGCCAGACACAGCAACATCGGTGTCAGAAACAGCCAGGCGGCGCGCACTCGACGACGTTGCACGGGCGTTTCCCTGGTGAGCAGCAGCTCCTCACAAGGGGCATGGGTAGTAGAGACAGACATGGTGATTTCCTTCCTTGTGGCTTACCAGTTCCGGCGTTTGATGCGCGTGAGTTCGCTTTCCAGTTCGGCCAGTGCCTGATCGACCGGTAGCTCGCCCGCCAGCACGCCATGCACTCGATCGAAGAACGCATTGGAGACCCGTGGATAGCGATCGGCGGTGATGGCAGCGGGGCGCATCACCCCATCGTTGAGAATGCTGTGCAGCTGAGCGTAATAAGGCATGGCCGCGAGCAGTTCGGGGTCTTGATACAGCGACTCGATAACCGGGTTGTAGGCGCCTATCAGGGCACGACGTTTTTGCTCTTGGGCACTGGTCAGGTAGCTCACCAGCTCTGCGGCAAGTTTTGGATGGGCGCTGTAACGCGATACCGCCAGGCCCCAGCCACCGAGGGTGGAGGCATGGCTGCCAGCCTCGCCGCCGCGGGGCAGGGGCGCGACCCCGACCTTGTCTTTTACGGCACTGTCCTGGCTTTGCACCAAGGCCCAGACATATGGCCAATTACGCATGAACAGCGCATTTCCCGACTGGAATACGCCACGTCCTTCTTCCTCGGTGTAATTGAGTACGCCCCGGGGGGAGATGTCGCCCACCCAACTTTTCGCCAGGGTCAAAGCCGTTCTTGAAGCCGGACTGTTGACCACGATGTCGCCTTGTGGATTGACCAGTCCGCCTTCCGGTTGGCTGCTGATCCACTCCAGCGCATTACACGTCAGGCCCTCGTAGGCGCGCCCCTGAAAGATGTAGCCCCACGCATTGGGGTTACCGGCGGTGCGCTCGGCCTGTTGAATATTCCTCGCGGTAGCAGTCATTTCCTCCCAGGTCTGGGGAACCTGCTGGTTGTACTTCTCGAGCAAGTCCTTGCGGTAGTACAGCAGACCCGAGTCGGTGAACCACGGCATCGTCACCAGCCGTCCGTTCACTGTGGCGTTATCCACCTGTGCCTGGAAGTAGCCTTGGGTCGCGTTGGCGGGAAGCACCTCGCGCAGATCCATCAGATGTTTGGCCAGCATTCCTGGCCACACCATATCGATTTGAATGATGTCGATGTCGCTGGACTGGGCACTGAGGATCTGTTGGTAGAACGACAACCTCTCGGTCGCCGAGTTAGGCGTGGAAACCACCTCGACGTTGTTGCCAGTCTGTTTCGACCACGCCTCCACGGCCTCTTTGCAGAGTTGTAACTCTGCACCCACCGCCCCGCACGAGATCGTCAAATCGGCTGCGCTCGAAAGCGATGGAAGCCCGGCACAAAGGGTAAGCAGTGCTGCTGGAAGGAGAGATTTGAGCTGTTTCATAAAGCCCTCTTTATTTTTGTTTTTAGAAAAGTTAACGTTAACATCGCCAAATGTAGCAGCGTATTTGCGATGAGGCATCCTTTTTTTCGTTGATTTTGGCAAATCACGACTCACGAAAGAAAAGGTCGGTCGCAGGACAAAACAATAAAAACAACACAGGAAATCCCCATGCAGAAAGCATCAAGCTGGCTACTCGCAGGCGTGCTCGGCACCTCGGCGGCGACCACTCACGCAGCGACTCTGGAAGAACGCATGGCCGCGTTTGAAGCCCGTGCCAGCGCAGCGGAAAAACGCGCAGCCGCAGCCGAACAGCAAACCCAGGCACTCGCCAGGGAATTGCAGCAGATCAAACTTGCCACTTCCACCTTGCAGCCCGCAGCGTCCACTGCAGCAGCCATGTCGGCGCCTGCTTTGGACACCCGACTGGCAAAACTCGAAGCCCGCCAGCAAAGCATGGAAAAGCAGGGCAGTGCTGGACACCTGACTGACGGCTTCAGCTTCAAGGGCTACGCCCGTTCCGGATTGCTAATCAACGATGGGCTGGGTGGTGGTCGTGGCGGCCCTTATACAACGCCGGCCGGTTCAGTCGGTGGTGCCGTCGGGCGACTCGGCAACGAAGATGACACCTACATGCGCATAGACCTGTCGAAAGAAATCTATGCGCAGAACGGCACCCGTTCCAAATTCACGGTGTCCATCGCCGACGGTGTGGAGAGTTCCAATGACTGGACGGCCGAAGAAAGCAACCTGAACGTGCGTCAGGTCTTTACCGAACTCGATCACCTCGCCGCCTTCAAGGGCAATTCAGTGTTCGAGAATTCCACCCTGTGGGCCGGCAAGCGATTCGACAGAGATAACTTCGATATCCACTGGCTGGACTCGGATGTCATCTTTCTGGCCGGCACCGGGGGTGGTATCTACGATGTGCAGATGAACAAGGATTGGCGCTCGAACTACTCCTTGATCGGGCGTAACTACGGGGATTTCAGCGAGGGCGGCGTCAATGCCGATGTGGAAAGCTACATCCTGACCTCCAACCAGTTCTTCGATAATGGTCAGTGGCAGTGGATGTTCAATGGCATTGGCTCGAAGAAAAACGATTTTGGCACTCGCACCAACGAGGCGGGGCTGACGCCTGCGGATTCCGGCTTGCACAGCATGGTGGCCAATCATCAGAAAAACTTTTTCGGCAGGGAAGGCTTCTTCAAAACGGCACTGCTCTATGGGCAAGGTCTGGGGGCAGAAGTCAAGAATATCGGCTCGGATGGCGAGCTGATCGACGATGCCCGCGCGCTGCGTCTGGCGCTTTATGGTGAGACACCCATTGCTCCCGGCTGGCGCATCGGTCCCAGCTTGCTGGCCGAACAAAGCAAGGACAGATACGTCAAGGGTGACGACTACCGCTGGATGACCCTGAACATGCGGTTGGCCAATGAAATCAACAGCAATTTCGAGATGGCCTACGAAATGAGCTGGCAAACCATGGACCTCGACCCCAAGGGCTACATGCAACGTAATGCGGTCGACGGTAACTTCTGGAAATTCACGATCGCCCCGACATTCAAGCCTGATTTTGGAGACCTGCTCACACGTCCCGAATTGCGCGTATTCGCCAGCGTCATGAACTGGTCCTCGGACCTGGACCGATACAGTTCCACAGACAACTTCGGCAAGTCGGACTTCAACGCCGGTGGTGTATGGCAATACGGCATACAGATGGAAACCTGGTTCTGATACCTGTTTCATCTGCGCCATGCCTTACCTGTAGGAGCCAGCACCGCTGGCTCCTACGAAAAGCGTTTTACTCACGCTGAATCACGATGGGCGGCTCGATCAGTTGCAGTTCGAGCGCGCCCGAGGCTGGCACGAAGCGCGGGCCGGTGCTTTCAGGCGTTGCCCGCAACCTCCAGGTGCGCTGCACCTTCGCCAGTTTGGCGACGCCTGATCCCAGGGACCAGCGCCGGCAGACCTTTTCCAACTTGAGTGGGTAAAGGGTGAGTTGGTCGCCTTTGAAGTGCATGCGCAGGAAGCATTTGTGGTCGGCGATGCACTGCGAGGAAAAAACCGCCTCGCTATGTAGTCCCCAAAAAGTGTTGCCCATCACCATCCATGCACCGAACAACAGGCCTCCCAAACTGCCACCGAGCACCAGCGTCTCCGCCAGGAACAACGAAACCTGGTACAGGTTTTCTACCTCGAGCTGCAAGTAGTGGATGTTGACACGGCCCATCAGCCATAGCAGTCCGATCGCCAGTCCCAGATGAAGTAACCCGTGAGCCGCTCCAATGGCATAGGCGAGCTTGCGGGTGCGCTTGACCCCGGCGGCTGAGAACACTGCGCAACCCAGCACAATGATCACGGCGAACATTACCGACGAAGGACTGTGTGACAGGACCAGGAGCAGGTGTCGCCAAACTTCGCTGATGTTGGGAATAGACGCTTGGAGGTCAGACAATACGTCCATCAGGCTGCGGTTGCCTCGTGCCGGGTGGGGCACCGTACTGGCGCTTTGTACCATCCAGTCGAACAGCAGGTACAAGATGGCCAGCATGCCGCAGAACGAGAGATTGCGGGTGGGTAGCCGCCATGCCCGATTACGCAGTTGCTCGGAGGTCTTTTTGTCCGGGTAGACCGCAGCCAGCTCGTAGTGCTGTCGGGTGCCGCCAACCTTGATCGGCTTGGGCGGATCTGGAAGCTGATGGGTGGCATTCAAAAAGGCGCCACCGCCTCCGCAGGTGATGCGCTGCGGCGCCTGGGTGCCAGCTTTTGGCTGGTAGCGCGCGTAGTGGTGCGAGTCCCCGGCCAAGACCACCGCGAGGTGGTCACCCAAGAGTTCCTCGATCTCGCGCAGGCTGCGAAAGCGCGGCGTCTGGGTTTCGATCGAGGGCAAGGCCTTGCTCTCCTCGCGTGCCAGCCGTTCGGCTTCATCCACCCAACTCGGCTCGGGCGTGCAGAGGATCACGCGATCGCCTGGCTGCAATTTGGCGTGCATCTGCTCGAAGTATTGCTTTTGCTGCCGGTCGATCATGGATTCAAACTGCAGATCCAGTCCCCAGATCCACCAGCCATTGGGCAACTGCAGCACGTAGTAACCGGTGCGTTGGCGGGTTTCCCAAGCGCCGATGGGCTTGCGCTCGCAAAACAGTTGGGAGAAACCGCGCAGACCGTCATACCAATCGTGGTTGCCGGGCGTCGCCACTATCCACGGTGCACCCGGCTGCCGCACGGGCTGGTCCTGGTCATCAGGGCGCTCCTTGGGGACCGGCGCGGGAAATGCGGCGCGGAAGGGATCCAGGAAACGGGTGCGGTAGCCGTTGCGGGCCGGTGTGGGATAGACCTGATCGCCGCCGAGCAGCAGCACGTCGCCGCGCGGCAGCGAGAGTTGGTGTTCCGGCAACTCGACAGCATGGCTGACGCACAGCGCCATGGAATAGGTGGAGTCCCAGCCATCGCCGGTATCGGCCAGATAGTCGATCCACACGTCACCGTCGGCGGCCACCTGGATGGGCGGGTTAGAGTCCCGAGGGTTGAGCATGGCCAGCACCTCGCGTGGGTCCGCGAAGGCGCCCATCGTGGTGGCGACAGCCGTTTGTAAGCCCGTGCGCATTAGCTGCAACGGGCCTAGCCAATTGACCATCGCCTCCTGGGTATAAAGCTCTATGCGGCTATTGAGCGTGGGGGATTGGGTGGAACGGGTCATGGCGAGGGGCGCAGAGTGCGGCGTAGGCGCCTCTCCAGCGCGAAACTCAATCGATTGCTCCTTCATCATTCAGCCTCCATTGCTGTAACGAGTTCAGGTACCTCAAAAGGGTGATCTTTTGTCGGTCGATTCAGAATAGGTCAGTTATGCGATGGCCGCCGGTTCATAGCCTCAAGGAGAGGCTGTCGTGCATCGCTCCCGAAAACGTTGTCTCTACCGGCCCGATGAGAAAGACAGGTCCCACGCGGAAATCGTACCCGTTGAGGTTCGTTCACACGTGAGGAGGCCACGGTTGGTTCGCAGCGCTATCGACGTAGTGTTTGATTCACGCATCAACACATCCGCGGCACCCCGCGTTGCGCTGCCACACGCATCCAGCGTGGAACCATTGGCATTCCAGAACATCAAGCGCGCCACGGCATCATCGCAATCGAGCATCACCGCGAGTTGATTGAATCCGACGCCTCGGTGCCGATCACCCATTCGACGAGCCATGGCACTTGTGATTGGATTGGCCGAGTTTCGCGAGTCCACAATGACGAAGTCATCGCCATTGGCGTGCATTTTATGAAAACTCAGCGGCATAAAGAGATCCTGTCGACGAGACATGGGGTGAATGACGTTAGAAGGCGATCCAGCCCCATTCGAATAGAAATGGACCCGCCAGAATAGCGGGTCCGAAAGGAGGATCAGAGTTTCGGCAACTGCCCGATGCGCCCGAACATTTCGGTCACGATCTGCAGATCCAGCAGGAACTGGTCGACAGTCTTGAACTCGTTGTCGTTGTGGCCGGTGTACTTGACCTCGGGCCTGGCCAGACCGAATTGCACGCCATTGGGCAGCTCATGGACCGAAGTGGCGCCGGCAGAGGTGCCGAACTTGTGTTCCATGCCAAGGTTTTCGCTGGCCACGGCCAGCAGGGCCTTGACCCATTCACCCTCAGGATTGCGGTGCATCGGCTCGGCGATCGAGTAGTCAAAGGCCGCCGCAATGTTGGTCTTCTTGCTCCAGGCGCCAAGCTTGTCGGCGATTTCGGTCTTTAGCACTTCAGGGGATTTGCCCTTCGGCACGCGCAGGTTGACTGCGAGCTTGAAGGCTTTTTCATCCATCCCGACATAGGTCAGGGATGCGGTCAGCGGTCCCATGAAGTCATCGGAAAAGCCGACCCCCAATTTGCCACCCAGGTAGTCCAGGCCCCAGTTGTCAGCGGCGTAGCGGGCGGCGTCGGTCATGTGGTTGTGCTTGAGCGCGACCTTCCCGTCGAGGCTGTTGATGAAGTCCAGCATTCTTGCCACCGGGTTGACGCCTGACTCTGGCTCGGAGGAGTGGGCGGAAACGCCGGTAACCGTCAGCTGGACGTCCTTGCCGACGACCTTGGCGCTCACCTCGAAGTTGCCACCATTGCGCTTGGCATAATCGCTACCGGCCTTCTGCAGGCTGGCGGCCAATTCGGCGGGCTTGTCAGTCACCAGGGTGGCGACCGAAGTCGACGGAATCTGATTGGTTGCCAGACCGCCCGTCATTGCAGTGATTTCGGCGCCTTTGCCCTCTGCGGCGCGCCGAGGAAAACTGGCCATGACGGTGCCATAGCCTTTCTCGGCAATCACTACCGGGTAGCCGCCATCCAGCGCCAGGTTGTAGTTGGGTGTCGGGTTGTGTTCGAAGTAATAGGGGATGGCGTCGCCCGTGGTTTCTTCGGTGGTGTCTACCAGCAGCTTGAAATTCCTGGCCAGCGGCAGCTTCTCTTCCTTGATGATCTTCATGGCGTAGAGCGCCACCACAATGCCGTTCTTGTCATCCTCGGTGCCCCGGCCATACATGCGGTCACCGACCAGGGTGACCTTGAACGGATCGAGGCGGGTGCCGTCTTTCAGAACCCAGTTCTCCGGCGTCACCGGCACCACATCGGCATGAGCGTGAATGCCCACGACTTCGTCGCCGTTGCCTGCGAGGGAGATTTCATAGACACGGTTGTCGATGTTGCGAAAGTTCAGGTTGAAGGCCTGGGCAAGGCCCTTGAGCTTGTCGGCGATCTTGATGAATTCGGGATTGTCGTGCTGAGCAACGCCGTCCACCCGGAAGGTCGGGATTGCCACCAGCTCGCGCAGGGTCTCGGTGGCAGCATTGCCGTATTTCACCCGTGCATAGAGGCCAAGCAAGCGATGGATCTCGTTCTGCTGTTCAGGGGTAAGGGGCTTGTTGCTCTGGAAGGCACTGATAGCCGGGCCGAGGTCGTTGGTTTTGGCAAGGTCGCTTGTGGCCAGGCGTCCCAGGAACTGCCTGAAATCGGTTACCGATGCGTCACTGAAGGTCTTGAGGATGGTCGCGCTCTGTTGCGGGGTGATGTTGGCGTGCGCCGAGGTTGTGAACGACGAAAGGCTGGCGAGCATCAGGGTTGTCGCGGCCAGGTGCTTGAGTGATAAATCCATTGTTGGGGGCATTCCTTTGCAGGCAGTTTGTGGGAAATATCTGGTCGATAAGTCAGAAACTTTTCCAAACTAACACCACGAGGGTGTGGTACGGGAGTCCCTGAAACGGGATTTGTCGCACAAAAATGCAAAAGCGACGCAGAAACGAACAGCCTACCAACGTAACTCGAAGGCATTTTTCGCGCCCGGCTGGATGCTGCTGCCCAAGCGTGCGCACTCGCGAGAAAGGGTGTCGTGCAGCCATTGACGGTCATCCCCTTCGGCGCGACAGAGGCGAAAGCGACGCAGGTGGGTGGGGATCAGCTCCAGTGACTTGAGGTTCCCGCCCGGGTCCAACGAGGCAAAGTACAGAAGGCCCAGGTCGCCGCGAAAGGCTGTGTGGCCTTCGATGCCTTCGTAGTCGTTCAGCAGATCACCGCAGCCATAGAGAATCAGGCGTTCGCGGTACACCTCGATGCCCTTGACGTGGTGCGAGGAATGCCCGTGTACCACGTCAACTCCGGCCTCGTCGATCAAGGCATGGGCGAACCGGACTTGCTCGCGCGGGATATCGAACCCCCAGTTGCCGCCCCAATGAATGGAGGCGACCACCAGATCCCCCGGTTTTTTGCTCTCGAGAATCCGTTCGGCCACAGGGCGCAGGCTGTGCATCGTCAGATCTTCCAACCGCGCGACGCCCGCGCGCTTGTCCGTGGCGGCCCAGTCCAGCGGTATGCCGCTGTCGGGTACGCCGAGGCCAAACACCAGCAAGCGCCGCCCGCCAGGCTGCGGCAGCACGGCGGGCGCTTCGGCAGATTGCCGGTTGTGCCCGGCGCCGGCGCTGCACATACCGTTGCTCGACAAGGTATCCAGCGTATCGGCCAGGCCGGCGGGCCCCCAGTCCAGCACATGGTTGTTGGCCAGCACGCAGCAGTCGATGCCGGCTGCGCTGATGGCCGGGAAGTTCTCCGGGCTCATGCGGTAATTGATGCCCTTTAGCTCCGGTCGTCCACGACGAGACACCGCAGTTTCCAGATTGATGATGCGTGCGTGTGGCTGGCGAAGTTCAAACTCATCCAGCGCAGCGCCCCAGACATAGGTGAAATCGACGGGGAGGGGAATCGGGCCATTGAGCCTTTCTGCCAGCCGGACGTAAACGCCGGCATGCTTGACGTAGTCTTCGTAAAGCCGCGGATCGCCAGGATACGGCAGTACGGCGTCGATGCCGCGGGCGGTCATGACATCGCCTGCGAGAAACAGCTTCAGTGAATCGGTAACAGCTGCCATGGCACCCTCCAGGATCAGGAGTAAGCATCTGTTTTAAAACAAATATATTTTTGTATTGGCCTTCCCAGGCGAAGCGAAAGTTGGTAAATTTCCGCCCGTTCTTGCAGAGGCTCTTACAGGCCTTGTCCGCAAGGACAAATCAGAAAGAGAGTGCCAAGCACTCGCCGCAACAGATACAGGGGCGTCGCCAAGCGGTAAGGCAGCAGGTTTTGATCCTGCCATGCGTTGGTTCGAATCCAGCCGCCCCTGCCATTTTCCTTTGACTCATCCAAGTATGGCTCCGCCGGCAGGTATTGCGGGAGTCCCGGATGAGTGTCTTTACAGAAAACGCCAACACCGATCCGGCCTGGCGTTTTTTTATTTCTGCAAATCCCTCTGGGTGGCGCCTTTAACATTCAGCCGTCTTGCGAGCGCAGCGAGCGCGGCGCCGTAGCGGCGCGCTCGCAAGTCACTCAGTGGGGCGCGCGAGGGATGGTCTTGAGCAGGTCTTCAGGGCTGATGTGGCCGACAACCGGCTGCACGCTGCCCGGTTGCGGCAGGTCAAGAATGTGTCCCTTCATCTTGCCGATCACGTGCATCTCGCAAGGCTTGCAGTCGAACTTCAGCGTCAACACCTCGTCACCGTGCACCAGTTGCATCGGCGCGACTTTGGTGCGCACGCCGGTGACGCCCTTGGCCTGTTTGGGGCAGAGGTTGAAGGAGAAACGCAGGCAGTGCTTGGTGATCATCACCGGCACCTCGCCGGTCTCCTCATGAGCCTCATAGGCCGCGTCGATCAGCTTGACGCCGTGACGGTGATAGAAGTCGCGGGCTTTCTGGTTGTAGACGTTGGCCAGAAACGACAGGTGCGACTCCGGATATACCGGTGGTGGATCGGTCTCGGCCTTGCGACCACCCCGTGGGTGAGCCTCGATGCGGGCCGCGGTCAGCGCTTCGATGACTTCGCGGCGCAAGGCCTTGAGCTGCGAGTTGGGGATGAAATACGCCTGGGGTGCATCCAGCTCAATTGCTGTGGCGTGGTACTGAGTGGTGCCCAGTTGGCCGAGCAGGTCGTGCAGTTGCTCCAAGGCCTGTTCCGGCTTGTTGGCCAGGCCGAACGGGCCGTCCAGGGCGACACTGGCGCTGACACCTTCCTCGCTGGTGGCGGTCAGCTCCAGGCGATCCTCGCGCAGGCGAGCGACCCAGGCCAGACCCACCCGGCGCTCGGCGGAGGTCTTGAGCAGCGCCTGCTGCCAGTTGTGGTCGAGGTTGCGGCTCAGCGGGTGATTCGGTCGCAGCTGGTGCAACCCCTTCGGCATCTCATTGGGCTCTACACGATAGCGGTAGCGCTTTTCCCCGTCCTCTTCGAACTCGCCCTTCGGCTCGGCGATGTTGGTGCGCCAGCCCACCACCTCGCGCTTGACCAGCACATTGAGGCCGTCGCCGTTGGACAGCGGTTCGTGGGTGACCACCAGCAGATCGCGCTTGCCGACTTTCTCCACCACGCCCACCGGCAGGCCGGTGAAGGTGGGTGTGTCGAAGGCGCCGATGTCGATCTTGCGGTCGCTGACGAAGTAGTCGGTGCTGCCGCGGTGGAAGGTCTTTTCCGGGTCGGGCAGGAAGAAGTGCGCGGTGCGGCCGCTGGACGCGCGGGCCAGGTCCGGGCGGTCTTCGAGAACCTCGTCCAGGCGCTGGCGATACCAGGCGGTGATGTTCTTCACATAGCCCATGTCTTTGTAGCGACCCTCGATCTTGAACGAGCGCACGCCGGCTTCCACCAGCGCGCGGATGTTGGCGCTCTGGTTGTTGTCCTTCATCGACAGCAAGTGTTTTTCGTAAGCGATCACACCGCCTTTTTCGTCCTTGAGGGTATACGGCAGGCGGCAAGCCTGGGAGCAGTCGCCACGGTTGGCGCTGCGGCCGGTCTGCGCGTGGGAGATGTTGCACTGGCCGGAGAACGCCACGCACAGCGCGCCGTGGATGAAGAATTCGATCGCCGCATCGGTCTCGTCGGCAATGGCGCGGATCTCCTGCAGGTTCAGCTCGCGGGCCAGTACCAGTTGGGAGAAGCCGGCCTGGTCGAGGAACTTCGCCCGCGCCAGGGTGCGGATGTCGGTCTGGGTGCTGGCGTGCAGCTCGATCGGCGGGATGTCCAGCTCCATCACGCCCAGGTCCTGGACGATCAGCGCATCGACGCCGGCGTCGTACAACTGGTGGATCAGCTTGCGGGCCGGCTCCAGCTCGTTGTCGTGCAGGATCGTGTTGATGGTGGTGAAGACCCGGGCGTGGTAGCGACGGGCGAATTCCACCAATTGGGCGATATCGCTCACCTCGTTACAGGCGTTGTGGCGGGCACCGAAGCTCGGGCCGCCGATGTACACGGCGTCAGCGCCATGCAGGATGGCCTCGCGGGCAATGGCCACGTCGCGGGCGGGGCTGAGCAGTTCCAGGTGATGTTTGGGTAGGGACATGTATTTTTAGTCTGGCTTGTCACGGTCAAGGTGCGCATTGTAGCGGCGAAACGTTTGACCGGCACCCGTATGCTGCCCGATGGCGAGCGGGGCTGCAGGATGCAGCTGTGGCTAGCCCCTGCCAGGCATGTCGATGTCATGTTGATGCACCCGTCGATACAGCGTGGCCCGGGAGATGCCCAAGGCCTTGGCCGCGGCGGTGGGTTTCCAGCGATGACGCACGAGGGCATCGATGAGTGCCTGGCGTTCCGGGCTGGCGCAGTGTTCCACGGTGTCAGCTGAAGCCGGATCATTGAGTCGATGTCCAAGCAGTTGCTCAGGCAAGTCACTCAACAGAATCAAATGGGTCTCGCATACCGCACAGGCGTAACGCAGCACGTGCCGCAGTTCGCGCACATTTCCAGGCCAGCGATAACCGAGCAGGCATTCCAGTGCGGCGCTTCCCAGTTGCATCTCCATTGCGCAGGTCGACGATTCTTCTTCGAGTATCCGGTTGATCAAGGCCAGTCGATCACTGCGTTCGCGCAACGGCGGCAATTGGAATCGCGCGCCACTGAGGCGAAAGTACAGGTCCTCGCGAAACTCGCCAGAGGTCACCCGTGCTTCCAGATCGCGGTGGCTCGCGCAGACGACCTGAATGTCTATCGCTTTGCTTCGTGACGCTCCCAGGGGCGCCACTTCGCCCTCGGCCAAAACCCGCAGTAGCCGGGTTTGCAGGGGCAGGGGCATATCGCCGATTTCATCGAGAAAAAGCGTGCCGCCATCGGCCTGTTCCAGCAGACCTCGCATACCTTTATTCGATGCACCGGTGAAAGCGCCGGCCACATAACCGAACAGCTCGCTTTCGATCAGGTTTTCGGGAATCGCTGCGCAGTTCACCGCAATAAAAGGTCGCTCGCGGCGCAGACTGGCCTGATGCAACTGGCGGGCGAAGACTTCCTTGCCGGAGCCGGTTTCACCCTGGATCAGCACGGGTAAATTGCGATCTTTGACCCGCACCGCAAGGCGCAGGCTTTCTTCCAGTCGCGGGTCGAGTTCGGCCGCTGACAGCACCCGGCGCGCAGGGTTGCGTTTGACCCGCCGTGGCGCGCTGAGTCGTCCATGCAAGGCATGACGGCCACCTTGGTCGTGAAGCAGGCAGAGCGATTCGTCCCTGGCCCGATGCAATAGTTGCTGATCGAACACTTGGTCGATGTGTTCCGGCAGTTGGCCAAGGCTTTGCAACAGCCACTGCCGCGCCGCGGGGTTCAGCGCCTGCAGTCGTCCGTCATCGTCCCAGGCGAGCAGGTAATCGGGTTGGCTGTCGACATAGCCCGGGCTGTTGTGGGCCCGCAGCACCCAGTAACCCTGGGCACTGCTCATGAAAAACGCTTGTTCTATTTCCCGTGCGCTCTGCACCACCATCTGCCGGATCAGGTGTTGCGAACGACGGTCGTCCGGCGAGCGCACCGCGGACACATCGAGCACCCCGAGCAGTTCGCCCCGAGGGTCGAAGACCGGAGCGGCAGAGCAGGTGAGTCCGATAAAAGCGGCTCGGAAGTGATCTCGCTTATGCACCGTGACCGGTGTTCGTGCTGTCAGCACCGCGGCCACCCCACAGGTGCCTTCCTCGCCTTCTGACCAGCAGGTGCCCAGGTACAGACCGGCTTTGCGGCAGTCATTACGGATGGAGGTTTCCACGCGGTAGTCGATGGTCTGGCCCTGGGCATCGGTGAGCAACACGCAGTAGTCGGCATCGCGCACGCGCCCGTGGAGGCGGGCGACTTCTTCGCTGGCGATGCGCAGGAACAGTTCGGAGCGTTCTCGACACTCCTGCAACACGTTCTGCGAAAGGATCCGCGGCCCTTGTAATGATCCGGGGTCCAGGTGGTGTTGCTCCATGGAGCGACGCCAGGAGTCCAATATCAAATCCGACACAGGCAGTTGCGGCAGGTGCGCTGCGTTCTTCAAAACACGGCTGACGCAATCCACGTGCGCCTTCGAGTGTGCGGAAAGCATTTAAGGTCTCCGGTTCGATCTTCTTTTAGTTGTGCGGCTATTAAGCGCCGTTCATGGACGGTCGACAAGCATCGGTTCACTCACTGCGAAGGTGAGACGCAACGTCTCAAGGTCTCACCACTACCCCGTGCAGGCTGACATGAAACGTCTCAATCGAGCGTAATCCCAACCCTCATAGACTCAGGTCGTGGCCGCTCTGGAACAGGCGTTCTGGCGCTTTTTTTCGGATCTGGCACCGGCCTTGCTCTAGCCCCTGCAACCAGTGCGACTGGCAACCCGATAATAAAAAGAGGTGCCCTATGTTCTCCTGCCGAGGCCTTTTCCCTTTTGTACCTGTGGTGGTGGCGTGAGTCGCTTGCCCCTGACCGTCGGCATCATTGCCAACCCGGCGTCCGGCCGGGACGTACGGCGCCTGACGGCGAATGCCGGGCTGTTTTCCAGCACCGACAAGGTCTCGGTGATCCAACGGCTGCTGGCGGCTTTTGGCGCCACCGGTGTCGAGCGGGTGCTGATGCCCACCGACATGACCGGCATCGCCGCTGCGGTGTTGAAGAATAGTCATGGCCGCCAGGCGCGTGACAGCCACTGGCCAACCCTGGAGTTCCTCGACCTTACCTTGCGCCAGAGCGTGGCGGACACTCGCCAGGCTGCGCGCTGGATGGCCGAACGCGGCGTGTCGCTGATCGCCGTACTTGGCGGTGACGGCACCCACAAAGCGGTGGCAGCAGAAGTCGGCGACATTCCACTGCTGACCCTGTCGACGGGGACCAACAATGCCTTCCCGGAACTGCGTGAAGCCACCAGCGCCGGGCTGGCCGGCGGGCTATTCGCCAGTGGCCGGATCCCGCCCGAAATTGCCTTGCGCCGCAACAAACGCCTGCTGGTGCGGATTCCGAGCCGCGACCTGTGCGAAGTGGCTTTGGTGGACGTGGCGGTGTCCTCGCTGCCCTTTATCGGCGCCCGGGCAATCAGCCGTGGGATCGATTTGGCCGAGGTGTTTGTCACCTTCGCGGAACCGCAGTCCATTGGCATCTCGGCCCTCTGTGGCTTGTGGTTTCCGGTATCGCGCCAAGCGCCAAATGGCGCCTGGATGCGCCTTGACCCGCAATCGTCCGAAGCGTTGCTGGTGCCCCTGGCGCCCGGCCTGTTGCAAGGCTGCGGGGTACTTGCGGCCGCGAGCCTTGAACCCGGCGTTGCCCATCGTCTGTGCCTGAGCAGCGGCACCCTGGCCCTGGATGGCGAACGGGAAATCGAATTCAACGCCGATGACTTGCCCACCGTCACCCTGGATTCCGGCGGCCCGCTGAGCATCGATGTCAATGCGGCACTGGCCTATGCCGCGCAAGAGCGGCTGCTGGCCATCGGTCGAGAACACCCGCAACACCCTTTGAACCTTGCACTTTGAAACTTGAGCCTCAAGACACCCTGGAGAATAAAAATGTCGACACAGCTGACCGCTGATCAATTGCTGCATGCCTATCGGGTGATGCGCACCATCCGCGTCTTTGAAGAACGCCTGCACGTGGAGTTCGCCACCGGCGAGATACCCGGTTTCGTCCATCTTTATGCCGGTGAAGAGGCCTCGGCCGCCGGTGTCATGGCTCACCTGGGGGATGACGATTGCATCGCGTCCAACCACCGTGGCCACGGTCACTGCATCGCCAAGGGCGTTGATGTGCACGGGATGATGGCGGAAATCTACGGTAAGAAAACCGGGGTCTGTCAGGGCAAGGGCGGCTCCATGCACATTGCCGATTTCGAGAAGGGCATGCTCGGAGCCAACGGCATCGTCGGAGCCGGCGCACCGTTGGTTGTAGGGGCGGCGCTGGCAGCCAAGCTCAAGGGGACCGACGGCGTCGCCGTGGTGTTCTTTGGCGACGGTGGTTCCAATGAAGGCGCGGTGTTCGAAGCGATGAACATGGCCTCGGTGTGGAACCTGCCGTGCCTGTTCATTGCCGAGAACAACGGTTATGCCGAGGCCACGGCCTCCAACTGGTCCGTGGCTTGCGATCACATCGCCGACCGCGCAGCCGGCTTCGGCATGCCCGGGGTTACCGTCGACGGCTTTGATTTTTTTGCTGTTCACGAAGCCGCCGGTGCCGCCGTGGAGCGGGCTCGCGCCGGTGAAGGACCGTCGCTGATCGAGGTCAAGTTGACCCGCTACTACGGTCACTTCGAGGGCGACGCCCAAACCTATCGGGCACCGGATGAGGTCAAGTATTTCCGCGAGCACAACGACTGCCTGATGCAGTTTCGCGAACGCACCACCCGGACCGGTTTGATCGATGCCAGCCAGTTGGACCAGATCGATAGCGAAGTGGACCTGCTGATCGAAAATGCCGTGCGCAAGGCCAAGTCCGACCCCAAGCCGAGCGCGGCCGACCTGCTCACCGACGTCTACGTTTCCTATCCCTGAACGCCCCCTATAACAAGAATCGAGACCTTCATCATGGCGAGAAAAATCAGTTATCAGCAGGCAATCAACGAAGCCCTGGCCCAGGAAATGCGCCGCGACCCCAGCGTGTTCATCATGGGGGAAGACGTCGCCGGCGGTGCCGGTGCTCCCGGTGAAAACGACGCCTGGGGCGGCGTGCTGGGCGTGACCAAGGGCCTCTATCACCAATTTCCCGGACGCGTGCTGGACACGCCGCTGTCGGAGTTGGGTTATGTCGGTGCCGCGGTCGGCGCAGCGACCTGTGGCGTGCGCCCGGTGTGTGAATTGATGTTTGTCGACTTTGCCGGTTGCTGTCTGGACCAGATCCTCAACCAGGCGGCCAAGTTTCGCTACATGTTCGGTGGCAAGGCTTCCACTCCGTTGGTGATTCGCACCATGGTCGGCGCGGGCCTGCGGGCAGCCGCCCAACACTCGCAAATGCTTACATCGCTGTGGACCCACATTCCCGGGCTGAAAGTCGTCTGCCCGTCGTCACCCTATGACGCCAAGGGCCTGTTGATCCAGGCTATCCGCGACAACGACCCGGTGATTTTCTGCGAACACAAACTGCTCTACAGCATGCAGGGCGAGGTGCCGGAAGAGCTCTATACCATCCCGTTCGGCGAAGCCAACTTCCTGCGCGATGGCAAGGACGTGACCCTGGTCTCCTACGGGCGCACGGTCAATACAGCGATGGACGCAGCCCGCAGCCTGGCGGGGCGAGGCATTGACTGCGAGGTCATCGACCTGCGCACCACCAGCCCGCTGGACGAAGACAGCATTCTGGAAAGCGTGGAAAAGACCGGACGCCTGGTAGTGATCGACGAGGCCAACCCGCGTTGTTCCATGGCCACCGACATCTCTGCCCTGGTGGCGCAAAAAGCGTTCGCCTCGCTCAAGGCGCCCATCGAGATGGTCACTGCGCCGCACACGCCGGTGCCATTCTCCGACGCCCTGGAAGACCTCTATATCCCTGACGCGGCGAAGATCGAAAATGCCGTGCTCAAATTGATCGAGTGGAGCAAGCGTTCATGAGCCAGATCCATACCCTGACCATGCCCAAGTGGGGCTTGTCCATGACCGAAGGCCGGGTCGATGTCTGGCTCAAGGAGGAGGGCCAGGCGATCGCCAAGGGCGATGAAGTACTCGACGTGGAGACCGACAAAATTTCCAGCAGCGTCGAGGCGCCGTTTTCCGGTGTGCTGCGTCGGCAGATCGCGCGCCAGGATGAAACCCTCGCGGTCGGTGCATTACTCGGCATCGTGGTTGACGGCGAAGCCAGTGAGGCTGAAATCAATGCGGTGGTCGAGCAGTTCCAGGCCGCGTTCGTGCCAGGTGACGGCGCCGAGGAAGACAGTGGGCCGAAGCCACAGAAGGTTGAACTGGACGGGCGGCTGATCCGTTACTTCGAGCGCGGCGAAGGCGGGGTGCCGTTGGTGCTGGTGCACGGGTTTGGCGGTGACCTGAACAATTGGATGTTCAATCATGAAGCGTTGGCCGCCGAACGCCGGGTGATTGCTCTGGATTTGCCGGGCCATGGTGAGTCGACCAAACAACTGGAGCACGGCGATCTGGATGAGTTGAGCGGGGTGCTGCTGGCACTGCTCGATCATCTGGATGTTCCCGCGGCGCATCTGGTGGGGCATTCCATGGGCGGTGCGGTGTCGCTCAACACCGCGCGTCTGGCACCCCATCGGGTGCGTTCCCTGAGCTTGATCGGCAGCGCCGGCCTGGGCGCGGAAATCAACGGCGAATACCTGCAAGGTTTTGTCGAGGCGGCCAGCCGCAATGCCCTCAAACCACAGTTGGTGCAGCTGTTCTCCGACCCAGAACTGGTCAATCGGCAGATGCTCGAAGACATGCTCAAGTACAAGCGCCTGGAAGGGGTGGACACAGCCCTGCGCCAGCTGGTTTCGGGGTTGTTCAAAGAAGGGCGGCAACAACTCGATCTACGCGGCGTGGTGCAAGAAGGTCGGCAGCCGGTGTTGCTGATCTGGGGCAGTGACGACGCGATCATTCCTGCGGCCCACAGCGTTGGCCTGACAGCCCAAATCGAAATCCTGCCGGGCCAGGCGCACATGGTGCAGATGGAAGCGGCCGAGCAGGTCAATCGGCTGATTCTGGACTTTGTCCAACAACACTAATGTTCCCTTGGCGGCCCTTTGCGGGTCGCCGAGGCCAACGATTTCAAGGAGATTCCAGCATGAGCCTTCTAATTAACCCGACCCGCAGCATGCGTGCCGCTGTCTGGCATGGCCGTCACGATATCCGCGTCGAAGACGTTCCGTTGCCCGTGTCGCCACCTGCGGGTTGGGTCCAGATTCGCGTGCAATGGTGCGGTATTTGCGGTTCCGACTTGCATGAATACGTGGCCGGGCCAGTGTTCATCCCGGTGGATGCGCCGCACCCGCTGACCGGGATCAAGGGACAGTGCATTCTCGGTCATGAGTTCTGTGGCGAGATCGTCGAAATCGGCGCCGGGGTCCAGGGGTTCAGTGTGGGCGAACCGGTGGCCGCCGATGCCTGTCAGCACTGTGGCACGTGTTATTACTGCACCCATGGGCTGTACAACATTTGTGAGAACCTGGCCTTCACCGGGCTGATGAACAACGGTGCGTTCGCTGAGTTGGTCAACGTGCCGGCCAATCTGCTTTACAAGTTGCCGGCCAACTTTCCCGCTGAAGCCGGGGCGTTGATCGAACCGTTGGCAGTGGGCATGCACGCGGTGAAAAAGGCCGGGAGTTTGCTGGGGAAAAATGTGGTGGTGGTTGGCGCAGGAACCATCGGCCTGTGCACCATCATGTGTGCCAAGGCTGCTGGTGCGGCCCAGGTCATCGCCCTGGAAATGTCAGGAGCGCGCAAGGCCAAGGCTTTGGAGGTTGGGGCGAGCCATGTGCTAGACCCCAATGAATGCGACGCTCTGGCGGAGGTACGGCGGCTGACGGGCGGACTTGGTGCGGATGTCAGCTTCGAATGCATCGGCAACAAACACACGGCCAAGCTTGCCATCGACCTCATCCGCAAGGCCGGCAAGTGTGTGCTGGTGGGCATCTTCGAGGAACCCAGTGAGTTCAACTTCTTCGAACTGGTCGCCACCGAAAAACAAGTGTTGGGCGCACTGGCCTACAACGGTGAGTTCGCCGATGTGATTGCTTTTATTGCCGACGGCCGTCTGGACATCACACCGCTGGTCACCGGGCGCATTCAGTTGGAGCAGATCGTCGGGCAGGGCTTTGAGGAATTGGTCAACAACAAGGAACACAACGTGAAAATTATCGTGTCACCTGCTCGAATCTGAGGCCACCTGAAGCGTACGGCCACGAAAACATCCGTGAGAGGCCCGCTCTGGACTACGCTTTGGCATCCAGGCTGGACGATCAGGTTCTTTCAGGGCACTGAAGAAACCTGATCGTTCGCCAAGTACTACAGGGAGTTATCGCCATGACGGTCTTGCATTGCACGCAGTCCTCCTCACATTCCAGCGACACGTTGCCAGGAAAGAAGACTCGGATACCGCACAATAGGGGCATTCTCGCTCGTATCGGCATCCTGAGTGTTTTTTCGCTCAGTCTGATACCCACTCTGGCCATTTCAGCTACCTCCACTGCAACCTTCACCGTCTCCGCAAGCATTGTGGCCGGCTGCGGGATCACTGCCTCGCCCTTGGCCTTCGGCGCCTATACAGGCGTGGAAGCCGATGCCGAGTCCAGCCTCTCGGTCAACTGCACCAACACCACAGCCTATAGTGTGGGCCTCGGTGCCGGGACGAGCGGCGGCACCGCGACAGCGCGGCAGATGTCGGGCACTCCCGCAGGCATCCTGTTCTATGCGCTGTACTCGGACGTCACGCGGGCGATCAATTGGGGCGACACCGGTGGCACCGGTCTCATCACTGGAACCGGCAGTGGCTCCGTCCAGGTGATCCCGGTCTATGGTCGGGTGGCAGCGGGGCAGCTTAGTCCGCCGGGCACCTATGCCGACACAATGACAGCCACCATCACCTTTTGACCTTGAAGACCGTGGTCAAGCACGGTTCCTTCCTTCAGAAATCCTACCGACACCCTGATACACACGAAATATGCCCCTTCGTCGCAAAGGTGCGGATTTGACGTGTTGTTTCCCCCCTGGATGCTAACCTCACCCTGCGAATAACCCCATAAAGGGAATGGAAATTTGAATGGGCTCGGGGTGTTGGCGATCATGAGCACGTTGCTCAGTGCGACAGCGTTGGCGGCGCAGCTTCAGGTTGAGGTCCGGGTCAATGTACAGCGCGGTTGCCAGTTGGTTGGCCAACAGCGCGAGGCGGGTGTCGAGCAATTGGGCGTGCTCGACTTTGGCACCACCGCCCGCCTGGACGATCCGGCCGGGCCATTGAGTGCAGCACTGGTGACCACACGCCTGCCACGCCTGGAATGCAATCCCGATACCCCTTACCAATTACAAGTTGACGGCGGCCTGCATGGTGGCGTGGGCGAGGTCCGCTATCTGGCGGGCAGCGCAGAGCGCAGCAAACCCATTCCTTATCGCCTCTATCAAGACGCCGCACGGCAGATTCCGCTGCCGGTGAATGTGCTCTTGAGTGGGCGGGTTCCGGACTCAGGTACGGTGGATTTGCCTCTGTATGCACGTATTGAACGGCTGTCCGAGATCCCCCGTGTCAGCCGTTATTCCGACCTTTTGAAAGTGACCGTGAGCTGGTAGCAAGGCATTGAGCGACACCTGTCCGATGGATTCGGGCGGTACAAGGAACGTCGTTCGCAAGTGGACGGCTAATGTTTGAATCCTGATGGAATTAGGATCGGTGCAAGACGATGAAGAGTTGGGTGGTGATGACCCTTGGCACAGTTCTACTGCTGGCTGAGGAGGTGCAAGCGGCGATCAGCGGGCAGATTGATGCGCGCCTGACAATCATCGCCAGTTGTGCAGTGATCAATGGCGTCACCAGCCCCACGGGCAGCCCGGTCGATGATTTCGGGCTGTTGGATTTCGGCTCGCAAGGTCCGACCTGGACCAATCCGATCAACGCCAACCTGAGTGATTCCGGCAACGGCAAGCTGGAAGTCTCCTGCAACCCTTCGGTCACCGGTTTCACCGTGACCATCGATGGCGGCACCCATGGCGACGGCACCACGCGGCGGCTGAGCAATGGTACCCAGACCATCCCTTATCAATTGTTCCTCGATGCTTCCGGTGGCGACAGCTACAGCATCGGTCAACAACGCAATTTCGCTGTTACCAGTGGAGTCCAGATACCAATCCCGGTGTTTGGCTCGGTGGTAGTGAATACCAGCGCGGTCCCGGCGGGAGTCTATACCGACACCCTGACGGTCACGCTGGATTGGTAAATCCAGAGGAAGGACATCATGCATAAGCTTGTATCAAGGATTGGTTTATCAGTGCTCGTTCTGGCGCTGGCCGGCAATGCTCAGGCGGCCACATCCGCCGGCCAGATCACCACCAGCATGACGCTCAGCAGCAGCTGTGAGATCAACGGTGCCCCCGGCGGGGCTACCGGGGTGGACTTCGGTGTGCTGGACTTCGGCACCACCGGCAGTCTGTTCACTGCAGCGAACGGGGCGGTGCTTGCTGGCGGCGGTGGCGCACTGTCGATTCTCTGCTCCAGCGGCACCTTACCGACCGTCACAGTCGGTGCTGGCACCAATGATGGCGGATCTGTCGGTGGCACCCGGGCGCTGGCCGATGGCAGCGGCAACTTCGTGCCTTACGACTTGTACACCGATACCGGTCGTACGCAGGTCCTGGCGATCGACGGGGTGATCGCACTCGCAGAAAGTACCGGCGTGGCGCAGACAGTGAATATCTACGGCAAGGCCGTGGGCAAGGCCGGCCTGCCCGCAGGCACCTACTCGGACGCTGTCGCCGTTGTATTGACTTTCTAGTGCAATGGAGTCCTGCCGCGCTGATCCTGATCGGCGCGACTGGTTTGCCTCTGCCGCTGGCGGCGGAGACCAGTCAGAGTTTTCAGGTCAGCGCGACAGTGACAGCGGCATGTCTGGTGATGGGCGGGGTTTCCACCTACGGCAACCTCGATTTCGGCACCCAATCGGCGCTGGCGACCAACACCGTGCAGGTGCAATTGAGCGACGGCGTGCAGTTGCAATGCACGCCCGGCGTGAGCCTGAACATAAGCGTCGATGGTGGCCAGTACAACAGCAACGGACGGCAATTGCAGCTCGATGACGGCAGTGCCCGTGTGGCCTATCAATTGTTCAGTGACGCGGCCTTCAGTGAGAGCCTGGGCATCGGTCAGAGCGTGGCCGTGGCCTATAGCGATGCGAACAACATCCGATTGCCTATTTACGCACAAGTGCAGTTACCGGGTGATCAGCCCGGAGGGATTTATAGCGACGTGCTGCAGGTGCAGCTGTCGTGGTAGCTCGGTAGTTCGGGCATAAGGAGTAGGCATATGTATTCACCTTTGCGCAGGTTACCGGCCGCGCGTTGCGCTGTGCTGGCGATGGTTTTGCTGGGCGGGGTAAAAGTGCAGGCAGCCAGTTCGGTGCTGATCTGGCCGATCGATCCGGTGCTGGAGGCCGATCAACAGGCGAGTGCGCTGTGGCTGGAAAATCGCGGCAACGAGACGGCGAATCTGCAGATACGGGTGTTTGCCTGGAGCCAGAGTGGTTTCAGCGATCAGTATCAGAACCAGCGCGATGTCATTGGCAGCCCGCCGGTAGCGAAGATCGAACCCGGGCAGAAGCAACTCGTGCGTCTGACCCGTACCCGCGATGTACCGCCGGGGCAGGAGCTGGCCTACCGCATCATTATCGATGAAATCCCCGCGGCCAGGCCCGTGACAGCTGAAGACGGCAAAACCGCTGCCGCCATTCGGTTTCAGATGCGTTATTCGGTGCCGCTGTTTGCCTACGGTGCCGGTCTGTGGAGCAAGGAAGACATGACCCGTAAACGTGACCCCAAAGGCGCCGGTGTGCCTGATCTTAGCTGGCGCAAAGTGGCGGTCGATGGCCGTTCCTACGTGGAAGTGCGCAATCAGGGCGCGGTGCATGCCCGGCTGACCGATGTCGCGTTCAAGCAGGGCGGCCAGACACGGCCGCTGGTTGAGGGATTGCTTGGTTATGTGCTGCCGGGGGCGATCATGCGTTGGCCGGCACCGCAACCGATCAGTGCCGATCAGGCATTGCAAGTACGGGTCAATGGTGCGCCGCAGGTTCAGAGTATTGCGCCGGGGCGGTGACATTTCCCGTAGCAGCCTTCGGCAGTTGCTACGGTTCGCGTAACGGCTTAGTTCCTTGACTGAGAGGCACTCAGGCATCCGCTCGCCACAGTAAGGAAATGTCCATTGACGGACGTAAAGCGGTGATGAGCCAGGATCGGGCTCGCAGTATCAAGCGTCCGCTGTGGGCCGCGATTGGCCTGTGCTGTCTGGTATTCGCCCACCACGGCCTGGCGGGTGACCTGCCGCCAGCCCCCAGTGGCATGGAGGCGGTTGTCGACGCGCAATTGTTTCTGGAACTGGTCGTCAATCAAATGGATACCGGGCGTGTGGTGGCGGTGGAGCAGCGCGGCGGGCGCTTCTTTGTACCGGTCGCGGTATTACGCGAAATCGGTATGGAGCTGCCGCAAGAGCTCAACGCTGAAGTCGCTCTCGACAGTCTGCAAGGTTTGCATAGCGACTACGACAGCCAGGGTCAGCGGCTGTTTTTGAACGTCCCGCCAGACTGGTTGCCGGAGCAGTTTGTCGGCAGCCGTGAGGCGTATCCGCGCACCCCGGCATTGAGCAGTTTCGGCGCCTTGCTCAACTACGACCTGTACCTCAACGACACCGATGACAGCGGCACCTACCTTGCGGCCTGGAACGAGGTGCGGCTATTTGACAGTTGGGGCACGCTGTCCAACACCGGGCAATACCGGCGCACGATTTCCGGAATCAGCAACGGCACACTGAACAATGGATATCGGCGTTACGACACCACTTGGCGTTACTCCGATGACGACCGTCTGCTGACCTACGAGGCGGGCGATCTGGTCAGCGGCGCCTTGCCCTGGAGCAGTTCGGTTCGCCTGGGCGGTGTGCAAGTGTCGCGCGACTTCGGTGTGCGCCCGGACCTGGTGACCTATCCGTTGCCGCAGTTCGCCGGGGAAGCGGCGGTACCGTCATCGGTCGACCTGTTCATCAACGGCTACAAGTCCAGCAGCGCCGAGTTGCAGCCCGGTCCCTACACATTGACCAACATTCCGTTCATCAACGGTGCGGGCGAAGCAGTGGTGGTCACGACCGATGCCCTCGGCCGACAGGTCTCGACCACCGTGCCGTTCTATGTCACCAGCAACCTGCTGCAAAAAGGCCTGATGGATTTCTCGGTGGCTGCCGGCACCCTGCGCCGTGACTTCGGGATTCGCGATTTCGGTTACGGTCCGGGTGTGACCTCAGGCAGCCTGCGTTACGGTCTGAACGATAGTCTGACCGTCGAAAGTCATGCCGAGGCTTCGGATGCGTTGTCCCTGGGCGGCGTTGGCGGCAACCTGCGCCTGGGCAATTTCGGCGTGCTCAACACGGCAGTCAGTCAAAGCCGGTTCGACGGCAATAGCGGTCAGCAAGTCAGCCTCGGTTATCAATACAGCAGCCAGCACTACAGCGTTTCCTATCAACGTATGCAGCGCCGCGACCAGTACGCCGACCTGACCGTTGTCGACAGCCCTTACATCAGCCTCAGCCAGCGTAGCGAGCAGTTGACCCTGAGCGTCAGTCTCAACGGCTGGGGCAGCCTCGGTGCGGGCTATTTCGATGTGCGGGCGGCGGATGATTCGCGCACCCGATTACTCAATCTGACCTGGAGCAAACCGCTGTGGCGCAATACCAGTTTTTACCTGTCGGCCAATCGCGAGATCGGCGATAGCGACTGGGCGATGCAGGCGCAACTGGTCATCCCCTTCGACCTGCGTGGCACCTTGAGTGTGAGTGGCGAGCGCAGCAAGACCGGCGTAAGCCGTCAGCGCGTCAATTACAGTCGCGCTGTGCCCAGCGCAGGCGGCGTGGGCTTCAACCTCGGTTATGCCCACGACGAAGGCCCGGATTATCGTCAGGCCGACCTGACCTGGCGCCTGCAATCGGTGCAATTGCAGGCTGGGGTTTACGGCAGCAGTGATGCCGAAACCCGCTGGGCCGATGCCAGCGGTTCGCTGGTGTGGATGGACCATCAAGTGTTCGTCGCCAATCGCATCGATGATGCGTTCGTCGTGGTCAGCACCGGTGGCTTTGCCGATATTCCGGTGCGTTACGAAAATCAACGAGTGGGCCTGACGGATAAAAATGGCCATCTGTTGGTGCCGTGGAGCAGCGCCTACTATCGCGGCAAATATGAAATCGATCCACTGAACTTGCCGACCAATGTGCAGAGCTCGAATGTCGAACAACGGGTCTCGGTGCGCCGTGGCAGTGGCTACCTGCTGGAGTTCCCCCTGAGCCGGATCATTGCCGCGAGTGTTGTGCTGGTGGACGCGCAGCAGCATGAATTGCCCTTGGGCAGCCGCGTGCGGCACGAGCAGAGCGGGGCGTATGCGGTGGTCGGTTGGGACGGCCTGGTCTATCTGGAAAACCTTGAAGAACACAACAGTTTGCACGTGACTCTGGCCGATGGCCGGACCTGCCAGGCGCAGTTCACGCTGGACATGCAACAGGGCCAGGTGCCGTTGATCGGGCCACTGCTGTGTCAATGAAAACGCCCTATAGAACAGGAAGATGGAGTATGCAATTTTCTGATCGATGGCCAGGTAAGGTGATCGGGTTGATGGCGATTTTTCTGCCGTGTCATGCCGACGCCTTGTGCGAGGTGGCCAGTACTTCACCGGCCGGTTTTGGCTCGATGAGTTCGATCGCGGTGCGTACCACTTTGCAAACCAGCTCCACCACCCATGCCGGATTGAGTTGCACCGGTTCGTTGGCATCGTCGTTGGCCAGTGATGATCATTTTTACGCGACCATTACGTCGGCAACCGCAGGGGTGGTCGGGCCAACCAGTGATGTAATTGGTTACACGGTGTTTGCCAACAACAGCACCAGCTATCCGATCACTCGCGGCGTAGCGTTCGACTTCGCCCGACACTCGATCATCGATGACCTCGGCCTGCTTTCCAACCCCGCGGTTGCCAAGGCCGTACCGATCTACCTGAATACGATTATCGGCAGCAACGTGGCGGCCGGGATTTACTCTGAAACCCTGAACATTTTCTGGAGCTGGGATTATTGCCATGACTATGGTGGAGGCGGCAGTTGTCAGGGGCGAGACATCAACAGCGGTTCCACGAGTCTGACTGTCAATATGACCGTGGACAACGACTGCACGATCACTGCGCCGAACATCAGTTTTGGCAGCGCTTCGGTAATCAGCTCCTTCTCCACCGTCACTGGCCAGACGATCAACCTGGCCTGCACCAAGGGCAGTGCCTACACGGTGGGGCTGGACGATGGTCAGCATGCTGTTGGCGTGGGCGGGCGCAGGCGGATGATCTCGGGCAGCAATTACCTGGCTTATGACCTCTTCAAGAGCGCCGGAACCACCCGTTGGGGCAGCGTCGGCACGGCCCGTCGCGCAAGTTCCGATGCCGAGGTCAACCCCGGCAATGGCCTGGGCACTGGCAGTCAGATCTTCAACTACAACGCCAAAATCTACCTCGACCAGAGCACGCCATCACCGGGAACCTATCTGGACAGTGTGGTGCTGGATGTGGGGTTTTAGTACCTGCTCCCGGCATTAAAAATGGACCTCTGAAAAGAGGTCCATTGGTTTCCATGCTTCAGCGCAACTTAGTTCTTCACGGTTTCCTCAAGAGAGAAACGCCCCAGTGGGTTTTGCTGGAAGTTTTCTATGTTCTTGCGCGAAATGTTGATGTACGGGCTGTAGTAAAGGTCGATCCAGTTGACGTCCTGTTTGGCGACCTTTTGTAAGTCGACGTACATCTGTTCACGCTTGGCCGGGTCCGCTTCCACTCGGGCAGCCGACACCAGATTCTTGACCTTGTCGTTCTTGTAGCGGGTCATGTAGTTCATGTTGGTATCGTGGCCCAGCACGAAGGTGGTCTTCTGGTCCGGGTCGAGGATGTCGTTGGTCCAGTACATCACGGACAGGTCGTAGTCACCGTCGACCAGCATCTGCCAGCTCTGGGTTGGGTCGACCTTTTGCAGGGTGGCGGTTACACCGACGGCCGCCAGTTGCTGCTGAACCAGCACGGCAATCTGCTCATCGGCTTCGTTACCAGCGTTGACCACATAGTTCAGCTTCATGCCCGCTGCGCCGGCATCGCTCAGCATCTGCTTGGCTTTGGTTGGGTCGAATGGACGCTTCAAGTTGTCGGCGTAGTGGTAAAGCGAGCCTTTGGGAATGTAGGAGTAAGCCTCCTGGCCATGGCCGAAGGTCACGGTATCGACCACCGATTTTTTGTTGATGGCCATGTCCAGTGCCTGACGTACTTCAGGCTTGCTCAGCAGACCGTGCTCATGGTTGATCAACAGGTGATCTTCCCGAGTGGAAGGGTCGGAGTGGATGGTCAGGTTGGGATCCTTGCGCAGCGCGTCGACTCGCGAAAACGGTACGAAGATCGCTGAGTCCAGCTCGCCTGCCTGTACCTTGAGCATCCGGGTATTGTCGTCCGGAATGGATATCCACTCCACGCCATCCAGGCTGACCTTGTCGGCCTGCCAGAAATGCGGGTTCTTCTCCAGCTTCACGCGGTCGCCGCGCAGCCACTCTTTGACAAAAAATGCGCCCGAGACCACAGGCTCCTGGGCATAGGCATCTTCGCCCATGCGGGTCATGGCCTTCTGCGAGAGAACCGACACGGTCGGTGAGGCCAGTTGCGAGAGGAACGGTACCGACGGGGTGGTCAGGGTGACGACCAGGGTCTGCGGATCGGCCGCTTTCGCCGTGTCGATCAGTTTGTAGGCGTCGCTCCACAGTGAGGCTTTGTTATCGCGAGTGCGCAACAGGCTGAATGCCGCATCTTCGGCCGTGATCGGCGAGCCGTCGGAGAATTTCGCCGCGCGCATTTTGAAGGTGTAGGTCAGGCCATCGTCGGAGACTTTCCAGCTTTCAGCCAGGCCGGGTTCCATCTTGCTGCCGGCCTTGTCGACCCGGATCAGTGTGTCGTAGACATTGGAAAACACCCAGGTATCGCGGTTTTGCGCGCTCTTGATCGGGTCGAACGTGGTGCTTTCTTCACGGCAACCAATGGTGAGTACACCGGCCGCCTGAGCAATGCCGCTGGCAAGGGTGCAAGCGGTCAATGTGGCTGCGGCGAGCAATTTCAAATGCCTGGATCGCATGGTCAAACTCCTTCTTGATGGGTACGTTGTTTTTTAAAGCAGAGGCTCCTCAAGCACACAGTCGTAACGGCGAGCGTCGAGTTGACGGGTCGGGGGCGCCACCTGGCTACAAGTGGGGCGAACATAGCGACAGCGCGGGTGAAAGGCGCAGCCGGATGGC
Organism: Pseudomonas sp. JL3; assembly: GCF_031570575.1. Lineage (NCBI taxonomy): Bacteria > Pseudomonadati > Pseudomonadota > Gammaproteobacteria > Pseudomonadales > Pseudomonadaceae > Pseudomonas > Pseudomonas sp. JL3. Next base: position 47,123 of record NZ_JAKWJK010000015.1, read on the forward strand.
AGTTGCAAAGGACTGGGTGGTTCACCGGGCAAAGGGTCGGTGGGTAGCGCCCGGGCCGGATCGATGTGCGGAATCGACTGGATCAGTGCGGCAGTATAAGGATGACGCGGGGAGCGGAATACTTCCTCCACGGGGCCTTCTTCGACGATCTTGCCCAGGTACATCACCGCCACCCGATCACAGAGCCGGCGAACGATCGCCAGATCATGGGCAATGAACACAATCGCCAGGTTCATGCGCTGGCGCAGCTCCAGCAGCAGGTTGATGATCTGCCCCTGGATGGACACATCCAGCGCGGCCACGCATTCATCGGCGACGATCAGGCGCGGCTCCACGGCCAGCGCGCGGGCGATCCCGACACGCTGGCATTGGCCGCCACTCAAGGCGTGCGGTTTGCGCGAGGCCAATTCGGGGCGCAGACCAACCAGAGTCAGCAGTTCATCGACTCGGGCGGCAATCAGTGGTTCCGGCACTTTGCGTTGTACCCGGAGCACTTCCGCCAGGGTCTGGCCGATGCTCAGGCGTGGGTTGAGAGCGGCGTAAGGGTCCTGAAAAACCATCGCCGTCTCATGACGCAGCCTCTGGATGTCAATCTTCCCTGCGTGGGCCATGTCGATGCCATCGAACAGCACCTGCCCGGCGTAGATCTCGTTAAGGTGCAGGATCGCCCGCCCCAGGCTGCTTTTGCCACTGCCCGACTCGCCGACCAGCCCAAGTGTTTCTCCGGCCGACAGGGTCAGCGAAACGCCGTTCACCGCTGTCAGCCATTGCCTATTCATGCCCAGCAGACCAGTGCCCGGAGCGGCGAAACGCACGTGCAGATCCTTGACCTCGAGCAGGGTCATGAGCGGTCTCCGGCGGCCAAGGGGTAATGGCAAGCGATGCGGTGTCCATGGCTTACGGGCTGCAAACTCGGCATCAGTGTTGTGCATCGGTTGCCGATTTGCTGGCAGCGCGGATTGAAGCGGCAACCGTGGGGCAGGGCGTCGAGCAGGGGCGGTTGCCCGGCGATGGTTTTGAGCAATGCGTGACCGTGACTGGTGGCCGGCTGACAGTCGATCAGCCCAGCGGTGTAAGGATGGCGTGGATGGGCCAGCACTTCGTGTTTGTTGCCGTGCTCGCACAAACGTCCGGCGTACATCACGGCAATCGAGTCGCAGGTCTGGGCAACCACCCCCAGGTCATGGGTGATCAAGATGATTGACAGGCCACGCTGGTCACGAAGATCCAACAGCAGGCGCAGGATTTGCGCTTGCACCGTGACGTCGAGGGCGGTGGTCGGCTCGTCGGCGATCAGCACGTTCGGGTTGCAACCCAGCGCCACGGCGATCATCGCTCGCTGACGCATGCCGCCGGAGAATTCGTGAGGGTAACTGTCGACTCGCCGCTGCGGATCGGGAATGCCCACTTGCCGAAGTACGTCGATGGCCTGGGCGCGGGCTTCGCGCTTGCTGGCGCCTTGATGCAGGCGAATACCTTCGCCAATCTGCTCGCCAATGCGCATCAACGGGTCGAGATGGCTGCTGGGGTTCTGGAAAATCATCCCTAATTGGCGTCCACGCATGCGGCGCATGCCGGCCTCGTCCAGATGCAATAGATTTTCCCCGGCCAGTTGCACGGTTGTGCCTTCGACTCGCAGGTTGGGCGACGGCAGCAGTCTCATTAACCCCCGACAAGCCATGGTTTTGCCGGAGCCGCTTTCCCCCACCAGTCCGAGCACCTCACCCTCGGCCAGGTCAAAGGACAAGCGATCCACCAGGGTCACCTCGTGCTCACCCTTACGGACGATGACGCTGAGCTCTTCGACCTTCAGCACAGGCGCACTCATGAGCGTTCACCCAGACGTTCGGCAACAGCGTCGGCCAGCAGGCTGAAGCCCATGGCCAGGGTGACGATCGCCAATCCCGGAAAGGTGCAGATCCACCAGGCGGAGGTAATAAAACTCTGGCCTTCGGCGACCATCGTGCCCCACTCGGCGGTGGGTGGTTGAACCCCGAGGCCGAGGTAACTGACGGCCGCGCCGTTGAGCAACACCAGCACCGCATCGGACATGGAAAACACGATCGAGCCGAACATCGCGTTCGGCAGCAGGTGCCGAAACAGAATGCGCCCATGGCCGAAGCCGAGGCTTTTGGCGGCAAGGGCGAAATCGCTTTCCTTGAGTATCAGGATCTGCGAGCGGATCAACCGTGCGTAGGACACCCAGCCCACCAGAGCCATGGCGATGTAGAAACTCATCAGGCCGGGACCGAGGATCGCCATGATCGCCAGCATCAACACCAGGAACGGGAAGGCCAGGATGATATCGATCAGGCGCATGCAGAACGTATCGAAACGCCCCCCGATATAACCGGACAAGGCCCCGACACAGGTGCCGATCAGAAACGGAAAAATCACCCCTATCACTGCCAGCTGCAAGTCGATGCGGGCCGACCAGATCACTCGAGACAAGACGTCGCGGCCAAAATTGTCGGTGCCGAACGGGTGGGCCAGATGGGGCGCCAGCAGGCGAATATCAGTGTTCTGGGCGATTGGGTCGAAGGGTGCGATCCAGGGCGCGAAGATAGCCAGCACCAGCCAACCGAGCAGGATTGCCAGGCCCAATCCCATTGCCAGTCGAGGGTTGCGCAAACCCAGGCGCAGGTTCAGTCGGGGGGCAGTCGTTGCCTGACTGCTCATCGGATTTTCACGCGTGGATCGATGGCTACCGTGATCACATCAGCGAGGAAGTTTACCGCCACGGTGGCGCAGGCCAGCACCATTGCCACGCCTTGGACTACCATATAGTCACGGGTGAAGATGCCCCGGACCAACAGCTGGCCGATTCCGGGAATGGCGAACAGACTCTCGATGACCACTGTGCCGCTGATCAGCCAGCCGATGTTCACCGCCAGCAGGTTGACGGCGGGTACGAGCGAATTGGGCAGTACATGACGACGAAACACCGCGTCTTCAGACAGACCGCGAGCCCGGGCTGCCGTGACATGGTCGGCTTGCAGTTCCATCAGCATGCTTGCCCGCAGATTACGCACCAACACCGCCGATAACGCCAGGGCAATGGTCAGGCAGGGCAGGACCATGTGGTGCAGTTTGTCCAGCCAGGAGCGCCCGTAGCCGGAAACCGGGAACCAGCCCAGTTGCACACTGAATAGCAGGATCAACATGATCCCCAGCCAGAACGCAGGCATGCCGAGCCCGGCGGTGGTGAACAGGCGGATCAGGTTGTCGCCCCAGCCACCCTTATTGCGGGCCGCAACGGTGGCCAGCGGCACCGCGATCAACATTGCCAGCAGCACACTGCCAAGCACCAGAAACAGCGTGGGCTCGATGCGTGTGCTGATCAGCTTCAAGGCGTCGACCTTGTACAGCAATGACTGGCCGAGATCGCCGTTGAACAGGTTTTTCAGGAAGTAGAAGTACTGCATCCACAGCGGCTGATCGAGGCCGAACTGAGCGCGAACCCTGAGCAGCCCCTCCGGCGTACTGCGCGAGCCGAGGAGGGCGCGCGCCGGGTCGCCGGGAATCGAGCGTACCAGCACAAACGTGATGAGACTGATGCCGAACAGCACCGGCAGCAGCTGCAGGGGCCGTGACAGGATGAAACGGTAACGCGACAGATTCATCGGCTAACCTCGGTGCCGCTGGAGGAAATCCAGCAACACCGGAAAGTAGGCGTGAGGTTCTTCGTAGAAGGGCATATGGCTGCTGTTGGGGAACACATGCAGCGCAGCATCCTTGAGCGCCATTTTCATGCGCATGGCACAGGCTGGAGTGAGTTCGTCGTGCTGGCCGGTGGTAATCAACACCGGCATGGAAAAATCGGCCATTTCCTGCAGACGATTCCAGTTTTTCAGGTTGCCGACGTAGAGGAACTCATTCGGCCCCTGCATGGTTGTGTAGGGCCCCATGTTCCAGTCGCCCAAAGAGCGCGTGACCGGCGCCGGCCATTCGTCCAGACGGCAGACGTGGCGATAGTTGAGGAGGGTGATCGCGGCTTGGTATTGCGGGTGATCGAGGGTGCCCATGGCTTCATGACGTTGCATCATGGCCACGGTTTCGCTGCCCAGCGCGCCTCGCAGACGCTCCAGTTCCTGAGACAGGTGCGGGATATCGCCTACCGTATTTTCCAGAATCAGGGTTTTGAGTGCGTGAGGGTGGTAAATGGCGTATTCGATCGCCAGCCAGCCGCCCCAGGAGTGCCCCAGCAAGTGCACCCGGCCCAGGTCGAGGGCCTGACGGACGGTTTCCACCTCCGCGACATAACGAGTGATGTCCCAGAGGGATGGGTCTTCGGGTCTGTCAGACGCTCCGGTGCCGAGTTGGTCGAAGGCGACAACGCGCAACCCCTTGTCCTTGAGCCAGCCATGGGCGTCACGCAGATAATCGCAGGGAAGTCCCGGGCCTCCATTGAGGCACAGCAGGACCTCATCGCCCTCGCCAAAGCTATAAACCACCAGATTGTGGCCGTCGACTTCAACGTTATAGTGTTGGTCCGGTTCGATTTCACGCCACATCGCACTCTCCCTTTATGATGCTGGCCGGTACGGACGCTGACCAAATGGCTCAACCTTACTGAATAGGTCATGCGCCCAAAAGCTAGTATTTCGTATAGGTTTTGTCTGGCAGTCCTGCGCCGAGGCGTGGCATTCTACGTGCTGAATTTCAGGATTGAAATTAATTAGGGAGCGCAATGGATGCAGGCCAAGCTATCTGACCTCAATCCCCGTCTGTTGTCGGGCAAGAGCCTGGATGAGCAGATGGACAACGCCATGCTGTTGGCCGAGGAACTGGGTTTTGATGCCTTGGTGTACGACTACAGCCCGGTGCCGCTGGACCATCAAGGCAAGTTGATCACGCCCGCAGTGCTCAAACTGCGCAACACTCCAGCCGATTGGCATACCCGTTGGTGTACAGAGGGTTACTACCAGATCGACCCTGTCCAGCAGGTAGCACTCAATTGTGTTTCACCCTTTGTCTGGTCCTACAAACCCGGGACAGACACATTGTTGGAGCCGGTCATCAGTCCGTGCCATGCGCCCGTGGTGAATTACCTCGAAGACACGCAAATGACCTGTGGTGTGTCGGTCCCGATTCATCTGCCCAGAGGCGGTTTTGCCTCGTTGACGGGGCTGCGTACCGGCAGCGGCACCAGTGTCCTGCGCGATGCCCGGCGGGCCCTGGCGGATTTCAGCCTGATTTCCCATGCCTTGCAGGAAGCGGCCTATCCGTTGCTTGGCAAGGAGGCTCACACGCCTTCCATTCACCTGACCAAACGTGAACGCGAGTGTCTTAAATGGGCGGCTGAAGGGCTGACCGCCGCCGAGATTGCCAACCAACTGAATCGCTCATTGGCCACCATCAGCCTCCATCTGACCTCGGCCATGCATAAACTCGGGGCCAAGAATCGGGTCCAGGCCGTGGTTCGGGCCACCCATTATCGGTTGCTCGATAGCTGAAACAGGGCAAAACCTATCTATTTCTCTAGTTATTTCCAACGTCTGATCCCGCTATCGTGTGCCGTACGGTTTTTTAGGGGCGGCAAAGAGAAATGGAATCTATCGGAATACGCGAAGGCTTCGCACCTTTTGGTCCTTATCAGACCTGGTACCGCGTCACGGGTCACTTCGACGGTAAAAACACGCCGCTGGTGATTCTGCATGGGGGCCCGGGCTGCACGCATGATTACGTCGACGCTTTCAAGGACATCGCCGCGAGTGGCTATCCGGTGGTTCACTACGATCAACTGGGTAACGGTCGCTCGACCCACCTCCCGGAAAAAGATGCCTCATTCTGGAACGTAGCGCTGTTTCTCGATGAACTGGACAACCTGCTGGATCATCTGGAAATCAGCGACAATTACGCGCTACTGGGGCAATCCTGGGGCGGCATGCTCGCCAGTGAGCACGCCGTACGGCAACCTGAGGGGCTACGGGCCTTGATCGTCGCCAATTCCCCTGCGGATATGCGCGTCTGGGTTGAGGAAGCCAACCGTTTACGTCAATTATTGCCTGCCGGTGTGCATGAAACATTGCTTGAATACGAACGTGCAGGGGATTTTCAAGCGGTCGCCTATCAGGAAGCATCGAGGGTTTTTTACGACAACCATGTGTGTCGCGTCCTTCCCTGGCCGGACGAAGTCGCGCGTACGTTTGCCCAGGTCGATGCCGACCCCACCGTTTACCATGCCATGAGCGGGCCGACGGAGTTTCATGTGATAGGCAGCCTGAAAGACTGGACCATTGTCGACCGCTTGCGGCATATCAACGTACCGACGCTGGTGATCTCCGGTCGCTACGATGAAGCAACCCCGGCGGTGGTCAAACCCTATCTGGAGCAGATCCCGAACGTGCGTTGGGCGTTGTTCGAGAACTCCAGCCACATGCCTCATGTCGAGGAGCGGGTTGGCTGCATGGGGACGGTAGTGAGTTTTCTGGATGAGTGCTTGTAGGCAGGACAGCCCGTGAGGTCCACGGGCCTGCTTGTGCGGCAACACGACTCAAAGATCGATCACCAAATCAGACGTCGGAATGCTGCACAACAACCGTCCAGGCCCTGGGTCACCGATAGCATCGGCTTGCTGGGCACCGAGCCCAGCTACAAGCTGATGATGGAGTGCGACACCTTGCTGATGATCGGCTCGGGTTTCCCCTACTTCGAATTTCTGCCCAAGGAGGGGCAAGCGCACGCGTCTGGAAATGGTCACCCTGTATTGGCATCTGGTGGTGTTCATCCTCGGTGAGTCAGCGACCCGCTGAGGTCAAATTTCCTCGTCATTCCTCAGCCGAAACCTGCGGCTGATGTGTTGAGTGCCCGGCTGACAAGAGATGCACAGGGTATTCAGCCATGATTAATCGCAAGTGCTCGATGGCTTCCAGGTATTTAAGATCGGCTTGTCGTCTTTTCTTCTGATACTGCATGAACTGTTCGACGTCCATGTGGGGCTGGTCGAGAAGATCAAGGGCGGCGTGGCTCAAGTGATAGGCTTCGCTGAACAGTTGTTTGTTACGTTCAAGCGCCAGGTTTAGACAGGCTATCGCTTGATCGGAAGTCATCGTACCGTTCATTGCTGCGACCTCTTTTATGGGTGTGTTCCAGGTTTTTTTGGGTAGTGCAGTGCAGGAGCCAGGCTATTTACCGCGACGCTCTACCTTGAGGTAACGTCGAGCCACAGCACCAGACCATGGGCCTTTTGCTCATACCCGTTGCTTTAACGCAACGGGTGCCAATAAATCGGACTGGGCGTGGTAGCCATGCGGATTACGCAGCTGCCATCGCCAGGTGTCTTGGATCATTCGCACCAGATCGCGCTGCGCGTACCAGCCCAGATCACGCCCGGCCTTGGTGGGGTTGGACCAGCATTCAGCGATATCGCCGGCGCGGCGTGGCGCGAATTTGAAGGGGATGCTAATGCCGGTGATGTCTTCGAAGGCGCGGATGATCTGCAGAACGCTGTAGCCATTACCGGTTCCCAGGTTCCAGGCATGGATGCCGTTTCTGCTCTGCAACGCTTGCAGCGCTTTGAGATGGCCATCGGCAAGGTCGACCACATGGACGTAATCGCGCACGCACGTTCCGTCAACGGTGGGATAGTCGCTGCCGAACACGGTCAGTTCGGGCACTCGCCCCATCGCGACCTGGGTCAGGCAAGGCAGCAGGTTATTGGGTCGGCCATTGGGGTTTTCGCCAATCTGCCCGCTCTCGTGCGCGCCGATAGGGTTGAAGTAGCGCAACAAAGCGATGCTCCAGCGCGGATCCGACAGGCACAGATCGGCGAGCAATTCTTCGGTCATGAGCTTGGTGCGACCGTAGGGGCTTATCGGTTTACCGGTGCCCAGGTCCTCAATGATCGGTATCTGCCGGGGGGCGCCATACACGGTGGCCGATGAGCTGAACACCAGTTTGAAGACTTCGTAGCGGGCCATCGCATGGCAGAGATTGAGCGTGCCGACCACATTGTTGGCGTAATAATCCAGCGGCTTGCGTACGCTTTCCTCGACGGATTTGAGGCCGGAAAAATGCATCACGGCATCGATGTCGTAGCGGCTGAAAATATCGTCGAGCAGTTTCGTATTGCGAATATCGCCTTCAATGAAATCGACCCGTGTAAGGGTCAAACGCTCCAGACGCGTGAGCGATTCCCGGCAGCTGTTACACAGGTTGTCGAGCACCAGCACCTGCTGGCCGGCGTTGATCAGGGCCAAAGTGGTATGAGAGCCGATGTATCCGGCTCCGCCTGTAATCAGCGTGGTTTTTCCCATGATAGGGCGCTCCTCCGGTCACAAGAAGACGGTCAAGATAGGGAGTGCGATCCGTGCGAGAGTTGTTGGGGGAAGAGTGGAGCGCTGCACATTGATGAGCATGGATATCTACACATCTTCCCGATTTTGATCGGTGTACATATCCGTTTCTGCGGTAACGGCCTATCAGGCAGCCTCGCTCCTACAAAGGGCAATAACCGCCAGCCAGCACAACCGCAGAAACAATGCCCATGCATTGATGAGTGCATTCAGCGAGCGGTGAACACCAATTTGAATTCCTGTGGCCACCGCGGGTGCAACGCGCTATAGGCCAGCGCATAAGTCAGCGTGCCGATACCAATGCTGCAGGCCAGGTGCAGATAGCCGCGCAAACCCAGGTGGGAAGAAACAAACACCACGACGGCGGCCATGATGAGCGTGGCGATCACGCTGCGATAATTGGATTCGAAGACTGGGCGCCAACCGTAACCTATTGCCGTATTCAGCCCGCGCATTTGCAGGGGCGTGATGATCACCATCCGCGCCAGCAAGGCCAGGGCTGCGGCCATGCCTGCGTAGCGGTGACCCAGGCTGTAAACCAGCGCCAGCGCCAGCAGGGTGGTTGCCACTTCAGCCTTGACGGTCAGGTGAGTGCGATTGATCGCCACCAGGGCTGTCGTGGCGTACATGGCGGTGTTGCCGATGGCTGCGGTGCAGGCCAGTACTTGCAGCAAGGGAATGGCTTCTGCCCATTTGGCGCCGAATATCAAAAGAATGATGTCTTCGGCCGTTAACGCGATGCCGACGAACAGTGGCGTGAGCAGGAAACCACTGATTGCCGTCGAGTCGCTGATCAACCCGATCAACCGCGGGGTATCGGTACCGCGCCGGGCAAACACCGGCAATGCATAACTCATCAGGCCGTTATAAATCGCCGTGCGAGGCAGATCGATGATGCGCATGGCGATATTGAACATGCCGACGGCATGGGTGCCGGCCGTAATACCGAGTACCACATTGACGCCGCGCTGCAGCATATGCCAACTCATCACGTTGATCGCAACCGGTGCTCCGGCCCTCAACAGTTCGCGCAGGAATGGCCCGTCGATGTAGAAGGCGATCCGGCGGCGGTTACCGAGCATCAATACAACGACCGAAACGAACTCCATGATCAATACCTGAGCGATCAACGCCCATGGGCCAAATCCCCAGAGCGCGATGGCGATACCTCCCACGCCGCCAGCCACTTTGCCCAAGAGCGTGCGCGAGGCCAGCATCTTGAAGTTGCTGGCGCGGCGCATTTCCACGACATACACCCGCGACATCATGGTGAAGAGAATTTTCACCGAGGCGGCCGCCGTCATCCATTGGATCATCAGGGACGTCGTATACAGCATTACGGCGAACGAGATGACGACGATAGAGGCCAGACTGATCAGCACGGCGAACCAGAACGCCGTGCAGATGTGTTTCTCTTCGAGATGCTCCAGACGTACCAGTGGGTCTTCGAGCATTGACGAGTAGAGAATGGCCACTACCTCGACAATGGCAATGATCACCGTGCCCATCCCCAGCTCGGCCGGCGACATGAGCCTGGCAAAAGCGATAAAGGTAATCATGGACAGGAAAATCAGGCCGAATTTTTCGGTGAAGATCCAGATTAATGTCATCAGGCGATGATTGGCCATGGGTAGAACCCGCAGTGGATTTGCGGTCGACAGGCAGTGATCGGCTCAGGGCGACTTACGCAGTGTTTTCACCCGCGCATAGAGATAGCGCTAGGTCGTCGCTTTGGCGGGTACGCCCTCGAGCGTCACGCAATCACCAGGCGTGAAAGGGCGTCCTGCCAGGCCAGAGCGTTTGGCGTGGTGGTGACGGAATGACAGGGCCAGGACGCAGAACACCAGAAACTCCGCCGAGCGATAGTTGGGCACGACATACGCCACATAGTTGGTGAGCATGAACGATCCGATGATGACCATCGCACTGACGTGAAACCGTGCAGACTGATCAGCCATTACGGCCCGATAGTGTTTGATCAGTGCCTCGACCAGCATGAGGATCAACGCGATCAACTGAACGATGCCGCCGTTAAGCAAGGTTTCCATGTAACCGCTGTGGGCATTGCCGATGTAACCCCAACGGTTGATGAATACTTCGGCGCTTGGGCTGGACCAGAAGGCGCCGAAGCCGTAACCCTTGAGGAATTCGGCATCGATCAGTGGTGTGAGCAGGTCCCAGATCCGCGTGCGGTCGGTGAGTGACGGGTCACGACCGGTCAGCTCCAGCAGCAACGCATAATTGCCGTATAGAAAGAAACAGATCAGCACATAGACGATCATCGTACCGAGGAACGCTGGCCATGAACGGTTGATGTGCAAGCGGATCAGCGTGAGGAAGTACCAACAGCTCACCGTGCCGGCACAGATCAGCGCGATGGCGGTGGCGGATTGGGCCAGCGCAATCGCGATCAGCGAAAATAACGAGCAGAGGATGGCCCATGGATTACGCTGGCGGATCATCGGCAGCAGTAACAGAATAGCGATCGCGTTGATCCGTGCGCCGGCATTTTTTTCCGGGAAAATCCCTTTGAACGCACCATCGCGGGGACCGCCGTATACGAAGGCGATGTCAGGCCTGAACAGCGCGATTATCAAGCCGAAAAACGCTGCGGCGCCGATGATGCAGCCGAGCATGAAGGCGACTTTCTCGAGGCTGTAGTTGTAGGCGATGAAACCTGCAAAGAACACCACGCTGATCATTGCCACAAAACGTTTGAAACTTAACATCGGGTCGTAGGACCAACTGATCGATACGGCCACGCAGAGCATGAACATCAGTAGGAAGGCATTGTTCCTGTAAAAGCTTTTGCTGAGAAAGACCTTGTTGCGGATAAAGAAGAACAGCGGTACCAGCAGGGTGATCAGGCCGCAGATCTGGTTGATCGTGTTGCCTTCGAGGTCTTTTTCGGCGGCGTCCAGATTCGACACATCAGCCAACCCGAAAAAAAATCCAATCACCTGGATATAGAACAGCCCGCCGAACAACGTGAAGGCGTCGCGCAGGGTGGTGTACCTGACTTCCAGTTTGTTCATGACGACGGACTCCCAAGTAGCGCGTCGAGATAAGTTTTCGCCGCACAGGCGCTCACGAAACGGGCAGCGGCATCGATGCGCGCCTGACGGTTTGCCTCAGGCGGTAACGTTAGTTCCACGGTAATGGCCTGGGCCAATGCGCCAGGGTCGTCGACCGCCACCAGCGGGGCGATCGCGCCATTGTCGAGAATCTCTTGCGGGCCATAGGGGCAGTGGGTTGATACCACCGGGGTGCCCGTGGACATGGCCTCGACCAGCGCATTGGGACTGCCCTCGAAACGCGACGACAGCACAAAGCAATCGGCCGCTGCCACTTCCGCCAATGGATCGCTGGTATAGCCCGGCAGATCGAATCGGTCGGCCACGCCCAAGGCGACGGCCTGCTCGATCAACTCGGTTCTGAGTGCGCCTTCGCCGAAAATGATCAATCGGGTACTGGGGTCGGGTAATCGGGCGAAGGCATCGAGCAATACGTCAAAGCCTTTTTGCTGTGTCAGGCGACCTACGGCGACAATCACCGGGGTTGTTTTTTTCGACAGCCAGCGGTGGTTCGGACGTCCCGGCGCCTTGTCGCGAAAATCATTGTCGAGCACCGGGTTGTCGGCAATGGTGACATCCTGCGCGCGGGTGATGGTGGTGTCGACCAGGTCCTGGGCGACGCCGCGCGAGACGCAGATCACCGGATTGGGGATGAGTCGATACAGCAGCGGTGCCAACAAGTAAGCGGTGCGCACCATCAACGCGGGATTGACGTGTCTGTCATGGGAAAACGCGTTGCGTTCGCTGACATGCAGGCGCGCCAGCGTACCGGACAGCGCGGCGGCGGCGATGGCCACCACGTTGACATGGGTGAGGGCGGCCAGTTGCGCGTCAAAGCGATTGTGGCGAAGAAAGCGTGCCAGCGCCGGCACTGCCCTGGAGCTGCGCGCACTGTGCAACTCTACCTGTTTGACCCGTGGGTCGAGACCAGCCGAGTTCACCCCTGCGCCAGTGAGCATCAGCAAGGTCACGTCATTGCCTGCATCCGTCAGCGCTCCGGCGAGGCGCACCATCATTTTTTCGGCGCCACCTCCGCTCAAGTCCTGCAGAATAATCAGCAACCTTTTCATTGATTCCATACCTGGTAGTACGCCTGCGCGGCGGATTGACTGGTGTACTGTCGGACGGCTTCAGCGGCCACTTCCCCGCTGGGCGCAGCCTCGCTTTGCGTGATCAGGCTGCGCAGCATCCCTTCGGCCAGCGCCGCTACATCGTTGACCTTGACCAGGTCGCCGAGGCGGCCGTTATCAAGCAGTTCCCTGGGCCCGGTTTCGCAGTCGCAGGCCAGCACGGGTGTGCCCAGCGCCAGGGCTTCGATCAGCACGGTCGGCAAGCCCTCATGAAACGAACTCAGGATCAGCAGTCGTGCCTGCCTGATAAAAGGGTAGGGGTTGCTCAGGAAACCGGTGAAATGCACACGGTCCTCGATGCCCAGTCGGCTGGCCTGTGAGGTCAGCGCGTCAAGTTGCGGGCCATCGCCGATGATCACCAGATCCGGCAGTGCAGCGCTGCGCAAGGCCATGGCGTAGGCATCGAGCAGCAGGTGGAAACCCTTCGGTTCCACCAGCCGGCCCACCGCCAGCCAGAACTGCGCCGGCGTGTCGGTGAGCATGGGCGTCTGTGCGGCACTGAGCAGTTGTTCGGTGACCACAGCGTTGGGGCAATAACGAACGCGTTCGCGACCCCAGGGCACCCGCTCGGCGAGGGACTGGCGCAAGCCGTTGGAAACCGTCACTACCCGACCGTTGCCACAGAGGTACAACGCATAGAGCAGACGCAAGATGGCGGGGTTGATTTTCTGTTCGCTGCAATCCAGTGCTGCATGACGGCTATAGATGACCTTGCATGGGCTACCCAAGGTGGCAAACCAGCTGCAGAGGTTGGCTTGTTCCTTGGCGGCGATGAGGTGGGTCACCTCCTGGCGACGAATAATCCGCCGCAGCAGTACGATGGACTTGAGCAAACCGACGATGCCATTGCCGCCGCCATTGAGCGTGGCAGCCCCTTCATCGTCTGGTGTGTCGCCATTCATGACGAAATAACTGACACGCTGGCCATCTTTGAGAAACTGCCTGGCCAGGCGTTGCTGAACGCGCTCCAGGCCACCATCGGGCTTGAAGTCCTTGAGGATGAACAGGATATGCATGGTCGTTGCTCGGAGCCGGATGCTCAGGGATAAGTGATATTGATGGTCACTTTTCGCCGGATGATCATCACCAACAGATGAACAAAATTGGTCGGGTAATCGATCAGGTAGCGTTTGATGGTGTGCGGTTCGCGGTACATCCGATAGAACGCGCGCAGATGCAGGCGGTTGATCAGCTCAGGGTAATATTGATGAGTAGCCGTGGCCTCTTGGCGAATGAAACCGCCACAGGTAAATGCCACCCCGGTGAAGCCGGCGCGCAGGGCATCTTGCTCGAACTGCTCCTGCAGCCCGGCGCCCAAGCCTACGATGAGGATGTTCGCTTCACTGCGGCAGATGTCTGCCTGGATGCACGCGGCCTGCGCTGCATCGAAATAGCCGTTGTGATGACCGGCAATAATCAGCGCGGGGTAGCGAGCCTCTATCTTGTTGAGGAACAGGTCCAGTTCGGCTTGCTGGGCACCGACAAAATAAAGGCGCTTGCCTTGTTTCTCGGCGCAACTGAACACAGAGTCGGCAATGGACGAGAAGTCGAAGCTGACCCGGCCGATCGTGCGGCCGGTGATGCGCGACATGAAGGTAGACATCAGCATGCCGTCGCAAAAATAGGCGATGGAAGTCGGGTCCCGGTCGAACAGACTGCCGACGGACGCAAAATTAATGAAGGAAAAGGCCTTGTTGGTGTCCAGCAAATTCGGGGTGTAATTCCCGATTAATTCGAGACTGATCATTGCTGACTCCTGAGGTCTGTTAATGGATGAACTCGCGCCTGCTCGAGTTACGCAATAACCAGCTCCGAAAACACGCTTCAAGTTTCCCGGGACTAAATGTGTAACTACGGGTGGAGTTTTAAGTCAGTCAATAGGCAGGCTGTCAAATGTCACTAGTCAAAAATATAACCTTCTGTCCAATAACCTGTTCAGACGCTCCAACCATTTGTTTTCGCCCGCTGTTGTGAAGGAGGTGTCTGGATTAATCAGTCTCTGATACGGCTGAGGGATAATGAAAGTAATTTTTTGATTTGTCTGGCAATGGGGACTTCTATCTTTTTGTGGATGATATAAGACGCACCTATCATCAAGGCGACGGTGCCCCATAGCAGGATGTGCGGGTTAACAACTGGATAGGCAATATTAAAGATCATAAAGCCGATCATTTGATGTAATAGGTAAAGTGGGTAGGTCAGCGCTCCTAATGTAGTCCAGTTCAATGTCCCTATGGCTGCCGTTCTGTTCGTGGCGATCAAAAAAAACATCATGAAGAACAGGATAATTACGCTGCAAACGATCAGAGGATTGAATTCGGTTGAATATTTGGTTTCGAGCGATTCGGCCCATACAATTGAGGTATAGCTGGCTAATGTGAATGCACCTGTCAATAGGAGGATTCGTGTTTTTGTGAATCCCTTGGCCCATATAATGTAGAACGTGGCACCCGCTATGAAGTATGCAGCGTAATCGGTAACTAATATCGCGCGCATCTTTTCAAAAGTGAATGCTTCTGCGATGGCAGAGATGAGTAGCCAGAGTACGAGGTATGTCTCTATTTTTTCTATTTTCTTGAAGCCCAACAGAATGGATATCATTAGGTAGAATTTAATTTCTACAAATAGAGACCAGTAAACGCCGTCTATCGACGGGACGCCCATCAAGTCGCTAAGTAATGTCATGTTAATAATGTATTGATAAAAGCTAGCCGTATATCTTGGCTGTCCGATGGCAAGAGTGATTAGAAAAGTAATGGTGCAGCACACCAGGAAAGCAGGGTAGAGGCGAACGACGCGGGATATAAAAAATACTTTGAGATTATTACTCGAAGCGGTCATCAGAATGACGAATCCGCTGATCATAAAAAACAGTTCGACGCCTAAATAACCGTATTTAGCAGGCTCAGCCAATAGCGGGTAGGGCATCGTAGACATGTCGCCCCTTGCATACCCGCGAAAAGCATAGTGAAAAATCACTACTGCGAAAGCAGCAAGGAAGCGCAGCAAGTCTAATTCTTTCACTCGGCGCTTGATCATGTCTATGCGCTCCAAACGTGTTGGCGCTGATTGAAAACAGACCATCCTGCCGATTGATATTTGATCCGGGACGAACGTTATAGCGCGGTGTGCGGGCTATTGAGCACGGCGCCACATCTTGACGTAGTCGACGCTGAAGGTGGAGGGCAGGTCAGCATCGTCAACCACGCCGAACCATTTCCACATGGCCTCACTGTCAAAGACGATTTGCATGGGGAAGAAGAAGTGTGTGTTCTTCGATTCCCTGACCAGCACGCCATCGACGTACCAGCGCAAGGTGTCGGGCTGCCAGTCGAAGCCGTAGACATGAAAGGCACTTGCCAGGCGCCAGGGGCTGATCCAGGTGCTGCCGTTGGCGACATGTTCGGTGCTTTGCGGCGTGGCCCACAGGTGGGCGTTCATGTTGTATAGCCGGTCGAAGGCAGCGTCTTTGGTCTTGCCGCCGATTTCGAAGATGTCGATTTCGGTTGCGTTGTCAGCCATGCCCGTCCACGCAAGCCAGAATGCGCTGGAAGCTGCGGAGTTCATGGGTTTGGCATGTGCTTCGTAATATCCGTAGAAGCCGCGTTCAATGGTACGAACCATGGCTGAGGTGTAGTCCTTGAAACCGAGCAGGACATACTTCTGCGGCAAGGTTTCCTTGCGAAAGACAATGTTCAGGTTGCCATTGCTGACGGTGGCATTGCCCGGAGTGAAAAGCGCCGGTTTGCGTCCGAGCGATTCGGTTCCTATGGCATTGTTGACGTGCCAGCGCCCGGGGTCGAGGGTGGTGCCATTGAAGTCGTCGGACAGTTTCGTGTTGAGAATCCACTGACCGGCATTGGCCTGATCGGACAGCGGCAGATTGGCGTTGGTCCGGGTCGGCAATGTGCCGAGTGGTCCGACACGGGTCCAGGTATCGGCCTGTAAGGGAATGGCGACTGACCACTTGTCTGCCAGGTACTGAAATGCACGCTGGCGCTCTGCAAGGGAGGCAAACGGACGGTCGTACACCAGCACTTCTGCGATGTCGCCACGAAAGTTTTCGGAACTGCCGACGACATTGCGCCCGACTGCATACGGACCAATCGGCACATCGTAAAGCTCCAGGACGGAAAAGGTCGGCGCATACGCGGTGGTCTGTCGCAGGCTGATGGCGAAATTCGGCAACACGTTATCGTTGTTGGCGGTTTGCGGGCGTGAGCTGAACAACCGTTGCCAGGGATCGACCTGGGCTTGTTCGGGTAATCTACGGGACACGATCAATACCGTCACAGGGCCTTTGGCCGTTCGGATTGTTTTGCCGAGAAACGCCGAAGCGCCGCTGAAACGCACTACCGAATGACCATTCAGGGCGTTTGCCATCCGCTGTGGCTGCAAGGCAGCATCGTCTACTGTGGCGTCATTGGCCTCGCCGGATTTGTCGCTCCAGCGCTGGAGACGGTTCTGCGCATCCAAGGTCATTGTTGAAGCATCGGCCGCGTCCAGCCACAGCACGAGCCCGGTGGTGGGTACACGGGACGGCGCTTGTGCTGCGTTGCAAACAAGCGAAACCGACAGCAGTAATGCCAGCAGACATTCTTTAAGCATCTGTATCACTTCGCCTCAATCGGCGCCGGAATTTCAAATGAAGTCTGATACCCCTGCGGATTACACGACTGCCACCGCCAGGTATCGATGATCATCTGTTCCAAGCCGCGTTGATACCGGCTCAATCAGCGATGGTCGACGCCGTTGCCTTGCGCAATGATCTGGCGTGGGCATAGAGGTAGCGCAAGGTCGGTTTGCCGTTGGCGAAGATCAGTGCTTGCCAGGAATATTCCAGCATTTGCCGGTACACGCCAATCACTTGGGCATGCTCGCCGCGTCGGGAAAATGCATTGAGAAAGTCGGTGTGATTGCCCAGCACGAAATCGATCCGTTGCTTCTTGCTTAGCTGCGCGCCGTAGCGGGCCAGGTACACTTCGATGAACCTGATCTTGTTCTGGTAGTACTTTTTCGGTTGCGCGGTCATGTTGCCGCTGTTGACCGTGCGCTCCAGCAACACCTGTGGCACCGTGTGGATCTCCCAGTGTTCGGCTATTCGGGCCCACATGAAGCGGTCTTCGGAGTAACGCAGGCTGGCATCGAAGCCGCCCAGTTGCATGATCACATCGCGTTTGACCAGCGCGGTGGATACGCCATTGACGACGTTGGCGTGGATGAAATCGTAGAAATGCCTGCCGTTCTTGCGCCGGTTGTCCAGTTGTCGCCTGCCGTCGCTGTAATTGACCTGCGTATAGCAGTCGATTAGCCCCACCGGCCGTCCCTGACTAGTGAGTTCGTCATACAGCGCCAGTTGTAGCTCCAGCTTTTGCGGACAAAATTGGTCATCGGCATCGAGAAAGGCCACAAAAGTCTCTTCAGTGTGCTGCATTCCATGGTTGCGGGCGCTTGCCTGGCCTTCGTTGGCTTGATGCAATAGCGTCAGGCGAAACGGCGCCGCGAAGTCTTTGACCCGTTGCGGTCCGTCGTCGGTGGAACCATCGTCGACGACGATGACGTGATCGGGCAGTCGGGTTTGCCCGACCAGGGACGCCAGTGTTTGCTCAATGCTGTCGGCGCCGTTGTACATTGGGATCACGACGCACACTGAATGCGGTAAAAGGGGAGCTTGGTCTGACACGGGTGTTTCTCCTTTTGTTATGCCTTGGCCGGGTCGCGCGGTATTGCCCTGCCAGACGGACGCTGTTTCTCGGCGCAACTGAAGACAGAATCGGCAATGGACGTGAAGTCGAAGCTGACCCGGCCGATCGTGCGGCCGGTGATGCGCTCGATCAATTCCAGGTCGATCATTGCCTGACTCCTCAGTAAGTGTCTTTTGAGAACAATGTAAAAGGGGTCTTGACCAGAATCTTGATGTCGAGCCACAGCGACCATTGGTTGATGTAGTTGAGGTCCTGGGCGACGCGCTGCTGCATTTTTTCCAGCGTCTGGGTTTCACCGCGATGCCCGGTGATCTGGGCCAACCCGGTGATTCCCGGCTTGAGGCGATGACGGGCCATGTAGGCGCGAACCTTGCCGGTGTAGTAAATGTTGTGCGTGACCGCATGCGGTCGCGGGCCGACCAGGGCCATTTCGCCGCAGAGCACGTTGAACAGTTGCGGTAGCTCATCGATGGAACTGCGGCGCAAAAAACGCCCAAGCGGGGTGATGCGGCTGTCCTCGCGGGTGGCCTGACGGACTTCGTTGTCGTCGTGCAAACGCATCGATCGGAACTTCCAGACCTTGATCACCTCAGCGTTACAGCCGTAGCGATTTTGTTTGAACAACACCGGGCCGGGCGATGAAAGCTTCACGGCTGCCGCCACGATCAGCAGCAAAGGGCTGAGCACCATAATGGACACGGCGGCCAGGCTACGTTCGAACAACTCTTTGCAGAGCAGGCTGCCGGGGTGCGAACTGATAAGACTCTCATTGAGGTAGATGGCCGGCATCCGCTCTATTTCCGAAATCGACTGATTGAGCAGCACCATGCCGCCGAAATCAGGGATCCAGACCACGTCGACATTCATGTCCAGCAGGTCGATATACAGCGCTTCAATAAGGGCGGCTTGTGCCATCGGCAAGACGATGTACACCCGGCGTATGCGCAGGCGGGTGATGATTTCGCGAACCTCGTCGATGCGCCCCAGCAACGGCAAAACGCTCGGTGCCGGGCCGGTATGTTCGGCGGTCGCGATAAAACCCACTAGCGGCACGCGATTGCGCCGGGACAGTTTTCTCGCCAGCGTATGTGCGGTCGGACACGTCCCGATGATCACTGCGCGGCGCTCGTTGCAGAGCTTGTGCGAATGCAGTCGGGCCAGGTAATGCAGGGGCAAAAAGCTCGCCGCCTGGACCAGGTAACCCAATACGGCCCAGACGATGATCACCTGACGCGAGAAAATCACGCTGGTCTGGGTGACGAAGGCAATGCTGATCAGAACAGCCAGCAAAATCATCCAGGCCACCAGCAGCCGAGCGAGCCCGGACAACCACTCATGACGCTTGTGGTAAACCTGCATGACGCTGTAGATCGGCACCGAACCGAGAACGGTGAGAATCATCAGAACGCGGTATTCACTGGTCAGGCTGCCGACGCGCCAATACACAAGCAACATCAGCAGCATGTTGACCAGACTGAGAGCGCACAGCCATTGGCCCCAGAAGGTCAGACCTCGACGGCGCGTCATTTGAGCGGTGTAGAGCGATGTCATCGGCGCAACCTCCGGGCATGGGTTGGACTTCGGCGCCCAATACTGCACGCCCTCGTTCCCGCACGCTGGTATAGCTCGACTGGGATGAAGCAGCTTTTGGTAGATGTTTGGGAGGGGACTACGGGTGAGACAGGCGCAAGGTTCTACCGGGACATGTAGTCGTAGTTCTGAAACGTATCGGAATGGCTGTAGCCCTGTTTGCGTGCCTTGCTCAGGTCAACCTGGTTAAGCACCACACCGAACACCGGCGCATGACTCTGCTGCAGTATCGCAAGGCACTTCTGTACCTGGCTGACAGGCGTGCTTTCGGCCTTGATCACGTAGATCACCGCGTCCGAATGCTTGGCCAGCAACAGTGCATCGCTGACCATTTGTGCTGGCGGGGAGTCGATGATGATGCGTTGATACCGCGACTTCAGCGCCTCAAGCATGGGGGCAAGGCGCGACGAACCGAGCAGATCCAGCGGTGGTGGCGACAATTTCCCGGCCGGCAGCATGTCGAGATTGCCGACAGTCCGGATACAGTCCTCGAGCCGCGCAGTGCCCGCCAGAACGTTGGCCAACCCCGGTGCGTCTACCGGGAAATCGAAGTTGAGCGAAAGGCTGGGTCTGCGCATATCGGCGTCGATCAACAGGACACGCTCGAGCATTGTGAGCGAGTACGCCAGGTTGTTGGCGATAGTGCTTTTGCCTTCTTCGGCCATGGTCGAGGCAACGAGTACCACCTGTGACGACGTATCGCCGCTGTGCAACATCAACCAGGTGCGCAAGTTGCGTATGGTCTCGCAAAAACGCGGATGGTTGTTGTCGTCGAACAGTCGCGCGAGTTGCCGGCGGCTTTTCCTCGTGACCAGCGGCACCACGCTGAGCAGGGGAACGTCGAGCGTCCTTTCGATTGCTTCGTCGGTCTTGAAGGTTTTGTTCAGGGTTTCCGATAGCAATGCCAGCGCTACGCCGATCAGCGCAGACACGACGGCGACAATCGCCAGAATCAGTGTTTTACGCGGCTTGCTAGGTTCCAGAGGAACAATCGCAGGGTCGACGATGCGTGCTTTGGTGGAGTCCATGTCGGACGTGGCCGCGGTTTCCTTTAAACGGGTGACGAAGGTTTCATACAGCGCGCGGCTGCTGTCGACTTCACGCTGGAACTCACGCAGTTGAAACTCCTTGCGCGAAATGTCCTGTATTTGTGCCTTGTTGCTGTTGAATGATTGACGCAATGAGTTTTCGCTGGCTCGGGCTAGCTGGTAATCCTGTTCGATGCTGGCCACTACCTGTCGAACCTGCAGACGCAAGCTTTCGGTAGCCATTCGCAACTCGGCGCGAGCGGCGACAAGGGTCGGATGTTTTGGACCGTAGCGCCCGGACATTTCTTCGACCTTGGCTTGAGCCTTGGCCTGTTGTGCCTGGAATTTCTGCACCAAAGGATTACTCAAGACGGCCGGCACACTTGAGAGTTTGCTCAGGTTGCCATTGCTCAAGGTCTGGACCTGGCGGAACCGGCTCTCGGCCTCTGCCAGGTTACGGCGGGCATCGATCATGCGGTTGCCGGTCATTTCCAGTTCATTGGCGCTGATGGTGGCGACACCGCCGACGTCGACCAGGCCTTGCGCTTCCCGATAGGCCTGAAGTTTGTTTTCGGCACTGCGCAGGTTATTGCGCAACTCGATCAGGCGTGAGTTCATCCAGCTGGTGTTGGTCTGCGAGGACTTCAGGCTGTTGTCGAACTGACTATCGATGAAGCCTTGGGCAATCGCATTAGCGGTAGCGGCAGCCAAACCTGGGTCGGGCAACTCCACTTCTATGTTGATCAACTGGCTTTTGCCGACGAATTTGACGCTGGTTCGCCGCATGAGGTTCTGCGTGACTTGATTGAAGATCTCGGCTTCGGAGGGCATTACCTCGATGGGTGTCAAACGGCCCAGCACTGGCAGCCATTGGCCAAGCTCAAGCGTTGCCAACCATTTGCGTGGCGCAAACCATGACTGCGGTTGCTGGCGTGGATCGGTCACCGGATGGGTGGTGAGGTTCAGTTTTCTTACCGCGCGTTCGGCCAGATCCCGCGATTGCAGGAGTGCCAGTTGCGTCTGCAAATAATCGACGGTACCGGCGCTCGAATCCGTGACTTGCTGGAAGGCCAACAATGGTGGCGTTTTCTCTTTGATCAGCAACGTGGTGCTGCCGATGTACTGCGAGGGAATGAATGACAGCGTGGCCATCGCCAACGCACAGCCAAGCAGTATCAGCCAGCCGATTTTCCAATGGGCGCGCCAGATCACCCTCCAGTATTTGAGCAGGTCAATGGTGTCCTTGTCCTCGCTGTACTGCTGATGCTGCGGCACATGCGGCTGGATCGGACGTTCGACATATATGCTAGGGCTGTTGTCCATGATTAGAAAAAGCCTTGTGCAATGGATATGGTGTCACCGGGGGCGATGGCAGTGCTGCGCGTGACCTTGTCGGTCAGTGGTGGGGAGCCATCGCCGCGCACGATGGTCACCCGCTTGATCGAGGCTCGTTCGGTCAGGCCGCCGCCCAGGGCGATGGCTTTCTCCAGTGTCAGCCCGGGTTCGAACGGATAGCTGCCGGGTTTCTGTACCTCGCCATTGATGTAGAACGAGCGGTAGGCGATCAGGTTGAGGCTGACCTTGGGATCGACCAGATAACCTTGCTTGAGGCCGTCGACGATGACCTTTTCTACCTGCTGGGGCGTGAGTCCCTTGGCGGCAATTTCACCCAGGAATGGATAGGAAAACATCCCGGCATCGTTGAGACGGATTTTCTCGAAGCTCAGATCCCGCTCACCGAACACGGTGATGCGCAATACATCGCCGGCTGCCAGTTTGTACTGGGCGCCGGTGTCTGCTGCAAAAGTCACGGGCAACAGCCACGGCACGAACAACAAGACAAGCATTCGCGAGTTCATGGGGAAACCTCTTTAGAGACTTACGTTGAAGCTGAGCAAGAAGATGTTGCGTTCAAAACTCTGATTGTCGGCATCGGAGTCATCGTTGCGGTAGCGATAGCCCAGCTCGATATCCAGCCAGCGGCGCATTGCGTATTCCACGGCAAGGTTGTAGTCACGAAGGTCATCGGTGCGGTCCTGCCCTTCGTATTCGTAACGGCCCAGCCCGACTTCGGCCACTGTGGTGATGCGTTCGGTCCAGCCATGACGCCAGCCGACCAGAGCAGTGGTGGTCTTGACGGCATCAGCACCGTCGTCGCCCTCGGCCATGGCTTGGCGGGCAACAAACGAGAACGTCGAATAGGTTCGTGGTTTCCATCGCAGATCCACCTGCCAGGTCGGGTTACTGAGGTCATCGACACTGCTGTCATCGAAGTTCTTGCGCTCATAACCAACACGGACTTTACCGGTGGTGCGCGCGGTGAAGTCCCATTCGGCACCGGCGAGGACCGCATCGGATGTGCTGTTGAGACGGTTGTTGGACCGGTAATCAAAGTCGGTATGGTCGTATTCCAGCAATCCACGTGTGTTGCTGCCGATGCGGTGGTACCAAGTGGTAGTCAGGCCAGTGGTATCGCGCTCTTTGTCGTCGTTGATGCCGCCTGAATTGTCGTAGCGAAGTTGAGCGTAACTGGCGCCCAGATCGATCTGATTGGCAGCGCTCCTGGCGCCGAAGGTATAGAGGCCATTGACGCGGTTACTGCGAATCTTGTCATTGATGCCATCGACCGCGGTCGACGTCGTACGCTCGTATTTACGTGCTTCCGCTTCAAGTTTCAGTCGATGGCGGTCGGTGAATTCCATGATGCTGTTGAGGCGCAGGCGTTGTGCGGTATTCGAAGCATCCGAGTCGTCATGATAAATGTACCGGGTAGGCTGCCAGATAAGTCGGGTGGCACTGTTGCGGTCTTCAGCCTTGAGTTCGAAAGTGGGCGCCACTTTGGTCACCATGGAAGACTGCGCCCGCTCCAGTTCGCGAAAGTTGTCGTCATAACTTTCTGAAAACAGCAGGGTAGGGGTGAAGTCGAACCCATAAATATCAATGGACTGGGGATCAAGACTCCAGGCCGTTCCGGGACATAAGTACATCATGATCAGTGCGAAAGGGCCGCGGGTCTTGAGGGTCATATCATTGCTCCTGGGGGTGAGTTCAATGACTATAGACCGGAAAAACAGTGGGTGAATGTGGTTGTGTAATACCGGTAGCTATCAATAATTTATTCATGGGGGAGGAGTTTCTAAGTTTAATTAATAACTGGGCGGAGTGCATTAATTCAAAGGAGTACTAGCAGTAACAGAAATGTATTTGGAGTTGTGCCGGTTGTTGCAAAGTGCTAGTTAAAAAAGACAATGATTCATTTATAAATGAGGCCGGGGTCGTTCAATGTCAGTCAATGGCACGCGAACCTGATGTTCTCTGTTCAAGAAATGTAGAAGAATCATGACTCGCTCATCACCTAACGTGCTCAGGAAAACACCTTCAAGTGTTGACAGTGGTCCTCGGGTTATTTGCAGCGTTTCCCCAGGCTTGAATGGTTGGGGTGTGTGCAATTCTAGTGGTTTTAAACACCGGGCACGCAGATGTTCGATAACGTCGTCCGGTACCGTTGCCGGGCCTTGATTGAAATCGACGATGCGGCTGACTCCGCGGGTAGAGCGCAAGGGCGCCCATTTATCGTCACGGCTCAGCTGAATGAAAAGGTACCCCGGGAAGAGAGATTCAAGTGATTGATGGGGTTTGCCGTGAATCAGTCGCTCGCTAATAATTTGCGGGCAAAATATAATGTAGTTTTGTCGCAATAAATTGATTTGTGCCCGTTCATCCTGACGCGGCTTGCATTGTAAAAGATACCAGCTGGCACCTTGGGTACTCGTCAGCATTCTGGCAAGCTCCGGAATATGGGTTAAGCATGTCTGTTCGCGCATTAGCAATGCCACTGCGCTTCCAATGAACTCTTTAGAGAATGTGGAATCGCGAAAGTGTTAAGTCACTGGAACAGGTGTATCAATAATGAAGCATGTAATCACAATGACAAAAAAAGGTTGAGTCAATAATCTGGCGCGTACCCCGACTAGTGCGGGAAGGTTTATCTTGCAGGGGCTGCGTTTAATCAAGACTCTTGATCGAAAGTGTAAACGTTACTTAACGCTATAAGTGATATTGCCGCGTCATCAGAGGAGGGAGGTTCTTTACGATGGCCAAAGCTACCGCAGGGTCCGAACGCTCGGTCCTTTGGAAAACAAGCACTTTCGATCGTGAACTTAACGCAGGGGGACGACGTATATCTATTAATGGAGTTACATCTTTGGTTATACGTGGACCCTCTTATGTATCGACCACTCCAGACGGCCTGTCAAATGTCACTAGTCAAAAATATAGCCTTCTGTCCAATAATCTATTAAGGCGTTTCAACCAATTGTTTTAACAGGTGATTTTTTTTGACGCACGCAGGGCACTGGCTGAAAGAGAACACCGACAGACAACACCCAAACCTGCCGATGTGGTGGATCAAGAGCGCGCGGATGGCCGTCAAGGGTATTTACTGAAAATAGATCGCACAATACAATGAGAATCGTTATTACTAACTCATCGAGTGCGACGTCTTGAGCCAGCCCCACCCCTCTGCCCGCCGCAAGGTCTTCATGAAACACGCGTTGCCAACACTCTCCTGCGTTATGTTTGCCAGTCCACTGTGGGCACAGCAAGCCCTCGAACTGCCGACCACGGATATTCAGGCAAGCCGCGTCAGCCGAGACACGAGCTACACCACCTCTCAAGCCAGTACGGCGAGCAAAAGCAATGTGCCGATCAAGGAAGAGGCGCAATCGATCAATGTGGTCACCCAGCAGACTCTGGCCGACTATCAGGTGCGCTCGCTGGCCGACGCCATGAAGTTCGTCAGCGGCGTCAGCCAGGGCAACACCCTGGGCGGTTCCCGGGACTCGCTGGTCAAGCGCGGTTTCGGCACTAACGATGACGGCTCGATCCTGCGCGATGGCGTGCGCTCCAATCTGGGGCACAACTTCAGCGCCACGACGGATCGTGTCGAAGTGCTCAAAGGGCCTGCTTCGATGCTTTACGGCGCGCTGGAGCCTGGCGGATTGATCAACGTGATCAGCAAAAAGCCTGAATACACCCGGAGCACAACCCTGAGCGGCTCGGCCTATAGCGAAGGCGGCGGCACCCTGGCGGTGGATACCACCGGGCCGATGGGAGATACGGGCCTGGCCTATCGCCTGATTGCTGAACGTGGCCATGAAGATTACTGGCGCAACTACGGCGTGAATGAAAACACCCTGGTCGCGCCATCGCTGACCTGGACCGGCGACCGCGCCAGCCTGACCCTGAGCTACGAGTACAACGAATACTCCAATCCCTTCGACCGCGGCACCGTGTTCACCAACGGTCACCCGGCAGACATCGACTACGACAAGCGCCTCGACGAAAAATGGGCCAAAAGCGTTGGTATCCGTGAACTGGCCACCGCGCGTTTCGACTATCAGCTGAGTGATGATTGGAAAACCCGCGTTACCTACGGCTGGAACAACGACCGCTACAGCCTCTCGATTGCCCAGCCGAATTCGTTGACCGGCAACAATCTGCGACGTGCTGCCAACGGCGCTCACTACGATGATGAGACCCGTTACGCCAGTTGGGATTTCATCGGCCAGCAGGAACTGTTCGGCCAACGCCATGACCTGCTGGTCGGCGCGGACACCGAAGCGTCCGACCAATTCCGCGGCAAAACCTACCGTAATACCCCACGGTCAGGCTTCGACATTACATCGCCGGTTTATGGTCGTCTGGCCGAGCCCAGTCTCGTCAGCGCCGCTCAAAGCGACTTGAGCAACCAGCTGACCTCCAGCTCGGTGTACTTCAAGGATAACTGGCACCTCGATGACCGCTGGATCCTGGTCCTCGGCGGTCGTCAGCAGCATTACGATCAGTACAGCGATCAGGGCCGCGGCAGCAGCTACAAGGTCAACCGCGACGATAACGGCGATGCCTTCGTACCGTTCCTGGGCCTGGTCTACAAAGCCACCGATAGCTTGTCGCTGTACGGCAACTACAGCCGTTCGTTCAAGCCCAATACCGAGGTCGACGATGCCGGCCACACCTTCGATCCGGAGGAGGGGCGCAGCTATGAGGTCGGCGCGAAGTACGATCCACTGCCGGGGCTGAACATCAATCTCGCGCTGTTCGACATCGTCAAGAAAAACGTCGTGACCAGCCAGACGGTCAGTGGTGTCAGCCTCTCGGAGGCGGCGGGCAAGGTCGGTTCGCAGGGCCTTGAGCTGGACATCACCGGGCGTGTGGCCGAGCGCTGGGACCTGATAGGCACCTACGCTTACACCCACACGGAAATTCTCGACGATCCGGATGACGAAGGTCACCGCCTCGCCAATGCGCCGAAGCACACCGCCAGCCTGTACCTCACGCACCACCTGAACATCCCTGCGGAGTTCGGTGCCTGGCATACCGGTGCTGGCGCGCGTTACGTCGGCGAGCGTGCGGCAAACAACGCCAACGATTTCTGGCTGAGTAGCTACACCGTGGCCGATGCCTTCGTGCGTTGGGAATCGCCGGTGTTCGGGTACAAGACTTCGCTGCAATTCAATGTCGACAACCTGTTCGACAAACAGTACTACCCGTCCTCCACCGGCAGCCAGCTGCAGGTCAATGTCGGCGAGCCGCGCACGGCACGCCTCAGCGCCAGTGTGACATTCTGATCGTACTGACTTGACGCGCTGCCCCGTTTCGCTGGTTTGTACCGGGCGGAACGGGGGGCGCCTCAGTCTTTATTCACTATAAATTCTCGCCGAGCTCCTGATGTGCCCGGCATCTTCTCAAGGTTGCATGTCAATGCGTCGAACTCTCGTTTCTCTGTGTGTGATCCAAGCCATTTCCCAGACCACCTGGGCTGACCAGGCACCGACTGATCCTGCGTCAATAGAGTTACAAGCGATCGACATCAACGGCACATTCGAAGAGCAGGCCCAGGGACCGGTACAGGGGTATCGGGCGACCCGTTCGGCCAGTGCGACGCGCACCGACACTCCGATTCATGAAACCCCACAATCCATCAGCGTGGTCACCCGGGATGTCGTGGAAGACCTCGGCGCCACCCGCCTGCAAGACGCTCTCGATTACGCCGGTGGCGTGGGCCGTGCGAACAATTTCGGCGGCCAGGGCCTGACCACGTTCACCGTGCGTGGCTTTACCACCGGTGAGTTCTACCGCAACGGTTTTCCGATCAACCGCGGTTACCCGAACATGCCCGATGCCAATACCATCGAGCGCCTGGAGGTCCTGCGCGGACCAGCCACCACGCTCTATGGCCGTGGCGATCCGGGTGGCACCTTCAACGTGGTGTCCAAACAACCCCTGCCCGAGCGCACGGTCACGTTAGGCAGTCAGCTCAACGATCAGGGCATGCGTCGCGGAACGCTGGATGCCTCAGGACCGCTGGATGATGAAGGGCGACTGGCCTATCGGCTGAACGTGATAGGCGAGGGTGGAGACACCTTCCGTGATCACGTCGAAAACGAGCGTTACGGTGTGGCGCCGGTCCTCGGTTGGCAGGTCAACGACACCACCCGTATCACCTTCGAAGGCGATTTCATGCGCAACAACGCGCCGCTCGATCGGGGTGTGACCCGCTATCGTAATCAGATCGGCGTCGCGTCGCGGGATACTTTTTTCGGTGAAAAGGATATTGGCAAGCTGCACAACGACAACAACATGGCGCAATTGCGTTTCGAACATTTCCTCAACGACAACTGGACCTTGGGCGGCGGCACGCAATTTCTCGACGGCAGTCTGCAAGGCAATGCCATCGAAGCCAACGGTGTGGCTGCCGATGGCCGAACGCTGGGGCGCAACTTCAACTATCGCAAGCTGGAGTGGCGCGACCTTGATGTGCAGTTGAACCTGACCGGACATTTTTCCACCGGTGGATTCGACCACACGTTGCTCACGGGCATCGAGTATGAGGATTACGATTACAAATCGATCATCCGTCGCTCCAGTGGGGCGGTGAGTGCCTACCCCATCGACATTTTCAATCCGGTTTACGGCCAGCCGCGACCGGCGCTGACTCGCACCACCACCCACGATAAGGAAAACCTCAAGACCTATGCCGCTTTCGTGCAAGACCAGGTGACCCTGGCTGAAGGTTTAAAAGCCTTGGTGGGCGCGCGTTTTGAACGCTTCGAGCATGATTACGACAACTACCTCGTCAACGGCCCGAGCTGGACCAACAGCGACAACGCAGTCACTCCGCGTCTGGGGCTGATCTACGACTTGACCCCGACCGTGGCGATCTATGCCGACACGGCGCGGTCCTTCAAGCCCAACAGCGGTGCCAGTCGAACGGGCGGCGGCTTCAAACCTGAAGAAGGCAAATCCTACGAGGTGGGCATCAAGTGGCAGGCCCTCGATCGTCAGTTAAGCGTGGATGCCGCGGTGTATCAGATCGAAAAACGCAACGTCCTGACGACAGACCCGGTGGACTCGACCTTCAGCGTTGCGGCGGGTGAAGTTCGTAGTCGTGGCTTTGATCTGAATGTGGCCGGCAACCTCACGCCAGAGTGGCGCATGATCGGTGGCTACGCCTATGTAGATGCCGAAGTCACCCAGGACAACGTGCTGAAGTCAGGCACTCGCCTGGTGAACATTCCGCGCAACAGTTTCAGCCTGCTGAACGTCTACGAGTTTCAGGACGGTGGCCTCAAAGGGCTGGGCCTGGGGCTGGGTGCCAAATACGTCGACGAGCGCGCCGGCCAGACCGCGGCGAATGCCTTCTCCATGGATAGCTACAAGGTGTTCGACCTGCTCAGCTATTACAAAGTCAACGAGCACCTGCGGCTGAACCTTGACCTGAAGAACCTGTTCGACAGCCACTACGACGAAGGCGCCTTTGGCAATGTCTACGCCTATCCGGGCGCGCCGAGAACCGTGCAGGCGGGCATTTCATACACCTTGTAGAGAGGAAATTCCCGAACACCGCGAATGAACAGGCAAAGACGCCTGAAACCGAGAAGGTTTCAGGCGTTTTTTTGTTTTATGAACGCGTCGTTGGCGACCGCCGACCGTCTGCAAGCCTGCTCCCAGGTGGGGACTGCGCCAGGTTGTGTTTTTCAGAGCTGCACCCGCAGCAGTCTGCCGCTCAACGGGACGACGTTATTGTCTGGCGTGGGCAGTGGCCGGCCGGCCAGTCCCATGCCTTCGCTCACCAGTACCGCATCCTCCACCAGGCACAGATTGGAAGGGGTATCCAGGCCACGGGCGAGCACGGCGACCTGGGCGGTTTGCAGGTTGCAGCTCAGCAGTCGACCCGTGAAACGGGTGAAACCGCCATGCAACGGTTCGCCGTTCCAGTCCGGTGGCAGGGGTTGCTGCAGGCGGTCGCAGAGCTCCAGGACCAGCACATTGCCCTGCGGACACAGTGCTAGTCCGGTGGGCAGTTGCAGGCCTTGAATCAGCACCTCGATCTGCCCGCTGTCGGGCCAGACCCGAATCACTCGGCCTGCCTTATCGGCAAAGTCGATGCCCTTGCGCGCAGGGTCGCCCTGCAGCTCTCCGGAGAAAAGGCTGATCAGCACGGCGTCTGTCGCCGGTTCGTACACCAGGGTCACGGGAACGGCTTCCTGGCCCTGGTCCAGTTCGGGCAACTGGACCAATACGCACTCACCCTGTTCGCCGGTGAATTCCACCAACTGATTGGTATCGGGTTTGACCGCCAGCCAACTGTGGCGAGTCGGGTGGTAACACAGCGCATTCAGATTGCCACGGCTGTGAAACACCGGCTCGGGCGGGGTGTATTGCAGGTCCAGCAGTTTGGAACCTTCGACGTAATTGGTCTGGCTGACCAGGCAGCGCCCGTCACCGCAGGCGATGTCCGACAGCCCCATGATTTCATCGCGCAGCATGCGGGCCTGCATGTTCATGGCGCGAAAACCTTGCGCCAGTATTTCGCCGGGCAGGTAGGCGCCGGGCTTGTGTGGATCCGGTCGCAGTCGACTGATACGGCCGCTGAAGGGCTGGTCCGGCAGACCCGAGCCGGCTTCGGTCAGCAGCAGGCTGCCATCGGCCTGCACACAAACGCCCCGAGGGTTAAGCAAGCCGTCGGCGATGATCGTACTCGGGCGCAGGGTTTCGCGCGGTTGCGCAGGAATATGAAGGGGAACGGGCATAGGGCTTCTCTCCATGGACAAGGGATGGACGCGGTTACTGCGGCGGTTGCCACGGTTCGCCAGTGAGATAGGCCCGGAGCAGCGTCCGCTGGCAGGGCGACATCGAGCGCACCACGGGCATGAACAGAGTGGTGCCTTTGTAGGCGTCCGAGGTTCGGGCGAGGATGGGGTTCTTCGCGGCCATGATCGCGTCGGGCTGATTGAGCGGGATGTAGCGCGACATGGCGGGGAAGGCCAGGTAGTGAAAACGCAAGACGTTCGGGTACATCAGCTCCCAGGTGATGGTGGTGCCCGCGGGGATGCCGAAGTCGGTCTGTGCGTATTTGCGAAAGCTGGTGAAGTAGCCACCGCTTGCAAGACCGTTGACCGTGTAAGTCAGCGCGACAAAACCCGCCTGGGCCTCGGTGCCCGGCTTGAGGGTGACCGGGAAACTGACGTCGAGCTGGCCGGGGTTGATGGTCAGCGAGTCAGGAAACTCGAGGAAATTCCAGTATTTCGGATTTTTGTATACCGCAGGGGCACCGGCCTTCAGGTCGATTTCGGTGGCACTGGTGACCGGGCCGCCCAGGTACCTGACCTGCAGGGTGATCGACAGGCCGTTGGGGTAGTCCTCAAGATAAACGTTGCGCTGATCGGCATACACTCGATAGGTCGATTCGATGGCGTGCAGCGTGGTTTCGGAGACTGTATTGGGTGCGTTGATGGCCAGCGCCGTGGTTCGCACCGCTTGCTGCTGAGTGGTACTCAAGGGCAGGTCGACGATGCCGCCATACACGTAATAGTCGAACAACGGGCTGCTTGCCGGGTCGAGGGTGGTCAGGGTGGTGGTGCCGGCGCTGATCGTGACGGGACCGTAATCCGCGTTGGGCCCGATGGGGCTGGTGATGTCGTCCCTGACGGCCCTGAAGGTTTGCTTCGGGATGACGTTCACCATGTCGATGCTCAGGATGCCGCTGTCGCCCAGATCGGCATAGCCAGTGCTCTTGGTGCTCTGGTTGACCAGCTGCCGGCCCGGCTGACAGTTCTTCGGTTCGTCCGCGAAGGCCGGAGCCAGTGTACCGATGACTCGGCCGATGCTCGGGTTGGGGGTGTATCGGCCGGCGGCGTAATCGGCATCCAGTTGCTCGGTGGTCATCGTGGGGCACATCTCGAACATGACAAAGCGCAGGACAATGCCTGTCGCACCCGGCGCCTGGATGATCGATCGCAGGCCACTGCTGTTCTCGTTCCAGCTGACGATGCTGCTCAGGGGAAAGGTCAGCTGAAACGTGCCGCTGAGGCGGAAAGAACCCGGCGCATCCATCTCCTCTGGCTCCAACACCCGCATTTTGACATCCAGGCTGCTGCAGACCGTGTTCGCGCGAATCAGCAATTGGATGTCGCTGTTACCGCCAATTTGCAGACCGCCAACGAATATCTGGGTGGTGTTTGTGGCGGTGGGGTCCAGGTCCACCATCATCGGGCCGGAAACGGGCCCCTGTCCGGTCACCGGGTCCACCGAACCGAGCAGATAGACCGGCTGGCCCACCATATCGCCGGTGGTGTTGATGCTGCCCGGACTACCCTGCGAACTGATCAAGGCGTTCTGCATGTCGACGACGTGCTGCCCGTAGTGATTCCAGCCGCCGGCGGTGTAGTAGTCGCCCGTGGGTGCATTGATCATGTTGTTCAGCTGATCGTCGGTGTAAGACTGGGCTCCCGGCGCCAGGGTCGAGGTGGTCAGGTCGAAGAGCGGCCAGTGATCATTGCCGTCGTAAGGAATAGTGGGGGAGTTGTTCGGCAGGCTGACGTCCGTGCGGATGCCGCCCCAGAAATTCAACCGTGGTCCATTGAGAATGCTCATGATCTATTCCTCGTCCTTGGTGGTTTTGCCGACAGGCGCATTGGCGAATTTGAACAGGTAGGAGAAATCGGACTTGTAGGGGCTCTTGACCGGCGTCGCCATGGAGTGGCAATTCATGCAGCTGCTGTTGGGCTGGATGTAGCTCTCCATGGTCACGTTGGCCGAGAGCGCCGGGGTCGGCTGACCCAGTGGGTTGCTGGGGTTGTCCGGCATCAGCGGACGCTGGGTGGTGATGAGCTGGTAGTACTTCAGCACGCTTCTTTGCAGGTCCGGGTCGGTGCGGTATTGGGTGTTGACTCCATTGGTGACCTCGGCAATCGGGGTGACCCGGTTCAGCGGGTTCGGGGTCTGGAACGTGGTGCCGGGTTTGGGCACGCAGACCAGATGTGCGCCCTGCGTCTGCCAGTCGCACGGTGACTGGTTGAGGCTGGCGGCGGGGGCGGTGGAGTTGAAGTAGGAATAGGCCGTGCCGGATGTCGGCTGGTCGACCCACTTGTCGTTCACCAGCGCCTTGGACGGAACGTTGTCGATCTGCTCGAAGGTTGACCAGATCCACTGCGGATAGCCGTTCGCCTTGGTGATAATGTGCAGGCCCACCAAACCCAGGTAAGCCTCGGTGACACCGGTGCGTTGGCCTTGGTCGTTGAACGTGGGTACGCGCGCCAGCATGGTCAGGTAGCGGCTGGCGTTGTCACTGGTCGTGAGGATGCGCCAGCTCGACTTGACCTCGATGACCCCGTTGGGGAAGTTGATGTTGTTGGCTTTGGAAACGACATCGGCGTTATAGAAGCTGTTGTTGACGATGTAGTCGTAGGACGTCTCGTTGGCCGAAATGTCGTAGTAGGTCGGGTTACCGGCCTGGTCGATCAACCAGCCGCCGACAGCCTGGTCCACGGCATTCACCTGGGTGCTGTTCTTCAGCGCGGCGATGTTGATGATGCCCAGGCTTTTGGCGGTCTGCGGGGTGTTCCACGGGCCAGGATCAGCCCCCTTCGGCAGGAAGATTTCCTCCACGGTCTTGTAGGTCTGCCAGACGGTGTAGCCGGGGTCCCCAGGCTGTTTGGCGCAGTCGGGATCACCGCGCTGCCCGTTCTGTGCAGGCCAGTTCAAGGCGATGAACATCTGCCAGCTGTACTGATCGAACTGGTCCTGACTGGCCGAGGCGGCCGGTGCGGTGCTGGGAGGTTGGCAGTTCAGGCTGGTGGCCTGCGTCGATGGCATGGCCTGTTCCCGAGCCAGGGCTGGCAGGCTGGCCAGACCGAGTAACACCATGGTGAGGCGGAGCGAAGTTTTCATGGCGATCCTTCGTCATTGATCAGGGTTTGCGTTGCATGAGTTTGTCCCACTGCGCTCGCTTGCCATTACCCAGAGAGGGCGGCGGATCGAACAGTTGGCACTGCGGTGGATTCGCCGGGCACATGGCGGCCACTTGCGCCCAGGTCTGGGCCGGATCCGGTTTGGCGATGCGAAAGTTGGTGTAGTTCTGGCTGACGATGGGCGCATTGGCGACACTGGTGTCACCGGAGAAAAAGAACGACTGGGGATGCCGGTAGGGCGGTTGTCCCGTTGGCTTTTTGAAAAACGCATAGCCGAACAGGATCGGACCTTGCGGCGAATCGAGCTCCAGAGCGTAGGCCTGCACGCTGCCATTGAGGTTTTTGCTGCGCTCGGCGCTGTAGGGCAGATGCTGGATGAAGTCTTGCCGTGGCGGATGATTCATTGGCGAAAACATGCAGCAGGCCGGCATGTCCTTGGGGCGGTCTTGCGGGTACGTCAGGAAGTACGCCTTGTTGCCCAAGGACACGAACGAGCAGGTGTAGTTGTTGTTCTTGATCGGGAAAATCGGCAGACAGTATTTCTCGTAATGCTCCATCATGGCGCCGAAGCCGTCGCCATCCGCCGGGATGTAGGCAGTGTCGTAGTAACTGGTGCCGCGAGAGACGGTGTAGTCCGCCGGGGTCAGGGTGGTGGGTGGATTGCTGTAGGGCGGCGGGTTTTTCTCGTAGTTGTGCATCACCCGGTACATGGTCCAGTCGCTGATCCAGTAGGCCGGGAAAAACGGATCGGAAGGCTCGCCCACGGAACGCTTGGCGATGCAGTTGCCGTTCTTTTCGTTACACCCCAGGTTGTTGTGCACCCCCATGCTGAAGTAGATGGCCTCGCTGTCCTGGGCGAAAACAGGCGGGCTGAGCAGCAGGATCAGCAGCAACAACCGGTCCAAGATGATTTTCATGGGACACCTCCTGTGAAGTGCCGGGTGGCGGACTCGCCACCCGGTAATCCGGCGTGAAACGTCAAAGGTCGTTGTAGTCGCTCATGGAGAGCTTCCTGGGTGGGAAGTTGAGTTTCACCAGGCGTTTGGCCCACAGCTGCAGCACGGCGCGGCGGCTTTGCGACAGGTCTCGGGTGATCGGCATGGCCAGGGTGCTTTCGTCCTGGTTGTCCTTGTTGATCAATATGAGTAACTGGTCGACGGCGCCCTCCACCCGCGTGCGTGAATCAAGGGGCATGTACTTGTTCATGATGGGGTAGAGGTAATAGAACGACTGCAGCACCTTTGGAAAGATGAACGTGTTCCATATTTCTTCCGGAGCTTGCGTGGAGGTGCACATGCCGTTCCAGGTGTCGATGAAGTCCTGTTGCAACTTCATGTCCAGCGGCAGGACCCGCAGCGGGGCAAGGAAGTCGACGTAGGCCTCGGTGAGCGGGAAGCTGAAGGGGATGGTCGGATCCTTATCGCCTTCCTTCACGAAGAAGCGCAGGGTGGGGAAGCCTGGCGCGACTGCCTTGCAGCCTATCTGAGCGATACCTTGGGCGTTGGTGGTGATGACGGCATAGGTGTAATTGACGGAGTTGCCCTTCTCGTCGTTCAGCGTACCGGTGCGACCGATGGGCTTGTCCAGGGTCAGGCAGGGGCGCAGGTTCACCGCGACCGGTTTACCGGAAACAGTGAGGAACTCTTGATAACCGACTGGGGTTCCAGAAGGTTCAGGCACGTCCTGCAGGTCCGTCAGTCGGCGGCCGCTGCCAGTGCTGCGGTAGAGGCCGACCGAGGGTGCGTCGGTGAACTGCGGCAGACCGGCCGTGTTCTTGCTGCGGTCCGCCGGGTTGTCGTAGAACAGCGTGAAGTCGGCGGCGTTGCTGAATGCCAGGTAGTAGTCGCTGCTGGTCACCATGTAGGGGTTGTTGTACTCGGCCACCCACAGTGTCGTGTTGGCGGCCGGCTGGCCATTGTTCTGCACCATGATGGTCAGCTTCTTGTAGTCGCCGACGTCGATGAAGCTGCCGCTTTCGATCACCTCGGCGGTCCATGTCTGCTGGGTGGCGGCGACGGTCTGGGGAGCGCTGTACAGGCCCAACCGACGTAGAATCAGGGGACCGGATTCCAATACACCCTTGGTATAGTCATCGAGGGGAACATCGAGGATACCCGAGCGCTGGTTGAAGGCCGACTGCCGATAGTCCGCGAAGTTCAAGATGACCGCCGGCTTGAATGTTCCATCCTTCTCGGCACCCAAATGGTAGGTACCGGCATTGAATTTTTCCGGGACGGGGATATCAGCCGTGGCATCCACGGGATAGCTCGGAAAGGTATTGCCCAGGTCAAGTGACAGGGTGTAGTCGTTGATCTGTGCCGAAATCACCCCCAACTTGACTTGTTGTGTCTCCTGGGAATACAGCTGGCTCATCGACACCGCCTCATTGGCCACCAGTCGCCTTCCGGCGGGCGCGGTGGGGTATTCACCGGCGAACCACAGCCCCAGGACCGCCGAGGTGCGGCTGTAGGCAGGATTGAAGAAAATCTCGTTGACGTTGTCCAAGCCCTTTCTGTAGAGGTCACGCACTTTCGCCATGACGTTCGGGTTGTTGGAACGGGTGTCGAGGCGCTGTGGGTAATCGTTGAATATCCCGTTCTTGTCATAGCAGGTCAGGTAGACGCAAAAGCGGAACATCAGGCCCTGTGCCCCTTGCTGCTCCATCTGCTGCTTCAGGTTGGCCAGCAGGGACGAGTTGCCGAGCGCCCATTCCAGATTCTCCTTGGGGAAGCAGGTCTGCCAGGTGGTGCTGACGTTCACCAGGCCACCCAGGGCTCCCCAACTGAAGTTCAGGAAACGGTCCATCATCCGGTACTTGCGGTTGAGGGTCAGGCCGCAGTTCGCGTCCCCTAACACCAGTTTGTCGAAGTACAGCGCCGTGAAGGTGTTCTGCCATGGGCTGATATCCACGAAGCGCGCCGCGGTCGGGGTATTGCTGCCCAGGGGGCTGCCGAGCAAGTGGTATTGCGCGCCGATCAGTGCATCCTTATCGATGTAGCTATTGGGCTGCACTTCGCCGCCGATAACGGTCGACTTGGTTTTCCCGTAGTTCACCAGGCCGCAACCGTTGTCGCCAAACAGATCCCATTCGGCGGGCATGTACGGGTCATGCTTCGGATTGATATTGTTTGGCACCTGCTGTACATAGGTCGGCATGCCAGCCATGTACTGCGTCGAGATGGCCCATGGCATCAGGGTGTCGGGAGCATTGTTCCGGTCGATGCCGAAGTGCGTCATGAACGACCAGTTGATGTCCGTGTTCACCGCGTCATACAGCGGGAACATGTCGTTGTTGTTGGCTGTTGGCGGGTTCCAGAACATCTGGCCGTTGAGGTAGATGCGGGGAAAATTCAATACGCTCATGTCGTGCTCTCCTTAGCGTTTCCACTGGGCGCGTTTCAGCGACCAGACAAAATCCAGTTTTTTGTAGCCGTTGAAGTCTTTGTCCGGCAGCGGTGTAGTGGGGTAGGTGAGACCGCCCTGGGTCGGGATGGCGAAATTGAAGTAACCGTCGGTCTTCGAGTAGGCGGCGGTGCCGTGGCAGGCCAGGCAGGATGAGGTGTCCTGGAACGCCGATTCCAGCTGCGAGTTCGCCAGCACCTGGGTCTTGGGTTGATATTCCACGCCGATCAACTCGTATTTCGACAGCGTCGGGTTGTTGGCCTGGAACTGCGTATTGACCGGTATGGCATCCGATGTCGGTCCGGTGCTGTTTGTCATCGGCCGGGGCGGGTGGCCCTTGGTCACGGTGTACTTTCTGTTGTTGACGTTCTCGAAGGTGGTCCAGACCCAGCTGGAGTCCAGTTTGTTGACCACATGCAAGCCACTCAACGCCGCATAGCCGACCCTGTAGTCGGTGCCCTGCTGGTAATAGGCCTGGGCGGTGTAGTAGCCGTCGTTCTCCAGCTTCTTCTTGTAGTCCATGTCCGCGCCGATCCACAGCCAGGCGGCTTTCAATTCCCAGGCCGTGGCGGGAAAGTTCAGGTTGCTCGTCAGGGCCTCCTGGCCATCTACGTTGTAGACATTGTTCTTGACGATGTAGTTATAAGTGTCCTGGGACATCAGCAGTTGAAAGCGCACGACTTGGCCTCGCTGTGCCTCAGGCACGACGGTACCGCCCATTTCCAGGCTCATCCCGTCGACCTGCTGCGTGGCATTGAGGTTGTGCAGCAGACGGTTCGCGTCCAGCCCCAGGGCCTTGGCTTGCTTGAGCACCTCGTCCGGCGGCTTCATGCGGCTGTCATACGAGCCAGGGTTGACGCCATTGGCCAGGTAGACCTGGTCGGAAGGCTTGAACGACTCCCACACGCGGTTGTAACCCTGGGCGTCGGGCTGGTTCAGGCAGACGAACCAGTTCCAGGCCATGGTCTCGGGGTGCTTGTTGAACGCCGTACGGGTCTGGTCGGCACTGATTCCAAATTGCAGGAAGTTGCTGCAGTTGAAGTTGTTGGTGTCCTGTGCCTGAGCCAAACCGGCCAGGGCACTCAGAACTGTTATAGAAATGGCTCGCCGCATGGAAGCTCCTTGGCATTGGCCGGGTCGGTGTGTGAATGCCCCAGGAAGTGATCCAGGAGCAGTTGCTTCACGGCCGTGGCCGCAAGACGCTGGGGCAACGGCAGATCGCAATTGGTGATGAGCAGTGGGCCGGTCTGTTCGCTGGTGGGCAGGCGGCCATGGCTGCCGCGGACCAGGCGGGTGTCCAGCGGAATCAGGTCCATGTAGTAGCGAAAACCGAGCTTTTTCTGTAGCAGGCGGCGCGCCACTTTCAGTTTGGGGAAGCGAATGGCCGGGTCGATGAACAGTTCCAACGGGTCGTAGCCTGGCTTGCGATGGATGTCCACGGTGCGGGCAAAGTCAGGTGCCTTGCGATCGTCGAGCCAGTAGTAGTAATCGAACCAGTAACCCGGCGCGGCCACGGTCACCAGCTCGCCGCTGCGCGGATGATCCAGTTGCCAGGCCCGTTGTTCGG
Source organism: Pseudomonas sp. JL3 (assembly GCF_031570575.1). Taxonomy (NCBI): domain Bacteria; kingdom Pseudomonadati; phylum Pseudomonadota; class Gammaproteobacteria; order Pseudomonadales; family Pseudomonadaceae; genus Pseudomonas; species Pseudomonas sp. JL3. Next base: position 86,169 of record NZ_JAKWJK010000015.1, read on the forward strand.
CTTTATCCAGCACCTGCTCGATGCCGGGCTGGCGCTGCAACAACGCTTTGACGCGAGGGATGTCTTGCGCCTGCTTCACGTAGACATGCGCGATCTGATGATCGACTACGGCAAAAGCTGCGCTGGCGCCGGGGTCGAGCAACTCCCAGGTCAGCGATTGGCGCACCTGCAGCAAGCCTTCCGAGCGCAATAGCCGGTTGATGGAGACCGATTGCTGGACCGCTTCGATGCCGTATTCGGACAGCAGCATCACCGCCGCGCCTTGTTCTTGGGCAAAGGTCAGCAGACGACCCACTTCACTGTCGATGGCCCGCACCTCGTCGGCAATCGACGGATGATCGGGGCCCAGGCGCTGCAGGCTGTAGTCCAGATGGGGCAGGTAGACCAATTGCAGGTCGGGTCGGTCGAGCTGGAATTCGGCGATGGCACAGTCGACGATCCAGCGGCTTGACGCGATGCCGGCCGCCGGACCCCAGAAACTCGGAAACGGGAATTCGCCGATCTGCTGCTCGATGCGTTCGTGCAACGAGGCCGGTGACGAATACAGACCAAACATTTTGCGGCCATCGGCCGGGTAGTGAGGGCGTGGGGTGATGGCGGCGTCCACGTCCGCATGCATGTTGAACCACCAGAACAACTGGCTGCAGCGAAACCCGGGGATCTCACGCTTGAGCTGCTGCCAGACCTTTTCCCCCTGGATCAATGCGTTGGGTTGCAGCCAGAAACGCACTTCGGCCTGGTCGCGAAAATACCAGCCGTTGCCCACGATGCCGTGTTGCGACGGCGACAGGCCGGTGAGAATCGACGCCTGCACCGTCGACGTGACGGCCGGAAACACCGGTTGCAGGCTGGCCATTTTTGCCGTTTTCAATAAGGCATTGATGTGTGGTGTCGCCGGCCCCAGCAGCGCCGGGGTCAGCCCGACCACGTTGATCAGCAGCAGCGGTTGACGCTCGTGATCAGAGGGCATTGGCGCACGCCTCCCGCGCTTGAGGTTGCAGCAATTGCCGTTGTCGCAATTGGTCTTCTACCCAGCGCAGTTCTGCAGCGATCCCCTGGAGCTGGGCGTACTCGGTGTTGGGCCGCAACTGCTCGGGCAGGACGCCCCAGCTATAGGTTTCCACTTCCAGCACGGGACGAAAATCCCCATGGTTTGTGAGAAAGTCGAAGGTCTGCGACAGGGCGATCTGAGTGCCGCTGAGTTCGGGCAGCAGCAAGTGTTCACTGAACAGTGGAATGTGGAAATGAATCCTCAGTTCGGAGTATTGCCCCGGGCTTTTAGCGCAATCGTCGAGTGCGGCGGGAAGGTCCGCCCAGGCCAATAACCGGTCCTGCGCATCGCGGGCTTTCACTTGATGCAGGTAGGTGGTTTCGGCAAAGTCGCTCAAGGTCTTGAGTATGTGTTCGCGCCGGTTGTCGTCTTCAGGGGGCAGGTGACAAATCAGGGCGTTGGACAGCTGGATCTTGCCGACGGGCACCCGGGCCTGACGCAACCTTTCTAGCGATTGATAGCAGTCTTCGAACATCACTGCCTGGTGGCAGACATCAAAACACAGCGCCAAGTATTCATGGTGCTGGTCCGTGGCTTGGTAGCGGTGGAAGAAGGCGATGGTCTGATCGGTGTTTTCCAGCACGCAGTCCGGCTCCATTTCCAGGCAGAACACGATCTTCTTGCCCGTCTCCAGATGCAGCCTGGCCAGTGCGGCCGTGAGTTGGCGCAGCAGATGCTCGGCACGCTGCTGTAAGGCCGGGTTCCAGCTAGCGGCATAGCCCAGCGGCACGGTGGAGATCACCCCTTGTTTACAGTCCGGGGGCAGGGCATCCGCGAGGATCCGCGCCAGATTCAGGCTGTATGCCAGCCGTTCCGGATCGGCCCAACTGGGCAGATACACCTCGGCTTTCACCGCGCCCTGATGAAATTGGCCGTAGGGAAAGCCGTTAAGCGAGGTCAGGCGTAGGCCGCTGCGTTGCAGCAGGCTCAGGAAGTCCGTGCGAGCCGATGCCTGTTGTAATTCAGACGCGGCGAGGGCGCTGATCCACAATCCACTGTCCTGCTCGTTCAACCCGCGCAGGGTTCGCACACCCTGAAAATGCTGTTCGATGGAGGACCGTAGCCCCGCCAGGTCACGGGTCGGGTGCACATTGCTGCAATAACCGACCTGCGCGGCAGCCCAACCCGTGCCGGCACTCATTTGATCACCGGTTCCTGGCCACGCAGGGCAGAGTTGTCCTGCCACTGCCGACGCTGGTCGATGGGCAGCGGGGTGCTGACCAGGGCCTTGTCCAGTTGGCCGCTTTGGGCAAAAAAGTCCACGGGGTTGTGGAACAGCACCTGTTCGACTTGGGCTTTGCTGAAGCCGGCAGCCAGCATCGCTTCACCCGTTTTCGGCACCTTGAGCGGGTCGCTGATGCCCCAGTCGGCGGCGCTGTTGACCACCATTTTCTCGGTGCCGTACTGCTGCAACAGGGCGACCATGCGCTGTTCCGACATCTTGGTGTTGGGGTAGATCGAATGGCCGCGCCAGCAGTCGCTGTCCAACACCAAAGGCAAGGTCAGTTCGTTGAGGTGGTCGATGATCACCAGGTGCTCGGCAATCCCGACTTCGCGAATCACTGCCAGGGTGCGTTTGGTGCCACCGATCTTGTCGCGGTGCGGGGTGTGCACCAGCACCGGCAAATTGAATTGTCTGGCCAGTTCCAGCTGAGCGGCGAGGAAGCGATCTTCCTCCGGGGTGATGTCGTCGTAGCCGATTTCGCCGACCGCCACGACGCCGTCTTTCACCAGGTAGCGCGGCAGAATCTCCAGCACTTCATTGGCCACCGACAGGTCGTTGGCCTCCTTGGGGTTGAGGCCGATGGTGCAGAAATGATGAATGCCGAACATGCTGGCGCGAAAGCGCTCCCAGCCCAACAGGGTGTCGAAGTAGTCGATGAAACTGCCGACGCTGGTCCTGGCCTGGCCCTGCCAGAAGGCCGGTTCGATCACTCCGGTGATGCCGGCGGCGGCCATGTTCTGGTAGTCATCGGTGGTACGGCTGACCATATGAATATGCGGGTCGAAGTACTTGAGCATGGTAAATCCTCGTCAAGGAAAAGGAGTCGTTGAGTGTCAGTTCTGTGAGGCGTCGGCCAGGTACTCGTGCCACTCAGGCGGCAAGCGTTGCTGCTGACTCAGGCCGCTCAGACGCTGGTGTTGCGCCGGGCTGAGCAGGTCGAAGGCAATCATTCGGGGCAGCCCGGCGGACACCGTTCGTTCGGCAGCGAGCTGTTCGTCCAGTAGGTCGAGGGCCAGTTGGTTGAGGGTGACGCTGTGTCGTTGCGTCAGGCCGATCAGGCGGCGTATGTCGAGCCCCATGCCCAGTGCTTTGAGCACCAGTTGATGGAAGGCCCGTTCGCTGTAGTGACGCGACGGGTAGAGGGTGTCCAGGGCGAGGGCGGCGAACACCTGGCTGTTACTGGTACGCCCGGCTTGCAGTGCCAGTTCCACGCAAAGCCCGCGACTGTCGAGCCAGTCGAGGGCTTTCAAGGTGGCGATTTTTTCCTGATCGTCACCCCACAGGAACAGTTGGCGCAGCAACGGCAGTTGCCCGGCCTGGGGTTGTTGCTCCAGGACCTGAGCCAGCAACAACGCCCGCGCCAACTGAATGTTGCTCCAGCCGGGATTGTGGGGCAGTGGCTGTTCCTTGAGGTTGCGCCTGCACTGGCTGCTCAACAGCGCCGCAGTATTGGCGTCCGGGTGTTGGGCAAGCCGCTCCTGTGCCTGGTGCCACCACTGCAGCTCGGTGTCATCGAGCTGCAGTGTGAGGGCCTGGTGTTGTTCGGCGAGGCAGTCGTGGCGCATTTCGAGGGCCGCCGATGGCGATGCAGTGACGTCCATGTTCATGTCGGTTTGATCCAGCGCTGGAAGTGTGGAAGCAGGAAAAACACCAGAACGCATAACAGGCTGCCCAGTGGCTGGTTGGCCACAGCCAGCACCAGGGCATCGAACAGTGGCAGAGCCGCCAGGCCAGCGCCGATGAAGGCACGGACTTGCCGTTGCTGCGGGTGGGCCAAGTGGTGCCAGTAGTGCCAGCCCAGCCAGCCAAGCCAGAGCAGTAGCACCGGCCAGAACCAGGCGTTGTCGGAATAGATCGCCAGCGCCAGCGGGCTCAACATCAGCAGTAGCGGCAGGCGACTGAGCAACTGGTTGTTGTGTTCCTGACGAGCCAGGTAAGTCAGGCCGCTGATGTAGACACCCAGCAACATGGCGCACAGCCAGATCGGCTCCGGCGGCACCGCCAGGCTGGCCGCTGCCGTGAGGTAGAGGGCCGAGCGACAGGCGCCCATCAACCAGACGCTGTGGGCGTATTTCTTGTGCAGCAAGTTGTAGCCGAGGATGCAGCCCACCAGCAGGGTGGCGCTACCCAGCAACCAGTGCGGTTGATCGATCAACCGGCTCAGGCCCAGTACCGAGGCCGCAGCCAGTATCAGCAACAGCGCAGTAGCCAGCCCCACTTGTTGGCGGCTGACCAGACCCAACGTGATGGGGCGCGGGTTGTGGTGCTGTTGGTCCCAGTCGGCGTCCAGCAGGTCGTTCAACAACATGCCGGCCAAATACAGCAGCGACAGCGCGGCCAGCAGCAGGATCCACACCAGCGACGACGGTGGCGCCAGGGCACCGGCACTGCTGGCCAGCAGGGCGGCGGCCAGGGTGTTGGTCCACACCGTGGGCAGGTTGGATACCCTGCCCAGGGTCATCCAGGTCTTGAGGTTCGGTGATGTCTGGCTCATCGCGCGCAGCCTTCGCTGAGGGTGAGTACCGGGTCGATGCGGGTGGACAGTCGCTGCAACGCTTGCTCCATCCGCGCGGCATCGATCTCATGCAGGTCCACCGACTCGCCGATCCGGCTGAGCATGGGGATGGAGAGTTGCCCGCCCAGGTGCTGGCGGAATTCCTCCAGCCCGAGCAAAACCTGTGAGCGCCCCTGTGCATCTTTCAAGGACAGTTCCGGCGGGCACAGGTTGAAGCCGAGCTTAAGCAGCAGGTTCAGCACCCGTTCGGTATCGGTATCGCTCAACAGTCCCAGGGCATTGGCATAGAGTCCATCCAGGGCCATGCCCACCGCCACGGCTTCACCATGGCGCAGTCGGTGCTGGCTGAGGTTTTCCAGTTTGTGCGCGGCCCAGTGCCCGTAATCCAGTGGTCGTCCGTTACCGCGTTCGAAGGGGTCGCCGGCCCCGGTGATGTGCGCCAGGTGCAACTCGGCGCAACGGCGGATGGCATAGCGGCTGGCCGGGTGATCGAAATGGGCGAGGGCGTCGGCCTGTTGCTCCATCCATTGGAAGAAGGCCTGGTCTTTGATCAGCGCCACTTTTACCGCCTCGGCCAATCCGGCGATCTGGTCACGGCGGGTCAGGCTGGTCAGCAGCTGGAAGTCGTTGATCACCGCAGTGGCGGGATAGAACGCCCCCAGCAGGTTTTTCTGGCCGAAGGCATTGATGCCGTTTTTCACACCGATGCCGGCGTCGTTCTGCGCCAGCACGGTGCTCGGGATGCGGATCAGGCGAATGCCACGGTGGAAGGTGGCGCAGGCGTAGCCCACCGCATCCAGCACCGCGCCGCCGCCCAGGGCCAGCACATAACAATGTCGGTCCAGCCCATGGTGCAACATGTCGCTGTAGAGCTGCTGCAACACCTGCGAATCCTTGCTCAATTCGCCGGCCGGCACCGTAATCGGCGCGGCCTGCAAGTGCAGGTCCGCCGCATGGGCGGCAAAGTAGGCGTTGATCTGTTCCAGCAATTGCGGGGCGCTTTGCAGCAGTTGTTCATCGGCGAACACCAGTGCCGTCACCGACCCTCTGTGCCGGGCGGTGAGCTGCTGGTGCAGGCAGGGATTGGCCGGATCGAACAAGTGATCGGTGAACAGCACCGGGTAGTCGTAATTGACCTTGAAACGCCCGTGCAGTGGTTGCTCCGCGTCGTGCCTGCGCAAGGTCTTGAACAGGCTGTACCCAGCGATAAACAGCCCGGGCAACACCATGCTGGCGAGGAGGGTCACCAGCAGCGCGTTCTGCTCGACGAGGAAGGTGCCGATGGCGCTGTAGGCCAGTGCCAGGCCGGCATTGGCCAGGGTGGTGACCAGTAGAAACGCGCGCAGCGGATAACGTTGCATGCCGGCGGCCACCACCGAGGTTTCCGCCAATACCGGCACACCGCGCAGGCAGATCAACGACAGCGTGCCCAACCGATACGCCAACTGCCCCGGCTGGCGCTGATGCAGACCCAGGCGGCCGGACAGCAGACGAAAATAGCCGGCCCCCAGCGCATAACCCAGACCGGCACCCAGGCACAGGCCAATGAAAATCACCAGATAGCCGCCGAGACTGCCGAGCATGGCCACGGCCAGCAGCGCCACCATGCTCGAAGGCACCGGCAGCACCACATCCAGCGCGAGCAGGGCGATCAGCAGCAGTGCCAGGTTGAGTTTCTGAGTGGGTGTGGAGGGCAAGTACAGGTTGAGATGGGTCAGGAAGTCCTGGATCTGTTGTTCGAACAACAGAAAACTGACGATCACCAGGCCTGAGAAGCAAAGCAGTGACAACCAGAAATGTCCGACCGGCCCCTTTTGCGAGAACGCACGATACCCATGGCTGCGCTTCATCAAGCATCCCTCTTTTTTGTTATGACTGATTCCGTGTCAATAATTAAAAGCAGCGTCTGGTCGGTTTTAGATCAATAGATTCTCTCGCCTGAGGGGCCGGTTTATGTACGGTTCGGTTACGTCTGTAGAGATAGTTCTGAACTTAGACGGTCGTTGTGTTTTTGCAAGGTAGCTTGATGGCAATCTGACTTTTTCACCTGCGTCGACGGATGCCCTGGGTCGATGTTAAAAATGTTATTTTGAAAAAAATACTTCACAGCTGCCGGCCGACTCGATCCTGCGCGGCATCATGACCGTGCTCGGCGCGCCGCTGGTGGCGCTGCTGATCGATACCTTGCTGTGTGCCTGGTTGCTGGGTTCGCGCCGGGGCTGGAGTCGTACTCAGGTGTCTGACGTGATCGGCTGGGCCTTGCCTGGCGTGGCCATGGTGATCCTGATTGCCGGTGCCGGCGGTGTGTTCGGCAAGGTGTTGGTGGATACCGGAATCGGCGCCGTGGTCTCCGATATGCTGCGCACCACCGGCCCAAGGAGCTACCATGCCTCGTTTTGCTGCAAACCTCAGCATGCTCTATCCGGAACATGAGTTTCTGGACCGCTTCGCCGCCGCTGCCGCCGATGGTTTCGAAGCCGTGGAATACCTGTTTCCCTACGACTACAGCGCTCAGGAACTCAAACAGCGCTTGAGCGATAACGGCCTGGTGCAGGCACTGTTCAACGCACCGCCCGGCGATTGGGCGGCGGGCGAGCGGGGCACGGTATCGTTGCCGGGGCGGGAGAGTGAATTTCGCAGCGGTTTCGATCGCGCGCTGGAATACGCCGCGGCGCTGGGCAACTCGCGCATCCATGTGATGGCCGGGCTGCTACCGTCGGAAACTGATCGCCCACGCCATCACGGCGTGTACCTGGAGAACCTGGCTTATGCCACCGCGCAGGCCGCCAAGGCCGGCATCACCGTGCTGCTGGAACCGATCAACACGCGGGACATGCCGGGCTTTTTCCTCAACCGCCAGGATCAGGCCCAGGCCATCTGCAAGGAAGTGGGCGCCACTAACCTGAAGGTTCAGTTCGACTGCTACCACTGCCAGATCGTCGAAGGTGACCTGGCCACTAAACTGCGTCGGGACTTCGACGGCATCGGCCATATCCAGATCGCCGGCGTGCCGGATCGACATGAGCCGGACCTGGGCGAAGTCAATTATCCCTATCTGTTCGAGTTGATCGACCAGTTGGGTTATGACGGCTGGGTAGGGTGCGAATACCGGCCGCGTGGTAACACCTCGGCCGGCTTGCAGTGGCTGCGGGACTGGAAGGCGCGCTAACGCCCTACACGTTGCTATCGGAAGGCAACAACAGTTCGACACCCTGCTTGCGAATGCTATCGGCCGCGGCAGGGATCATCGGTGCGCCGCTTTCGGCGGCGATGTCCTTTTGACTAGGCATTCGGGCTCCAGAATGAAGAAATCCGCAGGCAAGGAAAGCGGGGCAAACATAGTAGCGAATCTACGGTAAAGGGACGAGTTGTTGCGGGTCGTTATGGCGACAAATAGCTCTTCTGTATACGCGCCAGAGTGCCGTCATCGCGAAGCGTTTCAACCGCCGTGCGCAAGTCTTGCACCCGTTGAGCGGAGCAACGCCTGGAGCAAGCCAGATAGAGCTCCGCTCTGCTCATGACCGGGCTCATGAACAGCTTGCGTTCAGACATCTTCGGCCAGATGTATTGACTCTCGGGAACACCGTTGAACCAGGCATCAAGGCGACCTTTCAAGAGCATCTGCGCGGGGTTATCGCCAATGGTCAGCGGATGGATCTGCTCGTCGCTGAAGCCTTGTGCACGCAGGATTTCCTCCTGCGCACTGCCCAGGCCGACGCCGATCACCCGGTAGGTTTTTTGGGCTTGTGCAAAGCTGCTCACCGGCCGGTCGAGGCTGAAAAAAGCGCGCTCCATGGACATGATCGGTGCGACCCAGGTGAAGCGATCTTCGCGTTCAGGCGTGCGAGACAAGGGGGCGATCAGAAGATCCTGCTTCTCGCTGACGTATTTCTGCGCTCTGGCCCAGGGAAGCCCATGGACATGAGCGACATAACCAGCGTTGGCAATGGCCGTCAGGACGGCTTCTCCGACCATTCCGTGGCCTTTGGAGCCATCGACAAACGTCAGTGGCGGCGCGTCAGGGATATACAACTCAAGCGGCAATGGCGCGCCTGAGGCGTTACCTGCAATAAGCAACGATACCGACAGACAAAACCTGCAAAGCGCTTTTGTATTGGCAATTAATACCCATGAGCTCTCGCTCATGGTTGATAGGTCAGGCATTGAACGTAGAAGGGCGCCACAAGTCACCAGTGGTGTTGATCACAAGGATGATGAGTCTGCCGACCGTTTTTTGTTATTGAATCCGGTTTCGACACGGCATTCTACGCAAACTTGAGGTCAGGACACATCATCCCCCAGGTGCCGAAGGAGGAAGGCGCTGATCTGGTCCAGTGCCCGGCGGGCTTCTTCGAGTTGATCGCTCATGCTCTGGAAGACATGAATCATTCCCGGCCAGACGTCCAGGTGTACCGCCACTTCGGCGCTGGCCAGGCGGCTGGCGAGTCGGGTTGAATCGTCCAGCAGGCATTCCCGGCTGCCCACCTGGATCAGCACTGGTGGTAGATTCTGAAGGTCACCGTATAGGGGGGAGGCCAGCGGATTCAGTGGTTCGGCGCCCTGCAGATAGGTGTCGGCCATAAGGGTCTTGCCAGCAAGCGGGCCGAGCAATGGATCTCGAGCCTTCTGCAAATTCCAGGACGCTCCCGTCTGAGCCATGTCCACCCAAGGCGACATCACTACCGCAGCCGCGGGCAGCGGCAAACCAGCGGCCTTGGCAGCCAACATCAGAGCCATGCACAGACCGCCGCCGGCACTGTCGCCGGCCAGCACCAGGTGTTCGGTGTTCACACCGTTTTCGAGGAGTGTACGGTAGACATCCAGAGCGTCCTCTACGGCGGCCGGGAAAGGGTGTTCCGGGGCCAGGCGGTAATCGATGCAAAGGGTACGAATCCCGCTGCGGGCTGCCAGTTGGCTGACGAGCGGGCGATAGGCCTGGGCGCTGCCGAATGAGTAGCCTCCGCCATGCAGATACAGCAAGACGAAGTCAGGCCGGGCATCTGTGGGAATGGCCCAAAGCCCGCTGACGCTGGCCAGACTGGCGGCCTCAAAGGTCACGCCCTCGGCACAGGAGCCGGCGCCGAAGAGTTGTTCGGCCTGTTGACGTTGTTGGTCGATAGTCAGCGAGCCGAGGGAGGGCAGTTGGCTGAGTTGTTCGATGATGCCGTCGATGTTGTTGTTATGGGGCATGTGGACTCCGGGGCGCGTGTTATGGGGCAAACTAGTTAACTTTAAATATAGTTAATCACCATAACTATATTGGCAAGATAATTTCGTTTCATCCTCATCTACAACGGGTCTGCATTGACTCGGCCTGAGTCAGGCCGATGCCTGTCGGTACTTCTTCAATCGGTAGGCAAACTGCGCACGACTCAACCCCAGCAGTCGTGCGGCGGCGGCCAGATTGCCTTCGCTCTTTTGCAGCGCTTCGTCGATCAACCGCGACTCCAGACCCTCAATGGAGAAGCCGTGTTCCAGGCGAGCCAGGGTTTCCAGCAAGGCCGGGCGAGGCTGCGTGTTGGCGGGGCCCGGGTCAGTAGCTGCGAGGCTGCCATTGCCGTCCAGAGAGTACGCCTCCTGTGGCATGGGTTCGTTGCGAAACAGGTGGACCAGGTCGATGGCTTGACCATCTTCGCTGGCGATCAGGCCGCGCTCGACCAGGTTCTGCAATTCCCGAACGTTGCCGGGGAAGTCATAGCGCAACAACACCTTCAGTGCGCGCATGGTCAGCCCGGCGGGCTTGCGGGCGTAGGCCTGACAGAAGCGTCGCAGAAACGCGTTGACCAGCAACGGGATGTCATCACGACGTTCACGCAATGGCGGCAACGTGATGGGGTAGACGTTCAGGCGGTAGAACAGGTCCTCACGAAAGTCTCCGGCCGCCACGGCTTTGCGCAAGTCGACATTGGTTGCCGCCACCACCCGGACATCGACCTTTATCGGCTGGCTTGCACCGATGCGCTCGATCTCACGCTCTTGCAGCGCACGCAGCAACTTGCCCTGCCCAGGCAGGCTGAGGCTGGCGATTTCATCGAGAAACAGCGTGCCGCCGTGAGCCCGTTCGAAGCGTCCAGGGCGCGAATGGGTCGCGCCGGTATAGGCGCCGCGTTCGACACCGAACAGTTCGGCCTCGATCAGATTGTCCGGGATCGCGGCGCAGTTGAGGGCCACGAAAGGTGCTTGATGGCGTGGGCTGAACTGATGCAATTGACGGGCGAACAATTCCTTGCCGACTCCGGACTCGCCGCTGAACAGCACTGTGGCAGGCGTCGGCGCAACCCGCTGCAAGGCGAGGGTCGCGGCATTGAAGGCGGCGCTGGCGCCAATGGGTTTTGGCCCGCCGGGTGTTTCGCTGTCGTCGTCCTGAGGCGCGGGTGCCGGGGCGGGACGCTGCTTCGGGGCGACGCCGGATGGCGAAGCGGTGAGGTAACTCAGGTCCTGTTCGACATCGCCCCATTGCTCGGCGGTCTTGCCGATCACCCGGCAGCTCTCATGGCCCATGCCCCGGCACTCGGTTTCACGGAAGATCACCAAGCGGCCGAACAGCCCGCTGACATAACCGATGGCATAGCCCAGTTCGGTCCAGCACACCGGATCCTGGCCGATCCCGTAGGCGGCGATATGTTCGTCGGCCTCACAGGAGTGGTGCCAGAGGAATTCACCTTCGTAGAAGCCTGAGTCGGCGTCGAATTTGAAGTGCAGGGGTTCGACCTTGGTCATGCCTTCGAGTGTGTGCAGGCGCGTGCCGGCGGAGAAAACCGCCGCGGCATCGGCGTCTGGCCAGCGCTCGCGGATCAATCGCGCATCGCGTGCGCCGGACAAATAGCCGGTGCGGGTAAACAGACCGCGGGTCTGTTCCAGGCCCTGGCGCTCGATAATCTCCCGTCGCAGTGCGCCGAAGGATGAACTGTGCAATAGCAGCATGCGCTGGTCGTTGAGCCAGATACGTCCGTCAACCGGGGAAAAGAACAGGCATTCGGCTAACTCGGCCAGGGTCGGTGAGTTGCCCTCGGTCAGTTGAGTGCTGTCTCCTCGGGGCGAGAAATGTTCCTCCTGCACCGCGAGATGAGGAAGCAGCGAATGGGGATTATTCATTGTTATATGCCCCTGAGCGAGTCGACTGATCGAAATGATCAATTAGCAAAACAGTTATTAAACATAACTTTATCATTTGGACAAGTGGCCGGGTGTCGACCGAGCGCCAAACGCCTTGCCCTTTTCATCGGTACTCCTCTCAAACCTTCAGGCCAGAGCCTTCGCTACCTAAAGCGCGTGGCAACGGAAGAAGTCGGCACAGCCCTTGCTCTAGTGCTTTCAAGACGCTGCATCATTTTCGCGAGGCCGCGTCAGGCAATGACAAACACAAGAGCCGGGAGACCGAAATGTCGGTAAGTGAACCATCTGATTTTCTGCGGGACGAGCCGTGGTGCGAACGCATCTTCAATGGCGACTGGATACGTCCATTGGGCGGCGTCAACAGAGTCATCGAGCCGGCCACCGGCGAGGTACTGACCGTCACCGGTTTAGCCGATGCGGCGGACATCGCGTTTGCCACCCTGACCGCCGCTCGTGTTCAACCGGCCTGGGCGGCATTGGGGCCACGGGAACGGGCAGAGATCTTTCGCAAAGCAGCAGCCCTGGCCCAGCAACACTTTGCCGAACTGGCGCTGTACATCGCTCGGGAAAGTGGCGGCAGTCTGTTCAAGGGGGAGCATGAGGTTCGTGAGGCGATCGTCTTGCTGCATCAGGCCGCCGGTCTGCTGTCGCAACCCCATGGTCTGGTTCTCCCAAGCGAAGCGGGGCGTTTGTCCTATGCACGCCGGTTGCCCCATGGCGTGGTCGGGGTGATCTCGCCCTTCAACTTTCCTCTGGTGCTCTCCCTGCGCTCGGTGGCACCGGCGCTGGCGGCCGGCAACGCGGTGGTGCTCAAACCCGATCCGCAGACCCCGGTCAGTGGCGGTTTCATCATTGCCCGGTTGTTCGAGGCGGCCGGTTTGCCAAAAGGGTTGCTGCAGGTTTTGCCGGGCGCAGCAGTGGCCGGAGAGGCCCTGTGCCGCGACCCGCAAGTTCGGATGATCGCGTTCACCGGTTCGACTGCGGCCGGGCGCAAGGTCGCGGAGGTGGCTGGGCGTCATCTGAAAAAAGTCGCCCTGGAACTGGGCGGCAAGAACTCGTTGATCGTGCTCGAAGATGCCGATCTTGAGTTGGCGGCGAGCAATGCCGCCTGGGGTGCCTGGCTGCACCAGGGGCAAATCTGCATGGCCACCGGACGCATCCTGGCCCATGAATCGATCGCTGAAGAACTGGTCCGCCGGCTGGCAGAGAAAGCCCGGGCGATCACGGTCGGCAATGCCGCTCGTGGCGAGGCGGTCTTGGGGCCTTTGATCAACAAACGACAGTTACAACGCGTGCATGAAATCGTCACGGAGAGTGTGACTGCCGGGGCAAAACTGCAAGCCGGCGGCGAGTTTGAACAGCTGTTCTACCAACCTACGGTGCTTTCCGGCGTGCGCCCGGGCATGCGCGCATTCGACGAGGAGATCTTCGGCCCGGTCGCCACGGTGGTGAGTTTTACCAGTGACGATGAGGCCATCGACCTGGCCAACCGCACCGAGTATGGCTTGTCCGCGGGGATCATTTCGCCTTCCGTCGGGCACGCGATGGCGATGGGCGAGCAACTCAATTGCGGTCTGCTGCACATCAACGACCAGACGGTTGCCGACGAATGCATCAATCCCTTCGGCGGACGCGGTAACTCGGGTAATGCCGGCAGCGTAGGCGGCCCGGCCGACTGGGATGAATACACCCAATGGCAATGGGTGACGGTCAAGGATAAGGCGCCGCGTTACCCGTTCTGACGGGCCGTTTTTTTACCGGGTCGATAAGGTAGGTCGGCCCACCGAGTACACAAAAATAATAAGAGGACTCAACATGAAACTCGACAACAAGATTGTGCTGGTCACCGGGGTCTCCTCGGGTATCGGCGCCGCTACTGCAAGCCTGCTGCGCGCCCACGGCGCCCACGTGATTGGCCTCGATCTGAAGGCCCCGCACATGACCCTGGACGGCTTTGTCCAGGGCGATTTGAGCAGTGCCGAGAACATCGACCGGCTGTTGCCGCAGCTACCGGCACGGATCGACAGCCTGTGCAATATCGCCGGGGTGCCGGGCACCGCAAACCCGCAATTGCTGGCGAAGGTCAACTACCTGGGGCTGCGTCACCTGAGCCAGGCATTGCTGCCGCGCATCGCCGCTGGCGGCAGCATCGTCAATATCGCCTCGATCCTCGGCGCCGAGTGGCCGTTACGCCTGGAACTGCACAAGGCGCTGGCGCGCATCGAAGGTTTCGCCGCCGCACAAGCCTGGCTGGCCGAGCACCCGGTACTGGATGAGACCTGCTACCAGTATTTCAAGGAAGCCTTGATCGTCTGGAACTACCTGCAGGCCCAGCCCTGGTTTCTCGAACATTCAGTGCGCATGAACAGCGTGGCGCCGGGCCCGGTCTTCACGCCCATCCTCGGCGACTTCGTGAGCATGCTGGGTGAAGCACGGACCCAGGCCGATGCCCATCGCATGAAACGGCCCGGTTATGCCGATGAGGTGGCGGCGGTGATCGCTTTCCTGTGTGCCGACGAGTCGCGCTGGATCAACGGCGTGAACCTGGCAGTCGATGGCGGATTGGCCTCCACCTACATCTGAAACGCACACCCGTAGACAGCGGCGCAAGCCGCTTGCCTGAGCGTGTTGGCTGGCGCCATGCGTGCAAAGCCATGCCAAAAATAAAAATAATGAGGAGCGTCCATGGACAACGTTAAACGTTGCTTTCGTTTCAAGCATTGCGCCCTGTTTCTGGCGTTATGCAGCGCAGGCGTGATGGTCGAAAGCGCCGAGGCCATGCAAATGGACCTGGGGGATTCGGACTGGAAACTGCGTTGGGACAACACCATCAAGTACAGCCAGGCCTGGCGTCTGCACGGTCAGGACAGCCGATTGGTCAACGCGCCGACCGCCAATGGTCTGTACCCGTCGATCCAGAGTCAGGGCGATAAAAACTTCAGCCGCGGCCTGGTCTCCAACCGTCTGGACCTGTTTTCCGAAATGGACCTCAGCCGCCAAAACTATGGGCTGCGTGTGAGCGGTGCGGCCTGGTACGACGATATCTACAACCAGGACACCGACAGCAGCGAGCAACCGCATTTCCTCAGCGAAACCCGCAAGCTCCATGGTCGCGACGCGGAAATTCTCGATGCCTTCGTGTTTCTGCGCGGTGACCTGGGCGAAGACTCCCAGGGCGTGGCGCGTCTGGGCCGGCACAGCCTGATTTACGGTGAAAGCCTGTTCTACGGTGGCAACGGCATTGCCAATGCCCAGGGCCCGACCGATGTGGTCAAGCTGCTCAGCGTGCCGGGGACTCAGTTCAAGGAGATCCTGCGTCCGGTCAACCAGATCTCCGGGCAGTTGCAGATCAACCCGCAGTTGTCGGTGGGTGCTTACTACCAGTTCGAGTGGGAACGTTCCAATCTGCCCGGCGCCGGCAGCTACCTGAGCGATGCCGATGCCATTGGTTATGGCAGCGGTTCGCTGCGCGAAGTGTTTGGCAACGACACGGTGAATGGCGGCGATTTGAAACCGAGGAACTCGGGGCAGGGCGGTATGCAGATTCGCTTCAAACCGACCGGGACCGAGCTGGAGCTGGGTTTCTACGCCGCGCAGTATCACGACAAAGCCCCGATCGGTCTGTATGCCTACCTCGACGGTGCGGCCGCGGCGGCCACCGGGCTGCCGATCCTGAGTTCCTATCGTCAGGTCTACGCCGAAGACATCAAGACCGCCGGCGTCAGCTTCTCCACTGCCTATGGGCCGTTCAACTTTGCCGGTGAAACCTCCGTGCGCTGGAATGCGCCGCTGGTGAGCAACCTGCAAGTGGTGACCCCAGGCATGGAGGCCGATGGCGGCGATGACTCATTGTTTGCCCGAGGCAAAACCGCTCACGCCAACCTGTCGGCGATTTACCTGTTATCGCCTGGTGCTTTTTGGGATGGCGGCTCGGCACTGGCCGAGCTGGCGTGGAACCGCACCCTGAGCGTCACCAAGAACGCCGCGGCCCTGGATTCCAACACAACGCGCGATGCCACTGCATTGCGGGTACTGGTGGAGCCTGCGTACTTCCAGGTTGTCGACGGGATCGACCTGACCGTGCCGATCGGCATGGGCGTGGTGCTCGATGGACGTTCTTCGGCCGTCAACAAGTCGGGGTTCGGAAATACCCATTCCGGCGACTGGAGTGTCGGGCTCAAGGCGACCTACCTGCAGCGCTGGGATGTCGGCCTCAACTACGTGAACTTCTTCGGGGCGCCGAAAGCCGGGCTACGCGAGGACGGCAATTTCAGTTACGGGCAGTCGCTGGCCGACCGCGATTTTGTCTCGCTCTACGTGAAAACCTCATTCTAATAAGGTGGATTCGCCATGCAGAACAACGCTTTTCTGAACACTTGCGTCCTCACCCTGACACTGGCCGGCATCAGCCTGGCGCAGGCAGCGGTGTCACCTGAACAGGCTGCACGCTTGAAGTCCGAACTGACGCCCCTTGGCGGCGAGCGCGCCGGCAATGCCGATGGCAGCATCCCGCGATGGGATGGCGGTTACACCAAGGTCGCGCCCGGCTACAAACCGGGCGACAAACGTGCCGATCCATTCGCCGGCGAGAAACCGCTGTATTCAATCAAGGCCTCGAACATGGAGCAGTACGCCAGTGTGCTGGCCGAAGGCACCAAGGTTCTGTTGAAGAAATACCCGGACTATCGCCTGGATGTATACCCGACCCATCGCTCGGCAGCGGCCCCGCAATGGGTGTATGACAACACCGGCAAGAATGCCACCCGTGCCACGCTGGATGTGGAAACCGAAAAAGTCGCCAGCGCCTATGGCGGCATTCCGTTCCCGATCCCGGACAACGGCGCGCAAGTGTTGTGGAACTACCGGTTGTCCTGGCAGGGCGGCGAGACCATCAGCGCACCTTTTGATACCTGGCTGATGACCGCCGGTGGCAAGAAGGTCCAGGCGACCCGAGCCCTGTTCAGCTATCAGTTTCCCTACTACTCCGAAAGCGGCAGCCTGGAAAGTTTTGCCGGCAAGTACCAGGTAGGCAAGCTGCTGACCGAATTGCCGTCATCCAAGGCCGGCGAAGGCCTGATGACCCATTGGGACATGGACCCGGCCAACCGTGCGGCCTGGCAGTATCTGGTCGGCCAGCGCCGGGTACGCCGAGCGCCGAACATTGCCTACGACACCCCGGACTTCGTCACCTCTGGCGTCGGTCTGTTTGACGAAGCGTTCATGCTGTTCGGGCCTACCGACCGCTACGATCTCAAGCTTGCAGGCAAGAAAGAACTGATCGTCCCCTACAACAATAATCGCGCCGGCCTGGCCAAGAGCGACGATCTGGTCAAACCGAACTTTCTCAATCCTGATCTGGTGCGCTGGGAGAAGCATCGGGTCTGGGTGGTCGAGGCCACGCTCAAATCCGGCAAGCGCCATGTGGTGCCGCATCGGACCTACTACGTCGACGAGGACTCCTGGCAGATCCTGATGGTCGACGGGTATGACGCCCAGGGCAAACTGGGACGGCAGATGTATTCGCTGACGCTGTTGGCGCCGGACCTGCCGGCGCTCACTGCGCAAGTCATGTGGGGCAGCTACAACCTCGATACTGGCGCCTACTTCCTTAACGCTTCGAGCAACGATCTGGCGGTCCAGTACCAGACGATCGCAAAACCTTCGGCTTCCTTTTACACACCGGATGCCATGGCCAACGAAAACATGCGTTGAACCATGGAGCGCCGTGACGAGCGAAAAGCTCGTCGCGGTCGCTGGCGATTTTCCAGGCGGGATAAAGACATGAACGTTGAAAAAAGCTTTGCGAGTTTCGGTCTGCGATGGAGTGCCTGCGCGCTGACGTTGTGCCTGTTGGCGAGCACGTCCATGGTTGCGCAGGCCGCGACGTTCGCGGTACTGCAGCAGCCGGCACTGCCGACCGCCAAGGCTGCGCGAGCGGTATTGCTTGGGTTGGCCCGGGCTGGCGAGCGTCTGGTGGCGGTCGGCGAGCGCGGCATCGTGCTGCTCTCGGATGACTTTGGAATGACTTGGCGCCAGGCCCGTGTGCCGGTCAGCGTCAGCCTGACCGCGGTGCAATTCGTCGATGCCGAGCAGGGCTGGGCGGTCGGTCATCTGGGCGTGGTGTTGCACACCGAGGACGGTGGCGAAACCTGGCACAAGCAACTCGACGGTGAGCGTGCCGCCGCGCTGGCGGTGCAGGCCGCGGAGCGCGATACCGATCAACCGGGCGGCGCCAGCAACCTTGCGCAGGCACGGCAGATGCTGGATGACGGGCCGGATAAACCGTTTCTCGACCTGTACTTCAGTGACCGCCTGCATGGCTACATCGTTGGCGCCTACAACCAGATTTACCGCACCGACGATGGCGGGCGTAGTTGGCGGCCGTGGATGCAGCATGTGGACAATCCGCAGGGCCTGAACCTGTATGGGATCCGCGCGTCGGGTAACGATCTGCTGCTGGTGGGGGAGCGCGGTTTGCTGTTGCGTTCGACCGATGCCGGGCATTCGTTCCAGGCCCTGAAATCACCTTATGAAGGCAGCTTTTTCGGTCTGCTCGGCACCCGCGGCGGAGCGTTGATTGCCTATGGACTGCGCGGCAACGCCTGGTGGTCCGAGGACCGTGGTAGCAGTTGGCGACGCCTCGACACCGGCATCGAATCAACACTGGCGACAGCCATCGAGCTGCGTGACGGCAGCTTGTTGTTGGCCAGCCAGAGCGGTGAGTTTTTGTTCAGTCATGACCAGGGGCGCAGCTTCGACAAGCGCCAGAGCCGCAGCGGTGGGACGGTCGCTGCCGTGCAACAGACAGCCGACGGCGGTCTGGCCAGCGTCGGTTTGAGTGGCGTGGCAACTGACCAGGATCCGCGGGCCTCCGCCAAACCTTGAAACTTCACGGTGTAGCGCTATCGGGCCATGGCCCGTGCAACAGGAGTCAGACTTGAAAGACGACAAAACCCAAACCGTGATCGGCCGCCTGGAAGACTTTGACCAGGCTTCAGGCAACTTCGCCGAGCGAATGATCTTCAACCATCGACCGCTGGTGATCCTGCTGTGTCTGCTGGTGACATTGGTGCTCGGTTGGCAAGCCACGCGCATCGGTATCAATGCCAGTTATGAGAAGACCATCCCTACGGGGCACCCCTATGTCGCCAACTTCCTGGAGAATCGAAGCGAGTTGAGCGGTCTGGGCAACTCGCTGCGGATCGCCGTGGAGGTCAAACAGGGCAGCATTTTCACCAAGGACTACCTCGACACCCTGGCCAGGCTCAACGATGAGCTTTATCTGCTGCCGGGTGTCGATCGGCCCTACATGAAGTCGTTATGGACCCCGACCACGCGCTGGACCGCCGTGACCGAAGAGGGGCTCGATGGCGGCACCGTGATCCCCGACGACTACGATGGTTCGGCGGCCAGTATCGAGCAGGTGCGGACCAACGTTGGCCGTTCTGGTGAGGTCGGCCAATTGGTCGCCGGCAACTTCAAATCCAGCGTGATCTTCGTGCCGTTGCTCGAAGTCAGTCCGCAGACCGGCAAAGCCCTGGACTACGGTGAGTTCTCCCGGCAATTGGAGGCGCTGCGGGACAAGTACCAGACCAATGAACTGCGAATCCACATCACCGGTTTCACCAAAATCGTCGGCGATCTGATCGAGGGGCTGACCCAGGTCTTGTTGTTCTTCGTGATGGCGGTGCTGGTGACCGTGGTGGTGCTTTACGGTTACACCCGCTGCGCGCGCAGCACCCTGGTCGTGGTGACTTGTTCGTTGGTGGCAGTGCTTTGGCAGATGGGCCTGCTCGCGATGCTTGGGTTTGAGCTGGACCCGTACTCGGCGCTGGTGCCGTTTCTGGTGTTTGCCATCGGCATGAGCCATGGCGCGCAGAAGATGAACGGCATCATGCAGGACGTCGGTCGCGGCACCCACCGAGTAGTGGCCGCGCGTTATACCTTTCGCCGACTGTTTGCCGCCGGCATGACCGCTTTGCTCTGCGATGCGGTGGGCTTCGCCGTGTTGCTGCTGATCAACATCCGGGTGATTCAGGACCTGGCGATCACCGCCAGTCTCGGCGTGGCGGTGCTGATTTTCACCAATCTGATTCTGCTGCCGATCCTGCTCAGCTATATCGGTGTCAGCCCGGCAGCGGCGCAACGCAGCCTGAGTTCTGAAACCGCCGAGCTGCAAGCACAGATCAAGCATCCGTTGTGGCGTTTTCTCGATCTGTTCACCCAGCGGCGCTGGGCCATTGGCGCGATGTTGGGCAGCCTGCTGCTGGCAGCGTTTGGTTTTGCCGTGAGCCTGAACCTGAAAATCGGCGATCTCGATCCCGGTGCTCCGGAGTTGCGCGCCGACTCGCGCTACAACCGCGACGCGCTGTTCATGACCCAAAACTATGCGGCCAGTTCGGATATTTTCGTGATCATGATCAAGACGCCGGAAGATCAGTGCACGCGCTACGCCAGCCTGTCTGCGGTGGATGCGTTGGCCTGGCAACTGGAGCAATTGCCTGGCGTGGAGTCGACCACTTCAATGGCGGCGCTGAGCAAGATCGCCACGGCCGGTTACAACGAAGGCAACTTCAAATGGTATGAGCTGATCCCCAATGACGGCGCGCTGGGCGCCGTGCAGACCCGTGCACCGCGGGAGCTGTTCAATCAGGGCTGTTCGATGCTGTCGCTGTACGTTTACCTGGCCGATCACAAGGCCGATACCCTGAATCGGGTGGTGGAGGCGAGCGAGGCCTTCATCGCTGCGCATCAGGTGCCAGAGGTCAAATTCATGCTCGCCGCCGGCAGCGCCGGAATCGAAGCCGCGACCAATATCGTGGTGAAAAAATCCATGCACGAGATGCTGTTCTGGGTCTACGGCGCGGTCAGCCTGCTGTGCCTGCTGACCTTCCGTAGCTGGCGTGCAACCCTCTGCGCGATGCTGCCGCTGATGCTCACCTCGATTCTTTGCGAGGCGCTGATGGTGGGTCTGGGCATGGGAGTAAAGGTCGCGACACTGCCGGTAATCGCGCTCGGCGTGGGCATCGGCATCGACTATGCGCTCTATGTGTTGAGCGTGATCCTGGCTCGCATGCGTGCCGGTGACACCCTGGCCCAGGCCTATTACCAGGCGCTGTTGTTTACCGGCAAAGTGGTTCTGCTGACCGGCATGACACTGGCGGTCGCGGTATCGACCTGGGCCTTCTCGTCGATCAAATTCCAGGCGGACATGGGCATCCTGCTGGCCTTCATGTTCCTGGTGAACATGCTTGGCGCCTTGATCCTCCTGCCGGCACTGGCCTGGCTGCTGCTGCCGCAGAAGGTCTTCGCAAAAAAGCCTGAGACGAGCCAGCTTGTGCAATGGGTCAAGGAGAGCTGAAGGGCTCGGCACGCCGGGCCCACAGGTCTCGCGTTTTAACTGACGGGAATCAGGCCTTGGCCTTTTCCATCGATACAGTCAGTGGGGCTGAACGGGCAATCACGCTAATGATGGTCAGTGCTGCAATCACCAATCCGGGGGAGGTCGCCAGCAATACCCCGGTGGTGCCGGCTCCGGCCGCCAGAATCTGCCCAGCGGCCAAGGGCCCGGCGACTGACCCCAAGCGACCGATGGCCACTGCTGCGCCGACGCCGGTGGCACGCACCGAGGTTGGGTACGACGGCGGTGCCAGCGCATAAAGCACCAGTTGCGCCGCCATCACAAACAGCCCCGCGGCAAACCCGGCGATGCCCATAGGGACGATGCCCACCGACAGGCCGACCCCCGCCAGCGCTGTCAGCAACCCGGTATAGACAAACAGCACCACCTTGATGCCGTTGCAGCGATCCAGCAGCAGCCCGCCGAGCAGGGAGCCGAGGGCGCCGCCGATATTGAACAGCATCTGCACCAGGCCAGCCTGGGGTTTGCTGAAACCCTGTTCCAGCAGCAGTGATGGCAGCCAGTTGAGCAACATGTACATCACGGTCAGGGTGAAGAAGTAGCTCAACCACAACGCCAGGGTGACGCGAGCCCGGCCTTCGCCGAACAGTGCCTGGCCGGTTGAGGCGCGCGCCACGTTGACGGTGCCTTGTTGCTGGCGAAAGGCGCTGGACTCGGGCAGCAACAGGATCATCAGCGGCACCACCAGCAAGGGCGCGAGACCGCCGATGATGAAGGTCGTCTGCCAATGATCGGTGAACAGCATGGCGACCACCGCCGCCAGTGCTCCACCCAACGGCACGCCGGCATACATGATGCTGATGGCGGTACCGCGACGTTGCTCACCCACGGCTTCGGCGCACAGGGCGATCAGGTTGGGCAGGGCGGCGCCCAGGCCCAGGCCGGTCATGAAGCGCGCCAGCAGCAGGCTGGAGAATGTGCTGACGTAGGCAGTGCTGAGCGAGAACACGCCGAACAGCAGCACGGCGCCGATGAGGATTTTTTTGCGGCCGATGCGATCGGCGATCCAGCCGCCGAAGAAGGCGCCCGGCAGCAAGCCGATGATGCCGGCACTGAACACCCAGCCCATCATTTTCGGGTCCAGGGCAAAGGTCTGGCGCAGGCCCGCGGCGGCAGTGCCGGCAGCCTGCAGGTCGAAGCCTTCAATCAGTGCAACGATAAAACACAGGGCGATGGTCAGCGTCGTACGACGTGATGGGGTGTCCATGGCGAACCTCATTATTGTTTTTGTGAGTGTGCTGACGGGTGAGCGCGAGCCTGCTCGCCTCAAGCGATGACAGGCTGGAATTAAGATTAACAAAGATAACTAAAAAATGAACGACCAAGGTTTTTGGTCAAAAAATGGCATTTATCTTATTAAAATCAACGTCATGACGTATTGGTTAAGAAGGATCTAAAAAATAGATAATAATATTAATGTTCGTTTATCGGTCATTGTGGATTGACGTCACCCCTCAGCTGTTTCCATTCTCTGGCCGGGGATCCCTGGGACAACCCAGACGATCCCGTTCAAAAACAACAACAATAAGTGGACATCGAACATGCCAAAGCTCCCTTGGAACGCCCTTGCGGCGACTTCAGCCTTACCTGTTCGCGCACCTTGCCTGATCCTGTTGGGCTTGAGTTTGATTGCCACCCCGGCGCTGGCCGAAGGCTTCATCGACGACAGCCACGGTACCTTGACCTTGCGCAATTACTACCTGGATCGCGACTACAAGGATGACGGGGCGAAAACCGCGGCCAGGGAATGGGCTCAGGGTTTCATCATGAATGTGGAGTCGGGCTTTACCCCGGGGACTGTCGGCTTAGGCCTGGATGCTCGCGGGCTGATGGGGGTGAAGCTGGACTCGTCGCCGGACCGTAGCGGCACCGAGTTGCTGCCGGTGTCCAGCAGCGACAAGCGCGCGGCGGACGAGTATTCGCGCCTGGCCATGACCGCCAAAATGCGTTTTGCCCAGACCACGGTGAAGACCGGCGATGTGTCGATTTTCCTGCCGTTCGCTTTCGCCAGCCCGTCGCGGCTGTTGCCGCAGACTTTTCGCGGCACCACCCTCAGTTCAAAGGACATCGACGGGCTGACCCTCAACACCGGCTACATCGATCGCATCAACAAGCGTGATTCCACCGACTACCAGCCGATGAGCATCGCCTCGCCGAACCGGCGTTTCAACGGCGCGGCCACCTCATCGCACATGGCCTATGTCGGCGGCGATTATCAGGTGAACAAGGACCTCAGTCTGCGTGCGTATCACGCCGAAGTGGCGGACCTGTACCAGCAGAACACCCTGGCCTTGCTGCACAATCTGCAGGTCGGCGAGGGCATGCTGACCACCGATCTGCGCAGTTTTTTCAGCGACGAGGATGGCAGCGCCAAAGCCGGCAAGGTGGACAACCGCAACCTGTCGGCACTGTTCGGCTATCGCTTTGGCGGCCATCGCCTGAGCTTGGGCTATATGCACGCCAGTGGAGATACAGCGACGCCTTATGTGTCGGGCACCGAGTTGATGGGCATGAGTGAGCTGACCATGAGTTCGGACTTCCTCAATGCCAAGGAGCGGACCTGGCAAGCGATGTACGACTATGACTTTGCCGCCGTCGGGGTGCCCGGGCTGAAGAGCCGGCTACGTTATGTGCGCGGTGACCATATCGAACTGGCGGCGCTGAATGCCGATGACCGCAAGGAGCGGGAATTCCAGATGGAACTGGGGTATGTGATCCAGAGTGGCCCGCTGAAGAACGTCGGGCTGATGGCGCGCAAGTCGATCTATCGCAATGACTTCCCCGCCGGCGCGGCGTTTCGCGATGAAAACCAGACCCGCTTTCTGGTGCTCTACACCGTGCCGATCTGGTAAGTCGTTTTACCTGTCATGAAGCCGGCCGTTCCCCAGGAATGCGCCGGCATTGGCGTTTCAGGCCTGATAGACCTTTTTCAATAGCCTGAGCAGTTCTTCGCGTTCCTGGCTGTCGAGGTTGGACGTTGCATCCATGTCGCTCTCGGCAGCGATCAGTTTCAGCTCCTTGAGGAGAGCCTCGCCGGTCTTGCTGAGAAAAATCCCATAGGAGCGCTTGTCCGGTTTGCAGCGCACCCGCACCGCCAGCGCGCGGCTTTCCAGTTTGTTCAGCAGTGGCACCACTTGCGGTGGCTCGATGGTCAAGGCCTTGGCCAGGTCGGCCTGCATCAGCCCGGGGTTCTGGTCGATGATCGCCAGGGCCGAGAACTGCGCTGGTCGCAAGTCGTGGGCCGAAAGCCGGCCGATCAGATTCTGGAACAGTTTCAACTGCGCCCGGCGCATGGCGTAACCGATCAGATCGTCCAGGGCGGAATCCAGCGGCGCCTGGGTTTCGGCGCTGTCGGCAGGGGCCTCGGGGGCGGCGGCAATCTTGGAAGACTTGGCCATTACAGGGTGAATCCTCGGCTGGCGGTTAAGAAGACTATCTAGTTTGCCGAGATTGGCCGGGGATAGCCATGACCTCTTTCAGATCTCTGGGCGTTGGGCCTGTTTTCGGGACGAAAAACATTTGGTTAATTGGTTTAATAGTTAATTGACATAACTAATATTCGGGTTTAGTTTTTACCCATCGTCAAGCCAAGAACAAGAGAGCAACGCCATGAGCAATTACGAAGGTCGCTGGACAACGGTCAAAGTGGAAATCGAGGAAGGCATCGCCTGGGTCATCCTCAACCGCCCGGAAAAACGCAACGCCATGAGCCCAACCCTGAACCGCGAGATGATCGACGTTCTGGAAACCCTGGAGCAGGATCCGGACGCCGGTGTGCTGGTGCTGACCGGTGCGGGCGACGCCTGGACCGCCGGCATGGACCTCAAGGAATACTTCCGCGAAGTAGACGCCGGCCCGGAAATCCTGCAAGAAAAAATTCGCCGTGAAGCCTCTCAATGGCAATGGAAACTGCTGCGCATGTATGCCAAGCCAACCATCGCCATGGTCAACGGTTGGTGCTTCGGTGGCGGTTTCAGCCCGCTGGTGGCCTGCGACCTGGCGATCTGCGCCGATGAAGCGACCTTTGGCCTGTCGGAAATCAACTGGGGCATTCCGCCAGGCAACCTGGTGAGCAAGGCCATGGCCGACACCGTGGGCCATCGCCAGTCGCTGTACTACATCATGACCGGCAAGACCTTCGGCGGGCAGAAAGCCGCCGAGATGGGCCTGGTCAACGAGAGCGTCCCCCTGGCGCAACTGCGTGAAGTGACAATCGAGCTGGCGCGTAACCTGCTGGAGAAAAACCCGGTGGTGCTACGTGCGGCCAAGCACGGCTTCAAGCGTTGCCGTGAGCTGACTTGGGAGCAGAACGAAGATTACCTCTACGCCAAGCTCGATCAGTCACGCCTGCTGGACACCGAAGGTGGCCGCGAGCAGGGCATGAAGCAGTTCCTCGACGACAAGAGCATCAAGCCCGGTTTGCAGACGTACAAACGCTGAATTCCGGCGTTGAAATCAAGGCGAGCTGGCCGGGCGATCGAGCGTCCGCCAGCTGTTCGCCCCGGCGCCCAGGCGCTACTGTGAGCCCCTCGACTGTATTCCCGATAAAGACAATAAAGAGGAATCACCATGCTGGACGTGCCCCTGCTGATCGGCGGCCAGTCGTGCCCCGCCCGAGACGGTCGAACCTTCGAACGGCGTCATCCGGTGACCGGCGAAATCGTGTCGCGGGTTGCCGCCGCCACCCTGGAAGATGCTGACGCCGCCGTGGCCGCGGCCAAAGCGGCATTTCCCGCCTGGGCGGCCCTGGCCCCCAATGAACGACGCACCCGGTTGCTGCGTGCGGCCGAGCAGTTGCAGGCCCGCAGCGCAGAATTCATCGCGGCCGCCGGCGAGACCGGCGCCATGGCCAACTGGTACGGTTTCAATGTGCATCTGGCGTCCAACATGCTGCGTGAAGCCGCGTGCATGACGACCCAGATCACCGGCGAAGTCATTCCCTCCGATGTGCCCGGTAGTTTCGCCATGGCCTTGCGTCAACCCTGCGGCGTGGTGCTGGGTATCGCGCCCTGGAATGCCCCGGTGATCCTCGCCACCCGCGCCATCGCCATGCCGCTGGCCTGCGGCAACACCGTGGTGCTCAAGGCCTCGGAA
Source organism: Pseudomonas sp. JL3 (assembly GCF_031570575.1). Classification (NCBI taxonomy): domain Bacteria; kingdom Pseudomonadati; phylum Pseudomonadota; class Gammaproteobacteria; order Pseudomonadales; family Pseudomonadaceae; genus Pseudomonas; species Pseudomonas sp. JL3. The sequence goes on from NZ_JAKWJK010000015.1 coordinate 112,591, forward strand.
CTGAGCCCGGCGGTGCATCGGCTGATCGGCCAGGTGTTGCAGGACGCCGGCCTCGGGGATGGCGTGGTCAACGTCATCAGCAATGCGCCCCAGGACGCCGCGGCAATTGTCGAGCGGCTGATCGCCAACCCGGCGGTGCGTCGGGTCAACTTCACCGGCTCGACCCATGTCGGGCGCATTGTTGGTGAACTGTCGGCGCGTCATCTCAAACCGGCGTTGCTGGAACTGGGCGGCAAGGCGCCGTTCCTGGTGCTGGAGGATGCCGACCTGGACGCAGCGGTGGAGGCTGCGGCCTTCGGCGCCTTCTTCAACCAGGGGCAGATCTGCATGTCCACCGAGCGCCTGATCGTCGATGCCAAAGTGGCCGATACCTTTGTCGCCAAACTCGCGGTAAAGATCGCCGCCTTGCCCGCCGGCAACCCCAACGCTGAAGGTTCGGTGCTCGGTTCTCTGGTGGACAGCAGCGCCGGTGAACGCATCAAGCTGTTGATCGACGATGCCCTCGACAAGGGTGCAACCCTGGTCACGGGTGGCCAGCTGGAGGGCAGCATTTTGCAGCCGACCTTGCTCGACGGCGTCACCGATGCCATGCGCCTGTACCGCGAAGAGTCCTTCGGCCCGGTGGCGGTGGTGTTGCGCGGCGAGGGCGATGAAGCACTGTTGCGTCTGGCCAACGATTCCGAGTTCGGCTTGTCGGCGGCGATCTTCAGTCGCGACACCGGTCGTGCGTTGGCCTTGGCCCAGCGGGTCGAGTCTGGCATCTGCCATATCAACGGCCCGACCGTGCACGACGAGGCGCAGATGCCGTTCGGCGGGGTCAAGTCCAGCGGCTATGGCAGTTTTGGCGGCAAGGCGTCCATCGAGCACTTCACCCAATTACGCTGGGTGACCTTGCAGAACGGACCGCGGCACTACCCGATCTGAGCAGGCGCCGCAGCGTCGGGCGACGAGCGCTTGAGAGCGGTCGCCGCCCGCGTGCAGGCCAGATATAACAATAACAAGGCTGCAGCCACAGGCTGCCATGCCCCGGTTGAACGCATCGCTGCGAGCCGGTGGCGTGCCTTGATGGAGGACAAGCACGTGAGTTCCGAATTCAGATCGCCACCCCAGACCGAAGCCAAAGCGCCGCGCTATCGCCAGGTGTCCATCGGTCATCCTGCGGTCGAGGTCAGCGAAGAGCAGGGCATCCTGCATATGCGCTCCCTGGAACCCTTGGCCGAGCTGCCCGCACGCTTGCTGGATCGCCTGGTGTATTGGGCCCATGTGCGCCCGCAGCAGACCTTTATCGCTGCCCGCCAGAACGGCTGCGACTGGCGCCGGGTGAGTTACGCCGAGATGCTGACCAGCGTCCGCGCCATTGCCCAAGGCCTGCTCAGTTATGGGCTTTCGGCTGAACGACCGCTGGCGATCCTCTCGGGCAACGACATCGAGCATTTGCAGATTGCCTTGGGCGCGATGTATGCCGGGATTCCTTACTGCCCGGTTTCTCCTGCCTATTCGTTGTTGTCCCAGGATTTCGCCAAGCTGCGGCATGTCTGCAATCTGCTGCAACCGGGCCTGGTGTTCGTCAGTGACGCCGCAGCCTATCAGCGGGCGATCGATGCGGTGCTGCCGGCCGAAACGCCGCTGATCAGCGTGCGCGGCCAAATACCGGGCCGCAATCAGGTGAGTTTTGCCAGCCTGCTGGCGCAGCCCGGTGGTGCCGAGGCCGATTGCGCTTTCACGGCTACCGGGCCGGACAGCATCGCCAAGTTCCTGTTTACCTCAGGCTCCACCAAGTTGCCCAAGGCAGTGATCACCACCCAGCGCATGCTCTGTGCCAACCAGCAGATGCTGTTGCAGACTTTCCCGGTGTTCGGCGAAGAACCTCCGGTGCTGGTGGATTGGCTGCCGTGGAATCACACTTTCGGCGGCAGCCACAACGTCGGCATCGTGCTGTACAACGGCGGCACCTTTTACCTGGACGACGGCAAGCCGACCGTCCAGGGGGTTGCTGAAACACTGCGCAACCTCAAGGAAATATCGCCCACCGCGTACCTCACCGTGCCCAAGGGCTGGGAAGAACTTGTCAACGCGCTGGAGCAGGACGGCGAGCTGCGCGAACGTTTCTTCTCGCGCATGAAACTGTTCTTTTTCGCCGCCGCCGGTTTGTCCCAACGCGTTTGGGATCGCCTGGACCGGATCGCCGAACAGCATTGTGGCGAACGCATTCGCATGATGGCCGGGCTCGGCATGACCGAGGCGGCCCCGTCCTGCACGTTCACCACCGGGCCGCTGTCCATGGCCGGTTACATCGGCCTGCCGGCACCCGGTTGCGAAGTGCGCTTGGTGCCGGTGGACGGCAAGCTGGAGGGGCGTTTTCGCGGACCGCACATCATGCCGGGTTACTGGCGTGCACCACAGCAGACCGCCGAAGTGTTCGACGAGCAGGGCTTCTACTGTTCCGGCGACGCATTGAAACTGGCCGACGCCCGCGATCCGCAACTGGGGCTGATGTTCGACGGGCGCATCGCCGAGGACTTCAAACTGAGTTCCGGCGTGTTTGTCAGCGTCGGCCCGTTGCGCAATCGCGCGGTGCTCGAGGGCTCGCCCTATGTTCAGGACCTGGTGGTGGCGGCGCCGGACCGTGAGTGTCTGGGTGCGCTGGTCTTCCCCAGGCTTTACGAATGCCGACGTCTGGCCGGTTTGAGTGCGCACGCCAGCGATGCCGAAGTCCTGGCCAGCGCGCCGGTGCGAGATTGGTTCGGCGATTGGCTGCAACGGCTCAACCGCGACGCCACCGGGAATGCCAGCCGCCTGGAATGGATCGCGTTGCTCGACGAACCCGCCTCCATCGACCGCGGTGAAATCACCGACAAGGGCTCGATCAACCAGCGCGCGGTGTTGCAGTGGCGTGCCGACAAGGTCGAGGCGCTGTATCGCGGCGAAGAACCTTCCATCCTGCGTGCCGGACCTCTGCCGTGAGTGGCGCGGGGCAGTATTCGAGCTTTGACGATGTGGCCATTTTCGAAGCACTGCGCACGCCTTGGGTCGATCTCGGCGGGGCCTTGGCCCAGGTTTCGCCGATCGACTTGGGGATCAAGGTCGGGCGCGAGGTGCTGGCCCGCGCCGCTATCGATCCATCCTCGGTTGATAGCGTGCTCGCCGGCTCCATGGCTCAGGCCAGTTTTGATGCTTACCTGCTGCCTCGGCATATCGGCCTTTACAGTGGCGTGCCGCAAGAGACTCCAGCACTGGGCGTGCAGCGCATCTGCGCCACCGGTTTCGAACTCTTGCGGCAGGCCGCCAGGCAGCTGGATGACGGCGTGCAGCTGGCCCTGTGCGTGGCGGCCGAATCCATGTCGCGCAACCCGATTGCCGCCTACACCCACCGAGGTGGTTTCCGGCTCGGTGTGGGCGTGGAATTCAAGGACTTTCTCTGGGAAGCCCTCTACGACCCGGCCCCGGGCGTAGACATGATCACCACCGCCGACAACCTGGCCCGGCGGCATGGTCTGAGCCGCGAAGAGGTGGATCGCTTCGCCCTCGACAGCCATCAACTGGCGCTGCAGGCTCAGACCGAGGGCTGGTTTGAACCGGAGCTGGTGGCGCTCGGCAATGAGCGTTTTGAATTGGCCGGCTATCAGCCTCGGAGTATCCAGTTGCCACGGGGCGTAGACCGCGTGACTCGCGATAGTCATCCGCGACCTACCGATCTGGACACCTTGGGCCGGTTGCGGGCGGTGCATGCCGGCGGTGTGCAAACGGCCGGCAACAGTTGTGCGGTGGTCGATGGCGCGGCGGCCGCGCTGGTTGGGCGAGCGTCTGCGGCCCGGCGTCCGGCGTTGGCGCATTTGCGGGCCAGTGCCGTGTTGGGCGTGGCACCGGAATTCATGGGGATAGGGCCGGCGCCAGCCATCCAGTTGCTGCTGCAACGCAGTGGGCTGACCCTTGGTGAAATCGACTTGTTGGAAATCAATGAGGCCCAGGCCGCTCAGGTATTGGCTGTGGCCCAAGCGCTTGAACTGGACGGTGACCGACTCAACCGGCGGGGCGGCTCGATTGCTTTGGGGCATCCTTTGGCCGCCACGGGTTTGCGCTTGGTGCTGACCCTGGCCAGGCAATTGCGCGAGGGTAATCTGCGGTATGGCATTGCGGCCGCGTGTGTCGGTGGCGGGCAGGGCATGGCTCTGCTGATCGAAAATCCGGCGTATCAAGGCTGAAGCAGACCCCCGAGACTTTCGCTGCAGCCAGCCCAATCCTTGCGTCACTGTCTTGCGTTACTATGCAGACCCACCTTTTCTGGAAGTTGCCTGGATGAGTAAGCCCGGTCAAACGGTGCTGGTCGCGTTGCGCAAGATGATCGCCTCGGGCGAGCTGGCGGCTGGCGAGCGGCTGATGGAAATCCCTACGGCGGAACTGTTCGGTGTTTCACGAATGCCGGTGCGCATGGCGTTCCGCACGCTGGAGCAGGAAGGCTTGCTGGTGCGCTTTGGCGGGCGTGGATTTCAGGTGCGTTCGGTCAGCCCCGATGACATTGCCGGTGCGGTCGAAGTGCGAGGCGTACTCGAAGGCCTGGCGGCGCGTCAGACCGCCGAGCGCGGGCTATCGGACGAGGCCCGGGCGACCCTTGAATTGTGCCTGTTGCAGGGTGATCAGCTGTTCGACAAGGGGTTTGTGACCATCGAGGACCTGGAGGTCTATCACGATCTCAACATGCGTTTTCATGAAGTGATTGTCGAAGGCAGCCACAACCCGGCGATCGCCGACGCACTGGCGCGCAACGATCATTTGCCCTTCGCTTCGGTAACAGCCCTGGCAGTGGACCGCAACGACATGGTCCGGGAATACCGACGCTTCAACTACGCTCACATGCAACACCATTCGGTGTTCGATGCCCTGGTCAACCGCCAGGGTGCGCGTGCCGAAGCGATCATGCGCGAGCACGCCAACGCCACGTTGCGTTATGCCGAGATATTCGGCTCGGCGACGGCCGAAGAGCGGATGAAGGTCATTCTCCGCTCGGAATAGGCGCGATTCTTTCAGATATCCAGCACCAGCAGCGGCGTTTTTGAGCGCGAGCAGCAAGGGGTGAACTGGTCGTTGCAGGCCTGTTCATCCTCGGTGAGGAACAGGTCACGGTGTTCCGGCACGCCCTCCAGAACTCGCGTCAGGCAGGTGCCACAGATGCCCTGTTCGCAGGAAATGGCGATCTCGATGCCCTGGTTTTGCAACACCTGCACCACGCTCTTGTCGGCCGGCACCTCGAAGACCTGGCCGCTGCTGGCGACCTTGATCGAGAAACTGCCATCGGCGCCAGTGTCGACGGGGTTGGCGGCGAAGTACTCGCGATGCAGGCATTGCTCCTGCCAGCCTTTGGCCTTGGCCGTGTCCAGCACATGCTGCATAAAACCGCCGGGGCCACACACATATAAATGAACGTCATTGTGCGGCGTGGCCAGGACCTCGGCCGCTTCCAGCGCAGTGTCGGGTTCCTGATCGAAGTGCAGGAACACCCGGTCGGCAAAAGGCGAGTGTTGCAGGCGTTCGACAAAGGCCGCTCGCTCCCGCGAACGGGCGCAGTAGTGCAGCTCGAAATCCGCGCCACTGTGCGCCAGACGTTCGGCCATGCACAGGATCGGCGTGATCCCGATACCGCCAGCAAACAGCAGGCTGCGCCTGGCTTCATGGGCTAACGGAAACAGGTTGCGCGGCTCACTGATAGACAGCCGCGTACCGGGGTGGATCTGCTCGTGCATGGCCAGTGAACCACCGCGAGAGGCCGGATCCTTGAGCACGCCAATCAGGTAGCGATGGCGTTCTTCGGGGTGGTTGCACAGGGAATATTGCCGGATCAGGCCGCCGGGCAGGTGCACATCGATATGGGCACCGGCGCTGAAGGTCGGTAGCGGTCGGTCATCGACACTGGCTAGCTCATAGCTGCAGATGTCCTGGGCTTCGTTGTTGCGCGATACCACCAGCACTTCGATCATGCCATTGACTCCTGCGGGGCTTGCTCCTTGGCGATCAGGCGCTCCAGAACGCGACGCGACTGCACGCCGCCAGCGTCGATATTGAGCTTGAGCAAGTTGCGCGCGGGATGGCTGAGCAGGTTTTGTTGCTGGCGTTCGAGCATCTCCAGGTCCTCGCTGAAAATCTTGCCCTGTCCCTCGCGAATGCTCGCGGTCAAGGCTTCATCCTGCGGATTGAAGTTGCGCGCCATGCCCCAGAAGTACCAGATCGAGGTGTCGGTTTGCGGTGTGATGAAGTCGACGACGATGCTCGACGCCTTGAACTGTTGGGGGGCGTGATAACCGCCCTTGCCGGCATGGGCCACACCGACTTCGATCAGCACATGACTGGGCGGGGTGAAGCGGCAGATCTGCCAGCGATCCACCGGCACATCGTCGGCCAGGTTGTTGCCGCGCAGAGCCATGCGCCAGAAGGGCGGAGCCATGATGTTTTCCATGTGGCGGGCGGTGACCACCTCGTCGCCGTCGACCGTGGTCACCGGCGGTGCTTCGTCGATTTCCTTTTGGCCGATGCTGGACGCGTGAACGTAGGTTTCGTGAGTCAGGTCCATCAGGTTGTCGATCATCAGGCGATAGTCGCACTGGATGTGGAACAGACCGCCGCCATAGGCCCACTCATCGCTGACCGCCCATTCCAGGTGATGTATCAGCGCCGGGTCGGCCAACGCCTGATCGCCGGGCCAGACCCAGATAAATCCGTAACGCTCGACCACGGCGAATGCCTTGTTGCACGGAAAGCCGCGAACCCGCTGCCCGGGCATTTCCACGGTCTTGCCGTCGCAGCCCATCACCAGGCCGTGATAGCCGCACACCAGATTGCCGTTTTCCACATAACCCAAAGACAGCGGTGCGCCGCGATGGGGGCAGAAGTCCTCGACAGCCGCCACCTTGCCTTCATGCCCGCGGTAAAAAACCATCTTTTCACCACAGATCTGACGGCCTAGCGGCTTGTCGGCGATTTCATCGGGCGTACAGGCGACGTACCAGGTGTTTTTGGGGTACATGGAGATTCTCCAAGGTTCTTTGTTGTTATTTAGTGGATCCATTAATTGTTATTTATTGAGGTTTGTCAAACTAGTTCTGTTTATTAATGATTTAGTGGATCCAATGAGGGCTGTGTAACCCTCAGGATCAATAGCGGATCATCACGGATTTCAACTCCGTATTGGTTGCGATCACGCCGAGTGGGCGATCGCCGTCGCAAGAATGCCGAAGGTACCCAGGACCACTGCTTCGCGGCTTTGCCGCGCAGTGAATACCAGATCCGTTTTCCGGCCATTGCTCAACGAACATGGTTTGACTGAACAGCATTGGCGGGTGATTCGTATCGACTAAATGGTCATTTGATTTGATCCGGGCGCTAAGGAGGAGCAGGCAATCGCACGGCTTGAACTAGCCAGTGCAGGGTTGATGTCAATTTTGGCGACAGCGGTTTGTGATTTGACTAGGGGGCTCAGTTTTAACCCAGTCCCAGTCCTTGGGCTTGCAGGAGGCTACTGCGGAGGGTGGCGGACGCGTTACCGGGGATTCGTACAGGAAATAAAAAAGCCCGGGCGGTACCGGGCTCCTCGATAGAGACATTCAACACGTAGGTGTATCAGTCGCAGATTCGCTTGCCCTTATCGTATGAACGACTGCGAGATTGATCACGCATACCCTTTTGACGGTATTGCCAGTGAGTATGAACAACATGAGCGATCACAATTAAAGCGATCGATGCCATGACGATGTAAAGGGTAATCAGGCCAGCACCTTCGTGCGAGAACATTGTGGGTTACTCCTGTATTCACTATGTCGGAAACTTTAGGGTAGACACCTGCGGCTGCGCTTGCATGAAGGCATGTTCATCTTTCCAGGCTTGAATTGCTCTAGATCAGCTGTTAGCCCACAGTTCGTTGCCAAGTGTGGAGCAAGTAATCGCGCCGCAGATTTCAGCCTCTGCCCAGTCGAGCCGGGAGCAGGCTTACTGATCCAGAATGAATGTCGTCAGGGTGTGCAGATCGTCGGGATTCAACTGCGCGAAAGGCGGCATTGGGATATCCCCCCGTTAGTGGGAGGCATCGAGCTCATGTGTAAGTGGGGTTTCGCTTCGCTGTTCGACGTCGCTGAGAAAGCCAGTATCGTCACGCACAAGTGGACTGCTTTTCATTGAACGTCAGTGGTTTGACATTTGATGACAGCGGCTGCCGACGTGTGCGCTATAGCGAACCCGTCCGGACGGCTCAATGAAAAAGGCCAATGCTCACCGCATTGGCCTTTTTCATGAGCGTGACTTTTCCAGAAGGAAACACTACGCAGTGCTGCTCCTGATTGCAGGTCAATGCTCAGGCGTTCGCTGCGCTGATCCCGCTGGGAGCCATGGATTTATTCCGAACAGTCTTGTACAGCAGGCTGGACACCATGAAGCCAAGCATGGCCAACACGCTCATCAAGCTGAAGACGTAGTTGTAGCCTTGCTGACCCGGGAAATGGTCGAGGATTGCGCCGTAGATGACGTAAGCGAACATGCCCGGTGCGTAGCCGATCAGGCAGCCGATACCGAAGGCTGAACCGGTGATGTGTTGAGGGATGCCGACTTCACCCATGGGCGCCCAGAATACGCCGCGCATGGAAAACACAATCAGCGCGAAGGACAGCGTGGCAGCCATGCCCGCATAGATAAACCCCGGGCTTTTCGGGATCAGCAGGATGACGCCCATCAGCGGCAGCAAGGCCAGGAATGCCCACTTCAAATAGCGGCTGGTGCTCTTGAACTGCTTGTCGGCAATGAAACCACCGGCAGGGCCGCCCAGGATCTTGAGGAAGTACTGATTGATGATGCCGTAGGCGCCCACCAATGCCACGGGCAGCCCGTACATTTCCTTGAGGTAGGGAATGAAATAGGTCAGGCCACAGTAGACGATGTAGACCATGAACACGTTGAGGCTGACGAGCCAGATACCCGGCACCTTGATGGCTTCGAGCAGGTTCGACAAACCGTTCTTCGGCTTGGCAAGCGTCTGCGCGCTGCCGCCCTTGAGCAGGAACCAGGTCAGCGTTCCGGCAAGAATGTCGATGATCGAGTAGAAGAGGATTGCCGACTTCAGCCCGGCTTCGCCGGAGCCCATGGCCACGAAGACGCCCAGCGCCGAAAAAGCCACAAGCGTGTCAATGACGCCACGCCCACCTTCCAACAGCCCAAATAACCGACCCTGTTCCTGATCGTCACCCAGATTGCGGATGGCCTTGAGCAGCGAGGGCCAGAAGATGCAATCGGCGCAGACGGCCAACAGGCTGAACACGATCAGCAGATTACTGAAAGGCGGAAAGGTCGCCAGATACAGCCCCAGGCCACCGGTACCGATCAGGCCGATGGGGATCAGTTTGCGCGTGTCGTAGCGGTCCGCCAGAAGACCGCCGACGACAAACAGTGCGGTGGCGATGATGGCGTTGGCGCTCAGCAACATGCCGATTTCAGTGTGGCTCAAGCCCATGAATTCTTGCATGGGGATATAGAAGGCGTCCTTGAGGTTCGCCAGCTTGTAGATGGTGCCACCACCGAGGATGAGAATCAGGAATCTGAGCCATTTGGCCTTGTCACGAGTTGTCATTATTGTTCTCCAGGCTTGGATAAGCCGTGCCGGTTGTTACGTCAGGTTCAGTCGTTTTTGCGGTTGTCCAAGGTCAACTCGGCCAGGGTTCGGAACTCGGCCAGCAGGCCTCGCACATACGCGACCTGGTTGTTCGCCCAGCGGTGTTCGTCGGCGAGCATTCGTTCGAGCGAGTAGCCGTCCGGGAGTGGCGTGTCACTCATTTCCCGGTACGCAATGAACGGATCGGCAGCTTCAAAGGTCTGGCGGAAGGCCGGGGCCACGTAGTGATTTTCCTGCTCAAGGATGAAGGCGATCACTTGCGCGGTTGAGTCGCCGAGCATCAACAGTTCGAACAGCATTCGGGCGCTTGGCAGGTCATCATCGTCGCTGCCCTGCAGCACGCCGTAATGGCCGAATCCGTTTTGCTCGGGGACGATGCGCACACCTTTGAGATGGGTCTGGCGTATGTGCGGCGCCAGGGTACGCAGCGCCTGCAGAGGCTGTTCGCAGGCGTTGATCATGTTGCCGAAGTCGAACAAGGCGTGCAGGCGAGGGTGATTCAGTCGGTTCAGCAGTTGCGCGATCTCGGCGCTCTTGAGCTCTTCATGCTGCTCGAAGTCGAAGTACAGGTCGTGCTCGTCGGCCTGCTGCGCGAGGTAATGCAGGTCGGATTCGATGACGTCCATGACCTGTGACAGTGTTCCCTCGTAGCGTGAGTAAACGCGTATGTTGCGAACCCCAAGTGCCTTGGCGATGGCAATCACCTGATCGACATCGTTTTTCAGCGTGCTGCTGATTTCCAGATGCACAGCCAGTCCGAGCGCAGTGGCCTTGTCGGCAAACGCTTGCAACTGCGCGGGCGCCATTTGGCTCAGGCTGTTTTCTTCGCCGTCGAGCAAGTGCAGGCTCAGACCCTGCAGCTCGTGGCGATAGGCGAAATCGAGCAGGTCCGCAGGCGTGACACGGCCATGGGTGAGGTTGGTCAGCAAGGGATAGGCATGGGCAAACAAGCGCATCTGCCCAAGGCGGTCGAGCAGTTGGCGGGCCAGTGCTTCAGTCAGCAGGGGAGGTGTTCCGGCCTCGGCCGCCTTGTGGCTGAGCAAGGCATTGAATCGCTCTTGGATCTTATTGTTCATTCGAGTCGTTCCTGGTTCAGACGCCGGGTCTGCCGGCGCAGTCTTTATCGCGCCAGTCAGGAACTCTCGATAGATCCACTTCCAGTTAAATCATAAGACCACTTGCCTTGCTTCAAGGGGCTGGCTGCAGGTACCCCATTTTGCTCAAGGCCCGGGCCAGTGCTTCGACGCGCTCCTGCGCCTGGCCCTCAGGCGTACCGGCGAAACCGATGAGCAGGGCAGGTGGCAGGACATGCTCAAGGCAGTAGTCGCTCAGGGCATAGGTGTGGATGTTGTGCCGGGTCAGTTCCCTGGCGATGGCATCATCATCGAGCGTGGGCGGCAGCCAGGCGATCAGATGCATGCCGGCTTCCACCGGGGTGATGTTGAAGAATCCGCCCAGCTGTTGCTGAAGTTGCTCGACCAGTGCTTGCTGGCGAGCCTGGTACAGCGCACGCATGCGGCGAATATGGCCGAGGAAGTGGCCTTCGCGCATGAAGTCGGCCGTCGTCGCCTGGAGCAGCGTGGGCGGGCTGCGATCCATCACCGCGCGCAGGGTGCAGAAGGGTTCGACCAGAGCTTGCGGCAGTATCACGTAACCCAGTCTTAGCGAAGGGAAGAGGACTTTGCTGAAGGTGCCGACGTAGATCACACGAGCCATCTGGTCCATGGCGTAGAGCGCGGGGAGGAGGCGGCCACTGTAGCGAAATTCACTGTCGCAATCGTCTTCGATGATCCAGCTCTGATACTGCGCAGCCCAGTCGATGAGTGCCTGGCGCCGCGCATAACTCATGGTCACGCCCAAGGGGTGTTGGCGAGAAGGCGTGGTAAACACCAGGCGGGCGTCAGGGCACTCGGCCAGGCCTTGCTGAATATCAATCCCTTGTTCATCGATCCGCAACGGCACCACCTGAGCTCCCTGGGCCTGCAACGCAATGCGCGCCGCGATGTGTCCCGGGTCTTCCATCCATGCGCTGTCCTGCGGATTGAGCAACAGCATGCCCAGCAGGTTAAAGGCTTGTTGCGCGCCGGACACGATCACGACCTGTTCGGCACTGCAGTCGATGCCACGGGCATCAAAGACGTACTCGGCAATCGCCGCGCGCAAGGCCTGTAACCCTTGCAGTTCGCCATAGCCGAGCATGGCCTTGGTCGGCTTGAGCTGGTGGCGGTTCATCAAGCGCCGCCACACCGCGAGCGGGAACGCGTCGTAGGTACTGTGGCTGGGCAGGAATGAGGTGGGGGTCGCGGGGTCCCAATCGGTATAGGAAACCCCGCGAAAGTGACTGCTGCGCAACGACAACATGGACTGGCTCAGGTCGGACAGGCGCGGTGGCTGACGCTGCTCTTCGTCGGCCATCCCTCGACCCTCCCACTCATTGCCGACATAGGTGCCCGCCCCGGTGCGCGAGGCCAGGAAACCCTCGGCAATCAGCTGATCAAAAGCATTGAGAATGGTGATCCGCGACAGCGCCAATTCTTTGCTCAGGGTCCGCGTCGACGGCAGGCGTGCGCCCCCTTGCATTTTTCCGCTGAGAATCTGTTTGCGAATCTGCAAATAGAGTTGGCGATACAGGGGGATAGCGCTGGCACGGTCCAGCTCAATAGCCGACAGCAGCAAACCTGCAGGGGATTTCATTACATGCTCGTCTGGAGGAAGTGAGGGTCTACCTGCAATACCGTCAGGCACCGAGCTGCGCAGGGTATCGAGAGGCACTGGATAAGTCATCCATCGCAGGCATTGATGCAGCGCACTCTGTCATGAAATGAAAAGCCATTGTCGTCTGATGAGAAGCGACCCGCCAGGCGGCGTCCTACAGTCCAATCAGCGCAATTCGCCGCAGCACGCCCAACTTGAGACTGGAGAATAAGAAAAAATGGCCAAAGCCGTACGCTTCTACGAAACCGGTGGTCCCGAAGTCCTTCGTTATGAAGAGGTCGAAGTCGGCGATCCCGGTCCAGGCCAGGTTCGTCTTCGTCATGTGGCGGTGGGCCTGAATTATGCCGACACTTACTTTCGCAATGGCACTTACCCGATTCCGATGCCCAACGGCATGGGGGTTGAAGCCTCCGGTGTGGTCCAGGCCATCGGCGAAGGGGTGACCAACGTACACGTCGGTGATCGCGTCACCTACACCGGTTTTCTCAATACCTTGGGTGCCTACAGCACCGAGCGTCTGATCCCGGCCGCGCCCCTGATCAAACTGCCGGAAACCATCAGTTTCGAGACCGCCGCAGCCATGACCATGCGCGGCCTGACCTCGTCGTACCTGATGCGGCGTATTTACAACTTCAAGCCCGGCGACAGCATTCTGCTGCATGCCGCTGCCGGTGGTGTAGGCCTGATTGTTTCGCAGTGGGCCAAGCTGCTCGGTCTGAACGTCATTGGCACCGTGTCCACCGAGGCCAAGGGTGATATTGCCCGGGCCCATGGCTGCGAGCATGTCATCAATTACAGCCATGAAGACGTCGCCCAGCGCGTTCGCGAACTGACGGACGGCGTGGGGGTCAACGTGGTGTTCGACAGTGTCGGCAAGAACACCTTCATGGGCTCCCTGGATTCACTCAAGCGTCGCGGCCTGATGGTGTGCGTGGGCACGGCATCCGGTCCGATCCCGGCCTTTGATCCGGTACTGCTGGCGATGAAAGGCTCGCTGTTCATGACCCGTCCGGCCCTGGCCGACTACATCGGCGACCCGGCGGAAAAAGCCGCGTTGGCGGGCGAGTTGTTCGACCATGTCGGCAGCGGTCGGATCAAGATCGAGATCAACCAGCACTATGCTTTGCAGGATGCCGTCCAGGCCCATCGCGACCTCGAATCACGCAAGACCACGGGCTCATCGATTTTCGTCATTTAAGGGAGTCGTCTGCCATGAAAGTCGAACAATTGACCTGCAACATTGGCGCCGAGCTGATGGGCGTCAACCTCGCCGACGCGGTGCATGACGACGGTCTTTTTGCCGAGATTCGTGCTCAGTTGCTCAAGCATCGGGTGGTGTTCCTGCGTGATCAAGACATCACACGCGACGAGCATGTGGCCTTCGCCCGGCGCTTCGGCGAGCTGGAGGACCATCCGGTGGCCGGCAGTGATCCGGATCATCCAGGGCTGGTGCGCATCTACAAGCGGCCGGACCAGCCGATGGACCGCTACGAAAACGCCTGGCACACCGACGCGACCTGGCGTGAGGCGCCGCCGATGGGTTGCGTGCTGCGCTGCGTGGAGTGCCCACCAGTGGGCGGCGACACCATGTGGGCCAACATGGTCGAGGCCTATGCGCGCTTGCCGGAAGACGTGAAGGTGAAGATCGCCGACCTGCGCGCGCGCCACAGCATCGAAGCGAGTTTCGGTGCCGCCATGCCGATCGAAAAGCGTCTGGCGCTCAAGGCGATGTACCCGGATGCCGAGCACCCGGTGGTGCGTACCCACCCGGAAACCTTGGAGAAGGTGCTGTTCGTCAACGCCTTCACCACGCACTTGAGCAACTACCACACCCCCGAGCGGGTGCGCTTCGGCCAGGACGCCAACCCGGGCGCAAGCGAGCTGCTGCGCTACCTGATCAGCCAGGCCTACATCCCCGAGTATCAGGTGCGCTGGCGCTGGAAACCCAACAGCATCGCCATCTGGGACAACCGCAGTACCCAGCACTACGCCGTCATGGATTACCCGCCGTGCCATCGCAAGATGGAGCGCGCCGGCATCATCGGCGACAAGACGTACTGATCGACCGCCGCTGCATTCGCTCTCGTAGACACGCCTGCCCGGCACGATCCCGGGTGGGCGCAACAATCATAAGAACAGGAGTAACTCATGCAATTCTTCGACGATTCCCTGCACCCGGAAAACATGGAAAAGGTAGTGATCACCGTGGCCCCGTATGGCCCCGAGTGGATGCCGGAAGACTTCCCCGAAGACATCCCTCTGACCATGGACGAGCAGGTGCAGAAGGCGGTTGATTGTTATGAGGCGGGTGCAACGGTATTGCACCTGCACGTGCGTGAATTGGACGGCAAGGGTTCCAAGCGCCTGTCCAAGTTCAACGAATTGATCGCCGGCGTGCGTGAAGCCGTGCCGGACATGATCATCCAGGTCGGTGGTTCGATTTCCTTCGCCCCGGAAAGCGATGGTGAAGCCGCCAAGTGGCTGTCGGACGATACCCGCCACATGCTGGCCGAGCTGACGCCAAAACCGGATCAGGTCACGGTGGCCATCAACACCACCCAGATGAACATCATGGAACTGCTGTATCCGGAATACCTGGAAGGCACGTCCCTGGCCAATCCCCTGTATCAGGCTGCCTATAGCGAAATGACCGTACCGGCCGGCCCGGCCTGGGTCGCCGAGCACCTCAAGCGTCTGATGGACAACGGCATTCAGCCGCACTTCCAGCTGACGGGCATGCATGCCATGGAAACCCTTGAGCGTCTGGTGCGCAAGGGCGTCTACAAGGGGCCGTTGAACCTGACCTGGATCGGTATCGGCGGCGGTTTCGATGGCCCCAATCCGTTTAACTTCTTCAACTTCATCCACCGCGCGCCAGACGGTTGCACCTTGACCTCCGAGTCGCTGCTCAAGAACGTCATGCCGTTCAACACCATGTCGATGGCCATGGGTATGCACCCGCGTGTGGGCAATGAAGACACTATCATTGATCACAAGGGCGATCGTTTCGGCTCAGTTGCGCAGATCAAGCAAACCGTACGCATCGCCCATGAACTGGGTCGCGAAATCGCCACGGGCAAAGAAGCCCGCGAGATCTATCGCATCGGCGTGCAGTACCAAAGCATCGAAGAAACCCTGTTGGCCAATGGCATGGCCCCCAACCGCAAGGCCGGGCAGAAAGGTGTGCCGCAACGCGGCTGATCGGCAGGCGAAGCGGGCGGTCAATGGCCTCCCGCTCGCTGCACTGCAACACGCTTGATAACAACAATAAAACAAAGCTTTGAGGAGGCTGCATGGCCTTTCACCCAATCGCTGCAGACGATGATGACTGCAGTGGCGTCGGCGTTGCGCGCACGTACGCCTGGATCGTCTTTGCACTGACGTTCGGCTTGTTGATTTCCGATTACATGTCGCGTCAGGTATTGAACGCGGTGTTCCCGATGCTCAAGGGCGAATGGGCCCTGAGCGACGGTCAGCTCGGCCTGCTCAGTGGCATTGTCGCCCTGATGGTGGGGCTGCTGACCATTCCCCTGTCATTGCTGGCGGATCGCTTCGGCCGGGTCAAGAGCCTGGCGCTGATGGCTTTGCTGTGGAGTCTGGCGACGCTGGGCTGCGCATTGGCGCAGGACTATCAGCAGATGTTCATTGCACGATTCATGGTCGGCGTCGGCGAAGCAGCGTACGGCAGCGTCGGCATCGCGGTGGTGATTTCGGTGTTTCCCAAACACATGCGTGCAACCCTGGCCAGTGCCTTCATGGCGGGCGGCATGTTCGGTTCGGTATTAGGTATGGCGCTGGGCGGTGCAATCGCCGCCAAGCTTGGCTGGCGCTGGTCGTTTGCCGGCATGGCGCTGTTCGGCCTGCTGCTGGCGGTGCTTTACCCGATCATCGTCAAGGAAGCACGTATTGCGCCGCAACGTGCCGCTCAGGCGGCGAACAAGGCAGCTGCCGCGGTCAAGCGTCCGTTGCGTACGCTGTTTTCCAGCCGCTCGGTGATCGCTGCCTACATTGGCAGTGGCTTGCAATTGTTCGTCGGCGGCACCGTCATTGTGTGGATGCCCAGTTACCTCAATCGTTACTACGACATGGCCACCGACAAGGCGGGTGGAGTCGCGGCGATCATCGTGCTGTGCAGCGGAGCGGGGATGATCCTGTGCGGCATGCTCAGTGATCGACTGTGTCGCCATTCGCCGGAGCGCAAAGTCGCTTTGGCCATCGCTTATTGCCTGGGCAGTTGCCTGCTGTTGTCGGCGGCATTCGCGCTGCCGGCTGGGCCTGTGCAATTGGCGCTGATCTGCCTGGGCATGTTGATTGCCGCCGGCACGACCGGCCCGTGCGGAGCCATGGTTGCCAACCTGACCCATTACTCGGTCCATGGCACGGCGTTCGCCACGCTGACTTTGGCCAACAACATGCTGGGGCTGGCGCCTGGGCCGTTCATCACCGGCAGGGTGTCCGACCTCATCGGCTTGCAGGCTGCTTTTCAGTGGGTGCCACTGGTCAGCATCGCGGCTGCGGCCGTGTTTTTTTATGCCAGGTGTCATTACCACAAGGACATCGCCCGGCTTCGAGGCGAGCAAGTCCTCGATTCGATTGGCAAAGCGGCGTTAGAGGTGAAGTTGTGAGTGGTCGTTTACGTATTGATGTGTTTTTCGATTTCATCTGCCCGTGGTGCCTGATTGGCAAGCGTCAACTGGAGCGCGCGCAAGACCTGCTGCGATTACAGCAGCCCGACGTGGAAATCACGACGGTGTGGCACGGGGTGCAATTGCTGCCGCAGCTGCCGGCACTGGGTGGGGTTTTCGCCGATTTTTACCTCAAGCGTCTGGGCAGTCCTGAAGCCGTAGCGATGCGCCAGGCCCAGGTGCAGCAGGCTGCGATGGCGGTGGGTGTGCCCATCGATTTGAGCCGCATTGCCCGCATGCCCAATACCGCCGACGCCCATCGCTTGCTGGAGCGTGCGAGCGTACTGGGCAATAGCGCCCAATGCGATGTTTTGCTTGAGCGTTTGTTCGCGGCCTATTTTCAGTTGGGTGAAGATCTGGGCTGCCAGGAGACCTTGCTCGCCATCGCCCAGTCGTGTGGTTTCGACCCTGATGCCATGGTCTCCTTCCTGCAAGGCGACGGCGATCCTTACGTCGGCAACGAGGCGGGAGCCGCCAGTGGCGTGCCCAGTTTTCAGTTCGACCATCGCCTGACGGTGGTGGGCGCACAACCTGCCGAGGCGCTACTTGCCGCCATGTGCGAAGCCTTGCTTGAAAGTCATCGCGGGCGGCAACCGGCATGAGTCTTCGTGTCCCTGTGCCTGCCGGAAAACTCCCGCAGGCGGGTGGTCGTGCGCTGTTCGAATTCGATGGCAGAAGCCTGGCGTTATTCAACGTTGAAGGTGACCTGTTCGCCATTGACGACAGTTGCCCGCACCAAGGCGCCTCGCTGTGTGGCGGGCGCCTTGAGGGGCGGGTGATTCAGTGCTGCGCCCATGGCCTGCGCTTCGATCTGCGCAGCGGTTACTTGCTCAATTCAACCCAGCTCAAAGTCGCCAACTACCCGGTCGAGATCATCGACGGCCAGGCATTCATCGTTATCGTTCCCGAGGAGTCCGTGCCATGAGCGCTATCGCGCTTACCCGTATCCATAGCCGAACGCGCGAACTGGCGCCGGGTTTTGTCGTCAGCCTGATCGTGGCGGCGGCCGCGTCCTTTTTGTCCGAGCATTACGGCGCGCCGGTGATGCTGTTTGCCTTGTTGTTGGGCATGGCGCTGAACTTCCTGGCCGGTGACGGCGCCTGCAAGGCCGGCATCGAATTCACGGCCCGCACGGTGTTACGCATTGGCGTGGCCTTGCTGGGCATGCGCATCACCCTCGAACAGATTGCCGCGCTGGGCTGGAAGCCTGTGGCCCTGGTGGTGATTCTGGTGGTGGTGACGATCGGTGTCTCGGTGATCGCGGCCAAGGCCATGGGATTCCAGCGCTTGTTCGGCATGCTCACCGGCGGAGCCACCGCGATCTGTGGAGCATCCGCCGCGCTGGCGCTGGCGGCGGCGTTGCCGAACCATCCGCAGAAAGAACGCGCGACGTTATTCACGGTGATCGGGGTGTCGGCGCTGTCGACTCTGGCGATGATTGTGTACCCGATGATTGCCAATTGGCTGTCGTTGTCGCCGCAAGTGGCGGGGGTGTTCCTCGGCGCCACCATCCACGATGTGGCCCAGGTCGTCGGCGCCGGTTACAGCATGTCGACCGAGACCGGCGATACGGCCACGGTGATCAAGCTGATGCGGGTTGCCATGCTGCTGCCGGTGATCGTCACCGCGGCCATGATCACCCGGATGCAGGGAGCTGACCCGACCGGCAAACGACCGCCGCTGCTGCCATGGTTCGCTGTCGGGTTTCTGATGCTGGCCTGTATCAACAGCACCGGTTGGATAGCCCCGGTGGTGCAGGGTTCGGTCAATGAATTGTCGCGCTGGTGCCTGGTGGTTTCCATCAGTGCCCTGGGCATGAAGACCCAGCTCAAGGAGTTGGCGGCGGTGGGCATCAAGCCGATCCTGCTGATGGTGGGGGAGACGGTGTTCCTTGTCGTGCTGGTGTTGCTGTTGCTGCGCTGGGGAATGTAGGCATACAAACCTGTGGCGAGGGAGCTTGCTCCCTCGCCACAGGACTCCTCGCCAGTGTCACAGACACCGGTTCTTTTGCGGCGACTGTACCAGCAGTCGCCGCTTTTTTTTTTGCATGCCCTGCGTCTGTTGCGTCCGGTTCAGGGTTCGCTGGAGCCGGGCAGGGTGGTCAGGTCCGGCGGTGCCTTGGCCGTGTGCTTTTGCGCGCTGCGCCATGCGGCGGGCGGCATGCCGAACTGGGTGATGAACCAGCGTGTGAAGGAACTCGCCATGGAGTAGCCGAGCATGTCGGCAATGCGCCCCAACGAATAACTCGGGTTTTCCAGGTAGCGCAACACCAAGTCGCGACGCACGTCGTTGATCAGGTCGTTGAAGGCGCAGCCGTCGTCTTTCAGGCGACGTTGCAGGGTTCGAACGTTCATGCCTTGGGTCTGGGCGATCTGCTCGATGGTGGCGCGCCCCATCGGCAGCAGCAGGTAGATGGCTTTGCGCACCTCGAACAGCATCGATGGGCCCTCATGATTCAGCAGCGAGTCGAGGTAACTCTGGGCGTAGCGCGCCATGGCCGGGTCGGCATTGGGGTTGGTCATGTCGAGGCTGGCATCGGAACAGACAATGCCATTGAACTCACTGCCGAATTCCAGCGTGCAGCCGAACAGGCGGCGATGCAGTTGCAGGTTGTCGGGAGGCTGGTGCGTGAAGTTGACGCTGTAAGGGTGCCAGTGGGTGCCGAGCAGGGCGGCGCACAGGCGGAACATCACCCCGATGGCCAGTTCATTGGCTTGTCGGCAGGGCATCGGCGATTCAGTAACCACCTCCTCGCGAATGATCACCATCTTGCCAGCCTCTTCGATGAAGAGGGCCAGCGAGTCGTTCATCAGATGACGGTAATGCACCAACACTTGCAACGCATCACGCAGCGTTCGCTGGTGGCTGAGCAGCAGGCTGACCACACCGAAGTCCGAGAGCTGACGCGACTCGGCCATGCTCAGGCCGAAGCTCTGGCAGCCACTGGCGGCGGCCGAATCTTCCAGCAGGCGTACGGCGGCATCAATGGGAATGCGGTGTTCGGGTGCTTGCAGAAGGGCTTTGCTCAGGCCGACACCGGCCAGCACATCACGCGGGTTGAATCCCAGGTACTGGGTGACTTCCAGGTAGTTGGTCAAGACGGCGGCGCGAACAAGCTTGGGCATGCGAAGGTCTTTCCTGGGCCGGTTGCGATTCAAATGAGCGTGGCGACTATATCCAGCACATCAGCAATTGAACAGTTGTGACGTTGTCGAGGGCGTTCGCCCGATTCTGTCCAGAAGCACCTTCGTTGTCGTCGAGCTATCGACGCTCACCCATTGATTACAGTGACCCGCAGAGAAGCTGCAGTGTTTTTCGACCAATGGTTGCTGCGTGCCAATACCTGGAAATTTGTCATGAAAAGAAAAGTGCCTGACGTCCAATGAAAAGCGCCTCGGGTGGGCGCTCTTTAATGTCAGTCCTACAAAAAGCCCCTGGCGATAGAGCCAGTCGAGTCATCGAGAAAGCGAAGGTGTTGAAGTGGACAAACTGCTAACTGCCGCAACCGTTCTGATCGTACCAGGCCTGCGCGAGCACGTTGCCGAGCATTGGCAAACGCTGCTTGAGGCAAGGCTGTGCAAGGTGCGCAGTGTGCCGCCGCTGGAAACCGACAAGCTCGATTGCGCCAAGCGGGTCGAAGCGATTCAGCACGCGCTGGAGCAGATCGACGGGCCGGTGATTCTGGTTGCTCACAGCGCCGGAGTGCTGATGGTCGCGCACTGGGCGGCGCAGCACCGTCGGCCGATCAAGGGCGCGCTGCTGGCCACGCCTCCGGATCTCGATGCTGATTGGCCGCAAGGCTACCCATCCGCTGAAACCCTGCGTACCCAGGGTTGGAATCCTCTACCAAAAGAGCCACTGCCGTTCCGCAGTCTGGTGGTCGCCAGTACCAACGACCACCTCGCCAGCCTGGACGCTGTCACTCGCCTGGCCGAAGGCTGGGGCAGCGAACTGCTCAACCTGGGCGAGGTGGGTCATCTCAATCCAGCTGCAGGCTTTGGCCACTGGCCGCAAGCCGAAGCACTCATCCTGGAGCTGGATCGCTAATTCAGGCGCCGGTTGGCCCCAGCCATCCGGCATTTGCCCCCACACCTGAAAAACGTAAACCCCTGGAACAAGGGGTTGCGCGAGGGCGGCTGCGCTTAAAACAAATACAAAAGGCGGAGACAACGCAATGCACAACAATAAGAGTCACGGGTTCGCACCCTCGCGTTACACCTTGTTGGCCTCGGCCATCCTGGCCACCGCCGTGCCGGTCGCGCAGGCGGTCGAGCTCGACACATGTAACCCGGACTGGACCGTACGTCTGGATAACACCGTGAAGTACAACTACGGCGTACGCACCGAAAGCGCTGACAAACGCATGCTGGCAACGCCGAACAACAACGACGGCGACTACAACTTCCGCAAGGCCGGAACCAACATCACCAACCGTGTTGACCTGTTGACCGAAATGGATGTGGTCTACCAGAACCACATGGGTTTTCGTGTCAGTGCCGCCAGTTGGTACGACAAGGCTTACGAGAACACCGGTTCCAATTCCAACCCGTTCGTCAACGGCAATGATGCAAGGTCGGGTCTGGTCGCCAACGATCCGCGCCTGGCCGGGGTCACCGGCGACAATGTCGGCAATGGCAGCCCCCACCTGAGCAACTACGCCCAGCGTTACTACACCGGTCCATCCGGCGAAATCCTCGATGCCTTCGTGTTCTACAGCACCGAAGTGGGCGAGGAGTCGCTATTGAGCGTCAAGGCCGGCCAGCACAACGTGTTCTGGGGTGAAACCATCCTCAACCCGGTGCACTCGATCAGCTACGGCCAGTCCGGCCTGGACCTGGCCAAACTGGCCGCCTCGCCGGGAACTGAAGCCAAGGAGCTGTTCGTTCCGCGTAACCAGTTGTCGATGTCGTTCACGGTCAATCCCGAGTTGACCGTGGGCGCTCAGTATTTCCTGGATTGGGATGCCGCCCGCCTGCCTGAAGCCGGTACTTACTATGGCGGTTCCGATCTGGTCGGCTTCGGTGCGCAGTCGTTCCTGCTGGGCAACACCAATGGCGTGGTGCCGGGCAGCCCGCTGGGTTGTGGTCTGGCGCCCTGCAACGGGTTGACCAATGTGCGTCGCGGTCACGACCTGACGCCGGACAAGCGCGGAGACTGGGGCGTGATGGCCAAGTGGTCGCCAGCCTGGCTGGATGGCACTCTCGGCGTTTACTACCGCAATACCTCGGAAATCCTGCCGCAAGCCTGGTTGAACGCCACCGGGCTGACGTCGGCCAATCCCAACGGCACCCCGCCTGCAGGCATGGTGCCGGCTGTGGTCAACACTCTCAATTCGTTGAGCACCAGCACCTATCAACTGGCCTACGCCGACGACATTCAGATCTTCGGCCTGAGCCTGTCCAAGGATGTGGGCGGTGTCAGCGTGGGTTCGGACTTGAACATCCGTCACAACATGCCGCTGGCCAGTATTCCCGCTGTCGTCAGCTCGACAGGGCCGCGGGGTTTGGGCGCCGGTCTTGGGCTGTTGCCGGCCCGCACGGCGGCCACCGGTGTGATCTATGACACCCCGCAAAAGGGCGACAGCATGAGTGCCACCGGTGACACCTTGCACTGGACGCTCAACGGCCTGATGACCTTCCCGAAAACACCGGTGTTCGATTCGGCCAGCCTGCTCGCCGAGTTGTACTACAGCAACCTGCTCAAGCTCGATAGCAAGAACGAAGCGCTCTACAAGGGCAAGGACACCTATCGCGGCATCGACCAGCCGACCCGGGACAACTGGGGTATCGCGGTCAACTTTACGCCGACCTGGTACCAGGTGTTTCCCGGCGTCGACCTCAACGCACCAATGTCCATCAACGTCGGCCTTGACGGCGTATCACCAGTGTCCGGTGGCGGTGCCAAAGACACCGGCAACTATGCCGTGGGCGTGGGTGCCGTTGTGTACAACAAATACTTCGTCGACCTGAAGTACGTGGACTCCTTCGGCAAGACCGACAAGTGCGACGCCAGCGGTTTGAGCACCGGCGCAGCCAATGCCGGCAGCGGCGACGGCTCCACACCCAATGCCTTTAGCGGCAATGAAAACTATGCGTGTTACGGCGGCGGCTACTCGGCCTTCTCCGGTGGTGGGGCCACGACTGAGGACCGTGGCGCCGTTTACCTGACGATGAAAACCACTTTTTGATTCACCACTGATTTGCTCAATGCAAGCAGGAGAATAACAAGATGAAATTCGCAAAAACCGTGTTGGCCGCTTCGCTGGCCATGGTCCTTGCCGCCCAGGCACAGGCCGCTGTTTCAACCCAGGACGCTGCCAAGTTGGGCGGCAGCCTGACCCTGGTGGGCGCCGAAAAGGCCGGGAACGCTGATGGTTCCATCCCCGCCTATGACGGTGGCCTGACCACACCGCCGGCCGGTTTCAAATCCGGTGACAGCATGCGTCCGGATCCCTTCGCGAACGAAAAACCGTTACTGGTGATCGACGGCAAAAACGTCGATCAGTACAAGGGCTTGCTCAGTGCAACCACGGCGGAACTGGCCAAGCGTTTTCCGAGCTTCCACGTCAATGTCTACCCGACCCACCGCACCGTTTCGCTGCCCAAAGCCATCCTCGACAATGGCGTGAAGAATGCCAGCGGCGCCAAGTCCCTCGAAGGTGGTTTGGCCATCGATAACGTGCTGCCGGGCGTGCCGTTCCCGATTCCGCAGTCGGGCAACGAGGCGATGTGGAACTTCCTGTTGCGTTATCAGGGGGTCAACATCAACTCCAAGTACGACTCCTGGAACGTCGACTCCGCTGGCGTGCCAACCCTGGCGACCACCGGGCAGGCGTTCATTTCCTATCCGATCTACGAGAACCTGGCGCAGCCGATCAGCAGCGCCGACGTGTACTACCAGATGAAGCTGTCCTATACCGGCCCTGCGCGCCGGGCCGGTGAAGCGGTGATGCTCAAGGACGCCGCCAACCCGCTGCAGCAACCGCGCCGGGCCTGGCAATACTTGCCTGGGCAGCGTCGGGTCAAGCTGGCGCCGAACCTGGCTTACGACACGCCTAACCCTGGCACCGCCGGTGCGGGCACCTACGACGATGTTTTCGTGTTCAACGGTGCGCTGGACCGCTACGACTGGAAGCTGGTGGGCAAGCAGGAAATGATCGTGCCCTACAACACTTACAAGCTGACCTACGCCCAAGACCCCAAGGCGCTGACGATGGCCAATCACCTGGCACCGGATTACGTGCGTTGGGAAAAACACCGGGTCTGGGTGGTGGAGGGCAACCTCAAGGCCGGCGCTCGGCACATCTACCAGAAGCGTCGCTTCTACCTCGACGAAGACAGCTGGACCGCTCTGGCCTCTGACCAGTACGACGCCCGTGGCCAGCTGTACCGTGGCTCCTTCGCGTTCCTCAGCCAAAGCTATGACAAGCAGATCCCGGACTCCACGCCCTTCATGATCTACGACCTGGTGGGTGGTTCCTACAACATCAATGGTGTGGTGGGCCCCTACGGCGGCATCAAGTACATCGATCCGCTCTCCAAGGCGCAGTGGTCGCCTGAGTCCCTGGCCGGTAGCGGGATTCGCTAAGCAAACCGTGACAAAGCGTCCGTGCGGTCCACTGCCAGGCAGGGGACCGCACGACGGTCGGCGCGTGCCGATCGTTTCGCACGCCCAGGTTGGAACGTCAGGCACACGGACGTGTGTCCCGGCGCGGTTATCCGAAGAGGACGCGGTATGTGTTCGTACAAAAATTATCTGCGGCTGGCGCTCGGCGCTCTGCTTGCAATGTTGCAGGGCCTGAGCCAGGCGTCCGGTTATGTCGACGTGCTGGATCTGCCGGCCAGGGTCAGCGCCCTGGCCGTCAACAGCCCGTTATCCGGCATGGCCCGCGCCGGCGAGCGCTTGGTCGCAGTCGGGCAGCGTGGCCACATTCTGTATTCCGATGATGCCGGCAAACACTGGCAGCAGGCAGCGGTGCCGGTCAGTGCCGACCTCAACGCCGTGAGTTTTCCTTCCGCCACCCAGGGCTGGGCGGTGGGCGGCGACGGTGTGGTGTTGCACAGCAGTGACGCGGGTGCGACCTGGCGTAAACAACTGGACGGCCGCGAGATCGGGGCCTTGCTGGTCAAGCATTACCAAGCGTTGGCCCGTGCAGAACCTGGCAACGAACAATGGCCACTGCTGGTCGCCGAAGGTGAGCGCCTGATGGCGCAGGGCGCCGACAAACCCTTGCTTGATGTCTGGTTCGAAAACGACCGCCTCGGCTATGTGGTCGGGGTGTTCAACTTGATCCTGCGCACCGAAGACGGCGGCCAGAGCTGGACACCGTTTCAGGATCGCACCGACAACCCGCAGGGCTTTCACCTCAACGCCATCGCCTCCACTGGCGATGCGCTGTACATCGCCGGCGAGCAAGGCTTGTTGCTGAAATGGGATGACACCCAACAGCGGTTCGCCGCCGTGCAGACACCCTATCAGGGCAGTTTTTTCGGTGTGCTCGGCAAGCCCGGCGAAGCGCTCGTCTACGGCTTGCGCGGCAATGTGCTGCGCAGCACCGATGGCGGTCTCAGCTGGACCCCGCTGAAGAATGGCCTGCACGTCAGCATCACCGCCGGCCTCGTCGATGGCCGTGGCAACTACCGCTTGTTCACCCAGGGCGGGCAGATGCTGGTCAGCCAGGGCTTCGGTGCGCAATTGCATCTGGTTCAGCAACGGGCACCGACACCGGTGACCAGCGCCACTCAGTCCGCCGACGGTGCGCTGGTGGTGGTTGGCAGCCGTGGTGCACGGACGCTGTCCGTTGAATAAGCCCTCGAACCCTTAGAGCGAGAACCCAGACATGGGCCATACCAAACAAGAAACCATGCCGGTGATCCGCGATCTGCGGGATTTCGACCACCATTCCGGCAATCGGCTGGAGCGGTTGGTGTTCAACTATCGCCCGCTGTTCATGCTGCTGATGGCGCTGGCCACCGTGGTATTGGGCTACATGGCCGCAACTCGGCTGGAGCTGCGTCCCAGCTTTGAAAAGATGATTCCCCAGAGCCAGCCGTACATCCAGAATTTCCTGGAAAACCGTCAGTCGCTGCGCGGTTTGGGTAACTCGGTACGGGTGGTGGTGGAGAACACTCGGGGCGATATTTTTGACCCCGCTTACCTGGACGTGCTCAAACAGGTCAATGATCAGTTGTTCGTCACCGAGGGCGTCGACCGCGCCTGGATGAAGTCGTTGTGGAGCCCGGCGGTGCGCTGGACCGAAGTCACCGAGGAAGGTTTCCAGGGTGGCCCGGTGATGCCCGATACCTACGAGGGCAAACCCGAGCAAATAGAACAGCTGCGCCAGAACATTTCCCGCGCCGGTATCGTCGGCAGTCTGGTGGCCAGCGACTACAAATCGAGCATGCTGATCGTGCCGCTGCTGGACAAGGCGACGGCCAGCGGTCAGCGCATCGACTACCACGTCTTTTCGCAGATGCTCGAGGAGCAGTTGCGCGACAAGATCGAATTTGCAGGTGACAGCGCTGCGCGCAAGGCCGGGGAGGAGGGCAAGGGCCAGTACAAAGTCCGGGTGATCGGTTTCGCCAAACTGATGGGCGACCTGATCGACGGGCTGATTCAGGTGATGATGTTCTTCGGCCTGGCCGTCGTCACCTCGCTGATCATCATTTACGCCTACACCCGTTGCCTGCGCAGCACCTTGCTGGTGGTCGGCTGCTCGCTGATCGCAGTGGTCTGGCAACTGGGCATCGTCGCCTGGCTCGGTTATGCCATCGACCCGTACTCGGTGCTCGTGCCTTTCCTGATCTTCGCCATCGGTGTGTCCCACGCGGCGCAGAAAATGAATGGCATCATGCAAGACATCGCCCGTGGCACCCACAGACTGATCGCCGCACGCTACACCTTCCGCCGCCTGTTCATTGCCGGCGTCACCGCGCTGCTGGCCGACGCCGTCGGGTTCGCGGTGCTGATGCTGATCGACATTCCGGTGATCCGCGACCTGGCGATCACCGCCAGTATCGGTGTGGCGGTGCTGATCTTTACCTCGCTGTTGCTGATGCCGGTGGCGCTGTCTTATGTCGGCGTCGGCACCAAGGCGGCCGAGCGTGCGCTGAAAATCGATACGCGCGCAGAAGGGCACAAAGGCTTCGGCAAACTGTGGGACTTGCTTGACCGCTTCACCACGGCCAAATGGGCCACGGGGGCGGTATTGGTCGCGCTGCTGATGGGCATCGGCGGCTTCATGGTCAGCTTGCAGCTGAAGATCGGCGACCTGGAAAGTGGCGCACCAGAGTTGCGTGCAGACTCTCGCTATAACCGTGACAACGCCTACATCACCAGCCACTACGCGCTGTCCAGCGACCTGTTCGCGGTGATGATCAAGACCGCGCCGGAAGGCTGCTTGAACTACAAGACGCTGGTTCTCGCCGACCGTCTGGCCTGGGAACTGCAGCAGTATTCGGGGGTGCAGGCGACGGCTTCGTTGGTCAACGCGGTGCGCCAAATCACCGCCGGGTCCTACGAGGGCAACCCCAAGCTCAACAGCATCCAGCGCAATCAGGACGTGCTGAACTACGCGGCGCAGCAAGCCTCGGTCAACTCCCCGGAGTTGTTCAACACCGATTGTTCGCTGATGCCGGTGATTACCTTTCTCAAGGATCACAAGGCCGAGACCCTGGATGCCGTGGTGGGCATCGCCGAAAAATTCGCCCGGGAGAACAACAGCGATGATCGCCAGTTCCTGCTGGCGGCCGGGTCGGCCGGGATTGAGGCGGCGACCAATATTGTGGTGCGCGAAGCCAATCGCACCATGCTGCTTTACGTCTATGCGGCGGTGACGCTGTTCTGTCTGATCACCTTCCGCAGCTGGCGCGCGACCCTGGTCGCCCTGTTGCCGCTGGTGCTGACTTCGATCCTTTGCGAGGCGTTGATGGTGGCCATGGGCATTGGCGTGAAGGTCGCGACCCTGCCGGTGATCGCGTTGGGCGTGGGCATCGGCGTGGACTACGCGTTGTACCTGCTCAGCGTGCAGTTGCATTACCAGCGCCAGGGCCTGCCGCTGAGTCAGGCATACCGCAACGCCGTGTCGTTTACCGGCCGGGTGGTGGGTCTGGTGGGCATCACCCTGGCGGCGGGCGTGGTGTGCTGGGTGTGGTCGCCGATCAAGTTCCAGGCCGACATGGGCATCCTGCTGACCTTCATGTTCCTGTGGAACATGCTCGGCGCGCTGATCCTGATTCCAGCCCTGTCGTACTTCCTGCTGCGTCACCCCGTTGTGCAAACCCACGTGGCGCAAACCGCTGAAACCGGTACATCCCAACGTCAGGACATGCCCCATGCCCTGACCACTTCCGAGTAAGCCAACCATGTCTGATTACAAAGCTCCTTTGCGCGATATGCGCTTCGTACTCAACGAAGTCTTCCAGGTGTCCCGGCTATGGGCCCAATTGCCTGGCCTGGCCGAGGTGATCGATGAAGAAACGGCCGCCGCAATTCTTGAAGAGGCCGGCAAGATCAGTGGCGAAGTTATCGCACCGTTGAACCGCAGCAGTGACGAACAGGGCTGCACTTGGAGCAATGGCATCGTCATCGCTCCCGAAGGTTTTGTTGCGGCTTACCACGCGTTCGCCGCAGGCGGTTGGGTGGGGGTGGGTGGCGATCCGCAGTTCGGTGGCATGGGGATGCCCAAGGCCATTTCGGCTCAGGTCGAGGAGATGGTCAACTCGGCAAGTCTGTCGTTCGGCCTGTACCCGATGCTGACTGCCGGTGCGTGCCTGTCGATCAATGCTCACGCCAGTCAGGAACTCAAGGAACGCTATCTGCCGAACATGTATGCCGGCACCTGGACCGGTTCAATGTGTCTGACCGAGGCGCATGCCGGCACTGACCTGGGCCTGATTCGCACCCGAGCCGAACCTCAGGTCGACGGCAGTTTCAAGATCAGCGGCAGCAAGATTTTCATCACCGGCGGCGAGCACGACCTGACCGAAAACATCATTCATCTGGTACTGGCGCGTTTACCGGATGCACCGGCCGGCCCCAAGGGCATCTCGCTGTTTCTGGTGCCCAAGGTGCTGGTCAATGACGATGGTTCGCTGGGCGAGCGCAACTCGCTGTCCTGCGGTTCCATCGAGCACAAGATGGGCATCAAGGCATCCGCCACCTGTGTGATGAACTTTGACGGAGCGACTGGCTGGATCGTCGATGCGCCGAACAAGGGCCTGGCGGCGATGTTCACCATGATGAATTACGAACGTCTGGGCGTGGGCATCCAGGGCCTGGCATTGGGTGAGCGCTCGTACCAGAACGCAGTCGAATACGCCCGTGACCGTCTGCAAAGTCGTTCGCCGACGGGCGCGCAGCACAAGGACAAGGCCGCCGATCCGATCATCGTGCACCCGGATGTACGACGCATGCTGTTGACCATGAAAGCCTTGAACGAGGGCGGGCGTGCGTTCTCCAGCTACGTGGCCCTGCAACTGGATGCCGCCAAGTACAGCGATGACGCGGCGACCCGCACCCGCGCCCAGGAACTGGTGTCGCTGCTGACCCCGGTGGCCAAGGCGTTTCTCACCGACATGGGGCTGGAAACCACGGTGCACGGCCAGCAGATCTTCGGCGGCCACGGTTACATCCGCGAATGGGGCCAGGAGCAACTGGTTCGCGATGTGCGCATCACTCAGATCTACGAAGGCACCAACGGCATTCAGTCACTGGACCTGGCCGGGCGCAAAATCGTCGGCAGCGGCGGGGCGCTGTACCGGCTGTTTGCTTCGGAAATCCGCAAATTTACCGCCAATGCCTGCGCTGACCTTGGTGAGTTCACCAAACCGTTGAACGCCGCTGTCGACACCCTCGACGAACTGACCGCATGGCTGCTGGACCGAGCCCAGAGCAACCCGAATGAAATCGGCGCGGCTTCGGTCGAGTACCTGCACGTGTTCGGCTACACCGCGTACGCCTACATGTGGGCGCGAATGGCCAAGGCTGCCATGAGCACGCATTCAAAAGACGATTTCTATGCCAGCAAACTGGCCACCGCGCGCTTCTATTTCGCCCGCCTGCTGCCGCGCATCCACTCGCTGAGCGCGTCGGCCAAGGCTGGCAGCGAATGCCTCTATCAACTGGACGCGGCGCAATTCTGAGCCCACGTAAATAGGACCGGGAACCTCAACCATGATGGCGACAAAAATAATTCCGCCCGCCGATGGCGCCTATGCCTATCCCTTGCTGATCAAGCAATTGTTGTTGTCCGGCGTGCGTTACGAGCCGGGCCGGGAAATCGTCTACGCCGACAAACTGCGCTACAGCTACCAGACCCTCAACCAGCGGATCCGCAGGCTGGCCAACGCCTTGACCGCTGCCGGCGTCAAGGCCGGGGATACCGTGGCCATGCTCGACTGGGACAGCCATCGCTACCTGGAATGCTTCTTTGCCGTACCGATGATCGGCGCGGTGCTGCACACGGTGAACATCCGTCTTTCGCCAGATCAGGTGCTCTTCACCATGAACCATGCCGAGGACGACCTGGTACTGGTGCATGATGATTTTCTGTCGCTGGTTGAACAGATTCACGGGCGACTTGAAACCGTCAAAGGTTACCTGCAGCTCACGGACGACACAGCAACCGCCACGTCGTTACCGGTGCTGGGGGAATATGAAAACCTGTTGGCCGGGGCCGCAGACCAATACGACTTTCCCGACTTCGATGAAAACTCGGTGGCGACCCTTTTCTACACCACGGGCACCACTGGCGACCCTAAAGGCGTGTATTTCACCCACCGCCAATTGGTCTTGCACACCTTGAATGCCGTGGGCACTTTGGGCGTCTATCAAGGCTTGCCGTTGCTGCGCTCCGATGATGTCTACATGCCCATCACCCCGATGTTTCATGTGCATGCCTGGGGTGTGCCCTATGTCGCCACCCTGATGGGGCTCAAGCAGGTGTACCCCGGCCGCTACGAACCCAACAGCCTGGTCAGGCTGTATCGTCAAGAGAAGGTCACTTTTTCCCACTGCGTGCCGACCATTTTGCAGATGATCCTGAGCTGTGAGGAAGCGGCACAGACCCGTTTTGATGGCTGGAAAATGCTCCTGGGTGGCAGCGCACTGACACTGGGCATTGCCAGCGAAGCGAGCGCCAAAGGTATTCAGGTGCACAGCGGTTACGGCATGTCGGAAACCTGCCCATTGCTGTGCCTGACGTACCTGCGTGATGAAGACCTCGAACAATCCACGCAAGCCCAACTGGCCACCCGCATCAAGACGGGCACGCCGGTGCCGATGGTCGACCTGAAAATCATCGATGCCAATGGCAATGACGTTGCCCATGACGGCGAGTCTCTGGGCGAGATCGTGGTGCGCGCACCCTGGCTGACCCAAGGCTATTTGAAGGAGCCCGAAAAGGGTGCCGAGCTTTGGCACAACGGCTGGATGCACACCGGTGATTTGGCCTCTATCGACACCTTGGGAGGAGTGCAAATCAAAGATCGAATCAAGGATGTCATCAAGACGGGCGGGGAGTGGATCAGCTCTCTGGAACTGGAAAGCCTGATCAGCGAACACGCAGCGGTGATGTCGGTCGCGGTCGTGGGCATTGCCGATGAACAATGGGGTGAGCGGCCGATGGCGCTGGTGGTGTGCGAGCCGGGGCAGTATCTCGACCGCAAGATCCTGGAGGCGCACCTGCAAGGGTTTGTCGAGCGTGGCCGCATCAACAAATGGGCGATCCCCAAGCAGTTCAAATTCGTCGCCCAGATTCCTAAAACCAGCGTCGGGAAGATTGATAAGAAACTGATCCGGCAAAGCGAATTGGGGTGAAAGGCGCGGTGGAGGCTACGTCAACCCTGACCCGTCGTACTATCGATCAATAAGGCTCGCCAGGGTTGGCGCTTTCATACCTTCACTTACCTGATCAAAACGTCTGCCCCATAGAGAACTGAAACACTTGCGTATCCGCGTTATCAGGCGTTTGAACCGGAAACGCCAGGTTGGCGCTCAAGGGGCCCAATGGGCTGTACCAAGTGACGCCAACACCCACGGAACTGGCCATCTGGTTGAGGTCGACACCGTCGCAAGCCTGGGTGGTGCTCAGGTAACACTTGTTTGAATAGACGCTGCCAACATCCCAGAATACTGAGGTGCGCAGGGATTTATTGTCTTTGATAAAGGGCAACGGAAACAGGTATTCCACGCCGCCGGTGATGAGGATGTTGCCGCCCAGTGCTTCGGTGTCCCGATCGGAATAATACGACTGTCCGGCACTGGCATACGTGCCAGTGGCGGGGGTATTACGTGGGCCGAGGGTGCCGCTTTCAAAGCCTCGCACCGAGCCCTCGCCACCTGCGGTGTAGTTTTCATAGAACGGCAGGCCGTCTGTTGAGCCGTAGCTGTTGCCATAGCCGAGCTTGGTATGGAACCGCAGTGAGGTGGAGTCGCTGACCGGCAGGAAGGTCTGTCCCGTGTAATCGATCTTGTAGAAACTCAGGTCACTGCCGGGCACCGTCACCGACAGGTTCAGGTTTTGCGAATGTCCGCGGGTGGCCAGCACGCTGCGGTTCAGGGTCGATTCCGACCAGCCGAGATTGGCCTTGAAGTTGGTGAACTCCTTGCCCTCACGTTCGATAAAGTCGTAGATCTCATCGGCGCTGTAGGTGCCTGGATCGATGCTGTCATGTTGCACAGTCAGGCCGAAATTCAGCCGTGAGGTTTCATTGATCGGGTAACCGATGGTGGTGCCGGCGCCGTAGCTATTGATGGAATAGTACGAAACACCGTCATCGTAATAATCGTTGTAGTCGGTGGCGTTGTAGAACAGGTTGTAGCCCAGGCTCACACCGTCCGGCGTGAAGTAGGGGTTGGTAAAACCGAAATTGTACTTGTTTTGATATCCCGAGCGGGTAAGGCCCAGGCTGGCGTAATTACCCGTGCCCAGGAAGTTGTTCTGGGTGATCGAACCACCGAGGATCAAACCTGAGCTCTGGGCGAAACCGACGCTGGCGGTGATCGAGCCGGACGCCTGTTCTTCGACGCTATAGTTCACATCGATTTGGTCATCCAAACCCGCTACCGCCGGCGTCTCGACGTTGACTTCCTTGAAGAAGCCCAGACGCTCCAGGCGCGTCTTGGACTGGTCGATCAGGTAGGTCGATGCCCAGCCACCTTCCATCTGACGCATTTCGCGGCGTAGCACTTTGTCGTCGGTCTTGGTGTTGCCACGGAAGTTGATGCGGTTGACGTAGGCACGCTTGCCCGGGTCGACCACGAAGGTGATATCGACGGTATGGTCGTCATTGTTCGGGGTCGGCACCGCGTTGACGTTGGTAAACGTGTAACCCTCGTTACCCAGACGGCGTGTGATCAGGTCCGAGGTGGTGGTCATCAGCTTGCGCGAGAACACCTGGCCTTTCTGAACCAGCAACAGGGACTTGACCTGGTCTTCAGGCACTTTCAGGTCACCGCTGAGCTTGATATCACGAACGGTGTACTTCTCGCCTTCGTTGATATTGACGGTGATGTAGACGTGTTTTTTGTCCGGGGTGATGGACACCTGGGTCGACGCGATATCCATATTGATATAGCCGCGATCCAGATAGTAGGAACGCAGACGCTCCAGGTCACCGGAGAGTTTTTCACGAGCGTACTTGTCATCGTTCTTGAAGAACGACAGCCAGTTGCTGGTCTTGAGAGTGAATTGGTCGCTCAATTCTTCTTCGGTGAATACGGTATTGCCTACCACGTTGATGTGTTGGATCGCCGCTACTGAGCCTTCGTCTATCTTGATTTTCAGGCCCACACGATTGCGCGGTTGCGCGATCACCTCGGCATCGACCGACGCCGAGTAGCGACCCTGAGCGACGTATTGACGCTGCAGCTCGTTACGCACGCCTTCGAGGGTGGCGCGCTGGAAGATCTCGCCTTCGGCCAGACCGGATTGTTTGAGGCCCTTCATCAGGTCTTCAGTGGAGATTGCCTTGTTGCCTTCGATCTCGATACTGGCGACTGAGGGACGCTCGACGACCGTGATGACCAGGACATCACCCTCGTGCCCCAGTTGGATATCCTGAAAGAACCCGGTTTTGAACAGTGCACGAGTGGACTCCACCAGGCGACGATCGTCCGCTTCATCACCGACATTCAACGGTAAGGCACCGAACACGCTGCCAGCGGAAACCCGCTGCAGACCGTTAATGCGAATATCGGAAATTTTGAAGCCTTGGGCATGCACCAGTGTGGCATTGAGTAGCAGTGCAGCCGAGCAGAGCAGGCGCGAAAAATTCATCAAGATCTTATCCAGAACACATCGACAAGCAGCGTAGGCGGGCGCGGATATCTCACAGCAAGACGAGTTACCGCGGAGCGAGCAGGCTGGTGGAGGTGAAGCATAAAAGCTCGGTGCGTTTGGTGCGGTTAACCAAGTGTCAAGTTAGGTAAAGGTTGGCCCGGGGCGATGACGCTGTGCAGTGCAAGGGCGATAATGCGCCGATACCCATTCAAGAGCTCGCCATGATCTGCGTATTGCTAGTTGACGATGACCAGGAACTGACTGGAATGCTCAGCCAATACCTGGAGCGTGAAGGCTTTGAGGTGACAGCAGTGCACACGGGCGAGGAGGGTGAGGTCCAAGCGCTGTCCGGCCGCTACAGCATCGTGGTACTGGACGTGATGCTGCCGCGACTGTCGGGTATCGAGGTGCTCAGGCGCATTCGGGCTGCAAGCCAGGTGCCGGTAGTGTTGCTCACCGCCCGAGGCGACAACATAGACAAGATCACCGGCCTGGAACTGGGCGCCGATGACTATGTGCCCAAGCCCAGTTCGCCGGGGGAATTGGTGGCACGTTTACGGGCAATCATGCGCAGGGTGCAGCCGGTGGATCAGCCAACCACCGAAGTGATCAGGACTGGCCCTCTGGTCTTGTGGCCCGGCAAGCGTCAGGCCCTCTGGCAGGGGCGCGAGCTGGGGGTGACCAGTACCGAATTCAGCTTGCTCGAAGAGCTGGCCCGCTGTGCCGGGCAGGTGGTGAGCAAGCAGGATCTGTCGTTCAATGCCTTGGGGTGTCCCTTGACTCGCTACGACCGGCGTATCGACGTGCACATCAGCAGCATTCGCCAGAAGCTGGGGCCGCGGCCCGACGCCAAGGCCTGGATTCAGAGCGTGCGTGGCCTCGGTTACCTGTTGATCGCCGAATGATGAAACCCAGCCGGCTGTTCTGGAAACTGTTCCTGGCCTTTTGGCTGGCCACCAGCCTGACGTTTTTGGTCGGGTTGGGCGTTCTGGTGCTGGGCAGTTTCAGGCCCGGTGATCCTCATCTGGAAGCGATCCTTGCCAGCGAAGAGCAGCTGCTGCGCCAGTTTGGCGTCGAGTCGGGCCGGCAGCTGCTGACGGTGTGGGAGCACCCCGGTGACCAGGCCATTGGCGTGTATGACAGTGCAGGCCAGCTGCTGGCGGGGTCGCCGGTTCCGCAACCGGCTTATGAGCGATCGGTCATCAGCAAGGACGGTATGGCGCTGTCGCTCAGGTCTACACATTCCCTTGGCAAGGAGGGTGACAGGGGGCCGGGGCGCTCGATTCCGTTGTTCATCGGCACGGTGATGAGTGCGCTGTTCAGCGGGTATATGGCGTATTACCTGGCGTGGCCGTTGGCCTACCTCAGGCGGGCGATGAGCAACGTGGCCCAAGGGCGCTTTGAAGCCCGGGTCAAGCCGATGATGGGTAAGCGTCGCGATGAAATCGTTGATCTGGCCGAGGACTGCGACCGGATGGCCAATCAGCTGAAACTGCTGGTGGAGGCCCAGCAACATCTGTTGCACGACATCTCTCACGAACTGCGTTCACCGTTGACGCGCATGCAAGCGGCTATCGGGCTGTTGCAGCAAGATCCTGCACGCCTGGAAATGGTGGAGCGCATCGATCGCGAGTCGGTGCGCATGGATACGCTGATCGAGGCGTTGTTGACCCTGGCGCGCATGCAGGGTCGGCCCGAGAGTATCGAGCGCGAGCCAATTGATATCGTCGAGATGCTGTCGGTGATCGTCGAGGACGCTCAATTCGAGGCGCAAATGAAAGGTTGCCGGGTAAGCCTGCAGGCGTGTCCGGCCTTTGTCAGTCGTGTCAGCGGCGAACTGCTGTATCGGTGTTTCGAGAACGTCATTCGAAACGCGGTGCGCTATACCAAGCCGAACACGACTGTTGTTGTAGTGGCTGAGGTCAATCTCGACGCAGACTACCTGACGGTGCAGATTACCGACCGGGGGCCGGGTGTTGAAAACGAGCGATTGCAGGACATTTTTCACCCGTTCGAGCGCGGCCTGAACGAGGCCAGTGCCGGTTTCGGGCTGGGCCTGGCGATTGCCTCAAGGGCCGTGGAAATGCACGGCGGCACGATCGTGGCGCGCAACGAGCCGTCAGGTGGGCTGACCGTGGAAATCAGTTTGCCCCGTCAGGCATGATCTTTACACGATATTACATTGGCTTGACGGCCCTGTACGCCCCGTCTCAGTAGACTCCCCGCTCAAACTTACTCAGCGTTTGCTGATGTTTTAGTGAAGTTATTGAGTGGAGGTGGTCATGTTTCTGGTTCATAAAAAGGGCTTCGTTGCCGGCAAGAAAATGGTGGACGGGCTTGTGCCCTATGACTTTTTTTGCGAAGACAATCCGGCCATCAACCTGTTTGTGTTTACGGGTTCCGCCGCGCAGGACCAAACGGTCGAGGAACAGACACTCTGGGGTTTTACCCGTCTGGAGCGCTTTGAGGCACTGACCGGCACCCTCGTGTCGAACAAGAAGAATGAAGGCTGGTTTCAAACGGTCAATGTACTCACTGGCCCTGCCCAGAACGGTACTCAGGGCGTGAAGTTTCAGCGGGTGCTGAAAATCATCAAGCATTGCGGTGCATCGGGCCGTGTCGCCAGCAAGGTCGACTACGAGATCCAGACAGATGAAGGCGACACCTACTTCACCCACCGCCTTGCGACATCCGACAGCGCGCAAACCATCATCTATGCGGCCGATCAATAACGGTAATCTCGACGACGCTTCAGGCGTCGGCGAGCTGAAACCGATAGCCCACGCCATACAACGATTCGATGGGATGCTCCCCCGGGCAGGCCTGTTCGAGCTTGCGCCGCAGATTACGGATATGGCTGTCGACCGTGCGGTCGGTGACCACCCGGTGATCGGAGTAGATCCTGTCAAGCAACTGATCCCGGGAAAACACGCGTCCCGGAGAGCGGGCGAGGGTACTGAGCAAGCGCAGTTCCAGAGGCGTCAGGTCCAGTGCCACACCGTCGAGGGAGGCTTGGTACTGTGCTTCGTCAATCTGTAGACGCGGTGCTGCAGAGGTCAAAAGATGCGGGCTGCGTCGCAGGATGGCTTTGACCCTGGCGACCACTTCGCGAGGGCTGAAGGGTTTGCAGATGTAGTCGTCGGCGCCCAGATCCAGCCCGAGCAGGCGATCCACTTCCTCGACTCGGGCGGTGATCATGATGATAGGCACGGCACTGAAGCCGCGCAGTTCCTTGCACACTTGCAGACCGTCGCGCCCAGGCAGCATCAGGTCGAGCAGGATCAGCCGCGGCTCGCGGGCACGCACCGCCGGCACCACCTCCAGTCCGTTGTCCAGGCACTGGGTCGCATAGCCAGCGGCGCACAGGTAGTCGCGCATCAACGCGGCCAGTTTGGGTTCGTCTTCGACGATGAGGATCGGGCTGTCGTTGACCATGGTCAGGCGTTCCGTGGCAGGCGCAGGGTCAGCCAAAGGCCACCCAAAGGAGAGTGATCGGCACTGAGGCTGCCGCCATGGGCCAGGGCGATGCTGTGACAGATGGCCAGCCCCAGACCAGCGCCACCACTGGCGCGATTGCGAGAGGCTTCGCCGCGGTAGAAACGCTCGAACAGCCGTGGCAACTGATCCGCGTCGACCCCAGGCCCGGAATCAAGAAAATCGATGCGTACGATGTCGCCATCGCTGGCTGCGTGAATGCGTAGCACGCCGCCCTCATCGGTATAACGGACGGCGTTTTCCAGCAGATTGCCGAACAGTTGCTGCAAGCGCTTGGGGTCGGCCTCCAACCGCAGCCGCGAGGTCGGTAGCTCCAGCTCCAGGCGCAAATGCCGGGCATTGCAGCGTTCCTGGAACATCGCCACGCAACTGTCCAGCAGCTCGTTGAGATCGCATTCGCACTTGCGGTATGTCAGTGCACCCACATCGGCCAGAGACAGCTCATACAGGTCATCCACCAGTTTGCTGAGCATGCCGACTTCGCCTTGCAGCGATTTCATCGAGGATTGATCGAGGGTGCGCACACCGTCCTCGATGGCCTCCAGTTCACCACGCAACACCGACAGTGGGGTCCGCAGCTCATGGGAAACATCGGCCATGAACTCCCGGCGCATTTTTTCGTTGCGCTCCAGCGTATACGCCAGCTGATTGAAGTCGCGAGCCAGCTGACCGACTTCGTCATTGGAAGACACCGCCACCCGGTTGCTGTATTCCCCGGCGGCCAGTCGGTGCGTGGCGGCGGCCACCCGCTTGACCGGGTCAAGCAGGGTGCGGGCGATCCACCAGGCGATCAGCATCGCCAGCAGCAATGAGAGCACGCCCACGGCCAGACTGGTGCGCAACAGATATAGGCGAAAGCGTTCGCCGCCGGCTTCGGTCACGTTCTGGAATGGCGTTACCGCCAGCCAGCCGACGGTTTTACCGGCGACCTCGATAGGGCGCATCAGGGCATCGTCGGCAATCGCCGAGTAGCCCATGACGAGTTGCTTTTGCTGGTCCAGCAGGGCGATGCGAAACACCGCGCCGGTCAGGTCGGACATGGGCAGGGTAGGCAGCTGTGGGCCGGTAGGTTTTTCGCCTGGCTCCGGACGCATGAGCTCGAACCAGCGATCCGGCTGGTTGCGCAGGAATTCCCAGCTGCCTTCGCGCTCGTAGGCGCTGGCCAGGCGCGGCAGCACCGGCGTCATGCGCGCCAGGGCCTGTTCGTTGAGGTAGTCGAGAAAACCTTTGCCAAAGCTCCAGCCGTTGGCCACCCCCATGCTCAAAATGACAAACAGCACGCTGGCCAGTACGGCAATAAACAGCTTGGTGGAAATGCTCAGTTTCATGGGCTCGGGCAGGTCGGTGAATGGCCCGCCCATTTAGGCCCTGGCGCGACGAAGATTCAAGGGCGGCGGGCAATCTTCAATTTTCCTGCACATTTGCCTCGCAGTATGGCGCCTGACTTGCTCCATCCCGTCTTGCAGAGGCATTTATGTCGACCAAACTATTCGCCAAATCCCTGGTGACCGCCGCCGTTCTACTGTCCTTGATTGTTCTGCTCGTGTTGAGCGGTTGCTCCCCCGGCGAATCCGCGCCCGTGATCGAACCGCCCAAAGTGTCAGTGATCACGGTGCAGCCCAAAAGCCAGGCGCTGACCACGGAACTGGCCGGGCGCACTCAAGCGTCCATGGTCGCCGAGATCCGCCCGCAGGTCGGCGGTATCGTCCAGCAGCGGCTGTTTGTCGAAGGCGCCGAGGTCAAGGCCGGGCAGGCGCTGTATCAGCTGGACGCGTCTTCTTACAAGGCCGCGTTGGCTGAAGCACAGGCGACCCTGGCCAAGGCGCGCGCCACATTGAAGTCGGCCCAGGCCACGGCCAAGCGCAATGCTCAGTTGGCGAAGATCGATGCCATCAGCCAGCAGGACAACGAGGATGCTCAAGCCAGTCTGCTGACCGCCGAAGCTGAGCTGCAAGTGGCCCAGGCCGGCGTGGATACAGCTCGCATCAACCTGGCCTATACCCGCATCAGCTCACCCGTCAGCGGGCGCATCGAAACCTCGACGGTCACTCCCGGTGCATTGGTGGTGGCCAATCAGGACAGCGCACTGACCACGGTGCAGCAACTGGACCCGATCTACGTTGACGTCACTCAATCGACCACCGAGCTGTTGCGCCTCAAGCGCGACCTTGCCAGCGGCGTGCTGCAAAGCAACGGCGAGGGCGAAGCGCGGATCAGCCTCAAGCTCGACGACGGCAGCACGTACGCCCATGAAGGCCGCTTGAAATTCAGCGGCGTCAGCGTCAATGAGGGCACCGGCACCGTGACCTTGCGGGCAGAAATCGCCAACCCGGACCGGCTGTTGCTGCCGGGCATGTATGTGCGGGCGGTGCTGGAACAGGCCCGGGACGATCAGGCGATCCTGATCCCGCAGCAGGCGGTGACCCGCAGTGCCAGCGGTGTGACGTCGGTGCTGCTGGTGGTCAACGGCAAGGTCGAGCAACGCGTGCTGACCATCGACCGCGCCGTGGGCAACCAGTGGTGGGTCACATCCGGCCTCACGGCGGGTGACCAGGTGATAATCGAGGGCGGGCAGAAAGTCCGGGTCGGCGCGTCGGTGTTGGCGCAAAACCCCGGTACTCGCAGCCGCACGCCGCGATCGGCGTCTACTGCCATTGCGCAGGAGGGCTGACCATGGCGCGGTTCTTTATCGATCGACCGATTTTTGCCTGGGTCATCGCCATCGTCATCATGCTCGCCGGGGCCTTGTCGATCAGTCAGTTACCGTTGGAACAGTACCCGGACATCGCGCCGCCGACAGTACGGATCTCCGCCACCTACACCGGCGCTTCGGCCGAGACCGTGGAAAACTCGGTGACGCAGGTCATCGAACAGCAGATGAAAGGGCTGGATAACCTGACCTACATGTCGGCCTCCAGCAGTTCGGCGGGCAGCGCCAGCATCAGCCTGACCTTTGCCGCCGGCACTAACCCGGATGTGGCGCAGATGCAGGTGCAGAACAAACTGCAACAGGCCGAATCCCGACTGCCGCAATCGGTGCAGAGCGAAGGCTTGACCGTGACCAAGGGCGGTTCGGACTTTCTGATGATTGCCGCCCTGGCCTCCGATAACGAAAGCGTTACCGGCACCCAGATCGGCGACTACATTTCCAGCACCTTGCTCGACCAGATCAGTCGTATCGATGGCGTCGGCGACGTGCAGACCCTCGGTTCGGGCTATGCCATGCGCATCTGGCTGGACCCGGCCCTGTTGGAAAAGTATTCGTTGATGCCCTCGGACATCAGCAGCGCCCTGGAAGCACAGAACACCGAAGTGTCCGCCGGCCAGCTCGGTGCCTTGCCGGCGGTGGCCGGGCAGCAACTGAACGCCACCATCAGTGCCCGCAGCAAGCTGCAAACCGCCGAAGAATTTCGCAACGTGGTGGTCAAGTCCACCAGCAATGGGGCGGTGGTGCTGTTGGGGGATGTGGCGCGGGTCGAACTGGGCAGCGAAAGCTACGACGTGAGTTCTGCCCTCAACGGCAAACCCGCCGCCGCCATGGGCGTGCAGCTCGCCGCCGGGGCCAATGCCTTGAGCGTGGGTGAGGCCGTGAAGGCCAAACTCAAGGAACTGGAGCCTTTCTACCCGGCAGAAATGCAGCTCAAGAACGTGATCGCATACGACACGACCCCCTTTGTCAGCCTGTCCATCGAAGAAGTGGTCAAGTCCCTGGGGGAGGCCATCGTTCTGGTGGTGCTGATCATGTTCCTGTTCCTGCAGAATCTGCGCGCCACGCTGATCCCGGCGATCACCGTGCCGGTGGTGCTGCTGGGCACGTTCGGCGTGCTGGCACTGTTCGGCTATTCGATCAATACCCTGACCATGTTCGCCATGGTCCTGGCCATCGGTCTGCTGGTGGACGACGCCATCGTGGTGGTGGAAAACGTCGAGCGAGTGATGGGCGAGCAGGGACTTTCGGCGCTGGCGGCGACGCGCCAGTCCATGACGGAAATCACCAGCGCGCTGATCGGCATCGCTCTGGTGCTCAGCGCCGTGTTTATTCCCATGGCGTTTTTTGGCGGCTCCACGGGGATTATCTATCGGCAGTTTTCGGTGACCATCGTCTCGGCCATGCTTCTGTCGGTGCTGGTAGCGATGACCCTAACGCCGGCCTTGTGTGCGACGTTGCTCAAGCCGTCCGATGCCCAGGGCCATGGCGCGCAAAGCGGCTTCTTCGGCTGGTTCAACCGCAGTTTCGAACGTAGCGCCGAGCGCTATCAACAGTTGGTAGGCGGCATTCTGCAGCGTGGGCGTCGGAGCTTGCTGGTGTACGGGGTGGTTTTGCTGGCGATGGGTGCTGGTTATGCCA
This sequence comes from Pseudomonas sp. JL3, assembly GCF_031570575.1. Classification (NCBI taxonomy): domain Bacteria; kingdom Pseudomonadati; phylum Pseudomonadota; class Gammaproteobacteria; order Pseudomonadales; family Pseudomonadaceae; genus Pseudomonas; species Pseudomonas sp. JL3. The sequence continues at coordinate 154,758 of NZ_JAKWJK010000015.1, forward strand.
GCCTGCCGACCTCGTTCTTGCCGGACGAAGATCAGGGCATTCTCATGGCGCAGATCCAGTTGCCGGTGGGCGCCACCGATAGCCGCACTCAGGCGGTAATGAAACAGTTCGAGCGCTACATGCTCGAACAACCGGAAGTCGAGGCGCTGATCAGCATCAGTGGCCTGGGCATGGGTGGTAACAGCCAGAACACGGGTAGGGCCTTTATCAAGCTCAAGGACTGGAGCGAGCGATTCGGGAAAGGGCAGGATGCGGCCTCGATAGCCCAGCGTGCGACCCTGGCTTTAGCGAGCATTGGCGATGCCAGCGTGTTTGTCATGCAGCCACCGGCCGTGCGCGGATTGGGGCAAAGTTCGGGCTTTGACCTGCAACTCAAAGACCTTGGTGGTCTGGGGCATGACGCCCTGGTCGCCGCGCGGGAACAGTTTATCGAACTGGCCAACAAAGACCCTCGATTGCTGGGGGTGCGCAGCAATGGCCTGGACGATACACCGCAGCTCAAAGTCAGCATCGATGATCGCAAGGCCGGGGCCTTGAGTCTGAGCACCAGCGACATCAACGCCACTTTGTCCACGGCGTTGGGCGGCAGTTACGTCAATGACTTCCTCAATCAGGGTCGGGTGAAGAAGGTTTACGTGCAGGGCGAGGCGTCGGCGCGGATGCAGGCGGCCGACCTGGAGCACTGGTTCGTGCGCAACAGCAAAGGCGAGATGGTGCCGTTTTCCTCGTTCGCCAGCAGCGCGTGGAGTTATGGCTCGCCGTTGCTGGAACGCTACAACGGCAACGCCTCGCTGGAGGTGGTCGGCGATCCGGCGCCGGGGGTGAGTTCCGGGGTCGCCATGGACGCGGTGGAAGCGATCATCAAACAACTGCCCGAAGGCATCGGCTACGAGTGGACCGGGCAGTCTTATCAACTGCGCCTGTCCGGCTCCCAGGCGCCGCTGCTGTACGGGATCTCGGTGCTGTTTGTGTTCCTCTGTCTGGCGGCGTTGTACGAGAGCTGGTCGGTGCCGTTCTCGGTGATGCTGGTGGTGCCGCTGGGGGTGGTCGGCGCGGTGCTGGCGACCCGTTTCAGTGGTTTGAGTAACGACGTGTACTTCCAGGTCGGGTTGTTGACCACGGTGGGGCTGGCGGCGAAGAACGCGATTCTGATCGTCGAGTTCGCCAAGCACCTGCAAGAGCAGGGCAACAGCTTGCGGGACGCGACGCTGGTTGCCGTGCGCCAACGCCTGCGACCGATTCTGATGACATCTCTGGCCTTCATGTTCGGCGTATTGCCCCTGGCGTTGAGTTCCGGTGCCGGTTCCGCCGGGCGCCAGGCCATCGGTACCGGCGTGCTGGGGGGCATGTTCAGCGCCACTGTATTGGGGATCTTTTTTGTGCCGCTGTTCTTTGTGCTGATCCGTCGCCGTTTCGGTCGTGTATCCACCGCAACAATCGCCAACCCAACCGTCCAGAAAGGTGATGCATGATCAAGTTTCATTGGCCATTGTTGGCCGCTCTGGCGTTGCTCAGTGGCTGTATCAACCTGGCGCCGCAGTATCAGCGCCCTGAGGCGCCGGTCGCCGAGCAATGGTTACCGACGAGCAGCACGCCCACAGGCGATGCGGCGGCGGATATTCATTGGAAGCAGTTCTTTACCGACAGTCGCCTGGCGCGCTTGCAGGCCCTGGCCCTGGCCAACAACCGTGACTTGCGTCTGGCCAGCCTGAACATCGAAAAGGCCCAGGCTCAATATCGCATTCAACGGGCGGCGGCGTTTCCCACCATCGATGCCGGAGTCAGCGGCACACATAGCCGCATGTCTAGCAGCAGCGCGGCGAGCACCAGTCATGAGTACAGTGCGCAACTGGGTTTGAGCAGTTACGAACTGGATGTGTTCGGGCGAGTGCAGAACCTTCAGGACGAAGCGTTGGAAGACTATCTGGCGCTGGCCGAAACCCGGCGTAGCACCCAGATCAGTCTGGTGGCGGAAGTGGCCACGGCCTGGCTGACCCTGGCGGCGGACAACGAACGTTTGCAACTGGCCGAAGAAACCCTGCGCAGCCAGCAGGCAACCTACGAACTGACTCAGCGTAGCCACGCCTTGGGTGGTTCCTCCGGCTTGGCCCTGGCCCAGGCACAAACCACTGTGGAATCGGCCCGGGGCGACGCGGCGGTCTACTCCAGTCAGATTCTCCAGGACCGCAATGCCCTGCGCTTGCTGGTCGGCAGCGATATTCCCGATGAACTGCTGCCTGGCGCTAGCCTGCAATCGGCCGCGGTGCTGGTTCAGGTGCCGGATGAGTTACCGTCCAGTTTGTTGCAACGTCGCCCGGATGTCCTGGCCGCCGAACATACTCTCAAGTCGGCCAACATCGATATCGGCGCGGCCCGTGCGGCGTTCTTTCCGAGCATCAGCCTGACCGCCAACGCCGGCTCCGCGAGCTCGGCCTTGTCCGGTCTGTTCAAGGCCGGCAGCGGCGCCTGGACCTTCGCCCCGAGCGTCAGCCTGCCGATCTTCGATGCCGGCAGTAACCGCGCCACGCTGGACGCAGCCAAGGTCGAGCGCGAAATTCAGGTGCAGACCTATCAACAAACCCTGCAAACAGCCTTCAAGGAAGTGGCCGATGCCCTGGCGGTACGCAGCACCCTGGACCAACGCCTGGCGGCCCAGCAAGCCTTGACCGACGCCAGCCGCAAAAGCTTTGAACTGGCCGACGCGCTCTATCGAGGCGGTTCGCAAAGTTACCTCGAAGCCCTGGACGCTCAGCGTTCGTTGTACAGCGCGCAACAGGACCTGATCACCCTGCGTCTGGCCGAGCAGAGTAACCGGGTAAGTTTGTACAAGGTGATGGGGGGCGGTTGGAATTGATGTCTGTGCCGGGGTAATGCAGTTCAAAAGTGTGGGAGCGAGCCTGCTCGCGATAGCGGTCTGGCAGGCGATATTGATGTTGAAGTTGATGGCCTTAGCGCGAGCAGGCTCGCTCCCACAGGTTCCGTACCATTAGGCTTCGGCCTCTTCTTTCGTTCCGGTGAATCAGAAGTTGATCGAGGCGCTCAGCCGCGCGGTCAGTGGCGCGCCCTGGAACAGGTAGCCATCGCCCATGTACTCACCGGCATCACGCCAGTAGCGTTTATCGAACAGATTATCCACGGTCAGCCGGAACACCGTGTCGTAACCGTCGATGCGCGTGCTGTAGCGGCTGCCGATGTTGAAAACGGCATAGGCGCCGGTCTGCACTTCACCCTGGCGGTTGGCGTACTTGCTGGCGCTGTACTGCACTCCGCCGAGCAGCGCCAGGCCGTCGAACCAGGGCAGGGCATAGTCGCCGTAGAGGTTGGCGCGCAGGGTCGGAACGTTGATCGCCTGGTGGCCTTCATAAGCTGGCGTGCCGCTGTCGGTGACCCGCGCGCGGATCGCCGCGACGCTGGCAGAAATCTGCAGGCGCTGACTGGCCCAGCCATTGGCCGAGAGCTCCAGCCCGGTGTTCTTCTGTTCGCCCTGTTGGGTGAATGTGAACGTGCCGTCGTCATTCGGTCGCGAGTACTGATAAGCCTGACGAATCTGGAACAGTGCCGCAGCCAGGCTGATGCGCTGCCAGTCGTATTTGATGCCGGCTTCGATTTGTCGCGACACGGTGGGCGCGAGGATTTCATAGGCATTGGTGGTGAACCACGCCGCTTCGCCGCCCAGGGACAGGCCCTTGCTGTAGCGGGTGTACAGCGACAGGTTTTGCAGCGGCTTGTAGATCAGTGCGGCCTGGGGCAGGAACACATAGCGCTGGGTGTGCCGGGTGGTGTCGCCCTGGCTGTCGAAGGTCTCTTCATCCAGGCGCACTTCGCGCCCACCGAGCACGGTTTGCCATTGCTCGTTGAAGCTGATCCGGTCATTGAAGAACAACCCGTACTGACGGCTGTCCAGGCGTCGATAGGAATCGTTGAGCGGGCCGTCGTAGCGGGCAAAATCAGCCGGTTCGCTGTTGATGTTGGCACTGCCGATCATCTGGTTGATGGCGTCGCGCTTGTCCACTACACGGCGGAACGCGCTGGTCCCGACGCTCAGTTCGTGGCCCAGGCCGGCGGTTTCGAAGTGGCCGCTGAGGGTGGCCTGCACCTCGTCGTTGCGGCGGGTATCGTCGGGGCTGCGGAAATCGTAAATGTCGTAGTCGCCCTCGGGGCTGAAATAGTTCGGCACCGCCGCGCTGGCGCAACTGACGGAGCCGTAGCAGCCCCAGGCGAACGAACTGTAGTCATCGATCACTACACGGCTGCGGGAAGCGCTGAGGCTGCCTTTCCACTGGTCACTGAAACGGTATTCGAAGTTGCCGTTGAGGTTCAGCGCATCGGTGGTGACTGGCTTCGAACCGCTCTGGTGTGCCAGCAGCTTTTTCGGCGAGGCGTGGTGCGGCAGGCTGGAACCGCCGAGCAATTGATAACCCGGTGCCGAGCGCTGTTCCTTGGTCTGGTACTCGGCATCCAGTTGCAGCAGCGCATCGGGGCTGATGTTCCAGTCGAAGGCCAGCGAGGCGAAATCGCGCTGGCCGTTGGTGTGTTCGACGTAGGAGTGAAGGTCTTCGTGTGCCAGGTTGGCGCGCAGGCCGAACTGCTGTTCACTGCCGAACCAGCCACCGACATCGGTGGCCAGGTAACCGCTGCCGCGATCGTCGGTGGAGACGGTGACCGAACGCACATCGGCAGGCCGCTTGGTCACATAGTTGACCAGCCCGCCGGGCTCGCTGACGCCGCTTTGCAGACCGGAAAGGCCCTTGAGCAACTCCACCTGCTGTTTGTTCTCCAGCCCGACGTTCTGCTCGCCGGTGATGGTGCGGCCGTTGATCTTGTAGCTGCTGGCGGAGTTGAGGGAAAAGCCGCGTACCACGAAGTTTTCGTAATAACCGACCGGCGCGTAGCTTTCACCCACCGAGGCGTCGTTGCGCAGCACTTCGCTGAGCAGGCGCGCCTGCTGATCCTTGATCAAGGCCTCGTTGACCACCGAAATCGAGGCCGGCGTATCAAGTAATGGCGCCGCTTCGAAACCTCCGACCGAAGCGCTTTCGGCCTGATAAGCGGAGGTGTCTTCGCCGGTGACGGTCACTGCCGGCAGTTCGGTGGCGGCCCAGGTCGAAGGCATCGTGCTAGCCAGCAGCAGGCCCAGGTTCAGGGGATTGAACGCGAACCGCGGGGCGGTCACTCCCTCGCGGGAGGTCCGGTAAAGCATATCCATGAAAACTCCTCAACGACTGCGCTCCCGGGCTGGCGGGCACAGATGCCCGGGCGCGCTTCAGGAAAGAGTCGGTTAAAACTGGAAAAAACGATGTGTGCCCTGAGGGCTGGTAGTGCATGGCCCCTGTCGCATACGGCGATTATCGCGCCGGGGCATTTTACGGTGGGTCAATGTTCTTTGGCTTTCCTGATCCTGATCAAAATAAACAGCAGGACGCAGAGCGCGAGCGGGGTCATGGCCAGCATGGCATCTCGCGCGGAAATATCCGCGCCCATGACATGCAACCCCGAGTAGAACAGCTTGAACAGGCTCAACAAGTAATAGGTGATGGCGATAATCGACAAGCCTTCGACGGCGCGCTGGATTTTGATTTGAGTATCGGCGCGGACGTTCAGGCTATTCAGGATTTCCGAGTTCTGCTCTTCCATTTCGACCTGGACACGGGCCTGCAACAAGTCCCCGAGGTTGGCCACGCTTTCGGCCAGTTGCTCCAGGCGTTGTTCGGTGACCGCGCAGTATCTGACCGTGGGTTTAAAGCGTCTTTCGATGAAGATACCCAGTCGCTGGCAGTCACCCACATGACTTTCGCGCAGTTCGCCCAAGCGCTCGAAAACCAGCTGTGCATAGGCTTGGGTGGCGCTGAAGCGGTGTCGGGTTTTCGCGCTGCTGCTGACCACTTGCGCCGACAGGTTGGCAATGTCGGTCAGCAACGCTTTCGCATTTCCGGTATCGGGGCCGGCGTTACGTTCCGAGAGGTTTACCAGGGTTTTGTCGAAGACGTTGAGCTGAGTGCTCAAGGCTTTCGCGGTGATGAGTGAAAGCGAAGCCATCATTCGGTAGGTTTCGATTTCCAGCAGGCGGCGGATCATCCGTCCCAGCCGATACGCATTCAGGCGTTTGTTAATGAACAGGAAACGGTTGGTGCCGTCGTCGCTCAGGCGAAAATCGCTCCAGACCGTCGCATCGCCACCGCCGATGCAAGAGCCGCTAGGATCTTTGAATCCATAAACTGACAAATCGCCAGAAAAGGACGTATCAGTGCGCACCACAATCTGCACAGCGTTGATCACGTGCTGCATGAAGGGTTCGACCCGATCCATCAAGGCTTTGGGTGGCGGGCTCCAGCAGGGCTCGTGGCTGGAGGAGGGCACCACCAGCGTCAGCGTCAGGAACTCCGCGTGCCGTTCCCACTTCAAGGCGTAGCCCTCCAGCTCGGTGATGCCTTGGGCTGCATCCGGGTCGACGGGGCCGGGGCAGCAGCGACTCAGCAGAGTGTCGCACTGCCCGTCATTCGCCAGAAACGCCAGATGAAAGACGTGGGCGGGCTCGTCGAAATACAGAGAAGGGCGCGCGTGCAACTCGTTGTGCAGGATCAGTCTTTGCGGATGCATGCTGTTTGGGCCATGTTGGAGTTGTTTGTTCTTGGGACTGGGTGACGAATACCCGAGTCACAAACAAAACCTGGCGGTTGCCCAATACCAATCAGCCAACCATGGAACCTGTGGGAGCGGGCTTGCCCGCGAAGTCGGTGTATCAGCCTACATCAGCAGTGCCACCGATTTTCAGGCGAACGGCCATCGCCGATGTGTCCGGCACGAGATGGATAGCTCCGTTGTGAACTATTCTTTTCAAGTGGCCCCTTCAATGCCTCATTCAAGGAATTGATATAAATCAAGGCCTAAGCGCTTTAAGGGAGGAGTCTGGGTCTGATGCCGGATCTCTCGCCGGCGTCGAGGGTCTACCTGTCTGGAGTCAGCTCATGAGCCAGTATCAAAGGTTATTACTGATCATCAACCCGCTGTTGCGCCATTCTCCTGCGATAAACCATGGCGCTGCCTTGGCCAAGGCCAGCGGGGCGAGCTTGCACATAGCCGCGCTGATCCCTTCGTTGAACATTCTGTCGTTGCTCGAAGAAGGCGACCGGAAAAAGGCTCGGGCGAGCTACCTGCAGGAACACCGCGACTGGCTCAATGAACAGGCGGAAAAAATGCGGGGCAGGGGGATCGAGGTGACAATCGAAGTCGCATGGGCCGACAACATGCGCCAGGACATTCTTGACCACGTCACCGAAATGCAGCCCGATCTGTTGATCAAGCAAGTGCAGCATGAACCCGTGCTCAAACGCGCATTCTTCACTCCGCTGGATTGGCGTTTATTGCGCCATTGTCCGGTCCCGGTTTATCTGGTGGGCGGCGAAGGTCATGCCTTGCCGCAGAAGGTGGTGGCCGCGGTTGACGTGTCAGACACCGAGCCTTCGAACAGCGAACTCAATGACCGGATCATCTTGCAGGCTTCCGGCCTGGCGCTGCAGTGCAATGCCGAGTTGCATCTGTTGTACGCGTGTGACATTTCGGCAGCGTTCCTGGCGGACATGGGCGGCGGTCTGACGCTCGCGGAGCTTACCAGGGAGTTACGCAACGACCTGGAAAAGTCTTTTCTCAAGCTGGCCGCCCGGTTCGGTGTGCCCGCCGACTGTCGGCATTTCATCATGGGGCAACCGGTCTCGGTGCTGAGCGAATTCGCCCACGAGCATCAGATGGACGTGGTCGTGGTGGGCAGAACCCAATACCGTGGTCTGGAGCGGCTGCTTGGCAGCACGACCGAACATATTTTGTATCAGGTGCCTTGCAGCATTCTGGCGGTCTAGGGGCGCACGCGCCTGTTGGAATGATGGCCGCCGTCAAACGAACGCCCATTTTTGGGGTTCCGGCCCCAGGGAGGTTTTCAAATGACTAGTCCTTCATTGCAAACCATCTTGCACGACCGGGTGGATGCCGGCCGAGGCCTGGTGGAGCCGTTGCTTAAATACGCTAAAAGAGCCGATGTCATCGTCCTCGCCTTGCCCCGTGGCGGCGTGCCGGTCGCTTATGAAGTGGCCACGGCTCTGGAGGTACGCCTGGACCTGATGCTGGTGCGCAAGCTGGGAGTACCGTCTCATCAGGAACTCGCCATGGGCGCGATTGCCAGCGGCAACATACGAATCGTCAATGACGATGTACTGAGGGCGAACGGTATTGATCAACGTACGCTTGAGGGCGTGGTTGCAAAGGAAACCCAGGAATTGTTGCGTCGCGAGCAGCTATACCGGGCATCGCGTGCACCTGTGGCGCTCAAGGATCAGGTGGTGATTCTGATCGATGACGGCCTGGCGACAGGGGCCACGATGATGGCCGCGATAGAGGCCGTGCGCCTGCACGCGCCGTCTCGTATCGTCGTCGCCGTGCCGGTGGCACCGCTTGAGACCGCTGAGGCGCTGCGTGACGAAGTGGACGAACTGATTTGCCCGCTGATCCCCGACTGGATGATCTCGATCGGGCTTTGGTACACGGATTTTTCGCAGACGTCGGACGAAGAGGTCATCGATCTTCTGCACCGGGCCTGGCAGAGAGAGTCCGGTTCAGGCGACTCATTTCAGAACGGTTCCGGTATTTGAGCCGTTGCCTGGCGTGGAGCAAACCACGTCAGGCCTTCAAGTGATCCTGACATTGATGAATTGCCACGGATCGGATTCATCGGTCTGCTCGGGCATCAATGAGTGACGTCCGGTAAGCGGCGTCCAGTCGGAATAAATGCCTTCTACATTGCCCAGGTAGGGCATGCAAATCTGCAAAATCTCCCTGAAGGGCAATTCATCCGGTTCGACGATGCCGCGTTGAGGATTGCGAATCGCCCAGATCACACCGGCCAGCACTCCCGCCGTCACTTGCAGGCTGGTGGCGCTGTTATGGGGGCATAGAGCCCGGGCTTGCTGGATCGATAAGCGCGAGCCATACCAATAGCTGTTTCTGGCATGCCCCATCAGCAGCACGCCGAGTTCGTCACTGCCGTCGAGAATTTCATCGTCAAGCAGGCGCTGGCCGCTCTGGGGTTTCCAGTTGCGCTCGGTGAGTTCATGCACCGAGAGTAAGGCGTCATCACAGGGTCGATAAGCGTAGTGGACGGTCGGCCGGTAAATCGGTTGCCTTCCCTGGCCAAGGGTCAGGTAGTCGGCAATTGACAGGGCTTCGTTGTGGGTCACGAGGAGCCCATGGGTGGGGCCCGTCGAGGGCGTCCAGGTACGAACCGACGTGGCGGCACCGGGACGTTGCAGATAGATTCCGGCCTGGCACCCGAAGGGGTGGTAATAGCCATCCCCGGGAAGCACTTTTTCATGGCTGCCCCAACCCAATTCCGCCGGTTGACTGCCTTCACTGATGAAACCGTCCACTGACCAAGTGTTGACGAACTCATCGGCGATTTTGTGTTGCGATGAATACTGCGAATCGCGTTCGGCGATGTGGATGCAGCGGATATTCAGTCGGCTGGCCAGTTGCGCCCATTCTTCGCGAGTAGCGGGCAGGGGCGTTGTGTCACCCAAATCTTCAGCGAGGTTGACCAGTGCCTGTTTGACCAGGTGAGACACCAGCCCCGGATTGGCGCCGTGGGTCAACAGGGCGGTGGGCAGACCTTGCGCACTTTCCCCCCGAAGCTGAAGCGCCGCTTCCCTCAATGCATAGTTGGATCTTTCGGACAGGGATTTGTCGGGGTCGGTGTAACCGCCTTCCCACGGCTCGATACAGGTGTCCAGATACAGCACGCCTTTACGCTGGGCGAATTGAATCAGGGACAGGCTGGAGACTCCCACCGAGAGGTTGAGCAGGAAGTCGCCAGCACTCAACAGAGGGTCCAGCACCACCTCGTAATTGCTCTGGTCCAATTGCTCGGACTTGTGGGCGACGCCGAATTCCTGGGCGAGCAAGCGTCCATCGTCATCGGGGCTGAGGATCAACAGTCGCTGCGGTTCAAGCTCAAGATGGCGCAATAGCAGCGGCAGTACGCCTTTGCCTATGCAGCCAGAGCCGATCATCACCAACCTGGCATTAAAGGGCTGAATGACATACTCAAAATCTGACATCGATTGCCTCCACCCGCCTGACCGCGGGGTCGCCGCCAATGACCTGTCGATAACCACGACGCTCTCAAACTAGAGACTGCAAGGCTCGGTTAAAGCTCAAAAAAGTTTCGGACACCGTGAAGGAGACTCTGCTGTGCCGATCGAGACCAAAAAAACAGATAAGAATGAGGCGAACTGCTGGCCCCCCGATTTCCGTTTCGTTGTCAAACTTGCTTTCTTTTCAGAAGGTTAGGCATTGGCGATATGCGGACTTTGATATGGATGGCTGCAACGTTTGCCCTGGTGACTCTCTCGCTTGAGGCTCAGGCAAAGGACCTGAACAAGAACAGTCGTTTCGTCTGCAGCTGGGGCTCGGACATCGCTGCCGGCGCACAGGCGTCGAAGCTTTCCGGGCTCACGCTTTACGGGGCGCGCAGGAAACTGCAGGCACGCAAATTTCCCCGGCCGTGGATGCGCATGACCGCCATGGGGATCACGGAACAAACCTATAACAGCCCCTCGCGCCTCAAGCCTGCTGCTATCAAGCAAACGTATTACGAGCAATGCATCAACCATGAACTGGCGCAACGGTAGTTGCGCCGACAACTCACGATCCCCATCCCTCTCTAACAGCCTTTCGAATCCCCTCCAGCAACATCGCAAACGCCGGGTTGTCGTTGTTCTCGCGCCAGATCAAATGCAGCTCGCTTTGCACGCCTTCCCCCAGATCGATATCGCGAAACACCACGTTCTTGAACACGACGCTGGTGGCGCAGCGCGGCACCAGCGCCAGGCCCATTCCGGCGTTGACCAGGGCCAGGATGGTCAGGGACGAGCCGAGCCATTGCACATATTCCGGGGCGACGCGGGCTGAGCGGAGCATGCCGGTCAGCAGTTCGTTGAACGGCGGATAGGCCGCATGGGAGTACATGAGGAAGGGTTGTGCGTCCAGGTCTTTGACGGACACGATTTCGGCGCTGGCCAGCCGATGGTTGTGGGGGACGGCCAATACGAAAGGTTCACGCACCAGGCATTCGGTGGCGTAGCCCGGCTCCAGCAACGGCGCGCGAACGATGCCCAGATCGATACGACGCGCGCGAAGGGCTTCGTGTTGCTGGTAGGTGTTCATCTCCGACAGATCGATTTTGACCTGAGGCTGTTTGAGCCGCGCTTCAGCGATGACCTTGGGCAGGAACTCGTACACCGCGCTGCCGACGAAGCTGATGTTGACCGTACCGATGTCCCCTTCGGCGAAGCGCCGGGCGGTCACGGCGGCTTGCTGCGCTCGCTCCAGCAGGTTCTGCGCTTCGATAAAGAAGGCGCGGCCGGCGGCGGTCAGGGCGACGCTGCGCGTGCTGCGGGTGAACAACTCGACGCCCAGGTGATGCTCCAACAATTGAATCTGGCGGCTGAGGGGCGGTTGGGTCATGTTCAACCGTTCGGCGGCCCGGCGGAAGTTGAGTTCGGTGGCCACGGTGGTGAAGCAGCGCAGTTGCGTCAGTTCGAACATTGATCTAATCCAGGTATCAATCGAGTGCCAAGTTAGATTAGACGGGATCAATAGGCGCGTCCATGATCGGTTCTCCCCTAAAAAAACAATGAACGGGAGTCGCCCCTTGAATAACCATCAGAGTCCGCCGGACCCGACCGTCCTTGCCCGAGCAGCGGCCAAGGTCAAGCGCCATGTGCTGCCGCTGTTCGTGGTGATGTTCATCGTCAACTACATCGACCGGGTCAACATCGGCTTCGTGCGCAGCCACCTGGAAACCGACCTGGGCATTGGCGCCGCGGCCTATGGCTTGGGCGCCGGGCTGTTTTTCATCGGTTACGCGATCTTCGAAGTGCCTTCCAATATGTTGCTGCAACGCTACGGTGCCCGCGCCTGGCTGACGCGCATCATGTTCACCTGGGGCGCGGCGGCGATGGCCATGGCCTTCGTGCGCGGCGAAACCAGCTTCTATGTGCTGCGCTTCATTCTCGGCGCCGCCGAAGCGGGTTTTTTCCCCGGCATCATTTATTACTTCACCCAATGGCTACCGTCGACGGAGCGGGGCAAGGCCATGGCGATTTTCCTCAGCGGTTCGGCCATTGCGTCGGTGATTTGCGGTCCAGTGTCCGGCGCGCTGCTGCACGTCAGCGGTCTCAGCCTGCATGGCTGGCAGTGGATGTTCCTGATTGAAGGCTTTGCTTCCATCGTGCTCTGTGGATTTGTCTGGTTCTGGCTGCAATCCCATCCACGCGAGGCGAAATGGCTGAGTGTCGAAGAAAAGGATGCATTGGTAAGCGCCATTGCCCTGGAACAGCAGGCTCGCGAAGCCGTGCAGACGGTCAAACCGTCGATGTTCAAATTGCTGGCTGACCGGCAGATTGCCCTGTTCTGCTTTATCTACTTTTCCATCGCCCTGACGATTTATGGCGCCACGTTCTGGCTGCCCAGCATGATCAAGAAAATGGGCAACCTCGGCGACTTCCAGGTCGGCCTGTTCAACTCGATTCCGTGGATTATTTCCATCCTGGCGATGTATGGCTTCGCCGCCATGGCCAACAAATGGAAATACCAGCAAGCCTGGGTGGCCGTGACGCTGGTGATTGCCGCGTTCGGTATGTTCATGTCCACCACCGGCGGGCCGATCTTCGCCTTCGTTGCTATCTGTTTTGCGGCCATTGGTTTCAAGGCGGCTTCAGCATTGTTCTGGCCGATTCCCCAAGGCTATCTGGATGCGCGCATCGCCGCGGCGGTGATCGCTTTGATCAACTCCATCGGTAATCTCGGTGGCTTCGTGGCGCCGACCGCGTTCGGTTTCCTGGAGCAGACCACCGGCTCCATCGAGGGCGGTTTGTACGGCCTGGCGGCCACTTCGCTAGTCGCGGCCGTGGTGATCTTTTTTGCCCGCACTGCACCGCGTGGTGACACGCGCAGTTCGCTCACCGCTAAACCGGTCGACGCCGTTGCCCCCCAAAATCCTGTCAGTCATCAAGCCTTGAATGCCGAGCCAAAGGGAGCTGCCTCTTGAAAATCAAACGCGTCACCGTCACCCCCATCGCCTTCCGCGATCCGCCGCTGCTCAATGCCAGCGGTATTCACGAACCCTTCGCGCTGCGCTCGATCATCGAGATCGAGAGCGACAATGGCTACATTGGCTTGGGCGAAAGCTACGGCGACGCCCCGGCGCTGGCGATTCAACAGCAATTGCAAAGTCAGCTGATCGGTCTCGACCCGTTCAACCTCAACCAGTTGCGCGCCCTCGTGCAGGCCACCGTGGCGGCGAACAAAACCCCAAGCATCGCCGGTGCGGAACTGGCGCCCGGCTCCCACGCCAGCAAAGCGGTGAGCAACGCGTATTCGGCGTTCGAAGTGGCGTTTCTCGATCTACAGGCGCATTCCCTGAACGTGCCGCTGGTGGACCTGCTGGGCGGGGCAATTCGTGATGAAGTGCCGTTCAGCGCCTATCTGTTCTTCAAGTACGCGCAACACATCGACTCACCGTACAAACCGGACAGTTGGGGCGAAGCGCTGAGTGAAGAGCAGATCGTCGCCCAGGCCCGGCGCATGATCGAGGCCTATGGTTTCAAGAGCATCAAACTCAAAGCCGGCGCACTGCCGCCGGAGCACGAAGTGTCGTGCATCAAGGCGCTGAAAAAGGCCTTTCCCGGCTACCCGCTGCGCATCGACCCGAACGGCAACTGGTCGCTGGAAACCTCGATTCGCATGGCAGAACTGTTGGGCGATGACTTGCAGTATTACGAAGATCCGACACCGGGCCTCGACGCCATGGCCGAGTTGCACAAGCGCACCGGTCTGCCGCTGGCGACCAATATGGTAGTCACTGACTTTGATGAGTTCCGCCGCAGCGTGGCCCTGAACAGCGTGCAGATCGTGCTCGCCGACCATCATTACTGGGGTGGCCTGCGCGACACCCAGGCGCTGGCGAAAATGTGCGACACCTTCGGCCTGGGCGTGTCCATGCATTCCAATTCGCACCTGGGCATCAGCCTGATGGCCATGGCGCATGTCGCCGCCTCGGTGCCCAACCTCGATTACGCCTGCGACACCCATTACCCCTGGCAGGAACCGGACGAAGAGGTGATCAAGGGTGGCAAGCTACCCATCGTCGATGGCTGCGTGAAAATCACTCGTGCGCCGGGGTTGGGCCTTGAACTGGATCACGATCAATTGGGCAAACTGCATGACCAATACCTGACCTGCGGCATTCGTCAGCGCGATGACGTGAAGCAGATGCAGCGTTACAAGCCGGAGTGGAAGGCCGTCAAGCCGCTTTTTTGACCGATGGACGCGGATTATGCGTTGTCCGGCGCTTCGCGAAACCGCTACTCGAGGGCCTCCGCAAACGGATAGAACGAAAACCACGGCCTGGCTTCGTCAATCACTCGCTGAAATGACGGTTTCTGTACCAACCGCTCGAAATAGGCGCTCAAATGCCGGTAGTCGACGGGGAACGGTACGAGTGTCCTGGCATAGAAAAGTGCCGGGGCAGCGGCGCAATCGGCCATGCTGAACGCCGGGCTGGCCACCCAGATTCTGGACGCCATTCGGCGATCAAGCATGCCGTACGCCGTTTCCAGCGTAGACCACTCCCTGGTCAAATCACCGTTGGTCGCGTGTAGTCGATCACTGACAATCTGTTGTAGTGGCACTTGTACATAATGGTCGAAGAAACGATCCCATAACCGGACCTCCAGCGCGCTGTCCCAATCGTCTGGAATCAGTTTGTGCGTGCCTGGATACAGCCGATCCAGGTACTCGATGATGATGCTGGACTCCGGCAGATTCCGCTGCTGAGCATGGTCACAAAGAATTGGGAACTTTCCGATTGGCCACAATTGCTGAAGCTCTGCGCGGTCGCCAGCGTCCGCGAGATCGATGATCTTTCTTTCGAATTCGGTGCCATTTTCGTAGAGCGCGATGAGCACTTTGTGACAGAACGACGCCAGCGGATGGTAGTAAAGGGTCAGCGACATCTTTCAACTCCTCGGTGGATTGAAGGGGTAATGAACATTCATAGACGGATGTTGGCAGGGCGTCAGAGTGTCAGGGCCGCCACTTTCAAGCTTGCGTACTTGCAGGCGGAAGAATTCCTGCTTAACTGGTAACCACTGGTCGGTTTGTGACTTGTTGGTCATGGTGTTCATCTCAGCGCCCTTGTACCGTTGTCGCTGGTTTGTGCTGTATGGCTTGCCCGGAGGAAGCCGGAGAGTCAATCGAGCTGTGTGCCTGATCCAATTTGTTCAAGGAATAGAATGAAAATGATGCTGAAAACTGCGATCGTCGAGATTGGTAAGAAGTACAAGGTTTATACCGAACATTATCTCAACGCCACCGCCGACAAGACCATTATTCTGGTCAATGGCTCGCTGGCAACGACCGCATCTTTTGCCCAGACGGTGCGCTACCTGCGGCCACGCTTCAACGTAGTCCTCTACGATCAGCCCTACGCCGGTCAATCGAAACAACACAACCAGCACGACCTGCCGATCCGCAAGGAAGACGAGGCCGCAATTCTGTTGGAGTTGATCGAGCACTTTTGCGCGCAGCATGTGATGTCCTTTTCCTGGGGTGGCGCGGCGACCTTGCTGGCGCTGGCGCAACATCCACGCCGAATCGAAAAAGCGGTGATCAGTTCATTCGCCGCGCGAATCAATACCCCGATGCGCGATTATCTGGAGAGCGGCCGGCATTTTCTTCAGGCCTGTGATCGGCGCAATGTCGGGCGCTTGATCAACAGCACTATCGGCAAGCACCTGCCGTCGCTGTTCAAGCGTTTCAATGAGCGCCATGTCAGCAGCCTGGACGAACACGAATACCGGCAGATGCATTTTCACGTCAATGAGGTGCTGACCCAGGATACTCATTGCTATGTTTCCTGTGCCGATGCCATCGAAGTTCCGCTGCTGTTTATCAATGGCGAATGGGATGAGTACACCTCGGCGGAAGACGCCCGTCTTTTTGCGGCTCATAGCCGTCAGGCTCAGTTTCAGACCATCAAGAACGCCGGGCATTTCCTCGATATGGAACACCCGACGGCCTGGCATGACACCCAACAGGCCCTGCTGGGCTTTCTGAAGCCGGTCGCCAAAATACCGAGCCAGCCCCGTGACCTGACATTCAGTAGCAAATCGTCAGTGATTCCACCCCTTCAGTCAGCTAACTGGGTGCGGCTTTAACTGACGCAGCAATTCAATCTGATCCGCTGGGACCAAGGTGCGCAAGGCTTTATAAAGCGCGCGGGTTTCAAGCAGGTTCCAGACACGCAGCATGGTTTCCAGGGCATCCAGAGGCTTGCTGATGAAGTCTTTGGCGCCCAGGGCCAGCGCGCGCAGGCGGGTATCGCGTGTGGCGTCGGCGGTGAGCACGAGGATCGGCAGGTATTCGCCGGTCGGGATGCGCCGGTTGAGTTGTTCCAGGACGGCAAAGCCATCGAACTCCGGCATGTGCAGGTCAAGAATCACCAGGTCAGGCTCGAAGCTGTTGAACAGGTCCAGGGTTCGCAGCGGCTGAGTGCTGCTCAGGACATTAGTCAGCCCTTCGCGGACAAGCAGCTGCTCCATCAAATCGAGGTTGGGCCGTTGGTCGTCGATGATCAGAATGCGCAGGTCGGTGTTCACACGGGCTCCGGTAGATGCTGGTCAAGATGGGCGAGGAATGATGGGATGTGAATCGGCTTTGTCAGCACCGCGGTCGCTCCCGCCTCAAGCAAAGCCAGATGGGTGAGGTCGCTGGCATCGGCGGTGATCATCAGCACTGGAATGGCATGGGTGATGGAAGACTGGCGCAAGCGTCGCAGAACATTGAAACCATCAAGATCCGGCAGGGCCACGTCGAGCAAAATCAGCTGCGGCGCATGTTGACGGGCCAGGTCAAGACCCATTTGCCCCTGCATACTTGAAAGCAATTGAATGTGCGGCCGTCGTTGCAGCAGGGTTTCGATCAGGGCCAGGCTCGAGAGATTGTCTTCGATGCACAGCACTTTGCCCTGATAATCGGGAGCGGTGAGGGCGGCCGTGACCATTGGGTGACTGATTCGCGCAACCGGTGGCTCGGTGACTGGCTGCAGGCGCACGAAGGGCAGTTCCAGGGTGAAACTGGAGCCTGCGCCGGGTTGGCTTTTGACGGTCATGCTGCCGTTCATCATCTCCAGCAGACTCTTGCTCAAGGCCAGGCCCAGACCGGTGCCTTCCACATTCGGATCGGTCTCCAGGCGCTCGAATGGTTTGAACAGTTGCTCCAGTCGATCGGTCGCAATGCCCTTGCCGGTATCGCAGACCGACACGGCAATTCGCTGTTGAATAATCCTGACTTCGATGTGCACCTGACCCTGGGGCCGGTTGTATTTGATCGCGTTGGATAACAAGTTCAGCAGCACCTGAACCAGGCGTTGTCGATCGGCGACGATCCCGCTGTCGGCGGCCAGCATCGGCAGTTCAACCAGCTGAATGCCGGCGTCGCAGGCCATGGGGGAAACCAGCGTCAGGGCTTCTTGCAGCACCACTGCCAAGGGCACGGCTTCAACGTTGAGTGGCAGGCGCCCGGCCTCGATCTTGGCGATGTCCAGCACTTCGTTGATCAGGGTCAGCAGGTGTTGTCCGGCCCGCAGGATGTGACCGATCTGCGCCCGCTGCCCTTTGGACGAGTCCATGTCCAGCAGTTGTGCGAAACCGAGAATGGAGTTGAGCGGGGTACGCAGCTCGTGGCTCATGCGCGACAGGAACTCGCTTTTGGCTCGACTGGCGCGTTCGGCTTCTTCGCGGGCGGTGCTCAGCGCTATCTCGGCCGCACGGCGATCGGTGATGTCGCGGGTGATCTTGGAAAATCCGCGCAGGGCGCCACTGCTGTCGTATTGCGCGGTAATTACTACGCTGGCCCAGAAGCGGCTGCCACCCTTGCGACAACGCCACGCCTCTTCCATGTAATGACCGTCGCGAGTCGCCTCGCGCAGCGCCATGTCGGGATGCTGCGGGCATTCTTGCGACAGATAAAACACCGAGAAATGCTGCCCGACGATTTCCTGCTCCGTGTAGCCCTTGATCCGTTCGGCGCCCGCATTCCAACTGGTGACGAAGCCCTGTGTGTCGAGGGCAAAAATGCCGTAGTCCTTCACTCCGTCGATGATCAGCCGCAAGCGTTCTTCGTTGTCGCGCAACGCCCGTTCACGTTCGGCCAGCAGCAGACCAGCTTCGACCAGACGCGTGCCCAACTGACCAATCTCATCGTTCTCTGGCGGTTGCGGCAACAACGGCTGACCGAGTGCCAGTCGTTGTGCGTTGCCCTGGACCTGCTTGACCCGGGCGACGATGCCTTTGGACAGAAACAACACCGCCACGATGGCGCCAAACAGCCCGCAGGCTGCGGCCAGCAAGGTAGAGAACAACAAACGCTGGCGAGTCGAGGCGGCCGCCGCGGTGCGCTCGGCCAGCAGCGTGTCTTCAAGGGTGCGCATGGCGCTGATGCGTTCACGCAGTTCGTCGAGGATGTGCTTGTTATTGATCAGGATCGTGGTGATCGACTCGGGTGTGGCGTTGCGATCATCGAGCAGTTCAACCAGGCCCTCGACCTTGGTGTCGATCAGCGGCGTGATCGCCTCCAGATGTTTGCGCACCCGCACATCGCGAACGTTGCTGTCGAGCCGGCGCAGGGCTGATTCGATCAAGGGCTTGGCTTGCCGATAACCCGGCAGGAAATCCTCGCGGCGAGTCAGCAGATAACCGCGCACGCTGGCGGCGGCCTCGGCGAGCAGGGTGTGCACGGCCTGAATATCGCCTTGTACCAGCAGCACACGGCGCACGTCTTCTTCTGCGCGCGCGGTCTGGCGTTCGGTGATGTAGATCAGCACCAGAGAGAGCAACAGGATTACCAACGGCAGGGAAATCACCACGAGGGCTTTGCCACGTAACGGCAGATCGGCCCAGCGTCGAGCGCTTGAAACTTTCATGACTGGGTCACCAGACCCAGGGCGATACCACGGACAGCAGCCTGGGTTCGGTCGGCGGCGCCGAGTTTGCCTATAACCCGTTCCACGTGGGCCTTGGCCGTGCCCGTAGTGATGCCGAGTTCTTCGCCGATTTCACGATTGCTGAAACCGCTGGCTACCAGCCCGAGGACCTGGCGTTCGCGGGCGGTCAAGGTTTCGGCAGGCGCGGCGCCACTGGCGTTGCGTTCGGTCATGCGCCGCAGCAGACGGGCGCTGACCGCGCTATTGAGCGCTTCCTCACCCGCGGCGACGCGTTGCAGGGCGTTGATCACTTCATCGCGGCTGGCGTCTTTGAGCAGGTAGCCCACGGCACCGGCATTCATCGCCGCTTCCAGGTGATCCGGGCTGTCGTCCATGGTGAAGATCACCACTTTCAGGGCCGGCAGGCGCTGCTGAAGAATCCGCGCCGCACCCAATCCATTGAGCACGGGCATGCGAATGTCGAGGATGACGATGTCGGGCAGCAGGCGTTCGCACGCGTCTACCGCTTCCTGGCCATCGCGGGCCTGGCCGACCACTTCGAATTGCGGATGGCCCGCCAGCAGCGCGACGAAACCGGTTCGGGTGACCTCGTGATCGTCCGCCAGAACCAGACGTAAAACTTCAGTCATTGAGCTGTTCCATTGAGGTCGGAGGGTACGGTGGCGCGCAGTCGGGTTCCGCCGTGTGCAAGGCTGACGCAGGTGAAATCACCGCCCAGCAGGCTCGCGCGTTCCTGCATCGCCGCGAGCCCCAAGTGACGGGCGCCACAGGTGTCGAGTCGTTGTTCCATGGCAAAACCTTTGCCGTTGTCGTCCACCCGCAGGGAGGCTTGCCCGTCGTGCAGTTCCAGCGCCAGGGCGACGTGGCTGGCCTGCGCATGTTTGAGAATGTTGTTG
Source organism: Pseudomonas sp. JL3 (assembly GCF_031570575.1). Lineage (NCBI taxonomy): Bacteria > Pseudomonadati > Pseudomonadota > Gammaproteobacteria > Pseudomonadales > Pseudomonadaceae > Pseudomonas > Pseudomonas sp. JL3. Next base: position 174,702 of record NZ_JAKWJK010000015.1, read on the forward strand.
ATACCTTCCTGGGCAATCCGGAATAGAGCGATCTCCACCTGGCTGGGCAAACGTGCTTCGCAACGCGTGCTCCAGTTCACTTTGATCCCGGCGTCGCGCAGGCGATCCGCTTCTTTGTCGACCGCCTTCAGCAAGCCAAAGTCGTCGAGTACCGTCGGGCGCAGGCCGCTGATCAATTGCCGGCCTTCACCGACGCAATGCTGGGCCAGTGCAAGAATCGTCTGTAAGTCCGCACCGAGTTCCTCGGGCAGTGACGGGCAGCGACCGGCAAAACCTTGCAGGCGCTGATGCAGCCCGGCGAGGGTTTGTGCCAGGCCGTCGTGCAGGTCGTAAGCCATGCGTTTGCGTTCGTCTTCCTGGGCCCTGAACAGCCGATGCACCAGATCGGACATGGTCCGCTCGCGGGCGACCAGGGCATCCAGCAACCGCTGGTTTTCCAGGTGTGCGGCCAGCAATGTGGCGAGCAATTGCAGGGATTCGATGTCCTCGGTGTCCGGTGCACTGATGCTGACACTGTTGGCCAGCATCAATGCACCGAAGGCCGCGCCATCGCCACCGCGCAAAGGCACCCGCAGCACATTGGGCAGGACCGCGCTCGGTTGCTCCTGCCATTGCGCAGTGCGCATCGCGGTATCGGCGAGGTGTTCGAGGCTGCGTAAACGATCACGGTTGCCGTGACTGGCGGTGGTCCTGACCTGCGCATCCACGTCCCATTCCAGCAGTAGCGCGTGGTCCATCGCGAGGAAGGCACAAGCCCGTTGCAGCACGCGTTGACGCATGGCTTCGGGGGCCAGTTGCGTCAGTTCCTGGCCGGTATCCACCAGCAACCGCAAGCGCGCGGCGCGACTTTGCGATTGCCGATACTGGGTGCGAATGGCCAGGGCGCTACCGGGATCGTGATCAGGATTTTGCATGGACATATTCCGGCGCAGGCGCGTCCGTTCGGGCTGGGGCGTCATTAAACCGTGTTAACGGGGCAGGGCGCTATCTGCCGAATGGCATAGGCAAATGACTCCGGTTGGCCGATGGCGGGGGGCGTTTCGAGCGGCACAGTAGGGCCATCGACCACCATTGGATTAGCGCAATGAAATTCAAGACCTCAACCATCGTCCTGTTGTTCGCCCTGACCGCCCCGTTGGCCCACGCGTTGGAGGCAGTGCCTTACGTTTACAGCAGCGTGGCCGAACAGCCCGGTAACGTGAAGGATCGTGAAATCGCCGCACTGTTTGATCAATGGAATAGTGCGTTGAAGAGCGGCAATGTTCAGAGCGTGGTCGACCTGTACGCGCCGAACGCGGTGCTGCAGCCGACGGTTTCCAATAAGGTGCGCACCACCCCGGCGCAGATCAAGGACTACTTCGATCACTTCATGGCGCTCAAGCCGGTGGGGCAGATCAACTACCGTGAGATCCGCCCATTGGGCGCCAATGTGGCGATGGACAGTGGCGTTTACACCTTTTTCCTGACCGAAGCCGATGGCAAGACCCGTCAGGTGCAGGCGCGTTACACCTTTGTCTATGAACAAGTGGGCGGTCAGTGGAAGATTCTCAACCACCACTCTTCGGCGATGCCGCAAGCGCAGGTGCTGCACGCCGGGAAATAAACAGAGGATGTGCAAGACCGACACGGCCCAACTGTAATTGAATGGACTCGCCCACGCCGAGGCGTCTATGCG
>NZ_JAKWJK010000016.1:0-172648 GCF_031570575.1 Pseudomonas sp. JL3
CGGGTGTGGGGCAACACGCTAGAGGAGGTGCGCGAGCCGTATTACATTGAAGAGCAGAACCTGCGGTTTCAGGGGCAGTACCTGGACCGGGAGACGGGGCTGCATTTCAATACGTTCAGGTTTTATGATCCGGATGTGGGGCGGTTTACGACGCCGGATCCGATTGGGTTGAAGGGAGGATTAAACCTCTATCAATATGGATATAACCCCGTTGGATGGGTGGACCCATGGGGTTGGAGTTGTGTCCAGTTCAAACGCTGGAAAAGAGGCGACGCTATTGATAAACCTCTGCCTAACGGCAAAGCTCCTGCATGGGACGTAGTGAGGTCAAGGTATTGGAAGAATCGACACGAAGCCTCGAAAACTTCAGGTGAGTTCAGTCCAGCCAATATGAGCCGAATGAAACGCGGCTCGGCCCCCTTGGACGCAAACGGAAACTCGATGGAGTTGCACCATCACAACCCTCAACGCAATGGCGGAGTCAGCGTGAACAACCCCCGAAACTTACGGGAAGTCACACGAGAACAACATGCCGAACTTGATAATTTCAGACATCTAGGAACTAAGTAATGACTGCTATAGAAATTGTGAAGCAATTTGTCGAAGCATCCATTTCGCCAAAAGAATTCGAAGGGAAAATTTATGCTGACCCATCAATTGAAGAGCTACTAAGAAGCGAGAAAAATTTACCAGCTTACGTGGCAGAGCCAGACTTATACACATACACCATTAGTCAAAACTATGAAAACCTTGAATCCATATATAACACCCAAACTCTTCTATCTGACTTTCTAAATAAGAAAAATATACCCCACAAGGTCGAAAAAAAATATGAAGATCTATTTAACCTAACGCTTAAAGTTCAGCCAAAATGGTTATCCCTACCATCAGATTATCTATCCAGCCTCATTGAAGACAAAAAATCACTTAGCGCCAAAGAGCTGCAGCTATGGTTAAAGGAAAAAATAAAAAGTGATTTTCGCTCTCTGAAGACACCACCCAAATGGCTCCAAAACCCCGAATGGCCTATACAGGATGGAAAACCAATGATTTTTTTGGGGCAACTCGATATTAGTGATTTAAGCCATGACAACTCTCAGGCTTATTTATTTTTTGATGAAAACAAGAGAACGTTTCATACCATCACGCAATCTTGCTGATCAGCATTGACAAGTTATAGCATCCTCGGCGCCGTGCTGGCAGCGGCTAACGGCATGATTTCAAATAGGATCGTTCCTTGGGATTAGTGATGATTGAAAACACTTTTATGGTTAGTCTTCTGGTGAACCCAGAAGAAATCTATGAAAAGAACATCAAAACTTTATTAGCCATTCATGCAGACATCGCGTCGGGAAATGCAGCCTCACTAAAAAAGCACCTAGAGAAAAATTCCGTTCTATTGCACCTGCCCATGTACGGCCTTGATGGGCAAGAGACCCTGCTGCATATGGCTGCCGAACGGGGTCAAACCGAAATTTGCCGCTTATTGGTGTCTTTAGGTATTGCGCTGGACCAGCCTGCCGTCAGTTCCGGAAATAGCACGCCACTTGCCGCAGCCGCTGGCAATGGACATCTACAAACATGCCAATGGTTTCTGGAGGCCGGTGCTTTGGTGGATGGGTGGCCTAACAGCATAACCACCCCCCTGATTAACGCGATTACCTTTGGGCATCAGGACGTCGTCAATCTTCTTATAGAACACCATGCCAACATCAATCGACTGCACACCAGGCTGAATACCGCGCCATTGGACATCGCCAATACCTGGGGATTTACAGAGATTGCGTCCACCTTAAGAAAATCGGGGGCGGTCAGTATCATGGACATTGTTGAAAGCCGACCCGAGGAATTTGGTGGTTCTATAGTCACTTTCGTGCACAACACCGCTGGCTGGGTTTTACCCGCACAACTGAGTCCCTTCACTAATGAAGAGGGTCTGGAGTTGCGTATCAGCTGTATTGATGGCAAAAACAAGTTCAAGTTACTCTTCACCATCGGACTTTTTGCCAAAAGTCCTCATACCGAATTATTCGTATGTTTGCCTGGCGACTGGCCTCTTACGCAGCAAGGTTTTACCCCCCACAGTCCTTGGGTTTTTCCGGTTGAGTTGCTGTCTCTGCTCGCTCGCCACACGTTCGATGATGGCCCCTTGTCGGAAGGCTTCTTGATTCGTCGTTCCGATGCCATGTATGCCAACCTGGCCTGGCCAGACGAAGTGGATGCTTTCGTGGTCGTGGATAAAGCCTTGGATACGAAAGCTGAAAAAGAGACGATCCCCGACAATGAAAAGGTGATGCTCTATGTTTTGGCACCTGTCAAATTCACGAAAAAAGGCGAACCCGACGCAGCAGCATTGCGTGCTCTGACACAACGCAAACGTACAGCCAGTTGGGCGAGTGTGGTCATTCCGACTCCGGATCCAGAGATAATGCAGTAGAAAAGTGGAGCGGCAAAGCACCAGCCAAGTACCTGTTGGACGTTCCTTGGGGCGGAGAAAAAGACCAGATACGGGTAGAGGGACTTCGTTAGAAATTCATCTCTGCGGCCAACAAAAATGGGGGCCTGATCCAGTCGGTGTGCCCATTTTTCCAGCTCGCGCCCATCATGATCCCTCGCCATCGCCGCCGACCTCGCCGACGATGTGGACGGTTCACGCCGCTCCGTAGCCCTGGCGCTCAGCCGCATGTCTGATGGGGTGCATTTGTTGGTAGAGCGCGCGCTGGAGCACCTGAATGAGCCGGAAATAGCAGCGATTCTCGCCAGAAAACAAAGCCGCGTCAGCTAATCCGCCACCCACAAAAAAATGGGCACCCAACCTCGTTGGCGTGCCCATTTTTTTTATCCTGCTCACCCGCTATGCGGGAAGTCGGTGCGTGTTACGGATTAACGCTGTCTTTCAACGACTTGCCTGGCTTGAACGCAACAGTGTTGCTGGCTTTGATTTTTACCGGCTCACCGGTCTGCGGGTTTTTGCCGGTGCGGGCACCGCGATGGCGTTGCAGGAAGGTGCCGAAGCCCACCAGCGTGACGCTATCCTTGCGATGCAGAGCGCCGGTGATTTCTTCGAGAACGGCGTTGAGAACGCGGTTGGCCTGTTCTTTGGTGAGGTCTGCTTTTTCTGCAATTGCAGCAGCGAGTTCTGGTTTACGCATTAGTGAAGCCCCTTTGACGGTTTTTTGTTGTTATGTCCGTGCCGTTCTCGTTGGAACAGCGCCCAAGGCGCCGCAGGTGCTCTACTCTGCGGCAGACGGGAGTGAGAATGGCACGCGCTTTAGAGCGGCGCCAGTCTCCCCGCGACCTTTGTAGGGGCAAAAACGGGGTGATTCCGACAGAACGACCGGCATTTACGCCAACAGGGCCGGAAGCTCTTTGTTCAGGGCGAGTTTTTCCATCACCGCCGCGCCGGTCAGGGCGTAACCCAGCAATTTGCCGGCGCTGTCGCGGCATAGCACTTTGATGTCCGCGCCCTGCCCTTCGACCGTCCAGACGCCCTCCGCGCCCCGTGGTGGCGGTGAAACCACCAATGGGCAGACCGGGGTTTTCACGGTGATCGGCATCGGGCCATAGCTCACCACCGTCGGGTTTCCGGCGAGGGTTTGGGCCAGTGCTCTCGCACAGCTCATGAGGGGCATGACGTACAACAGATTCAGCCCATCGACCTCGGCGCAGTCGCCCAGGGCGTAGATGTTGACGTGAGAGGTTTTCAGGTGACGGTCAACCACCACGCCACGGTTGACCTGCAACCCGGCAGCGGCCGCCAGATCGATGCGCGGACGCAGACCAATGGCCGAAATCACTACATCGCAAGGGATGACCTGGCCGTCGGACAGATGCGCTTCCAGGCCATCAGGCACTCGCTGCAAGCGATTGAGCACCGGCCCGAGGTGGAAGCGCGCGCCCAGGCTTTCCAGCCCGGCCTGGACCGCAGCGGCAGCCGCCGGGTGCAGCAAGGTCGGCATGACTTGTTCGCAGGGTGCAACCAGTTGCACTTCGTAGCCCCCGAGAATCAGGTCGTTGGCGAATTCGCAGCCGATCAAACCGGCGCCCAGCAGCAACACCCGATGCTTGCCGGCCGCGGCGGCGCGAAAGCGTGCGTAGTCTTCAAGGTCATTGATCGGGAAAACGGCATCGGCCGCGTCGCCTTCGATCGGCACGCGCACGGTTTCCGCGCCCCAGGCCAGGATCAGGTCACGGTAGATCACCGCTTCTTCGCCGATCCACAGGCGCTTGTGGCCCGGATCGATACCGCTGATGCGCGTGTGGGTGCGCACTTCGGCTTTCAACTGCTCGGCCATGGCGCCCGGTTCGGCCATGCTCAGGCCATCGGCGTCCTTGTTCTTGCCGAAGCCGGTGGAGAGCATCGGCTTGGAGTAGGAGCGTCCGTCATCTGCGGTAATCAACAGTAGCGGGGTTTCGCCATCGAGTTTGCGAAACTCCCGGGCCAGGTTGTAGCCAGCCAGCCCAGTGCCGACGATCACGACAGGTGCGTTCATTCCTTGCTCCTTGCTTGTCTTAGTTGATTTCAATCATTTCGAAATCCATTTTGCCCACACCGCAGTCCGGGCACAGCCAGTCTTCCGGCACGTCCTGCCACAGTGTGCCCGGCGCAATGCCATCGTCCGGCCAGCCATCAGCTTCGTTATAAATCAGGCCGCAGACCACACATTGCCACTTTTTCATTCAAGTATTTCCTCAGGATTCAGGCTTTTGCCGGCGCGAACGGTCGATCGGTAAAGTGTTGCCGTCCGGCTCAGGGGCGTTTTGTACTGATCGTGCCGGGCAGATGCAAGCCTGTTCGGCGCAACGGCAGGCCGGATCAATCAAACTCGCCGCCTGACATGGTAAGCTCGCCGCCTCATTTGCTGCCAATAATGACTCACTGTGCCGCACTCAAAATCCCCCTCCACGACACCGATCTGGCTTCCTCGAAGCCAACTGACGCCCCTCCCCGACACGTCTACGCTCGATTGGCTGTTCGATGAAGGGTCGCTGACTCGGCGCCTGACCCGCCTGTCGAATGACAGTTTCAGCGTCACGCCGCTGTTCGAAGGCTGGCAATCGCTACGCGCGGACGAATGTGCCGCGCTGGAGCTGGCCGAAGGTAGCGAGGGCTGGGTGCGCGAGGTGTATCTGCGCGGCCAAGGTGAAGCCTGGGTGTTTGCCCGCAGCGTAGCGGCGCGTAGTGCGTTGCAGGGCGACGGATTACAGATGGATGAATTGGGCAGCCGCTCGCTGGGCGAATTGCTGTTTTGCGATCAAGCGTTTCAGCGCCGGGCCATCGAAGTTTGTCACTATCCTCAAGCATGGTTGCCGGTGGACGCTCAGGCGCCTGAACTGTGGGGCCGGCGCTCGCGCTTCGACCGCGGTGCCTTGAGCGTGCTGGTGGCCGAGACTTTCCTGCCGACCTTGTGGAACGCCACCCGCGCCCATCCGGAGAATTGCTGATGTACCAGAGCCTGCTCAAGTCCCTGAACCGCGTGAATCCTCGGGCCTGGGATTTCATTCAGCTGACCCGCATGGACAAGCCGATCGGCATTTATTTGCTGCTGTGGCCAACGTTGTGGGCACTCTGGATTGCCGGTGAAGGTTCGCCTTCGTTGGCCAATATCGTGATTTTCGTGCTCGGCGTGGTACTGACCCGCGCCGGTGGTTGTGTGATCAACGATTGGGCCGACCGCAAGGTCGATGGCCACGTGAAACGTACCGAACAGCGGCCATTGGTGAGCGGCAAGATCAGCTCGAAAGAAGCCCTGGTGTTCTTCGCGGTGCTGATGGGCGTGAGCTTTTTGCTGGTGTTGTGCACCAATGCGAAGACGGTCTGGTTATCGCTGGGTGGTTTGGCCCTGGCCTTCAGTTACCCGTTCATGAAGCGCTACACCTATTACCCACAAGTGGTACTGGGCGCGGCGTTCTCCTGGGGCATGCCCATGGCATTCACCGCCGAAACCGGTGAGCTGCCGGCGACGGCCTGGTTGTTGTGGATCGCCAACCTGTTGTGGACCGTGGGCTACGACACCTATTACGCCATGACCGATCGCGACGACGACCTGAAGATCGGCGTTAAATCCACGGCGATTCTGTTTGGCGATGCCGACAGGGTGATCATTCTGACCCTGCAAGGATTGGCATTGGGATGCCTGCTGCTGGCGGGTTCGAAATTCCAGCTCGGCGGCTGGTTCCACCTCGGGTTGCTGGCGGCGGCGGGTTGTTTTGCGTGGGAGTTCTGGTACACCCGCGGCAAGGACCGGATGCGCTGCTTCCAGGCGTTTTTGCATAACCATTGGGCAGGGTTGGCGATTTTTGTCGGGATTGTGCTGGATTACGCCAATCGCTGAGCAACCCACATCTTCGCGTAGCCGCTACCGAACCCAGGCTTCGGCAGCGGCTACAACCTTGAGCCGTTTACTTTTGCGACTCACGGACGACTCGCCAGACATCCTTCATGCCGTCACCCTTCATTTCGCCAGGCTTTTCATCTTTCATAAACATATACAGCGGCTTACCGTCATAAGCCCATTGCATCGTGCCGTCATCCCGTTTGATTGGCGTAAATTTGCCTTCGGCCTTGGCGCCTGCCGGGGCCATCATCGGTGGCCACATCGTCGCACACTCACCCGTGCACATCGACTTGCCATCCTTGTCCTTGTCGAACGTGTAAACGGTCATACCCTTGTGGTCGACCATCATGCCGTCTTTCATCGTGGCCGGTTCGGCGGCAAAGGCCAAGGGCGACAGCGTTAGCGCAGCCGTGACCAGCAGGGCCTTCCAGGATTGAGCAATGTGATTCATGGAAACCTTCCTCTTGTGGTTGTCAGGATTCGGACTTAGAGCTTAGTTCAGGATCGCGACAATCGCAGGACGGCTAAAATACTGTCACACGACTGCAATAATTCCGTTATCTAATGCGGCGCAAGACAGTTAAATGACAAGAGGATTAACGCATGGTTGGCAGGAGCATTCTGATCGTCGACGACGAAGCGCCCATTCGCGAAATGATCGCCGTTGCGTTGGAAATGGCCGGCTATGACTGTCTGGAGGCCGAGAACTCCCAGCAGGCCCATGCCATTATCGTCGACCGCAAACCGGACCTCATCCTGCTCGACTGGATGCTGCCCGGCACCTCCGGCATCGAGCTGGCCCGCCGGCTCAAGCGCGATGAACTGACCGGGGATATCCCGATCATCATGCTCACCGCCAAGGGCGAAGAGGACAACAAGATCCAGGGGCTGGAAGTCGGCGCCGACGATTACATCACCAAACCGTTTTCCCCACGTGAGCTGGTGGCGCGCCTGAAAGCCGTGCTGCGCCGCGCCGGCCCGACCGATGGCGAAGCGCCGATCGAAGTCGGTGGCCTGCTGCTGGACCCGATCAGCCACCGCGTGACCATCGACGGCAAACCCGCCGAGATGGGCCCGACCGAGTACCGCTTGCTGCAATTTTTCATGACCCACCAGGAACGTGCCTACACTCGCGGCCAGTTGCTGGATCAGGTCTGGGGCGGCAATGTCTATGTCGAAGAGCGCACGGTCGATGTGCACATCCGTCGCCTGCGCAAAGCCCTCGGCGATGCCTATGAAAATCTGGTACAAACCGTGCGCGGCACCGGCTACCGGTTTTCCACCAAGGCCTGAGCCGACCGCCAGACTCGCTGACAAGGACGCATTTTTCCGTGAACCAAAACTGGCATGGCACCCTGATTCGCCACATGCTGTTGCTGGTCACCGCTTGCTTGGTGATCGGTCTGATTTCCGGCTACTACGGCTGGAGCCTCGCCGTGGGCCTGGGCCTTTATCTGGCCTGGACCCTCAAGCAGTTGCTGCGTTTGCATGAATGGCTGCGCCAGCACCAACCCGATGAAGCACCGCCCGACGGCTATGGCTTGTGGGGTGAAGTGTTCGACAGCATCTACCACCTGCAACGCCGCGACCAACGGGTGCGCGGGCGCCTGCAAGCGGTGATCGACCGGGTCCAGGAATCCACCGCTGCGCTGAAAGATGCGGTGATCATGCTCGACAGCGACGGCAACCTGGAATGGTGGAACCGCGCCGCCGAAACCTTGCTGGGCCTCAAGACCCCTCAGGACAGTGGCCAGCCCGTGACCAACCTGGTGCGCCACCCGCGCTTCAAGGAATACTTCGAGCAGGACAGCTACGCCGAGCCGCTGGAAATCCCCTCGCCGATCAATGATCGCCTGCGTATTCAGCTCTACATCACTCGCTACGGCAACAACGAACACTTGATGCTGGTGCGCGACGTGACACGCATCCATCAACTGGAACAGATGCGCAAAGACTTCATCGCCAACGTGTCCCACGAGCTGCGCACACCGCTGACGGTGATCTGCGGCTATCTGGAAACGCTGCTCGATAACGTCGAGGACGTGAACCCGCGTTGGACCCGTGCACTGCAACAGATGCAGCAGCAAGGCGGGCGCATGCAGACCTTGCTTAACGATTTGCTGCTGCTGGCCAAACTGGAAGCCACTGATTACCCGTCGGACAACCAACCGGTGGCCATCGACAGCCTGCTGCAATCGATTAAGGGCGACGCTCAGCAGCTGTCCGGTCAACGCAATCAGCACATCACCCTGGAAGCCGACCCGACGATTCTACTCAAGGGTAGCGAAGCCGAATTGCGTAGCGCATTTTCCAACCTGGTGTTCAACGCAGTGAAATACACCCCGGCCGAGGGCAATATCCGCATTCGCTGGTGGGGCGACGATCAAGGCGCACACCTGAGCGTGCAGGATTCGGGGATCGGTATCGACAGCAAACACTTGCCACGCCTCACTGAACGCTTCTACCGCGTCGACTCCAGCCGCAACTCCAACACCGGCGGCACCGGACTGGGGCTGGCCATCGTCAAACATGTGTTGTTGCGCCACCGGGCACGTATGGAAATCAGTAGTGTGCCGGGCCACGGCAGCACGTTTACTTGCCATTTCGCCCCAGCCCAGGTCACCAAAACCCCTGTCATCAGCGCCGCCGACTGATACCAGTCAGCACTCGCCACTAGGCAATTGCCCGGTCAGCCGCTACATTGGCTGACTTGTGCCTGCCCTTCAGGCGCACTTTTTTCTTACCATTCGAATATACGGAACCCGCAAAACTCCATCATGGACCCTTCCCCTGGCTTGACCCTCGCAACAATATTCGCCGACTTCGGCATGATTCTTTTTGCTCTGATCCTGGTTTTGCTCAACGGCTTTTTCGTTGCGGCGGAATTTGCCATGGTCAAATTGCGCTCGACCCGGGTCGAAGCCATCGCAGAGCAGCACGGCTGGCGCGGGCACATCCTGCGTACCGTGCACAGTCAGCTCGATGCTTACCTCTCGGCCTGCCAATTGGGTATCACCCTCGCCTCCCTGGGCCTTGGCTGGGTCGGCGAACCGGCGTTCGCGCACCTCCTCGAGCCGGTGCTGAGCGCCGTTGGCGTAGAGTCCGCCGAAGTGGTCAAGGGCGTATCGTTCTTCACCGCGTTCTTCATCATTTCGTACCTGCACATCGTGGTCGGCGAACTGGCCCCGAAATCCTGGGCCATCCGCAAACCCGAGCTGCTGTCGCTCTGGACAGCGGTGCCGCTGTACCTGTTCTACTGGGCCATGTACCCGGCCATCTACCTGCTCAACGCCAGCGCCAACCAGATCCTGCGCATCGCCGGCCAAGGTGAACCCGGCCCGCACCACGAGCACCATTACAGCCGTGAAGAACTGAAACTGATCCTGCACTCCAGCCGCGGCCAGGACCCGAGCGACCAAGGCATGCGCGTACTGGCTTCGGCGGTGGAAATGGGTGAGCTGGAAGTGGTCGACTGGGCCAACTCCCGGGAAGACCTGGTGACGCTGGAGTTCAACGCCCCGCTCAAGGAAATTCTGGCGATGTTCCGTCGCCACAAGTTCAGCCGTTACCCGGTGTACGACAGTGAGCGCCAGGAGTTCGTCGGCCTGCTGCACATCAAGGATCTGCTGCTGGAACTGGCGGCCCTGGATCACATTCCCGAGTCGTTCAACCTCGCCGAGCTGACCCGGCCGCTGGAGCGTGTGTCTCGCCACATGCCGCTGTCGCAACTGCTGGAACAGTTCCGCAAGGGCGGCTCGCACTTCGCCCTGGTTGAGGAAGCCGACGGCAACATCATCGGCTACCTGACCATGGAAGACGTGCTGGAAGTGCTGGTGGGCGACATTCAGGACGAACACCGCAAGGCCGAACGCGGGATCCTCGCGTATCAGCCGGGCAAACTGCTGGTGCGGGGTGATACACCGCTGTTCAAGGTCGAACGCCTATTGGGCATCGATCTGGACCACATCGAAGCGGAAACCCTCGCCGGGCTGGTCTACGAAACCCTGAAGCGGGTGCCGGAAGAGGAAGAAGTGCTGGAAGTCGAAGGTCTGCGGATCATCATCAAGAAGATGAAAGGGCCGAAGATCATTTTGGCCAAGGTGTTGATGCTGGATTGATAGGCTGATCCGGATCCGTGTTGATCCCTTCGCGGGCAAGCCTGCTCCCACAAGGATTTGCGCAGGACCTGTGGGAGCGGGCTTGCTCGCGAATGCGTCAGACCAGACAACCCATCACTGCTTGCCCAACGCAAAGTTGGGCAACGCCCCCACCGGTTGATTGAACTGGTACGGAATCGATACCAGCCCCAAGCCGGTATTGCGCTGCACCACGAAGTGCAGGTGCGGGCCGCTGCTGTTGCCGGTATTGCCCGACAGCGCCAGCGCACTGCCCACCACCACTCGCTGACCTTCCCTCACGCTGACCGAGCCTTTCTTGAGGTGCAGGTATACGCCCATGGTCCCGTCATCGTGCAATACCCGCACGAAATTGCCCGACGGATCGTTGCCGCGCCCGGTCTGTCTATTCTCGGTTTTAACGACCATCCCGCCGCGCGCCGCGATGATCGGCGTGCCTTCGGGCATGGCGATGTCCATCGCATAACGGTTCTTCGGCCCATAGTGGCTGTATTGGCCATTGGCGCCCTGACTCAGGCGAAACGGCCCGCCACGCCAGGGCAACGGATATCGATAGGCCATGGCGGCCCCTGCAGGGTCGCCCAGGGAATATTCGAACCTTGGGGTATACGCAAGCGGCCTTCCGGCCTTCGTCGCCTTGAGCAGTGCCAGACGAAGGTTACTGCGCGCCGGCATCACCCGGCGGATCGGTCGGCTCGGTGCACCGCTGACGTTACTCAGCCCGGAAAAACTCAGCTCGATCTCGACTGGCGCATACAGATCGTTGCGCACGAACACACTGTCCATGCCCTTCTGCTTCTTGATATCGAGGTACACCTGCCGCTCGAGACGCTCGACCATCCGGTCCCGAAAAACGAACACCTTCGCGCCTTTGGTGGGGCGATCGCTGTAAGAGACCACGCCACTGGCGTCGGTGGACCGGTAAATCGTCATGGCCACAGCTGAGGTGGAGGCCATGAGCAGACCACAGAAAAAAAGCAGGCGCGCGAGCATGGGCAAGATTCTGTCGAGTAAGGCCTGGGAAGGAGCCTAGCAGCTGAAATGGACCAGCGTAGTCGGCAGATGTTTCAAATGATCATTCCCACACTCTGCATGGGAATGCAGCAAGGGACGCTCTGCGCCCCATCCGAAGCGGACGCGGAGCGTCCGGGGAGGCATTCCCACGCAGAGCGTGGGAAGGATCAACTTTCAGGCGACGCCGGGCTTACGCGCCGGGTACGAAATGCTTCTGCGCGGTGCCACGGGCGATCAGGCGGGAGATGTAGTCGAGCTTCTGCGCATCCTGGTCGACAAAGCGGAAAGTCAGTTGCAGCCATTCGCTGTCGGGTTTCGGCTCGAAGGCGACGATGGCGTGCAGGTAGCCGTTGAGACGGGCGATTTCAGAGTTGTCACCCTGCTCCAGGTCGAGCACGGCGCTGTCCAGGACTTGCGGCAAGGTGTCGGTGCGTTTCACCACGAGCAGCGCTTCCTTGATGCTCAAGGCCTTGATCACGCATTGCTGGGTGCCGCTCGGCAGGCGCAGTTGGCCTTGGCCACGACCGCCAGCCGATGCAGCAGCAGAGGCCGCAGGCGCCTTGACCGGCGGGCTGTTGAGCAGGCCACGAGACGGCGCGGCAGCCGGAACTGGTGCGGCGGCAACAGGTTTGGCGAACGGGTTGACGACGGCTGCCGATGGGGTAGCCAAGGCAGCCTTGCCACCGGTCAATGCGCTGAGGGAATCGTTGCCGAACGCCGAGTTCATTTTGGTCGGCGCGCTGTTCATCAAGGTGTCGAGCTTGCCAACCTTGTTCAGCGCCTGTTTGACCTTGGTCAGCAGTTGCTCGTTGGTGAACGGCTTGCTGACGTAGCCGGAAACCCCGGCCTGAATCGCCTGGACGACGTTCTCTTTGTCGCCACGGCTGGTCACCATCACGAACGGCATGGTCTTGAGGTTGTCCTGCTCGCGGCACCAGGTCAGCAGTTCCAGGCCGGACATTTCCGGCATTTCCCAGTCGCACAGGACCAGATCGAACGCTTCTTTGGCCAGCATGGCCTGGGCCTTTTTGCCGTTGACTGCATCTTCGGTCCGGATCCCCGGGAAGTAGTTGCGCAGGCACTTCTTCACCAAGTCACGAATGAACGACGCATCGTCCACGACCAACACACTGATCTTGCTCATCCAACACCCCTTTAAAAATCCCGGCAAGCATAACGCTGGCTGATGGCACTTTGCCAAAACTCTTCAGTCACGCCGGGACTTTTCGTTCGCGGGTGCTGCTTTTTCATTCGGCTCTTCAATTCGAAAGCCGCACAAACAAAAACGCCCGGCCAAAGGGCCGGGCGCTTTTCTTGGGCAATCTTACTTATCGTCAGCTTTGCCCGGAACATTAGCGGTTTCGGCACTTGTGCCTTCAACTTCTTCCTTCATGCGCTTGAGGCCCAGGTGACGCACGTCGGTGCCACGCACCAGGTAAATCACCAGTTCCGAGATGTTGCGCGCATGATCGCCGATCCGCTCCAGGGAACGCAGCACCCAGATAATGCTCAAGACCCGCGAGATAGAGCGCGGGTCTTCCATCATGTAGGTGGCGAGTTCACGCAATGCGGTCTTGTATTCGCGGTCGATGATCTTGTCGTATTGCGCCACCGACAACGCCAGGTCGGCGTCGAAGCGGGCAAACGCATCCAGGGCATCGCGAACCATGTTGCGCACCTGGTCGCCAATGTGGCGAACCTCGACATAACCGCGTGGCGCTTCGCCTTCTTCGCACAACTGGATGGCACGACGGGCGATCTTGGTGGCTTCGTCGCCGATGCGCTCCAGGTCGATCACTGATTTGGAGATGCTGATGATCAAACGCAAGTCCGACGCTGCCGGCTGACGACGGGCCAGAATGCGCAGGCATTCTTCGTCGATGTTGCGTTCCATCTGGTTGATCTGGTCGTCAATTTCGCGCACTTGCTGGGCCAGGCCGGAGTCCGCTTCGATCAGCGCGGTGACCGCGTCGTTGACCTGCTTTTCGACCAGCCCGCCCATGGCCAGGAGGTGGCTGCGAACTTCCTCCAGCTCAGCGTTGAACTGCGCGGAGATGTGATGGGTAAGGCCTTCTTTACTAATCATGTTGGCGTCCTTGGAGCGTCCGGTAAGTGCGGTGGACCGCAGCGTCAGTTCAGTGAGCAACAACGGCTTCCTAGCCGTAGCGACCGGTGATGTAGTCTTCGGTCTGCTTCTTCGCCGGATTGGTGAACAGCGTGTCGGTGTCGCCGAATTCCACCAGTTTGCCCATGTACATAAATGCCGTGTAGTCGGAAACCCGCGCGGCCTGTTGCATGTTGTGGGTCACGATAACAATGGTGAACTTGGATTTCAGTTCGTAGATCAGCTCTTCGACTTTCAGCGTCGAGATCGGGTCGAGTGCCGAGCAGGGTTCGTCGAGCAGCAGTACTTCCGGCTCCACGGCGATGGTGCGGGCAATCACCAGACGTTGCTGCTGACCACCGGACAGGCCGAGTGCCGACTCGTGCAGACGGTCTTTGACCTCATCCCACAGCGCCGCGCCTTTCAACGCCCACTCGACGGCTTCGTCAAGGATGCGTTTCTTGTTGATACCCTGGATGCGCAGACCGTAAACCACGTTTTCGTAGATGGTTTTCGGAAACGGGTTAGGCTTCTGGAACACCATGCCGACCCGGCGACGCAGCTCGGCCACGTCCTCGCCCTTGCGGTAGATGTTGTTGCCATAGAGATTGATCGCGCCTTCGACCCGGCAGCCGTCCACCAGGTCGTTCATGCGGTTGAAGGTGCGCAGTAGCGTGGACTTGCCGCAGCCGGACGGGCCGATGAAGGCGGTCACGCGCTGTTTCGGGATGTTCATGCTGACGTCGAACAGTGCTTGTTTGTCGCCGTAGAACAGGCTCAGGCCCGGTACTTCGATGGCCACGGTTTCCTGCTCAAGGCTCAGGCTCTGTTTGTCGCGGCCCAGGGCCGACATGTTGATGCCGTGAGTGTGTGCTTCGTGCTGCATGGGAGGCTCCCCTGTGCTAACAAATTCGGTTCGTTGAACCGCTGGCTTGGTATTCGGGCCAGCGGCTTACTCAAAATCTCTGTCTGACGCCAGCTCCCACAAGGGACAGCGGCGACCCATTAACTTAGCTATCCAGTGCTTTGTATTTTTCGCGCAGATGGTTACGGATATAAACGGCCGACAGGTTGAGCGTGGCGATCACCAGCACCAGCAGCAGCGCCGTGGCATACACCAGCGGTCGCGCGGCTTCGACGTTCGGGCTCTGGAAACCTACGTCATAAATATGGAAGCCCAAGTGCATGATCTTCTGGTCCAGGTGCAGGTACGGGTAGTTGCCATCCAGCGGCAGCGACGGCGCCAGTTTCACCACACCCACCAACATCAGCGGCGCCACTTCACCGGCGGCACGGGCCACGGCGAGGATCATGCCGGTCATCATCGCCGGGCTGGCCATCGGCAGCACGATCTTCCACAAGGTTTCCGCCTTGGTCGCGCCGAGGGCCAACGAGCCTTCACGCACGGTGCGAGGAATCCGTGCCAGGCCTTCTTCGGTGGCGACGATCACCACCGGCACCGCCAGCAGCGCCAGGGTCAGCGAGGCCCAGAGCAGGCCCGGCGTACCAAAGGTCGGTGCTGGCAGTGCTTCAGGGAAGAACAACCGGTCGACTGAACCGCCGAGCACGTAGACGAAGAAGCCCAGACCAAACACGCCGTAAACGATCGCCGGAACACCCGCCAGGTTGTTCACCGCGATGCGGATCAGCCGGGTCATCGGCCCCTGACGTGCATATTCACGCAGGTAAACCGCTGCCAGCACACCGAACGGCGTCACGATCATCGCCATGATCAGCGTCATCATCACAGTGCCGAAAATCGCCGGGAAAATCCCGCCTTCGGTGTTGGCTTCACGCGGGTCGTCACTGAGGAATTCCCAGACCTTGCTGAAGTAGAAGCCGATCTTGGTGAAGGTACCCATCGCGTTCGGCTGGTAGGCGTGAACCACTTTGCCGATGCCGATTTCGACTTCTTTGCCGTTCGCGTCGCGAGCGGTCAGGCTGTCGCGGTTGAACTGCGCGTGCAGATCATTCAGGCGCGCTTCGATTTCCTGATAACGGGCATTCAGCTCGGCGCGCTCGGACTCCAGGTCCGCTTGCGCGGCAGCGTCGAGACGGCCGGCCAGTTCCAGTTTGCGACCGTGCAGACGCACACGTTCGAGACCGGCGTTGATCGCGCCGATGTCGACCTTTTCCAGCGTCTTGAGCTGTGCGGCGAGCTGGTTGACGCGATCCACGCGCGTCTGCAACTCAGGCCATGCGGCCTCGCCTTCAGCGATGACCTTGCCGTCCTGTTTGACGTTGACCAGGTAGCCGTAGAAGTTGCCCCACTCGCGACGCTCGATAGCCATCAGCTCGGGTGGAGTCGTTTGGTCAGTTAGCCACTCGCCGACAATCCACGTGAAATCGGTGCCGTTCAGATCACGGTTGCCGACCTTGATCAGCTCGCGGGTCATGAACTCCGGGCCCTGGTCGGGCACCGGCAGGCCAGCGCTTTTCAGGCGCTCGCGTGGCACTTCTTCCTTCTGCACCACTTCGCCGATGACGAGGTGATTGGCTTGGCCCGGCACGTCGTAACTGGCGTGGATCAGGTCCGCCGGCCAGAAGTGACCCAGACCGCGCACGGCAATCACCGCCAGCAGGCCAATGGTCATGATGACCGCTATGGACACCGCGCCACCGCTGATCCAGACGCCGGGGGCGCCGCTCTTGAACCATCCATTCAGGGAGTTCTGTTTCACAGACTTCTACCTTTCTTAAAGCGACGAGTATTTCTTGCGCAGACGCTGACGAATCAGTTCCGCGAGGGTGTTCATGATGAAGGTGAACAACAGCAGCACCAGCGCCGAGAGGAACAGCACGCGGTAGTGGCTGCCGCCGACTTCCGACTCAGGCATTTCCACTGCGACGTTGGCCGCCAGGGTGCGCAGGCCTTCGAACAGGTTCATTTCCATGACCGGGGTGTTACCGGTGGCCATCAGCACGATCATGGTTTCACCGACCGCACGGCCCATGCCGATCATCAGTGCCGAGAAAATGCCCGGGCTGGCGGTGAGGATCACCACGCGCGTCATGGTCTGCCACGGCGTGGCACCAAGAGCCAGGGAGCCCAGGGTCAGGCCGCGAGGCACACTGAACACGGCGTCTTCGGCAATGGAGTAGATGTTCGGAATCACCGCGAAGCCCATGGCCAGACCGACCACCAGAGCGTTGCGCTGGTCGTAGGTGATGCCCAGGTCGTGGGAGATCCACATGCGCATGTCACCGCCGAAGAACCAGGTTTCCATGTACGGGCTCATGTACAGCGACAACCAGCCCACAAACAGAATCACCGGAATCAGGATCGCACTTTCCCAGCCATCCGGCACCCGCAGGCGCAGCGATTCAGGCAGGCGACTGAAGGTGAAACCGGCGACCAGGATGCCAATCGGCATCAACAGCAGCAGACTGAAAATCCCCGGCAAATGCCCTTCCACATACGGCGCCAGGAACAGGCCGGCGAAGAAGCCGAGGATCACCGTCGGCATCGCTTCCATCAGCTCGATCACCGGTTTGACCTTGCGACGCATGCCCGGAGCCATGAAGTACGCGGTGTAGATCGCCGCGGCGACGGCCAGTGGCGCGGCCAGCAACATCGCGTAGAACGCAGCTTTCAGGGTACCGAAGGTCAGCGGCGAGAGGCTCAGCTTGGGTTCGAAGTCGGTGTTGGCGGCGGTCGATTGCCAGACGTATTTAGGCTCGTCGTAGTTCTCGTACCAGACCTTGCTCCACAACGCGCTCCACGAGACTTCCGGGTGCGGGTTGTCGAGCAGCAGCGGTTGCAGCTTGCCGCCTTGCTCCACGATCACGCGGTTAGCCCGTGGCGACAGGCCGAACAGGCCTTGGCCGTCGACCACTTGGTCTACCAGCAAAGTGCGGTGAGCGGTGCTGTGGAACACGCCGAGTTTGCCGGACGCATCAAGGGCAACGAAGCCTTTACGACGTTCTTCGGCGGTGATTTCAACGATAGGCGCGGTGCCCATCTGGAACGTGCGAATCTGCTTCAGACGCTGTTCGCCATCCGGGTCGCGAGCCATGAACCATTGGGCGAGACCGCCCTTGGAGTCACCGACGATCAGCGAGATGCCGCCCAACAATTGTGTAATAGCGGTTACTTCGGCATTGCCGTCTTCAAGCAACTTGTAGCGCCCGTTGAGGCTCTTGTCGCGCAGACTGAAAACGTCGGCCTGAGCGCGACCATTGACCACGTACAACCACTGCTGACGCGGGTCGATGAAGATGTTCTTCACCGGCTCGGTCATTTGCGGCAGCTCAATGCGCTTCTGCTCGCTGGTGACTTCGCCGGTCATCATGTTTTCTTCGCTGGTCAGCGACAGGACATGCAGCTGCGCGGCCGTGGAGCCGGCCAGCAGCAGGGTCGAATCGGCAGCGTTGAGGCTGACGTGCTCCAGCGCGCCGCCCGCCTCGTTCAGCATGATTGGCGTTTCGCCGTACGGGTATTCGATGGCCGGCGAGATGGTTTTCTTGCCTTCCGGGTAACTGACTTTATACGTGTGACGGAACACCAGTGCCTGGCCGTTGGATAAGCCCACCGCCACCAATGGATGGCCGGGCTGGTCTTCAGCGATGGAGGTCACGCTGGTGCCGGCCGGAATCGGCAGGTCGACACGACGCAGCTCGGCACCCGTGTCGATATCAAAGAACAGTGCCTGGCCCTTGTCGGAAACCCGCATGGCGACCTGGTTCTGTTCTTCGAGGGAGATCATCAGCGGCTTGCCGGCGTCTTGCATCCAGGCGGGCGTGATGGCGTCTTTAGCGGTCAGGTCGGCACCCTGGAACAGCGGCGCGACGACGTAACCGAGGAAGAAAAAGATCAGAGTGATCGCGCCGAGAACGGCGAGGCCGCCGACAAGGACGTACCAGCGGGTCAGGCGATCTTTCAGCGCACGAATACGGCGCTTGCGTTGCAGCTCAGGCGTATTGAAGTCAATTCGCTTGGGGGGATTTGTAGTCATGGTGGAGTTGGCCAGATCATTCATTCGCACACCCTAGCGATCCTGTATGACAGAAAGATGACAATGCAGTGACGCAACAAATCCGCCGCCGGTGGAAACTGGCAGTGGATCGAAAATTTGGGAGGGCCGGGTTGCCAACGTGGCAACCCTGAGCCTTTGCAGGAGCGAGCATTGCCTCGGTTTCAAGAGAGAACCGAGGCGATCCCTTCGCGAGCAAGCTTCGCTCCTACAGGTCCGGGTTTAGCCCGGGCCTAGGGTTTTACTTTTTTACGACGCTACCGCCTTCTTGCAGACCCAGGTCAGCCAGTGCTTTTGCAGCAACCTTGGCTGGCAGTGGGATGTAACCGTCTTTCACAACCACTTCCTGACCCTGTTTGGACAGAATCAGTTTCACGAACTCGGCTTCCAGCGGGGCCAGAGGCTTGTTCGGGGCCTTGTTGACGTAAACGTAGAGGAAACGCGACAGCGGATACTTGCCGTTCAGGGTGTTTTCTTCGGTGTCTTCGATGAAGTCAGTGCTGCCTTTCTTGGCCAGGGCCACGGTTTTCACGCTGGCGGTCTTGTAGCCGATGCCCGAGTAACCGACGCCGTTCAGCGAGGAGCTGATCGACTGTACGACCGAAGCCGAGCCTGGTTGTTCGTTGACGTTTGGCTTGTAGTCGCCTTTGCACAGGGCCTCTTCTTTGAAGTAGCCATAAGTGCCGGATACCGAGTTACGACCGAACAGTTGCACCGGCTTGTTGGCCAGGTCGCCGGTCACGCCCAGGTCGCCCCAGGTTTTCACGTCGGTTTTGGCCCCGCACAGACGCGTCGAGGAGAAGATCGCGTCGACCTGTTCCATGGTCAGGTGCTGGATCGGGTTGTCCTTGTGTACGAACACTGCCAAGGCGTCCACGGCAACCGGGATAGCGGTTGGCTTGTAGCCGTACTTGGTTTCGAAGGCTTGCAGCTCGTTGTCCTTCATCTTGCGGCTCATCGGGCCCAGGTTAGCGGTGCCTTCAGTTAATGCCGGTGGCGCGGTAGAAGAACCGGCGGCCTGAATCTGGATGTTTACGTTCGGGTATTCTTTTTTGTAGTTCTCAGCCCACAGGGTCATGAGGTTGGCCAGGGTATCGGAGCCGACGCTGGACAGGTTGCCCGACACACCAGTGGTCTTGGTGTAGCTCGGGATAGCAGGGTCAACAGCGGCAACCGCGTTGGCAGTCGCAACGCCAGCAGCGACAAAAGTCATTGCCGCCATCAAACGCTTCAGTTTCATGCCTTACTCCTAGCAGATAGGTGTGTTAAGTCGGGGCCAAGTATCAGCAGGCCGTGTGAACACTCTATGGCTGAAATATGACAATTGGATGAAAGGCCAGCATTCAGTGTTTAGATCGTTCCCACGCTCTGCGTGGAAATGCATCTCGGGACGCTCTGCGCCCCATTCAAAAGCGGACGCAGAGCGTCCATGGCGGCATTCCCACGCAGAGCGTGGGAACGATCGGTTACAAGGTTAGCGACCCTTCTTCCAGAGATACCCACCCACGACAATCCCGACCCCACAAATAATCGCCACGTAATAGGCCGGCCCCATCGGGCTTTCCTTGAGCAGCAGGGTGACGACCATCGGTGTCAGGCCACCGAAAATCGCGTAAGCCAGGTTGTAGGAAAACGACAACCCGCTGAACCGCACCACCGCCGGGAAGGCTTTGACCATCACATACGGCACCGCACCGATGGTCCCGACCAGCAGACCGGTCAGGGCATACATCGGGAACAGCCAGTCGGGATGGTTGAACAGGCTGTGATAGAACGTCCACGAACTGATCAGCAGCGCGGCGCTACCGAACACGAACACTCGGCCGGCGCCGAAGCGGTCAGCCAATACACCGGAGGCCACGCAGCCCAGGCTCAGGAACACGATCGCCAGGCTGTTGGCCTGCAACGCGGTGGTCGGCGAGAAGTGGTAAACAGTCTGCAGCACGGTCGGCGTCATGAGAATAACCACGATGATGC
Source organism: Pseudomonas sp. JL3 (assembly GCF_031570575.1). Lineage (NCBI taxonomy): Bacteria > Pseudomonadati > Pseudomonadota > Gammaproteobacteria > Pseudomonadales > Pseudomonadaceae > Pseudomonas > Pseudomonas sp. JL3. The sequence continues at coordinate 20,543 of NZ_JAKWJK010000016.1, forward strand.
CGGCGGACAGCAGCCAGGTCAGCAGCATGGAAATCAGAATCGCACCGCGATGGTCACGTAACACGGCGCGCAGCGGCACTTCCTCGGCCAGGGCCTTGCGTAATTGCAGCTCGGCGAACACCGGGGTTTCGTGGAGCCAGCGGCGCAGGTAGACCGAGAACAGGCCAAATACGCCGCCCAGCAGGAACGGGATTCGCCAGGCGTAATCCGACACTTCAACCGGTGTGTAAATGCTGTTGATCGCGGTGGCGACCAATGAGCCCAAAAGAATACCGGCGGTCAGACCGCAGGTCAGCGTGCCGCAGGCATAACCGATGTGCCGCTGTGGCACGTGTTCGGAAACGAATACCCAGGCCCCCGGCACTTCACCGCCAATCGCCGCGCCCTGGATCACCCGCATCAGCAGCAACAGGATCGGCGCCCACATACCAATCTGCGCATAAGTCGGCAGCAAGCCCATGATCAGGGTTGGCACGGCCATCATGAAAATGCTCAAAGTGAACATCTTCTTGCGCCCCAGCAGATCACCGAAGTGCGCCATGACGATGCCGCCCAGCGGCCGCGCCAGATAGCCAGCGGCGAAGATGCCGAACGTTTGCATCAGTCGCAGCCACTCGGGCATGTCGGCGGGGAAGAACAGTTTGCCGACCACCGTGGCGAAGAACACAAAGATGATGAAGTCGTAAAACTCCAGCGCGCCGCCCAGGGCAGACAGCGATAACGTCTTATAGTCGTTGCGGGTCAGCGGACGTGCGGATTGGGTAGGCTGCGCGATGCTCGAGGGCGCTGTGGTCATGGCAAGGGCTTCTCTTATAGTCGGATCTGCAACCTCAACAACGCTGGCAGAGGCTTGGGCAGGTTCGGCACGATAGCAAATTGTTCAAAAAAGCACATGGAGGCGCGTATTTGACGGTCAAAATGAGAACCCGGCGGTCGTCTCGGAGTCTACCGATCGATATACTCGCAACATTGCAACGGCTTGTAAGGGGTTGCTGTGCGAAACCGTCGTTGGCGCCTGTCAGCCGATTTCGCAGAGTTTCCCTTTAGGCGCCTTACGAAAAACGTGACGAACGTAGTATGTTCGGGGCTGAATCGTTTTTCCAAGACGGCTATTCACCCGCTACACCTACGAAGAGTTACGGGTCAGAGGCACCCCCGGCATGATAGAGCTCGAACAAGAAGATCCAATCCCGCAAGGCGACCTGGCCCTGCAAATCACCGCGCTTCCGCGTGAAACCAACGGCTTTGGCGATATTTTCGGCGGCTGGCTGGTGGCGCAGATGGATTTGGCTGGCACCGCCATGGCCAGCAAGGTTGCCGGTGGTCGCGTGGCCACCGTTGCAATCGATCGCATGGCGTTCCTGGTACCGGTCGCGGTGGGCGCTCAGCTGTCCTTTTATACCCAGGCTCTGGAAATCGGCCGCAGCTCGATTCAGATGATGGTCGAAGTCTGGAGCGACGATCCACTGTCCAGCGAATGGCGTAAAGTGACCGAAGCCGTCTTCGTGTTCGTCGCCATCGACGGCAGCGGCCGCACTCGCTCGGTTCCGCCTAGAGCCCGTTAAACCGGAGTTCAAAAAAAGAGGGCGTTAAACCCGGCGACCGTTTTGCGGTCCATTGCAGTCATTGTTCCTGATTGAGAGTTGCCCCATGAGCACGCCCAACGTTGAAGCCGTGAAACTGGATGAACTGAATTGCTGGCGTATCCGCCACGGTCAGGCCGAATTGCTGGTGGCCCAGCAAGGCGCGCACATCCTCAGTTATCAACTGGCTGGCGAGCCACCGCTGATCTGGCTCAACGACGAGGCGGTGTTCAAGACCGGCAAGAGTATCCGCGCCGGCGTGCCGGTGTGCTGGCCGTGGTTCGGCAACCTGTCGCGCAACCCGCAGAGCGTCCAGGCCATGCGCGTCGGCAATGAACCGCCAACAGCCCACGGGCTGGTGCGAGCTATGGACTGGGAGTTGCTCGGTATCGAAACCGAAGGCGATAGCCTGAAGGTGGAATTCGTCCTGCCCTACCCCGAAGGCGGTCTGCCGGGATGGCCGCATCAGGTGGATTTGAAACTGAGCATTCGTCTGGAAGAGCAGTTGCATATCAGCCTGACGAGCGAAAACAAGGGCGCCGAACACGTCACGATCAGCCAGGCATTGCACAGCTATTTCGCGGTCAGCGATGTGCGCAACGTACACGTTGAGGGGCTGGATGGCTTGAGCTATATCGAAACCCTGGACGACTGGAAAACCGTCACCCAGGCCGGTGATCTGCATTTTACCGGCGAGACCGACCGCATTTATCTCAATACCCCGCCGAAGCTGAGCATCGTTGACCCGCACTGGGAACGACGCATCGAACTGACCAGCAGCGGTTCGCGCTCTGCGGTGATCTGGAACCCCTGGATCGACCGCGCCGCCGCGTTCAGCGACATGGCCGACGATGGCTGGCAGCGCATGCTGTGCATTGAAACAGCCAATGTGATGAATGATGTGGTGACGCTGGCGCCGGGGGCGAACCACACCCTGGGTGTCAGCATCGCCAGCGCCCCTTTGTAAGCAACACCATAAATCAATGTGGGAGCGAGCAATCTCGCCCCCACATTTGACTGCCTACAAATCCGACTCTTTGACCACCCGCACCTGCGCCGCATCCAGCGCATACGCCGCATCCGCCAGGTCGTTGTTGACCTTTTCGATCTTCAACGTGCCGGTCACCCACAGCGGCGTGTAGATGTCATTCAGCTTCAAGCCTTTTGGATAACGCACCAGCACCAACTGGTTAGGCGGCGGTGGCGGCACGTGAATGCAAGCGCCTGGATACGGCACAAGGAAGAACAGCGTGCTGTGGCCCTTGGCGTCGGATTCCAGCGGTACCGGATAACCGCCAATGCGGATGTGCTTGTCGTTCATCGACGGCACGGTTTTGGTCGAGTACATCACCGCCGGCAAGCCTTTGCTCTGTTTCATGCCACCCTTTTGGGTAAAGGTGCCATTGGCTTCCGGAGAGTTGTGGTCGATCTCGGGCATGGCCTCGAGGGCCTTCTGGTCCGACTTGGGCATCAGTTCGAGCCAATCGGTTTCCGGCAGTTCGCCGGCATGGGCCAAACCACTGCCCAGGAAGAGAAGAGTCAATAGAAAACGGCGCATGAAAGTGCTCGGCAAAGGAAAGGACGGTGCAACGCCGAGCATTCTAGCCCTCTCCGAGGATGACGCAGAGAGGGCTTTGTCACTTCAATCAGGTCCTTTTTTTGATCAGGCCGTAGATCACCAGCAATACCACCGCGCCCACCAGCGCACCGAGGAAACCTGCGCCTTCTCCAGCGCGGTAAATGCCCAGGGCCTGGCCGCCGTAAGTGGCCGCCAGCGAACCGCCGATACCGAGCAGGATGGTCATGATCCAACCCATGCTGTCATCGCCCGGTTTCAAAAACCGAGCCAGCAGGCCGACGATCAAGCCGATAAAGATGGTTCCGATAATTCCCATGACATTTCCCTCTGATTGAATTGGCTGAAGCCTAGCCAGACTTTGGCATCCTGCCATCAGAGAACGGCGGCCCCTGAAGGTTCCGCCGCTGCCACATGAAACTATTCGGCAATCAGCGCTTCGACCTTGAGGATCTGCGCGGCCAACGTATCACGGTCTGCACAGCGCAGATTGGCGTGACCAACCTTGCGGCCGGCCTTGAAGGCTTTGCCGTAGTGATGCAAATGGCAATCGTCGATCGCGATCACTTTCTCTACCGGTGGTACAACACCGATGAAGTTGAGCATTGCGCTCTCGCCGACCTTGGCCGTCGAACCCAGCGGCAGACCGGCGACGGCCCGCAGGTGGTTTTCGAACTGGCTGCACTCGGCGCCTTCGGTGGTCCAGTGCCCTGAGTTGTGTACGCGCGGGGCGATTTCGTTGGCCTTGAGGCCGCCGTCGACTTCAAAGAACTCGAACGCCATCACACCGACGTACTCCAGCTGCTTGAGTACCCGGCTGGAGTAATCTTCAGCCAACGCTTGCAGCGGGTGATCGGTGCTGGCCACGGACAGCTTGAGAATGCCGCTGTCGTGGGTGTTGTGAACCAGCGGATAGAACTTGGTTTCGCCATCGCGAGCACGCACGGCAATCAGCGAGACTTCGCCAGTGAACGGCACGAAACCTTCCAACAGGCAGGCGACGCTGCCCAGCTCCGCGAAGGTGCCGGCTACGTCTTCAGGCTTGCGCAAGACTTTCTGGCCCTTGCCGTCGTAACCCAGGGTGCGGGTTTTCAGCACGGCCGGCAGACCAATGGAAGCCACGGCGGCCTCCAGGTCGGCTTGCGACTGGATGTCGGCGAACGCGGGAGTCGGAATCCCCAGGTCCTTGAACATGCTCTTTTCGAACCAGCGATCGCGAGCGATGCGCAGGGCTTCGGCGCTCGGGTACACCGGGACGAATTGCGACAGGAACGCCACGGTTTCGGCCGGGACGTTTTCGAACTCGAACGTCACCAGATCGACCTCATCGGCCAACTGACGCAGGTGATCCTGATCGCCGTAATCGGCCCGCAGGTGTTCGCCCAACGCGGCTGCACAAGCATCCGGCGCCGGGTCCAGGAAAGCGAAATTCATGCCCAGCGGAGTGCCCGCCAATGCCAACATGCGACCTAACTGGCCGCCACCGATTACACCGATCTTCATCGTCAACAACCTCAGGCGATGCGTGGGTCTGGATTGTCCAGGACGCTGTCTGTCTGCTCAGCGCGGAATTTTTTCAGCACGGTATGGAATTGCGGATGCTTGGCGCCCAGGATGCTCGCCGAGAGCAGCGCTGCGTTGATTGCGCCGGCCTTGCCGATGGCCAGGGTGGCAACCGGAATGCCTGCAGGCATCTGCACAATAGAGAGCAGCGAATCAACGCCCGAGAGCATCGACGACTGCACTGGTACGCCCAGAACCGGCAGGTGGGTCTTGGCCGCACACATGCCTGGCAAGTGGGCCGCGCCACCGGCACCGGCGATGATCACCTCGATGCCACGAGCCTCAGCCTCTTCGGCGTACTGGAACAGCAGGTCCGGGGTGCGGTGGGCAGAAACCACTTTCACCTCGTAAGGGATGCCGAGCTTTTCCAGCATATCGGCGGTGTGGCTAAGGGTGGACCAATCGGACTTGGAGCCCATGATCACGCCAACCAGTGCACTCATCGTCGTGCCTCTTCTCTCTGGGCGCCCGCAGGCGCGTCATAAAACAACAAGCCACGCAGAGATGCGTGGCTTGATTGTACGAAAAATGGCCGGGCGTACCGGCCGAAGGCCGCGCAGTATACCGCAATGACGCAGATAAACAGCCCCCGATACGACCATCTGTCATACGGCGCAAGGTGCCGGTTTTATTGACCCTGAGGTCAGCGAACATTCAACGCAAGCCCGCCCCCACATTGAATCTTCAGTGGTCTCAGGATCCAGGTGTACTTTGGGCCGCGCCGCCTTCGAGCTTGCGCCAGAGCAACCGCACGTTCGCCTTGCGCACCAGCGCGCAGCGGTACAGACGAATTTCCAGTGGCACATGCCATTGCGGGCCACCGCAGACCACCAACTCACCGCGAGCCAGTTCGGCGCGCACGCTCAAGTGCGGTACCCAGGCAATGCCCAAACCTTCCAACGCCATGCTTTTCAGGCTGTCGGCCATGGCGGTTTCGTAAATGGTGGTGAACCTCAGGGCACGCTGGCGCAGCAGCATGTTGACCGAGCGCCCGAGAAAAGCTCCGGCACTGTAGGCCAACAGCGGCACGCTGGTCTCCCCCTCCAGATCGAACAACGGTTTGCCATCGGCATCGGCGGCGCAGACCGGGAGCATCTCGGTGTCGCCCAGATGCAGTGAGGGGAAAATCTCCGGGTCCATCTGCATCGCGGAGTCCGGGTCATAGAACGCCAGCATCAGATCGCAGCCACCTTCACGCAACGCATGCACCGCATCGCCGACGTTGGTGGCGACCAGTCGCGTGGCGATGTTCAGCCCTTCGTTGCGCAATTGTGCGATCCAGCGCGGGAAGAAACCCAGCGCCAGGGAGTGCGCGGCGGCGACCTGCATCACTTCGCCCTGCCCGCCTTCCAAGTGATGAAGGTGGCGCAGCACTTCACCCAGCTGTTCCACCACGGTTCGCGCGGTGACGAGAAACAGCTGCCCCGCCGCCGTCAACTCGACCGGAGTGCGAGAGCGATTGACCAGGGTCAGCCCCAATGCGGCTTCCAGGCTGCGGATCCGCCGGCTGAATGCAGGCTGAGTCACGAAGCGTCGTTCAGCCGCCTGGGAGAAGCTGCGGGTGGCGGCCAGAGCACTAAAGTCCTCGAGCCATTTGCTTTCCAGATTCATCACGCCCTCCCGGACACGCACCAATTTAGGTCACACGCTCGCCGCACACGCGGCGTCACACGGGCATTATGCCGAATGTGCATAGGCTAGTGTTTAACAGCATTGGCCCAAAATTCTTCACACGCCTAGCATTTGCGGTGTTCCGGCACAGACCGGGTCCCTATCGAGATGATTTCTATCATGTCCTCCGCTGCATCTTTCCGCACAGAAAAAGACCTGCTTGGCGTACTCGAAGTACCTGCTCAAGCGTATTACGGCATCCAGACCCTGCGAGCGGTGAACAACTTCCGTCTCTCCGGCGTTCCGATTTCGCATTACCCGAAGCTGGTTGTCGGCCTGGCAATGGTCAAACAGGCCGCCGCTGACGCCAACCGCGAGTTGGGTCATCTGAGCGAAGCCAAGCACGCGGCTATCAGCGAAGCCTGTGCCCGATTGATCCGCGGCGATTTCCACGAAGAGTTCGTGGTGGACATGATTCAAGGCGGCGCTGGCACTTCGACCAACATGAATGCCAACGAAGTCATCGCCAACATCGCGCTGGAGGCCATGGGCCACAGCAAGGGCGAATACCAGTACCTGCACCCGAACAACGACGTGAACATGGCGCAGTCGACCAACGACGCCTACCCGACTGCGATCCGTCTGGGTCTGCTGCTGGGTCACGATGCGCTACTGGCCAGCCTCGACAGCCTGATTCAGTCGTTCGCCGCCAAAGGTGAAGAATTCAGCCACGTTCTGAAGATGGGTCGTACCCAACTGCAAGATGCCGTGCCGATGACCCTGGGTCAGGAATTCCGCGCCTTCGCCACCACCCTGAGCGAAGACCTGGCCCGCCTGAAGACCTTGGCACCTGAGCTACTGACCGAAGTGAACCTGGGCGGCACCGCGATCGGTACCGGTATCAACGCCGACCCGCGTTACCAGGCCCTGGCCGTTCAGCGTCTGGCTCTGATCAGCGGTCAACCGCTGGTGCCGGCCGCCGACCTGATCGAAGCCACCTCCGACATGGGCGCCTTCGTGCTGTTCTCCGGCATGCTCAAGCGCACCGCGGTCAAGCTGTCGAAGATCTGCAACGACCTGCGTCTGCTGTCCAGTGGCCCACGCACTGGCATCAACGAAATCAACTTGCCAGCGCGTCAGCCAGGCAGCTCGATCATGCCAGGCAAGGTCAACCCGGTTATCCCGGAAGCCGTTAACCAGGTTGCGTTCCAGATCATCGGCAACGACCTGGCACTGACCATCGCGGCCGAAGGCGGCCAGCTGCAACTGAACGTGATGGAGCCGCTGATCGCCTTCAAGATCTTCGACTCGATCCGCCTGCTGCAGCGCGCCATGGACATGCTGCGCGAGCACTGCATCGTCGGTATTACGGCCAACGAGGAGCGTTGCCGTGAACTGGTCGAACACTCGATCGGCCTGGTCACCGCGCTGAACCCGTACATCGGCTACGAAAACGCCACCCGCATTGCCCGTATCGCGCTTGAAAGCGGCCGCGGCGTGCTGGAACTGGTGCGCGAAGAAGGCTTGCTCGACGAAGAAATGCTTGCCGACATCCTGCGCCCGGAAAACATGATTGCTCCGCGTCTGGTGCCTCTGAAGGCCTAACCAAACGCCGGCTCCAATGAGAGCCACGCTCACCAGGTCGAGGGACTAGACACCTCTCACCTTTTGAGGGCTTGGGGATTTATTCCCTCAAGCCCTTTTTTTTAACCCTTTGCGGATTTTCACAACATGTTGAATGTTTTCAGTGCCGCCAAGATCGCAGCCTTCGGCAGCTTCTACAGGGTTTGATGCCCCTATTGAAGCTGCCGAAGGCTGCGATTTTTGATTTTGCAGCACTTCGTTTCGTCGCTTGCACCACAATCGTGCAGACGGCCGGCACTCTCCTAGGTATAGTGCCGGCCCTCTTCGCGTGAGCGGTCGTCGTTAACGAGGCCCAAACCCATGCGAAACCCGAACTAATAAAACCCGCGATATGGAACCGGAACGAACCTCGATCCACTTGTTGTACCACGCGCAAGCCGGTGTAACGCGATGTGTCGGTCCATCCATTATCTGCACACACAAAAAATAGCGAGGAATAATCCATGCTCGAAGTCATCAACGACTTCCTCTCAGGGAAAGTACTGATCGTGCTCATTGTCGGGCTCGGTAGCTACTTCACGATCCGCTCGCGTTTCGTTCAGTTCCGCCATTTCTTTCACATGTTCGCGGTGTTCCGTGACAGCCTCAAAAGCAGCGCTGGCCAGCTCAGTTCCTTCCAGGCCCTGATGCTCAGCCTCGCTGGCCGCGTCGGTGCGGGCAACATCGCGGGTGTCGGCATCGCCGTGACCCTTGGTGGCCCCGGTGCGGTGTTCTGGATGTGGGTGACCGCGCTGGTCGGCATGTCCAGCAGCTTCTTCGAATGCTCCCTCGGCCAGCTCTACAAGCGCTGCGACTCCGAAGGCCAGTTCCGTGGCGGCCCGTCGTTCTACATTCAGCACGGCCTGCAGAAACGCTGGTTGGGGATGATCATGGCGTTCCTGCTGCTGATCACCTTCGGCTTCGCCTTCAACGGCCTGCAAGCCCATGCCGTGACCCACTCGCTGAACAACGCGTTCGGCTTCGACACCACATACACCGGGCTGGCCCTGGCGGTATTGCTGGGTCTGGTGTTCATCGGCGGCATCAAGCGGATCGCCAAGGTCGCTGACCTGCTGGTACCGGTCAAAACCCTGGCCTACATCGGCGTGACCCTCTACGTGATCGTGCTGCAGTTCGACCACGTTCCAGACATGTTGATGACCATCGTCAAAAGCGCCTTCGGTCTGGATCAGGCGTTCGGCGGCCTGATCGGCAGCGCCATCGTCATGGGCGTGAAGCGCGGCGTATTCGCCAACGAAGCAGGCCTGGGCAGTGCGCCAAACGTAGCCGCGGTGGCCTCGGTCGAGCACCCGGTCTCGCAAGGTGTAATTCAGGCGTTCAGCGTATTCCTCGACACCTTCGTGATCTGCACCTGCACCGCATTGCTGATCCTGCTGTCGGGCTTCTACACCCCGGGCTTTGAAGGTGACGGCATTGCCTTGACCCAGAACTCCCTGGCCGCCGTGGTCGGTGACTGGGGCCGGATATTCATTTCGGTGGCTCTGTCGTTGTTCGTGTTCACCTCGATCCTCTACAACTACTACCTGGGCGAGAGCAACCTGCGCTTCATGATCGGCGAAAACCGCAAGGCGCTGATCGGCTACCGCACTCTGGTACTGGTGTTGATCTTCTGGGGCGCTATCGAGAACCTTGGCACGGTGTTCGCCTTCGCCGACATCACCATGACCCTGTTGGCCTTCGTGAACCTGATCGCGCTGTTCCTGCTGTTCAAGGTCGGCATGCGCATCCTGCGTGACTACGATGACCAGCGCGCTGCCGGCATCAAGACTCCAGTGTTCGATTCGAGCAAGTTCCCGGATCTGGACCTGGACCTGAAAGCCTGGCCAGCCAATCCGCCAGCCGCTGCTCCAAAGGCACAGGCTCAGCCGGAAGGCGTGACCGCAGCGCAACGCTGATTGGTAAAAAAACCGGGCGCATCCCCTGCGTCCGGCGTGACACAGCTTGCGACCGACGTCATGCTCGGTCGTATGTTGTGGCAGCTTTTTTTGATGCTGCCGTTTTGGTTCGAGCCTGAGACCACATCGCTGCCATCGCGAGCAGGCTCGCTCCCACATCGTTTTCGGAGAACCTCCATGAATTCCTCGACCTTTCCTGCTGCCCAGCACGTCATGGTGCTCTACACCGGTGGCACCATCGGCATGCAAGCCAGTGCCCATGGCCTGGCCCCGGCGTCCGGTTTCGAAGCGCGGATGCGCGAGTATCTGCACAGCCAGCCCGAGCTGGTGGTGCCGCAGTGGCGCTTTCGTGAGATGTCGCCGCTGATCGACAGCGCCAACATGACGCCCGCCTACTGGCAGCAACTGCGTGAAGCGGTGGTCGACGCCGTTGATGTCCAGGGCTGCGACAGCGTGTTGATCCTGCATGGCACCGACACCCTGGCTTACAGCGCCGCGGCCATGAGCTTTCAGTTGCTCGGCCTGCATGCCCGCGTTGTGTTCACCGGTTCCATGTTGCCCGCCGGCGTGGCCGACAGCGATGCCTGGGAAAACCTCAGCGGTGCATTGGTTGCTCTTGGCCAGGGCCTGGCGCCGGGCGTTCATCTGTACTTCCACGGCGAACTGCTCGACCCGACCCGTTGCGCCAAGGTTCGCAGTTTTGGCCGTCATCCGTTCAAGCGGCTGGAGCGTCAGGGTGGCGGCGTGAAAGCGACTTCCGTGCCGGCGCAGCTGAACTACAACCAGCCTAAACAGCTGGCGAAGGTCGCGGTGTTGCCACTGTTCCCAGGCATCGGTGCCGATCAACTGGATGGCCTGCTCAACAGCGGTATTCAGGGTCTGGTGCTGGAATGTTATGGCAGCGGCACCGGGCCAAGCGACAATCCCGGGTTTCTCGCCAGCCTGGAACGGGCGCGGGACAAAGGTGTGGTGGTGGTCGCGGTCACGCAATGTCATGAAGGTGGTGTGCAGCTCGACGTGTACGAGGCGGGTAGCCGCTTGCGTGACGCCGGTGTGTTATCTGGTGGCGGCATGACTCGCGAGGCGGCGTTCGGCAAGTTGCATGGGCTGCTGGGTGCAGGGCTTGAGACAGCTGAAGTTCGGCGGCTGGTTGAACTCGACCTGTGCGGCGAACTGGCCTGGAGCTCCTCAGACATTACTGACTGAGAGAAGTAAACCTTCCCGCCAGACTGTGCGGGAAGGTTTACTGCGACTCACCTACGGACTAATGGTGACGTCGAATTTACCGTCCTCCAATACTGCGTAATCATCGTTATCACCCCTGAAATTCATCAGGCCCTGAATACGGCCGCTACTTTCCTCCCACTCCACACGCACCCAGCCACTAGACGCCAGCCATTCTTGTGGAGGCTCTGCTGTCGGATCCTGAAACAGCAAGTAAACACTGTTGCTAGGTAGTTCAATTTTTTTGCTCAATGCGTCCTTGTTAATTACCAGGCCGATAAACGAATTAAACCCACTTCCTTCCGACATATCAAAATACAACGAAATATCTCGCTCCCTAATCGCAGCATGACTGAGTGGAAAATTTTCCGCCACGTCATTAACTTTAATACTCAGCGCTCCATTGACCTTTTGCAGACTTTTGAAAAACTCTGCCGAATACTTCTTAACTTGACTCATGACAATCTCCTTATATAACGACATGCATTGGAAAAAACTAATAACCTCTGCGCCGTCTATAGTTTGGTATATGCCCTTTACTAACCGGGTAATTCAGGCACTCCCCCAGAGGACATTGACAAGCTAGTCCTCGAAAAGCATCTCGTCAAAAAAACAAATAAAATAGCAACCAACGAATAAAAACATGACAAGCGGTCGTTTTTCCATCAAAGAACTATTGCTTATGACAGTAGACGACTATTATGTTTTTATATAGGCTAATGAGCCGAAGACTACAGCCCCACAGAATCAAACCAATAACAACCACCACTTACGAAGTACTAAATAGAAGTGAGATTTTGTTAAACTTAAACAACAGATCAACCACCCTCTATCGACAGCCATCGTTTTACTCAACATAGATTCACAGACAATAAAGGCCGTCTAAATCCATACGTTATGCAAACATCATTGAGGAACGGCACACAACTTGCTGAATTCCTGCATCCAAAACCCGGAACCACCCATGCTCCACTCCCACCTCACCACCCTCAACGCCGTCTCCCTAGTGCTCAATACCTTCAAGGCCGAAGGCTTGTCGAGCGAAGCGTTGCTGGCCGGCAGCGGCATCAGCGCGGCGGATCTGAGCCGGGCGGACACGCGCATCACCACCAACCAGGAGATGCTGGTTTGCGCCAACGCCGTCGCGTTACGCCGCGATATCGGCCTGGAATTGGGCCGGCGGATGCACGTTTCGTCCTACGGCCTGCTCGGGTACGCCTTACTCACCAGCGCCACTTTAGGTGACGCCTTGCGGTTGGCGCTGCACTATCCGGCGCTATTGGGAACACTGTTCAAGTTGAGCCTGGAAGAAGATGGCGAGTGCATCTGGCTCACAGCAGGCGACTATCGGGAAAACCCCGCGCTGGCACCATTCAATGTCGAGTTTTGCCTGGTCTCGATGAAAGTCACCTGCGAAGACCTGCTCGGCCACCCCCTGCCTCTGCTTGGCGCTCGCTTCGATTACCCGGCCCCGGACTATCAGGCGCGCTACACCGAGCGTTTCGACTGTCCGTTGCAGTTTGATGCGGCATCCAACGGATTTGCCTTCGACAAGCGCTGGCTCGAACAACCCCTGCCGCTGGCCGACGCCATCACCCACCAGGCCATGGCCGAGCGCTGTCGCAAGCAAAACACCGAGTTCACCGGGCGTCAGGCCTGGCTCGGGCGTATCCGCCAACTACTTGCTGCGCAACTCAACGCGGCTCCGGGCCTGGATGGGCTGGCAGAACAGCTTAACTGCTCGGCGCGCACCCTGCGGCGACACCTTAAAGAGCTAGGTTGTAGCTACCAGGAATTGCTCGATGAATTGCGCTTCGAGCAGGCCAAGCGGATGCTCTGCGAAGATCAACTGCCGATCTATCGGATTGCCGAGGCGCTGGGATTCAGCGAGACCGCGAGCTTCCGACATGCGTTTGTGCGCTGGAGTGGTGTGGCGCCCAGCCAGTTCAGGCCCTGACAACCCACCCCGGTAGGAGCGAGGCTTGCCCGCGAAGCTTTTGGCGCACTTGAGGACGCCTTCGCGGGCAAGCCTCGCTTAGGTCAGATGCGTCATTCGAGGGCGCCGTCGCGCCAATAAGGGGCGAATTTCGGTCAAATATTTTGGCCATATTGATCCCCTTTTGGCCTTTCCTGCCGTTCTCCCAATCGCCGCCCGCCGCAAGACTGTGTGCAACCGAATCAGCCTGCGGAGAACAAGAATGCTGACGATCTACTCGGACGATCACCACTTGCATCACGGCCGTTGTGAACTGATGGACGGGCAATTGATGCCCTGCTTCGAAATGCCCTCACGGGCCGACCATGTGCTGGCGCGCGTACAGTACCGCCGTCTGGGCCCGGTCGAGGCGCCGCAGGATTTCGGTCTCGGGCCGATCGAGCGCATCCACAGCCGCGATTACCTCGACTTCTTCAAAGGGGCCTGGGCGCGCTGGACCGAATTCAATACCGACGGCGACTTGCTGCCCTACACCTGGCCGGCCCGCACCTTGCGCCGGATCATGCCCACCAGCCTGCACGGCCAACTCGGCTATTACAGCTTCGATGGTGGCGCACCGATTACCGCCGGCACCTGGCAAGCGGCGTATAGCGCGGCGCAAGTTGCCCTCACGGCCCAAGCGGTGATCCAGCGCGGGGCTCGCAGTGCTTTCGCCTTGTGCCGTCCACCGGGACACCATGCCGCCAGCGATTTGATGGGCGGTTATTGCTACCTCAACAACGCTGCCATCGCCGCTCAGGCATTCCTCGATCAAGGCCACAAAAAGGTCGCGATCCTCGACGTCGATTACCACCACGGCAATGGCACCCAATCGATTTTCTACGAACGCAGCGACGTGCTGTTCACCTCGATCCATGGCCATCCAGAAGCCGAGTTTCCGTTCTTCCTCGGCTACGAAGACGAACACGGTGAAGGCGCAGGCGAAGGGTTCAACTTCAACTACCCTTTGCCCGCTGGTTCAGGCTGGGACAGATGGAGCGCGGCGCTGGAGCAGGCCTGCAAAGAGATCGAAAAATACGGCGCCGACATCGTCGTCGTGTCCCTGGGGGTCGATACGTTCAAGGACGACCCGATCTCCCAATTCAAACTCGATAGCCCGGATTACCTGGCGATGGGCGCGCGCATCGCGGACCTCGGCAAGCCGACGCTGTTCGTGATGGAAGGCGGTTACGCGGTAGAAGAAATCGGCATCAATGCCGTGAACGTTCTCGAAGGTTTTGAAAGCGCCCAATGAGGAATTAGAACAGATGAACCGACTCAAGCGTCTTATCGCTCCAATGCTATGTGCCACAGTGTTCAGTGGTGCCGTTCACGCTGAAGAACGTACTTTGCGGGTGTACAACTGGTTCGACTACATCACCCCCAAAGCGCTGGAAGATTTCAAGGCCCAGAACACCCAGACCAAACTGGTCTACGACATCTTCGATACCAACGAAGCGCTGGAGGCCAAGTTGCTGACCGGCAACTCCGGCTACGACGTGGTGGTGCCGTCCAACGTGTTTCTCGCCAAGCAGATCGAAGCCGGGGTGTTCCAGCCGCTGGACCGCAGCAAACTGCCGAACTGGAACCACCTCGATCCGAAACTGATGAAGCTGATCGAAGCCAATGACCCGGGCAACAAATTCGCCGTGCCGTACATGTACGGCACCATCCTGATCGGCTTCAACCCGGACAAGGTCAAGGCGGCTTTGGGCGACAACGCACCGCTGGACAGCTGGGACCTGATCTTCAAGGAAGAGAACATCAGCAAGCTCAAGCAGTGCGGCGTGGCCCTGCTCGACTCACCGTCGGAGATCCTGCCGCTGGCCCTGCAACACTTGGGCCTGGACCCCAACAGCAAGAAGCCGGCGGACTACGCCAAGGCTGAAGCGCTGCTGATGAAGATTCGTCCGTATATCACCTACTTCCATTCCTCCAAGTACATGGCCGACATCGCCAACGGTGACATTTGCGTGGCGGTCGGTTATTCCGGCAGTTTCTCCCAGGCCGCCAACCGTGCCAAGGAAGCCAAGAATGGCGTGATCGTCGACATGCGCCTGCCCAAAGAAGGTGCGCCGATCTGGTTCGACATGCTCGCGATTCCCAAAGGCGCGAAAAACCCGGAAGACGCCTACACCTTCATCAACTACTTGCTGCAACCCCAGGTGATCGCACCGGTCAGCGACTTTGTCGGCTACCCGAACCCGAACAAGGACGCCACGGAAATGGTCGACCCGGCGATCCGCAACAACCCGAACCTGTATCCCACCGAAGCGGCGATGAGTACGCTCTACACCCTGCAACCGTTGCCTCGTGATGCCGAACGGGCACGGACCCGCGCCTGGACCAAGATCAAATCAGGGACCTGATCCGGGCGGCGCAGCTCACACCGGGCTCCAGATCTCTTTGAGCCTCGCCAGTGCCGACTCGATAGCCGTCTCCGGCACTGCAGCGAACCCCAGGACCAGCCCCGCTCGCTGGTCCTCGGGGAGCGTCGTGTCTGGCAGCCAATAACTGCTCAGTCCATTGACCTCCACCCCGACGCTGGTGGCTTGTTCGATCAATTCGCGCTCACGGGCCACGCTGTCGACACGTACCGTCAGGTGCAAACCGGCCGCCACACTGGGCAGCTTACCGACGCCCGGGATACCTCTGGGCCAGCCATCAAGCAAAACGTTACGCCGACTCAACGCAGCACGGCGCATACGCCGGATGTGTCGCTGGAAGTGCCCGGCCGCCATGAACTCAGCCATGACCGCTTGAGTGCTGACCTCCGAGTGCCGTACGTCCACCGCACGACGCTGGGAGAACGCCTCAACCAATCCGGGCGGCAACACCAGATAACCCAGTCTTAATGCCGGGAATGCGACCTTGCCGAAGGTGCCGACATACAGCACCCGCCCCTGCCGATCGAGTGCAGCCAACGGCGCCAGCGGTGCGCCGCTGTAACGGTATTCGCCATCGTAGTCGTCTTCGACGATCCAGCCTTGGGTGCGTTCGGCCCAGGCCAACAATTCAAGGCGCCGCGCCAGACTCATGACCACTCCGGTCGGGTACTGATGCGACGGCGTGACGTAAGCTAATCGACAATCACTGAGCCCCGCCAATTCGGTGCAATCAATCCCCTCGCTATCCACCGCTATCCCGTGCAATCGCGCGCCGGCGACAGCGAACGCATGACCCGCCGCTCGATACCCCGGATTTTCAATGCCCACCCCGTCGCCAGGCTCCACCAGCAACTGTGCACAAAGGCTAATCCCCTGTTGTGCGCCACTGGTGATCACTATTTGCTCAGCGGTGCACTGCATGCCCCTCGAACTGCGCAAGTACGCAGCAATCAGCCCACGCAATCGTGCATCGCCCGCAGGGTCGCCGTAACACAGTTGCTCTAAATCCGGCTTACGCCAGAAAGCCGCGTTCAGCTTGGCCCAGACCTCGAAAGGAAATAGATCAAAGGCTGGAACGCCGACACGAAATGCCCGAGGTGGGCCACTGGGAGGCAAGGTCAAATGGTTCTTTTCAACCCGGACCAAAGCACCGCTGTGGATAACTTTACTGGATGAAACCACAGGTAAATCCAGCCAGTTTGTGGATAAGGCTGTGGGTAACCCTGTTGAAAACCCTGTGGATACTTTTGTGGATAATTTTTTCACCGACACTGCGGCTTGAGGCAATTGCGCGACATAAGTCCCGTCGCCAACACGCCCCTCGATGAAGCCCTCAGCGTAAAGCTGATCGTAGGCACGGACTACGCTGTTACGGGAAATCGATAACGCCGCCGCCAGATCGCGACTGGCCGGCAGTCGTGTGCCGCTGGCCAGTCGTCCGTCGAGCACTCGCACCCGTAACGCCTGATAAAGCTGACGACTCAGGCCCTGGCGGCGGTCGAGTTCGATACCCGCCGGGTTGAATGACGAGGGAAGCGGCGTATTCGACATGGTAATGGACCTGTGAAATTGGTCATTAATGGCTCTTACAACAGACCAATAGCCTGCCTAGGATGCAGACATTCGCCAAGGAAAATTTCCATGTACACGCCCAGCGCCTTTGCCATCGATGATATGAATGAACTGCATCAGCAGATACTCGGCACTCGTCTTGCTGTCTTGGTCACCCACGGTGAACAGGGCCTGCAAGCCAGTCATCTACCTTTGCTGCTGAATGTTGATCACGGCCCGAACGGCACCCTCTACGGCCACTTCGCCCGGGCCAATCCGCAATGGCGGGAATTGCAGAACGGCGCCGAGGCGTTGGTGATTTTTGCCGGTGCCGATGCGTACATCAGCCCAGGGTTTTATCCAAGCAAAGCCGAGCATGGCAAAGTCGTACCGACCTGGAACTACATCGCTGTCCACGCCTACGGCACCGCCGAAGTTTTCAGCGACGCTGACCGCCTGCGCACTCTGGTCAGCGGCCTGACTGACCGTCATGAGTCAGGCCGCGCCAACCCATGGAAGGTCGCCGACGCTCCAGCCGACTACATTGATGGCATGCTCAAGGCCATCGTCGGTTTTGCCTTGCCGATCCAGCGTCTGGAGGGCAAACGCAAGCTCAGCCAGAACCGCAATGCTGCAGACATCGCCGGTGTGCGCGAGGGGCTGTCCGCCAGCCCTGATGTGCACGACCAGGCCCTCGCCCACTTGATGCGTTAAGGAACCCACATGAGTCAGATCGACATTCGCCAGGTCACCGCCGACGATCACGCGGCCTGGCTGCCGTTGTGGCAAGCCTACTTGCGCTTCTACAACACCGAATTGCCCGATGCAGTCACCCGGAGCACCTGGCAGCGCTTTCTCGACCCAAGCGAACCGACCCACGCGGCGCTGGCCTGGGCCGATGGCAAAGTGGTGGGCATGGTGCATTTCATCTACCACCGCTCAAACTGGAGCATCGAAAACTCCTGCTACCTGCAAGACTTGCTGGTGACGCCGGAAACCCGCGGCACCGGTGTCGGTCGGCAACTGATCGAATTCGTCTATACCACGGCCAAGGCCGATGGCTGCTGCAAGGTCCATTGGCTGACCCACGAAACCAACGCCACCGCGATCCAGCTCTATGAGCGCATCGCCGAGCGCCCCGGTTTCATCCAGTTTCGCCACGTCCTATAAGGTTCAAGGAGAGCAGCATGTCGACTTCACTCGCGGACTGGAAAGGCGTTCCGCCGCCCTCGGTTCAACTGATCGAAGGGCGTTTCATCCGCCTGGAAAAACTTGACCCGGCGCGTCACGCCGACGGCTTGTGGAAAGCCCTCGAAGGTCCGGGCTCGGATCCGAAGCTCTGGGACTATTTGCCTTATGGGCCTTTCCCGGAGCGCAGCGCTTTCAACGATTGGCTGAACAACCACGCGGCCAACAGCGACCCGTATTTCTTCACGGTGATCGACCGCGCCAGCGGCGACGTGCAGGGTATCCTCAGCCTGATGTCGATTGTGCCTTCTCAGGGTCGCATCGAGATCGGCCATGTGACCTTCGGCGCACCGATGCAACGTTCACCAAAAAGCACCGAGGCGGTTTACCTGCTGGCCAGGGAATCCTTTGCCTTGGGTTACCGGCGTCTGGAATGGAAGTGCAACAACGGCAATGCCCGTTCCAAGTATGCAGCGGAGCGGTTGGGGTTCAGTTTTGAAGGGGTTTTCCGCCAGCACATGGTGGTCAAGGGTCAGAACCGAGACACGGCGTGGTATTCGATTCTGGATTCGGAATGGCCGGCGATTGGCGCGGGGTTCGAGCGGTGGCTCTCCGATGAGAACCAGACGGCATCGGGGCAAGTGAAAACCCTGGTGGAGTGCCGCACCAGATGATCGTTCCCACGCTCCTGCGTGGGAATGCAGCCACGGATGCTCTGCGTTCGATCCGGAGGGCGACGCAGAGCGTCGCGGGATGCATTCCTTTGCTGCGCGTGGGAACGATCTTTCAAACCAGTTTCTGGGCGAGCACTGCAATATGCTCCGGCCCAATCCCGCAGCAACCGCCCAAATGGCTGGCCCCGCGCTTCTGCCAATCGGCCGCCCATTGCAGATATCCCGGGGGGTCCAGATCGTCGCGCAACGGGTCCAGACCGTCATTGGCCGTGGCTTCTTTCGGCTGCGGCGGGAAGGCATTGGCGTAGGCGCCAATGTGAATCTTCACACCCAAACGTTCGAAGGTTTCCCGCGCCGCATCAATCGCAGCGCCGATCACTTCGGGCTGGCTGCAGTTGAACAGCAAGGTCTCGACGCCCAGCTCAGCCGCCACCGCGGCAGCCTCAGCCACGGGCTCACCGGAACGCAGACGCGGCACTTCGTCGGTGTCTTCATCCTTCAAGGTAAATGACAGCCAGAACGGCTTGCCGTCCTTCGGCAGTCCGGCATGGATCGCCCGTGCCTCGATAATCGAGCTCTGGGTTTCGGCCAGCCACAGGTCGACATGAGGCGCCAGGCCATTGACCAGAGGCGTCAGCAATTCAGTCACCCGCGCTGCATCGAACAGGTCCGGGCGATAGGAGCCGAACAGCGGCGGCAATGAACCGGCCACCCGCACTGGTTTGCCCGCCGCATCGACTGCACGCCGGGCCAGTTCACCGGCCAATGCCGCGAGCGCCTGGCCCTCAGCGGCAAAACGCTCTTCACCAATATGGAACGGCACCACCGCGTAACTGTTGCTGGTGATCACGTTGGCACCGCTTTCGATATAAGCCGCATGCACCGCCTCTACCGCTTGCGGCGCTTCGCTCAAGGCCAGCGCCGACCACTCGGGCTGCCTGAACGGCGCCCCTCGGCGTTGCAGCTCACGACCCATGCCACCATCCAGAATTACCGTCCCTGCGCCCATATGCTTTTCACTCATAAGCTTATGAAAATAACTCACTATCAGAGTCGTTCTTATAACTATTTAATACGCACCACCCGGTTAATAACAACCTCTTTTTTTTCAGGGATCAACTGTGAAATTTCAACCACTGCTGGCCCTTGGCCTGACGATTCTGGCTGCCTCCACTCAAGCCTTTGCGGGCGCCACCCTGGATCGCATCGAGAAAAAGAAAGAACTGGTGGGCGTGTTGATGGAAAGCTATCCGCCCTTCTCGTTCCTCAACGATCAAAACCAGCTCGACGGTTTCGACGTCGACGTGGCCAAGGCCGTGGCGGACAAACTGGGCGTCAAGCTGCGCCTTGAAACGCCGTCCTGGGATGTGATCGCCGCCGGCCGCTGGAGCGGGCGTTACGACATCTGCATCTGCTCCATGACCCCGAGCAAGGCCCGCGCCGAAGTCTTCGACTTCCCGGTCGAGTACTACGCCTCCCCTGCGGTGATCGTGGTCAACGCCAAGGATGACAGCATCCACGGCGCCAAGGACCTGAGCGGCAAAAAAGTCGGCCTCACCAGCGCCTCCAGCTATGAAAGCTACCTGAACAAAAACCTGGTGATCGAAGGCGCCGAAGACACCCAACTGCAGTACCCGTTCGAGAATGTGCAGATCGCTCCGTACGACACCGACAACGTGGCCTTCCAGGATTTGGGCCTGGGCGCTGGCGTGCGTCTGGACGCGATTCTCACCAACCTGGTGACCGCGCAACCACGCCTGAACGAAGACAAGCGCTTCAAGCTCGCCGGTGATCCGCTGTACTCGGAGCCGAACTCGGTGGCCATCGAAAAAGGCGACGCCCAGTGGGACGCCAAAGTACGTGATGTGTTTGCCCAGTTGAAACAGGACGGCACCTTGAGCAAGCTGTCGCAAAAATGGATCGGCGCCGACATCAGCAAATGACTTCTTTCCCCAAACCACCTCAGCCGCCGCAACCGGTGGCTGAGTCGTTGTTGCAACGGATTTTCGGTTTCCGCACGCGGCTGTACCTGACCTGGGCAGCGATGTTCGGGTTGTTTGCGAGTTTCTTCCTGAGCTTCGACCTGAAGTTCTCGATCATCCTCGACAAACTGCCGAACCTGATCGGCCTGCACCTGGCGCCCAACGGCTTTCTGCAAGGCGCGGCACTGACGCTGTTTTTGTGCCTGTGCTCGATTGTGGCGTCATCATTGCTGGGCTTCATCACTGCCCTGGCTCGGTTGTCGAAAAGCGCGGTGGCGTTCGGTATCGCGAGCTTCTATGCCTCGTTCTTTCGCGGCACACCGCTGCTGATCCAGATCCTGCTGATCTACCTCGGCTTGCCGCAATTGGGCATCGTGCCGGGCGCCATCGCCGCTGGCATCATCGCTTTGTCGCTGAACTACGGCGCCTACCTGAGCGAAATCTTTCGCGCCGGCATCCTCGGCGTTCCCCACGGCCAACGCGAAGCGTCACTGGCCCTGGGCATGCGCGAAACCGTGATTTTCTGGCGCGTCACCCTGCCCCAGGCCATGCGCACCATCATCCCGCCCACCACCAACCAGTTCATCTCCATGCTCAAGGACTCGTCACTGATTTCGGTGATGGGGGTTTGGGAAGTGATGTTCCTGGCGCAATCGTATGGGCGCTCGAGCTATCGCTATATCGAAATGCTCACGACGGCGGCGGTGATTTATTGGGTGATGTCGATTGGGCTGGAACTGATTCAGGCGCGGATGGAGCGGCATTATGGAAAGGCTTATGTGAGCCGGTAAGAGCTGCCGAGTGCTGCGATCCTTTGATCTGCGGCAGATGCGTTTTTGCCGGTGCGCTAGCCCCCCTGTCTTGAGTCACTGTAAGAAAAGTGTTGAAGGTGGGTTCGGACAAGTCACCAACAATCTGGCATTCATGACGCCAGAGGCTTCCTACAGTGACACTCAAGTGGCGCTGACCCGCAACGATGTGCCGCTTGAGACGGTTGCCACCTCTGCCAGCGCGCAGGCCCTGGCCCGCAGTGTAGACCCCCCTAAAACCGTGATCGCCAACGCCGCCATCGGCGCGCTACTGGCTAGCAACAAGGCCAATGCCGCCGTCGCCATTGAACAATTGGCTGCCGGTAGCATTGCTGGCTGATACTCCGCTATCGCGAGCAGGCTCCCACATTTGCCTGGTGGAATATTGGGCAAAAAAAAAAAGGGGAGCACATGCCCCCCCGAGGTTTAAAGCGGTATATCGAGGCTGTTAACTCAGCCTTCGATCTCGATCAGAATTTCGCCCGGGTTTACCCGGTCGCCTTTGGCCACGTGGATAGCGGTGACTTTGCCGGCGATGGCCGATTGGACTTCGGTTTCCATCTTCATCGCTTCGGTGATCAGCACGGCCTGGCCGGCTTTCACGGTGTCGCCTTCCTTGACCAGCACATCGACGATGTTGCCCGGCATGGTGGTGCTGACGTGGCCCGGTGCAGTGGCTTGCTTGCGCTTGCTGCTGCCGCCGCTAACGAATTCGTTGAGCGGTTCGAACACCACTTCTTCCGGCATGCCGTCGATGGACAGGTAGAAATGGCGCTTGCCTTCCGCCTTGACGCCGACGCCGGTGATGTCGACGCGGTAGGTTTCGCCGTGAACGTCGATGACGAACTCGGTCGGCACGCCCTCGCCGCCGACCGACGCTACGCCGCCCGCTTCCGGTATCGGCAACAGCACTTCTGGCGTGAGGGTGCCGGCTGCGCGTTCCTCAAGGAACTTGCGGCCGATGTCCGGGAACATGGCGTAGGTCAGCACGTCTTCTTCAGACTTGGCCACGGCGCCGATTTCGGCACGCAACTTGGTCATTTCCGGCTTGAGCAGATCGGCCGGACGCACGTCGATCACTTCTTCGCTGCCGATCGCCTGGCGACGCAGCTTTTCATTCACGGTGCCCGGCGCTTTGCCGTAGCCGCCTTGCAGGTAGAGCTTCACTTCGTTGGTGATGGTCTTGTAGCGCTCGCCGGCCAGCACGTTGAAGAACGCCTGGGTGCCGACGATTTGCGAGGTCGGGGTCACCAGCGGCGGGAAGCCGAGGTCTTCACGAACGCGCGGGATCTCCGCCAGTACTTCGCTCATGCGGTTCAGGGCGCCCTGCTCTTTCAACTGGTTGGCCAGGTTGGAAATCATCCCGCCCGGTACCTGGTTGACTTGCACGCGGGTGTCGACGGCAGTGAACTCACTCTCGAACTGGTGGTACTTCTTGCGCACGGCGTAGAAGTACAAGCCGATTTCCTGCAGCAGTTCCAGGTTCAGGCCGGTGTCGTATTCGCTGCCTTTAAGAGCAGCGACCATCGATTCGGTGCCTGGGTGGCTTGTGCCGGAAGCGAAGCTGGAGATCGCGGTGTCGATGTGATCGGCGCCGTTTTCGATAGCCTTGAGTTGGCACATGGTGGCCATGCCAGCGGTGTCGTGCGAGTGAATGAACACGGGCAGCGATTGCTCGGCTTTCAACGCCTTGACCAGTTCGCCAGTGGCGTACGGGGTCAACAGGCCGGCCATGTCTTTGATTGCCACGGAATCACATCCCATGGCTTCCATTTGCCTGGCTTGCGCCACGAACGCGTCAATGGTGTGCACGGGGCTGGTGGTGTAAGCGATGGTGCCTTGAGCGTGTTTGCCGGCAGCTTTCACCGCTTCGATGGCAACTCGCAGGTTACGCACGTCGTTCATCGCGTCGAAGATGCGGAACACGTCGATGCCGTTAACCGCGGCCTTGGCGACGAAGGCTTTGACCACGTCGTCGCTGTAATGGCGGTAACCGAGCAGGTTCTGGCCACGCAGGAGCATTTGCAGACGCGTGTTAGGCAAGGCCGCGCGCAGTTGACGCAGACGCTCCCACGGGTCTTCTTTCAG
The DNA here is from genome assembly GCF_031570575.1 of Pseudomonas sp. JL3. Classification (NCBI taxonomy): domain Bacteria; kingdom Pseudomonadati; phylum Pseudomonadota; class Gammaproteobacteria; order Pseudomonadales; family Pseudomonadaceae; genus Pseudomonas; species Pseudomonas sp. JL3. The sequence continues at coordinate 44,293 of NZ_JAKWJK010000016.1, forward strand.
GAAGCGGACGCAGGCGTCGAACGTCGCGCCGCCCCAGCACTCCAGCGACCAGTAGCCGACTTTGTCGAGCTTGTCGCAGATCGGCAGCATGTCTTCGGTGCGCATGCGGGTGGCGAGCAGCGATTGGTGGGCGTCGCGCAGGATTGTGTCGGTAACGTGGATTTTCTTGGACATTGGAATATTCCTCACAGGCCTGCGTGGGCGGCGATGGCGGCGGCGATGGCCAGGGCCAGCTCTTCGGGTTTGCGCTTGATCGAGTAGTTGGTCAGTTCAGGGTGGCTTTCAACGAAGCTGGTGTTGAACTGGCCGCTACGGAATTCCGGGTTACGCAGGATTTCCTGGTAGTACGCGGCGGTGGTCTTGACCCCTTGCAGACGCATGTCGTCCAGAGCTCGCAAGCCACGGTCCATCGCCTCTTCCCAGGTCAGCGCCCAAACCACCAGTTTCAGACACATGGAATCGTAGAACGGCGGAATGGTGTAGCCGGTATAGATCGCTGTGTCGGTGCGCACGCCGGGACCGCCGGGCGCGTAGTAACGGGTGATCTTGCCGAAGCTCGGCAGGAAGTTGTTTTTCGGGTCCTCGGCGTTGATGCGGAACTGCAACGCGAAACCGCGGTGCTGGATATCTTCCTGTTTCACCGAGAGCGGCAAACCGGACGCAATGCGAATCTGCTCGCGAACGATGTCGATGCCGGTAATTTCTTCGGTGATGGTGTGTTCCACCTGCACCCGGGTGTTCATCTCCATGAAGTACACCTCGCCTTCGGCGAGCAGGAACTCCACGGTGCCGGCGTTCTCGTAACCCACGGCCTTGGCCGCACGCACCGACAGGTCGCCGATGTAGGCGCGCTGCTCCGGGGTCAGTTGCGGGCTCGGAGCGATCTCGATCAGCTTCTGGTTGCGACGCTGGATCGAACAGTCACGCTCGAACAGGTGCACCACGTTGCCGAAGCTGTCGCCGAGGATCTGCGCTTCGATGTGTTTCGGATTGACGATGCATTTTTCCAGGAACACTTCCGCCGAACCGAACGCCTTGGTAGCTTCGGAAATAACCCGTGGAAAGGCTTGTTCGAGTTCTTCGCGACTGTTGCAACGACGAATGCCGCGGCCGCCACCACCGGAGGTGGCCTTGAGCATTACCGGGTAACCGATGCGGTCGCCTTCGGCCAGGGCCTCTTCGATGCCCGACACGTTGCCTTCAGTGCCCGGGGTGACCGGTACGCCGGCCTTGATCATGCTGCGGCGAGCTTCGGTCTTGTCGCCCATCCGGCGAATCACTTCAGCCGATGGACCAATGAATTTGATACCGCGTTCGGCGCAGATGTCTGCCAGCTCGGCATTTTCCGAAAGGAAGCCGTAGCCAGGGTGCAACGCATCGCAACCGGTTTCCACCGCCAGGTTCACCAGCTTGCGCGGGTTCAGGTAGCCGGCCAGTGGTTCGGCACCAATGCTGTGGGCCTCGTCCGCACGCTTCACATGCAAGGCATGGCGATCGGCGTCGGAATAGATCGCGACCGAGCGAATGCCCATCTCGGCGCAGGCACGCACGATTCGTACGGCAATCTCACCACGGTTGGCAATCAGGATCTTTCTTATCACTTGGAGGTTCCCTTGAGCCGGTGGTACCCACGACCTGTCAGACCAGGTCGACGCGTGACCAAATGTTTCAATTCAGTCGCAGCTCCACACTAGCCTTCGCAAGGGATTAACAAAAATGAATAATAATTGGGTTACACATAAGCAAAGACTTATAGTTGAGGCATCAGCCTCCGCTCAGGATCTCTAAAAAATGCGTAAGTCATTGATGCGTATGACATTGCGTCAATTGCAGATCTTCAATGAAGTGTGCGACTTAAGGTCTTACAGCCGCGCCGCCGATGAAATGTCTCTCACACAACCTGCCGTGAGCCTACAGATTCGTCAACTCGAAGAGCTGATCGGCCAACCTTTATTCGATTATGTAGGCAAAAAACTCTACATGACCGAAGCGGCCGAAGCACTGCAGCGCGCTAGCCGGGACATTTTCGGGCGCCTGGAGAACCTCGATATGCAGCTGTCAGACATGCAGGGCTCATTGCAGGGCCAGCTGAAACTGGCGGTGGAATCCAGCGCCAAGTATTTCGTACCGCACCTGTTTGCCGCGTTCAAACGCCAGCATCCCGAAGTGAACCTGCACCTGACGGTGGTCAACCGTGGCCAGGTCATCCGGCGCCTGTCGGACAACCGTGATGATCTGGTGATCATGTCGATGGTCCCACAGGACATGGGGCTGGAATTCCTGCCGTTCCTCAATAACCCGATTGTCGCTGTAGCGCCGCCGGATCATCCGCTGTGCCATATGGGACCGTTGCGTTTGCAGGATCTTGAGCCCTACACGCTGCTGTTGCGCGAACCCGGTTCCGGCACGCGACTGGCCTGCGAGGAGTATTTCAAAGAGAAGCGCGTGCACTTCACCCAGACCCAAGAGGTCGCTTCGGCGGAAGCTCAGCGCGAATGCGTATTGGCGGGTCTGGGCCTGGCGCTGTTGACGCGCCACGCCCTGAACCTTGAGTTGGCGACCGGCGGATTGATCGAGTTACCGGTCGAAGAACTGCCGCTATATCGCAGCTGGTGCCTGGTGCAGGCCAAGGCTAAACGGCTGTCGCCGGTGGCCCACGCATTCCTTGCGTTTATCCGCAGCGAACGGGCGCAGATCAGCGCGTTGGTTGAGCGTTTCGACGGGAAGCTACCGGTGCCGCCTGCCAGTAGTTGAGTTCGAGGTCGTCAGGAAACTCGCCGATTTCGGCCAGAAGCTGACGGCGTTCGCAGCGATCTTCGATGGCGCGGCGAAATTCCATGCGGCGCTGATCTTCTTGCTGACGACGGGTTTTGACGGCGCTGTTGCGTTCTTCGTAGGGCTGAGCCATTTCGAGTCTCCCAAGGCGAGTACGGGAGTTACAAGATAGGTGCGAAGGATGACGGTTTGGCGGCGGGAGGGTTACAGCGGTGTGAAATTTGAAAAGCAAAAGATCGCAACCTTCGGCAGCTCCGGGTAAACGCATTCCCCTGTATGAGCTGCCGAAGGCTGCGATCCTTTGATCTTAATCGTCCAGCGCTTTCACGGACTTGGGTGACAGCCGCAAGCTGCGAAGGCTGCGTTTGACGCTTTTCAGGTGGTTGACCAGGCTCGGACCGCGGGCCATGGCCACGCCCATCGCCAGCACATCGATCACCACCAGGTGCGCGATACGCGACGTCAATGGCGTATAGATTTCGGTGTCTTCGTGCACATCGATCGCCAGGTTGACGGTCGACAACTCGGCCAAAGGGGTCTGGCTCGGGCACAGGGTGATCAACGAAGCGCCGCTTTCGCGCACCAGGTTGGCGGTGATCAACAGGTCCTTGGAACGCCCCGACTGGGAAATGCAGATCGCCACATCGCTCGGCTTCAAAGTAACCGCCGACATGGCCTGCATGTGCGGATCGGAATACGCCGCTGCAGTCAGCAGCAAACGGAAAAATTTGTGCTGGGCATCCGCCGCTACAGCGCCCGAAGCACCGAAGCCATAGAACTCGACGCGCTGGGCCTGAGACATCAGCGACACAGCCCTCTGCAATTCCACCGGATCGAGTTTCTCGCGAACTTCCATCAGGGTGTGCAGGGTGGTATCGAAGATTTTCAGGCTGTAATCGGCGACCGAATCGTCTTCATGGATCGCGAATTGCCCGAAGCTCGCGCCGGCCGCCAGGCTCTGCGCCAGTTTCAGCTTCAAATCCTGAAACCCGGAGCAACCGATGGCGCGGCAAAACCGCACGATGGTCGGCTCGCTGATACCTACGCTGTGGGCCAGGTCGGCCATGGAACTGTGCATCACCGCCGCAGGATCAAGCAGCACGTGGTCGGCGACCTTGAGCTCCGACTTGCGTAACAGGTGGCGTGACTGGGCGATGTGTTGCAGCAGATTCAAAGGGGCGGACTCTTTGTTATTGGCAGGTGCCGGGGATGTAGCAAGCTTGTAGTTATACTACATGAATCGGCTTTTTGCCTGCTCAATGCGTAACTCAATATCCCCGTTTCATGCGACATGCGCTCCATGTAGCCCTCTCGGTCCTTGTAGCAGCCGGCGAAGGCTGCGGCTAAAAAGGGTTGGCGTCGCGACGTAAAAGCTCGGCCAGGTCGGCGGCTTCGACCGGACGGCTGACCCAATAGCCCTGCACTTCATCGCAGCGCTCGGCTTTCAGAAATTCCAGCTGTTCCGGTCCCTCGACGCCTTCAGCCACCACTTTCAGTGACAGGCCGTGGGCCATGGCAATGATCGCCCGGGTGATCGCCGCATCCTCACTGCTCTCCCCCAGACCGCGGATAAATGCCTGATCGATTTTCACGTAGTCCACGGGGATGCGCTTGAGGTAGCTAAGAGACGAATAGCCAGTGCCGAAATCGTCGATCGCCAACTTCACCCCGAGATCGCGCAATTGCTGGAAGGTCGCGATGATGTGCTCAACGCTATCCAGCAACTGGCTTTCGGTGAGTTCCAGTTCGAGGTAATGCGGCGCCAGACCAGTCTCCTCCAGCACCTGGCGCACCAGGCTGACCAGTTTCCCCTGCCGCAATTGATGCACCGACAGGTTGACCGACACCCGAATCGGCTCCAGCCCTTGGCGCTGCCACTCGCAGGCTTGCCAGCAGGCCTGACGCAAAACGAATTCACCAATAGCGCCGATCAGCCCGGTTTCCTCGGCCAGACCGATGAAATCCCCCGGCGGTACCTGGCCCAGGGTCGGGTGATTCCAGCGTACCAACGCCTCGGCGGCATTCAGCCGGCCGGTGGCGAGGCAGAGTTTCGGTTGATAAAACACTTTCAACTGCTTTTCTTCGATGGCTTTGCGCAACTGGTTCTCGAGCTGCAAACGCTCGAGTGTGCTGGCTTGCAGGCTGTCGGTGTAAAACTGGAAGTTGTTGCCGCCCAAGTGCTTGGCATGCTGCATGGCCATGTTCGACTGGCTGACCAGCGCGGTAATCTCCCGCGCGGTGTCTGGCAACAGGCTGATGCCCATGGACGCGCTCACCACCAATTCATGACCCTCGACGGTGACGGGCAAACGCAACTTGGCCGCCAATCGAGTCGCCACGCGCGCCAGGCTCGACAGGTTGCCGTAGGCGTCGAACAGCACCGCAAATTCATCGCCGGACAGTCGGGCGATGGTGTCCGCTTCCGGCAGCGCATTGACCAACCGCCGGGCCATTTTCTGTAACAGTTGATCGGCAATTTCGTGGCCGAGGCTGTCGTTGAGCAGCTTGAAACGGTCCAGATTGATGTGCAGCAACGCCAGGCTGCGCCGACCGCCCTGACGCACCCGCTGATGAGCCTCGCGAAGCCGTTCGCGGAACAACGAACGGTTGGCTAATCCGGTGAGTTCGTCGTAATGGGTGAGGTAGCGCATGCGCTCTTCGGATTCACGCCGAGCGGATAGATCGGCGAAGAAGCCGACAATATGACTCACATTTCCCCGCGCATCGCGCACAGCATTCAATTGCAGCCATTGCGGATACAACTCGCCATTCTTGCGCGTTTCGACCAACTCGCCTTGCCAGGTGCCATGCTGCTCCAGCGCCTGATGAATCGCGGCGTAATGCCGACGGGCATCGCGGCTGCAGGGCAAATCGACCACGTTGCGCCCGAGCATGTCGTCGATGTCGTAGCCGGTCACTTGGCTGAAGGCCTGATTGACGGCAATCAGCGCGTAATTCGGGTCGAAAATCACAATGCCTTCGCTGGCCGCCTCGAACACTGTCGCCGCCAGTTGGCGCTGTTCTTCCAGGCCCTTGCTGGCGCTGATATCGCGGCGAGTGCCGACCATGCGGATCACCCGGCCGTTCTCGGCGCGCTCCACCGCTCGACCACGGTCCTCGATCCAGACCCAATGGCCATCGCCATGCCGTACCCGATACTCGATCTGATAATCCTCGCTGCGGCCCTTCAAGTGCTCGACCAGCGCCCGCTTCAGCGATGGCAAGTCGTCGGGGTGCAGCCTGGGCTTGAGGTGGCGGAGCATCGCTGTCACGAATTCCGGCTCCAGGCCAAACAGCTCCTGGAGTTGGGTGTGATGGACTTCGTCTGTCTGCAGGTTCCAGTCCCACAGCCCGAGTTCGCTCGCCTTCAACGCCAGCGCCAGCCGCGCTTCGCTCTTGCTCAAGGCCTGATTGGCGGCGTCCAGTTCCAGACTGCGTTGTGCGACCCGGTTTTCGAGATCGACCTGAGTTTCACGTAATTCGTCTTCAGCGCGGCGACGCTGGTCGATTTCCTTGGCCAGTTCGTGGTTGAGCTGATCGCTGCGACTTTGCGCCTGCTGCAAATGCTCGATCAGGGCCTGATTTTGAAAGCGTCGCAGCAGCCCTTGGTTAATCAGCCGATTGACCTGCCAGGCGACCACGCTCAACGAACCCAGCAAAATCAGGCCAAACCAGCCCCAGCCCTGTTCTTGCTCATCGCCGCCCCAGAACAGATAGCCGATGGCCGGCAATAGACAGGGCAAGGTAAAGGACAGAAAAGCCGGAAGGCTGACGGCATAAGCGACGCTGGCCGAGAGGGCCGCGGCGCCGATCAGGCCGAACACCCAGGCTTGTTGCATGAAATTGTCAGCGGGCACCAACGCGATGCCGGCACCGGCGAGGGTCAGGCCAGTCATGGCAGAGCCAAGCATGAACATGCGACGCCAGACCGGATGAGCCTGACGGTTGGGAATCGCCGAATCGAAGGCCGCGACCTGAATTACTCGCAACGCCACCAGCGACAATAACCAGATCAGCCAGACGCTGACCACGAAGTAACGCTGTGGGCTCCAAAGCAAGCCGGCGCACACCAGGCCGTTGATCAGCATGAACAGCGTAGGCAACAGCGAGCCCTGGTATAGCAGGCGCGTGCGTTCGACCGCCATCTCCATGGCGTACTGTTTGCGGATAACCCGGGGCTCCACAGAGGGGCCCGACAGGTCGGAGCTGAGGGTCATAGGCAATGTTCTTGTTCTTATAGTGAGCATGCGAGCCCGAATTGTGGACGGAGCATACACAAGCAAATGCCCGGACCAAACAGTCCACGGTCATAAAATAGACGAAAGTTTGAGCCGCCCGCCTTGGTAAAAAAGCCGCCAGACGAGCTCCGCCAATGCTTGCAGCTGGTGACCGACCGGTCGTCATCGGTGCTTCTTTCATCGGCTAATGCAAAGCTCGGTTTGCCCGGTGTGACGGCGCACCCTAGAATGCCCCGATGCGCGATGATCTCTCCCTTCTGCTGAACTCCCTCAACGATGCCCAACGTCAGGCCGTAGCTGCCTCCGTGGGTCGTCAGTTGGTCCTGGCCGGTGCTGGCTCCGGTAAAACCCGAGTGCTGGTGCACCGTATCGCCTGGTTGATCCAGGTCGAGAACGCCTCGCCCCACTCCATTCTGTCGGTGACCTTCACCAACAAGGCCGCTGCCGAGATGCGTCACCGCATCGAGCAGCTGATGGGTATCAACCCGGCCGGCATGTGGGTCGGCACCTTCCACGGCCTGGCGCACCGCTTGCTGCGGGCGCACTGGCAGGAAGCCGGCCTGAGCCAGACCTTCCAGATTCTCGACAGCGACGACCAGCAACGACTGGTCAAGCGGGTGATCCGCGAGCTGGGCCTGGACGAGCAACGCTGGCCGGTCCGACAGGCCCAGTGGTTCATCAACGGGCAGAAAGACGAAGGTCTGCGTCCGCAACATATTCAAGCCAGCGGCGATCTGTTCCTGGCGACCATGCGCAGCATTTATGAAGCCTATGAAGCTGCTTGCCTGCGCGCCGGCGTCATCGACTTCTCCGAACTGCTGCTGCGCGCCCTCGATCTGTGGCGCGATCACCCGGGCCTGCTCGCCCATTATCAGAAGCGCTTCCGGCACATTCTGGTGGACGAGTTCCAGGACACCAACGCCGTGCAGTACGCCTGGTTGCGTCTGCTGGCCAAGGGTGGCGACAGCCTGATGGTGGTCGGCGACGACGATCAGTCGATCTATGGCTGGCGTGGCGCGAAAATCGAGAACATTTATCAGTATTCCGACGACTTCCCGGATGCCCAGATTATTCGTCTGGAGCAAAACTACCGCTCCACAGCCGGGATCCTCAAAGCCGCCAACGCCCTGATCGCCAACAATACCGGGCGCATGGGCAAAGAGCTGTGGACCGATGGTGGCGAAGGCGAAGCAATCAATCTGTACGCCGCCTTCAACGAGCATGACGAAGCACGCTACGTGGTTGAAACCATCGAAAGTGCGCTGAAAACCGGCTTGGCCCGCAGCGATATCGCGATTTTGTACCGCTCCAACGCCCAATCGCGCGTTTTGGAAGAAGCCTTGTTGCGCGAGCGCATTCCATACCGCATTTATGGCGGTCAGCGCTTCTTCGAACGGGCAGAAATCAAGAACGCCATGGCGTACCTGCGTTTGCTGGAAGGCCGTGGCAACGATGCGGCCCTGGAGCGGGTGATCAACGTTCCGGCCCGTGGCATTGGCGAAAAAACCGTCGAAGCGATCCGCGATCATGCGCGCCACAGCCATGTGTCAATGTGGGAAGCCATGCGTCAGCTGGTGGCCAACAAAGGCCTGACCGGTCGCGCTGCCGGTGCTCTTGGCGCGTTTATCGAGCTGATCGAGAATCTCGCCGCCAAGTGCCTGGAAATGCCGCTGCACCTGATGACTCAGACCGTCATCGAGCAGTCGGGGTTAATCGCCTACCACCAGGCGGAAAAAGGCGAGAAAGGCCAGGCCCGGGTAGAAAACCTTGAGGAACTGGTCAGCGCCGCGCGTAACTTCGAAAACCCGGAAGAGGATGAAGAACAGTCGCCATTGGCGGCGTTCCTCGGTCACGCCTCGCTGGAGGCCGGAGATACCCAGGCCGACGAACACGAAGACAGCATTCAGTTGATGACCCTGCACAGTGCCAAGGGCCTGGAATTCCCTTACGTGTTCCTGGTGGGCATGGAAGAAGGCCTGTTTCCGCACAAGATGAGCCTGGAAGAACCCGGCCGTCTTGAAGAGGAACGCCGCCTGGCCTACGTCGGAATCACCCGGGCGATGCAAAATCTGGTACTGACTTATGCTGAAACCCGACGCCTGTACGGCAGCGAGACCTACAACAAGGTGTCGCGTTTCGTACGTGAAGTGCCGAAAGGCCTGATCCAGGAAGTGCGGCTGTCCAACAGCGTCAGCCGGCCGTTCGGTGGGGGTCAGCAGCAAAGCTCCAGCAGCCTGTTTGGCGGCAGCGAGATCCCGGACACCGGCTTCAGCCTGGGCCAGGCCGTACGGCATTCGGTGTTCGGCGACGGCGTGATCCTCAACTTCGAAGGTGCCGGGGCTCAGGCTCGGGTGCAGGTGAACTTCAGCGAAGGCAGCAAGTGGCTGATGCTGGGTTACGCGAAGCTGGAAGCCATTTAGTACGGATAGATCGTTCCCACGCTCTGCGTGGGAACGATCTATCCGACCGCACACCCTTCCTACAGAACTTATCCACTCGTCCTACAGACCAAAGTTAACAGGCCTTATTGCGCTGACTGAAGCTGAACACAACCTGTCAGGCAAAAGCCCGAAACACTCTGCCGCTAGCCAGTAACACTTCAGCTGTGCAACATGGCGCGCGTGCCTTCCACAAATGGGAATTCCCTTTATGAAACGTTTTCTTAGCATCGCCATGGCGTTGTGCATTGGCCTGACGATGAGCCTCGACGCCAATGCCGCCAAGCGCTTTGGTGGCGGCAAGAGCTCCGGCGCTGCGCCGACTCACCAGACCAGCCAAATGGCTCCTTCTTCTGCTGCAGGCGGCGCTGCTGCCACTGCGGGCGCGGCCGGTGCTGCTGGCGCCGCTACCAAGGCCAGCGGTGCTTCGCGCTGGCTCGGCCCCCTGGCCGGTATCGCGGCTGGTGGCCTGTTGGCCTCCATGTTCATGGGCGACGGCTTCCAGGGCATGCAGATCTTCGACATCCTGATCATGGCGGTCATCGCCTTCCTGGTCTTCCGTTTCATCGCCGCCCGTCGTCGCAAGCAGCAGGAGCACATGGCTCCAGCCGGCGCGCCGATGCAGCGTGAAGTGTTCGAACAGAAACCAGCAGCCATGGGTTCGATCTTCGGCGGCTCGGCCGCACCTGCTGCCGCTCGTCCGGTGATCAATGCTCCAGCCTGGTTCAATGAAAACAACTTCATTGAAGCGGCCCGCAACCACTTCCAGTCCCTGCAGCAGCATTGGGACGCCAACGAAATGGACAAGATCGCCGAGTTCGTGACTCCGCAACTGCTGGAGTTCCTCAAGCGCGAACGTGCCGACCTGGGCGACGGCTTCCAGTCGACCTACATCGATAACCTCCAGGTACAACTGGACGGCGTTGATGACCGTGCGGACAAGACCATCGCCACCCTGACCTTCAGCGGCGTGTCGAAGTCCTCGCGTTTCGACCAGGGCGAAGTGTTCAGCGAAAGCTGGAACATGGAACGTCCACAGGGCGAAAACCAGCCTTGGCTGGTGGCCGGTATCCGCCAGAACGGCTGATCACTTCCCGCGTTTCACCTGTTGTAATGAAACCCCGGCCTCGGCCGGGGTTTTCTATTTCGCGGTTGCATCTATAGCAAGCTACTGTATAAACCGCCCCAACTAAACCGCGCCATCAAGCAAGAGGATCCCGGACGTGGAAGAAATCATCGAACAACTGCGTGAAGCCAACGAACCGGTACCGGTCCCCTTGGAATTGCCAGACGAAGATCAGATTGTGGAAATCGAAGAGCAACTGTTCATCGACATCCCGTTCGTCTTCAGAGAGTTTTTGCTGACCGTCAGCGACGTGGTTTACGGCAGCCTGGAGCCGGTGACCGTCACCGACCCGCAGTCCCACACCTACCTGCCAGACGTTGCCGCCAACGCCTGGGATGCAGGCGTGGATCGCAGCATGATTCCGATCTGCCAGGACGGTGACAATTACTACCTGGTCGAAGAAGACGGCACAGTGGTGCTTTGGCTGGCCGAGGAAGAGTTACTCGCCGAAGAAACCTGGGAATCAGTCTGGCACTGGGCGCGGGACGTCTGGCTGGAAAGCTGATCCACCCTGATGCACCGCGTGGTCAATGCCCGGATGAGTCCTTGTGATTGTCCAGCGTTTCCAGCAAGGCCACCTGCATCCGCGTATGCACGCGAATGAACCAGCGCCAGAGCAGCGCCGCCACCGCGGCCGCGACTATGACGATCAGCACCAGCAACTTGTTGGTCGGCAGAATACTGGCCGACAAGGCTGCCAGCAGCAGGAAAATCACCAACAGCGAGAGGATCGGGATCACTTCGGCGATCACCCGACGCACTCGCTGTGTGTGGCGGCCGGCCATTTCCGGCTTCACACCCATCTCTGCCAGCAACATCGACAGCGCCTTGAGCTTGCGATAAGCGGCGATCAGGAACGGCAGTGACAACAGTAACGCCCCGCCCCAGATCAATGCTTTCTGCCAGCTCGGGTCGCTGATCCAGTCTTGCAGGTAAACGGACATGCGCTCGGCAAAGAACGCGCCCGAGAAAAAGATCGCAATCACCAACGCCAGATTCACCCCTACCTGCAACAGAATCCGCCGAATCATCGACGCCAACAGCGCGCCCTCGCCCTGAGGCTGAATGCTGCGCAGCCATTCGCCATACATCCCCAGCACACGGGCGAGACGCTGCGGCATCACCGCGGCAAGCTTGATCGACAGCGGATCAGCCGCGCGAATCAGATACGGCGTCAACAGCGTGGTGATCACCGAGACGGCCACCGCCACCGGGTAGAGAAAGTTGCTGGTAACCTGCAACGTCATGCCCAACGCCGCGATGATGAAAGAGAATTCGCCAATCTGTGAAAGCCCCATCCCCACGCGCAGTGAGGTGCGTCCGTCATTGCCGGCGATAAAAGCACCGAGGCCGCATGACAGCATCTTGCCCAACACCACGGCCACGGTGATCACCGCGATCGGCCAGGCGTATTGCAGCAGGATCATCGGGTCGAGCATCAGGCCTATGGCGACGAAGAAAATCGCACTGAACAGGTCGCGCACGGGCTCGATCAACTGCTCGATCTTCAGCAGTTGCCGCGATTCGGCCATGATCGCGCCGATCAGGAACGCGCCGAGGACCATGCTGTATTCAAGTTTGACCACCAGCAGGCAGAAACCGAAGCACAGGCCCAGCACGGTGATCAGCAGCATCTCATTGCTTTCGAATTTCGCCACGTAGGCCAGCAGTCGCGGCACCAGCAGAATGCCTATAACCAGTGCGACAATCATGAACAGTGACAGCTTGCCGACCGTGGAAAACACTTCACCGGAACTGACAGTGCCACTGACCGCGATGCTGGACAGCAACGCGATGATGCCGATGCCGAGAATGTCTTCGACGATCAGCACGCCGAAGATCAGCTGGGCAAAACGCTCGTTCTTCATCTTCAGGTCGTTGAGCGCCTTGACGATGATGGTGGTCGAGGAAATTGCCAGGATTGCGCCGAGGAACAGCGAATCCATGGTATTCCAGTCGAACCAACGGCCGATTTCGTAGCCGATCCAGATCATCAGGACGATTTCCAGGAAGGCCGCGATAAACGCCGTGGCGCCCACCTTGAACAACTTGCGCAGGCTGAATTCCAGGCCCAGGCAGAACATCAGGAAAATCACCCCGAGCTCGGCGAGGGTTTTGATGGTTGCTTCATCGTGGATCAGGCTGAACGGCGGCGTATGCGGGCCGATGATGAAGCCGGCGACGATATAACCGAGCACCACCGGTTGCTTGAGACGGTGAAAGAGCACGGTCACCACACCCGCGAGCAACATGATCACTGCCAGATCCTGAATGAAGCTGATGGCATGCATGGCGTATGGCTCCTTGGGGTGGGCTTTTGAAGGGTAACATCGCGACTTCCGACGGGAAGACGGTGCAATATATGGAAACAGATAGATTCGGGCGTGACGGCGGCCCCCCGCCTGGCGTCCCGATAACTGTTGGTTTGAAAAACCAAGCACCCACAGAGGTGCAACCCTGAAATCCTGCCTTGAACCCGTGAGTACGTTATGGAACCCGGAAACGCCCAGCTGTCGATGACGGTATTGATGACCCCCGACATGGCCAATTTCTCTGGCAATGTCCACGGCGGCACCCTGCTCAAATACCTCGATGAAGTGGCCTACGCCTGCGCCAGCCGCTATGCCGGTCGCTATGTGGTGACCTTGTCGGTGGATCAGGTGATTTTCCGCGAGCCGATTCACGTCGGTGAACTGGTGACCTTTCTGGCCTCGGTCAACTACACCGGCAACACCTCGATGGAGGTGGGCATCAAGGTCGTGACCGAGAACATCCGCGAGCGCTCGGTGCGCCACACCAACAGCTGCTTTTTCACCATGGTCGCGGTGGATGACCAGCGCAAACCGGCCGCAGTCCCGCCGCTGCAACCGCAGAACAGTGAAGACAAGCGTCGATACATGCAGGCCCAGCAGCGTCGGCAGATTCGTCAGGAACTGGAAAAACGTTATCAGGACATCAAGGGCGACACCTGAGCAGACAGTTATCCAGCGCTCTTCAGATCGCTATCGCGAGCAGGCTCGCTCCCACAGGTACAGCGATAACCTTGTGGGAGCGAGCCTGCTCGCGATTGGGACAACCACCCGATTACAGGCTGATCGCTGTCGCCTCGAACCGCACCCGCGGATGGGCGATCCGGTCCTGCGCCCGCACCAGTTCCAGCTCATAGCTGGCGCAGGCCTGGGTTTCCAGCATCACTTCATGCACTGCCGCCGCGGTGAATTCGAAGGCGCTCACCAGATTGTCACCCTGCAGCACACGCGCCAGGAACAGCCCGGCGGTCAGATCGCCAACACCCACCGGCTGACGCGGAAACGCCAACAGCGGCCGACGCAGGTGCCAGCTGCCTTCGGCGGTCACCAGCAACATCTCGAAGCCATCTGCCAATTTGCCGGGATAGTCCAGATGCTTGACCAGCACCGCCTTCGGCCCGCGCGCCAACAGCGCGCGAGCCATCGCCAGGCAATCGAACAATGACTGCGCCTTGCGCCCCGAGAAGCTGTTCAGCTCCAACTGGTTCGGGCACATGAAATCGGCCACCGCTGCCGCCTCCTCCAGCAGAAAATCGCTGACCTCGGCTGGAACGGTGCAGCCCTTCTCTGGATGGCCCATCACCGGGTCGCAGAGGTATAGCGCTTTGGGATTGATCGATTTGATTCGTTCCACGCCCGCGAGAACCGCCCGGCCCTGGGCCGCGCTACCGAGGTAGCCAGACAACACGGCATCACAATTGCCCAGCTCGCCAATCGCCGCGATGCCTTCCACCAATTCCGGAATCTGATGCGGGGCCAGCACTTCTCCGGCCCACTGGCCATATTGCGTGTGGTTGGAGAACTGCACGGTATTGAGCGGCCACACGTTCACCCCGACCCGCTGCATCGGGAAAACCGCGGCACTGTTGCCAGCGTGGCCGAACACCACGTGGGACTGGATGGCGAGCACATGGGGCGTACGTTTCATGCGGTGAGTTTTCCGTCAAACGATTGAAATTCGAGCCGCGCAGTATGCGACTAAACGCAGCCTGTACGACAGACCGGCGACGCAGTTAAGCTGGCACTATCTTGTTGGAGCACCCTGTTGATGCTGACCCTCGGAAATATCCTCGTGCTGATGCTGCTCGCCACCGGTGGTGCGTGGTTGTGGCACAACCACGGCTTGCGCGAACGTGCGCTGGAGCGGGTCATGCAGCATTGCGCCAAGCTGCGGATCGAGCTGCTGGACGGCAACGTAGCCTTGAAGAAGATCGCCTTCATTAAAGACGCCAACGGCCGTCGGCGCCTGGCCCGTGTGTATAACTTCGAATTCACCGTGACTGGCGAGACCCGCCACACCGGCACCATCACCCAGTTCGGCGCCCATAGCGCACAGATCGAGCTCGCGCCCTACCCGATGCCGTTCGACGACACACCGCCGGTGGTTGATATCGCCAAGCCAAGGGCCGAAGTGATTGAACTGAGCCAGTGGCGGCAAGAACACACCAAGTGGCGTCCTTGAGTCGGGTGTCAGTCTGTTAAAACCAATCGCGGGCAAGCCCGCTCCCACAAGGTTCACACTGTACCTGTGGGAGCGGGCTTGCCCGCGATGAGGCCTTCAAAAACTGCACAAAAACTCGCTAATTTGCCTAAGTGCGGCACCTCGCCAAACCTTCCTGCAGTTCTTGGACAGCCTGCGGCTCGCTGAAAATCAACTCAATACGCGAATCCCGACGCCATTCGCTGGCCTGCCAATCCAGTAACGAGTTATCCAGCGCATTGACCGACACCCACCCCTCGGCGCCGTGGATAACCAACTTCGCCCGCCGCCACTCAAGGCACTCAAGCCACTTCCCGATCAGTACGGCATCGAATGTCTGACTCGGATGCCACCGCCATCCAACACTCCAGCCACCCTCTTGCGCCTGACTCAAGCAAATCGGCAGCGCGGGGTCAGTCCAGATGGCCGGCATCTGCGCCAATCCCTTGGGCACGACAAAGTTATCCACGCCCCCGACAGCCTGAGCCCCGAACCCTGGTAACTCGCTCAATGGCAAGACGGCCTGCTGCGTCCAGTACAAAGGACGCATCGGCAACTGTGCGGCGATTCGCTGGCGATCACTATCGTCGAGGCCTTCCGCCTTGTTCAGCAACAGCAACCCGGCACTGTTCAAGGCTTGCTGTTGCGCCTCAGGCAACGGTTTCTCCGCCGCGAGCGCTTGGGCGTCCAACACCAGCACGCACGGCTGCACCGCCAGGACGCCTTGCCACGGAGGCTCACTCAATTGGCTGAGCAATTGCGCCGGATGTCCTAGCCCCGAGGGTTCAATGAACAGTCGATCCGGTCGCGCCTTGCGCAGCAACCGCCCGAGGCCGATCTGAAACGGTGCACCATTGACGCAACACAAACAGCCCCCGGCCACTTCCCCCAGTGCGATACCATCGGCGTCCTGGGTCAACAGCGCGGCATCCAGGCCGATCTGGCCGAACTCGTTGATCAACACCGCCCAGCGCTCACCCGCGGGCCTTTGCGCCAGCAGGTGCTTGATCAGGCTGGTCTTGCCGGCCCCCAACGGGCCGGCAATGACGTGGGTGGGAATGTTCTGCAACATGGTCGAGGTTTTCTGAGGAGGTAAAGAATGCGGTTGATGGGATGGTCGTTGCTTCTGGCGCTCACATCGGGCGACGCGCTGGCCCAGGCCTGCGTGGTGCACAGCACGGCTGAGCGGCTCGACGTGAAGGTTTGCCAGCAAAACCGCAACATCCCGGAAAAACTGTTCGCCGATGGTTTCTGCCAGCCGAATCTGCCCGGGCAGAAAGTCGAGGTGCAGTACGTCGACCAATGCCCTACTGGCGCGTTCGGGGTGTGCAGCAACGCTCAAGTCGCCAATATGCCTTACCGGCAGGATATTCACTATTACGGCGTGGCCACCGATGCGGCGTATTTGAAGCCGTTTTGCGAAGCCCAGAGCCAGGGAACCTGGCTCAAGCCTTGAGCCGCTAACTAAGCCAATCGAGGGTCAGGATCAAACGACGCTCACCTGGCGCCGGCTGCGGCGAGCGGTGGATCAGGCCGAAGCCCTCGTTGCCGTGCCACTTCTCCCCTTTAAGCAGCGCCACTTCACCACTGGTGATTTGCTGAATCAGCGAGTCGTCCTGCGGTTCGGCCTCAGGTTTGCCTAATTGCCGGCGATCCATCACCCCTTCTTTCAGCCATTGGCTGCCAATACCTGCGTAGGTGGTGATCAACCGCACCGGCACATGATCGACGTGGAAACGCGGGCACATGGCTTTGTCCAGAACCCGCAAACGCAGGCCGATACGCTGGGCGCCCAAGAGGCAGGCGAAGGCGCTGACCAGCCAGGAAACGTCGGCAATAAAGCCTTCGTAGCCCTCAAGGTCGCTGAACCCTGAGGCTAAACCGTGGAGATGGGGTTCGGCGTCATCACTGGCCATTTCAAAAGACAGCGACTCGGCCAGCGGCTCGTTCAGGGACAACAACAAACGACCGAAATCGGCAATGTGCGCCGGGAGTTGGCGCTGCCAGAGGGCCAGGTTCACGCCGTCGTCCAGAATCCCGGTCAGCGCTTTTGGCGTATCACCTTGAACCTGGCGAATGACTGGTCGCAGCTTCAGACTGGGCGCCAACATCAGGCAGCCGCCTCTTCATGCCAAGGACCAAACGGATCGGGCAGTAGCTGCCAGCCCTCGACACCCAAGGCCATCTCAGCATCCGTCAGCAGGCAGCTATCGAGCTCGGTGGTGAGTTGCGCAAAATCGATATTCTGCCCAATAAACACCAGTTCCTGGCGGCAATCGCCGGTGGCGGCCGTCCAGTTTTCCATGATCCCGGCGGTGCTTTCTTCGTCTTGCGGCCACTGGTTTTTCGGCACGAAACGCCACCAGCGTCCGGCAAAACCGTGACGCATCAAGCCGCCGGCCTGGGACCAGCTGCCAGCATCCCTGTGTTTGCTGGCCAACCAGAAAAAGCCCTTGGAACGCAGCAATTTGCCGTTCACCCACGGACGGTCGATGAAGCTGAAGAAGCGTTGCGGATGAAAAGGTCGCCGCGCCCGATAAGCCCTGGAGGCGATGCCGTATTCCTCGGTTTCCGGCACGTGTTCACCGCGCAACTCCTGCAACCATCCCGGCGCCTGGGCGGCTTTTTCGAAGTCGAAGCGACCAGTGTTGAGAATCTTCTTGAGCGCTACTTCGCCCATGACCATCGGAATGATTTCGGCCTGGGAATTGAGCCGTTCAAGGATCGCGATCAACTCCTGGCGCTCGCTGCTGCTGATCAAATCGATCTTGCTGATCAGGATCACGTCGGCGAATTCGATCTGCTCGATCAACAGGTCGGTGATTGAGCGTTCGTCCTCCTCTCCCAGGGTTTCGCCACGGGAAGCGAGGCTTTCGGCAGCCTGATAGTCGAGCAGGAAATTCATGCCGTCGACCACGGTGACCATGGTGTCGAGCCGTGCGATGTCCGCCAGGCTCTGCCCTTCTTCATCGCGAAACGTGAAGGTTTCCGCCACGGGCAGCGGCTCTGAAATCCCCGTGGACTCGATCAGCAGATAATCGAAACGACCGTCCTTGGCGAGTTTGCTGACTTCTTCGAGCAAGTCTTCTCGCAAAGTGCAGCAGATGCAGCCGTTACTCATTTCCACGAGTTTTTCTTCGGCACGGTTCAGGCTGACATCGCGTTGGACTTCGCTGCCATCGATATTGATCTCACTCATGTCGTTGACGATCACTGCGACCCGCAAATTTTCGCGATTACGTAGTACGTAATTAAGAAGTGTACTTTTTCCGGCGCCGAGAAAGCCCGACAGGACGGTCACGGGGAGACGATTGGGCATCAGGTATTCCTCATCAGGATGTGGCCGGTCAAATCGCCCGTTGATGGCGTTCGCGCAGCTCTTCACGTTCTTTGGCTTCAATACACAGAGTGGCGGTGGGCCGCAGCAGCAGACGCTTGAGACCGATCGGCTCGCCGGTTTCGCGACACCAGCCGTACTCGCCGCGAGCCAGCTGTTCGAGGGCTTCGTCGATCTTGTCCAGGAGCTTCTTTTCCCGCTCCAGCAGGCGCAGCTGCCACTGGCGCTGTTCTTCGGCGCTGCCGATATCGGCGGGATCGCTGTGGGGTTCCTGCTCACGCAACGCGTCGAACTCACCGCTAATGCGCTCCTGCAGCTCGCTGCGCTGAGTCAGCAACAGGTCGCGAAAGAAGTCTTGCTGGGCGTCGTTCATGTAATCGGCGGCGGGTTGAGCGAGGAGTTCTTGTTCAGTCATGGCGGCGGATCATCAGAGCGGGTGTATTTTTATGTTATAGTATAACAATACAAATAAGCCACTCCCCTCTTGCTCGCTGCGACAAAGGGCACGATGCTTTAACCCGTCCGCCCCTTTGAGAAATGCCATGGGAAACGCCCTGAAATTCTCGCTGTTGAGCCTTTCGCTGCTGATCGCGGTCGATGCCTGGGGACAAGTCCCGAGCCTGGCTAGCTGCACTCGTAGCGCCAATCTGCTGGCCTGCGTGGATGCCGATGGCAATGCCTACAGCGTCAACACCGTCGGTAGCACGATCCATCTGCGCGGCTTTGAAATGGCCGGCAAGCGCCAGTGGGCGCAAACCAATAGCCGCTACGGGCAATTGACGTTCTTCACCGGCATCGCGTCCGATGGCGAAGCCTGGGTCGGCTACAACCGCCGGGTTGGCTGGACAACCATCAATCGATTCTCCAGCTCTGGGGGCAGCAGCGCGAAGTTCACCTGTAGCCGGATGACTGGCTGCTGAGATAGAAGAAAATTGCTCTATCGAAAAAAGTAAAAATTATGCACCCCGCAAACCAAGTAGGGGGATCGATAATAGAAAGAGTCGCACGACTATTCTTCTCCCCATATACAAAATGAATCAACTGCCATATATGTATAATCTGACCAAAAATTAATTTCAAGCCGTGAAATATAACCCTCACCTCCACCTCGCTCATATCTAACAAATTGAGCCTCATCGGTTTTCAGCGGTAGTTCAGTGACAAGCTGCCCACCCTGATCAAAACACTTACAGACATATCCATGAGCATTATATCCATGAAATGCAAGCTCGAAGCCTTGGATACGGGGATGCCTGAACGTTACAAGTAAATCCCCAGGGCCAAAATGACTATTATTATCTGATAATAGACCTTTCTCATTGAACCCTTCCTCTTCAGATCGAACCGGTCCAATGCTCATT
Source organism: Pseudomonas sp. JL3 (assembly GCF_031570575.1). Classification (NCBI taxonomy): domain Bacteria; kingdom Pseudomonadati; phylum Pseudomonadota; class Gammaproteobacteria; order Pseudomonadales; family Pseudomonadaceae; genus Pseudomonas; species Pseudomonas sp. JL3. The sequence goes on from NZ_JAKWJK010000016.1 coordinate 64,077, forward strand.
CCTAGTGAGTTGCTTGGCGAAGTAGTGACAAATGTCATATGAGGCGTGACCAGCATTTCTCCTGTTTCATATGTCTTATCCTTAAGCGCATCAAAATTCTCAAAATATTTAACTAAGTTCATCATTACACCTCAAGGCTCAATAAATTTTAATATTAAATTTTTCTTTCCTTTCTAGTTAAAGCGATAACTATTCCATCGTCTACTATCAATTTTGATAGCCAACCCATGAAAATAGAGACTTTCTAGCTATAACATATCCGCTTTTTATTGCTAATGTTCGTTAGTTACTTCTGTTCGCTCAGCCAAGCCAAATAACTATTGACCGGAGGATTCTTCTGGAAATAACGCTGCAAACCATCGAACAAACCATCCGCCACGGCTTGCTGATGGCGGGCAGTCACCAGTCGCTGGCTGTCGCGGGCGTTCGAGATGAAGCCGGTTTCCACCAGAATCGACGGCACATCCGGCGACTTCAATACAGCGAATCCCGCTTGTTCCACGCGCTTCTGATGCAGCGTGGTGATGCCCGCCAGGCTGCCGAGCACCGTGCTGCCCAGCTGCAAACTGGCGGCGATGGTGGCGTTCATCGACATGTCGAGAATTACCCCGGCGAGCATCGGATCCTTGTCCTTGAGATTGAGCAGGCTGGTGGCGCCCAGCAGGTCTGCACCGTTCTCACGTTGCGCCATGAAGCGCGCCGTGGCCGAGGTCGCGCCGCCTTCGGACAAACAGTACACCGACGCACCTGAAGCGGTCAGACGCGGCGCCGCGTCCGCATGGACCGAGATGAACATGTCGGCCTTGTGCTTGCGGGCAATCTCCACGCGCTTGCGCAGCGGGACGAAGAAGTCGTCGTTGCGCACCAGTTTCACGTCGAAGCCCTTCTCGCGCTTCAGTCGCTTGGCCAGCAGCTGGGCGATCGACAGCACCACGTCTTTTTCCCGCTCACCTTTGGCACCAACCGCACCAGGGTCTTTACCGCCGTGACCAGGGTCAACCACCACGATGATGTCGCGCTTGGGGTGGGCCTTGTCGGTGACGGGTTCAGTTTTTTCCGAAGGCACCGCCGCGATCTGTAGCGGCGCAGCGGTCTTCAGATCGAGCACCAATCGATGCCCCTGCCCGTCCTGGGGCGGCAGCAGGAAACTGTTGAGCTGCACCGGGCTGCTGAGGTCGAGGACGATCCGCGTATCGCCCTGGCCGAAATGTCCGGAGCGAATTGCGCGAATCACCGTGTTGCTGAGTGCCAACTGACTGAAGTCGCCACTGAGATTGGCGCCACTCAGGTCGATGATCAGCCGTTCAGGAGCGCTCAAGGAAAACGTCTTGTATTGCACCGGCCCGCTCAGATCGAACACCAGTCGCAGCTTGTCGTCAGAACGCCACAGTCGTGCATTGCGAATTTGCGTGGCCGACGCACCAAAAGGTAACGCGAAGGCCGCGCTGGCCAGAATCAGGTTGAGCAAGTGACGTCTGTGCATGGTGAAAGCTCGTTCACGAAAAAGGCATCGTCGATTTGATTGTTATAATATAACATGCCAAATCAACTCCCACGATGGACCTGCTCATGAATGCGCTGACTCTGCCGGATATCGCCGCGCAGGCCTCACGCCAAGCCCTGCCACTCGATTGGGTGGGCATGTGCGGCATTGCTCTTCCTGTTTTATTCGATGGCCAGCGACTGAGCGCAAAGGCCGACGCTGGCGTTAGTCTCGACGATGGAGAGGCGCGCGGCATACACATGTCGCGGCTGTATCTAGCGTTGGAAATGATTGAGCAGGAGAATCTTTCACCCGCGTTATTGCGGCGAGTCTTGCAGAGTTTTCTTCAGAGCCATGAAGGACTTTCCCACAACGCTTACCTAAAAATTCACACCGAACTATTGCTCAAAAGACCCGCGCTCATCAGTCCGCTAGCCGGTTGGAAAACCTATCCGGTGAGCATCGAAGCCAGTTTGAAAAACGCGATGTTCCACGTGGAACTAAAAATCGACGTTCCTTATTCCTCAACCTGCCCGTGCTCAGCAGCGCTTTCGCGGCAGTTGATTCAGCAGCAATTCGTTGATGATTTGCCAACAAATCGCTGCAACACGCCGATGTTCTGGCGTGGCTCGGCTCCACGAAAGGCATCGTCGCCACGCCGCATAGCCAACGCAGCAATGCGCAATTGCAGCTGCGTCTGGACAACTATCTGGATGATCTGCCGCTGATCGCCGCGATCAACGATGCGGAAGCAGCCCTCGGCACCGCAGTGCAAACCGCCGTGAAACGCGCCGACGAACAAGCCTTCGCCCTCGCCAACGGTCAGAACCTGATGTTCTGCGAAGACGCCGCCCGCCGCTTGAACCTGGCCCTGAAACGCTCCCCGGGCATCAACGCCTTTCACGTGCGAGTCGTCCATGCCGAAAGTCTTCACGCCCACGATGCCGTCGCTGAAAGCCGCTGGAATTGGGAGGCCGCATGATCCAATGCCAAGCCTTGCGCTGGGGCGCTCCCGGTCAACCGCTCACTCCGTCGGTGGATTTCCAGTTACTCAAAGGAAGCCTGACCGCTGTCATTGGTGCCAACGGCTCGGGTAAAAGCAGCCTCCTGAAAGTCATCGCCGGTCTACAAAAGCCACTGACCGGAAAAGTCATCATTGATGTTCCACGCAAAGGCGGCCTTTCGTTTCTGCCACAGCAACAACACCTGGACCGGCAATTCCCCATCAGTCTGCAAGAGTTGGTGGCCGCAGGTTTCTGGGGCAGCAAACAAGCTCCAGAGATTCGCAGCCAACGCCTCAAGTCTGCGCTGGAAGACTGGTGTCTGACCGGCCTGGAACTTCGCCCATTGATGGCCCTCTCCGGGGGCGAATTGCAGCGTGCCCTGCTCGCTCGGTTGAGTCTCGCCGAAGCCCCTTTGCTGTTGCTCGACGAACCCCACGCCGCGCTCGACGAACTCGGCCAGGCGCTGCTCTGGAAACACATCCACGCCTGGCATGCCGAAGGTCGAACCCTGGTCGTGGTGTGTCATGACCTGGCCGCCGTGCGCCAACACATCCCACAAACCCTATTGATCAAAAGCAGCGGCTGCGTCCTCGGCCCCAGTACCGATCTGATTCGCCAACAACCCCAGACGCAGGTGGCTTGATGATCGCTGCCGCTCAGCTTTGGCAACCGTTCCACGAATTCGTGTTCATGCGCCGGGCGTTGCTTGGTGGTCTCGTTCTGGCGTGCAGCACCGCTCCGCTTGGGGTGTTTTTGATCCTGCGGCGCATGAGTTTGATCGGCGACGCGGTGGCTCACGGCATCTTGCCGGGCGCCGCATTGGGCTTCTGGTTTGCCGGGTTGAGTCTGCCCGCGTTGACCATCGGTGGCCTCGGTGCTGGCTTGAGCATGGCTGGACTGGCCGCCTGGATCACCCGCCGCACCGGCCTGCGGGAAGACGCGAGCCTGGCCGCGATCTACCCGATATCGCTGGCCAGCGGCGTGCTGATCCTCGGTATCGCCGGCAAGCGGCTGGACCTGTTGCACCTTCTGTTTGGCTCCGCACTGGCGGTCGACGGGCCGACTTTGACCGGCATGATTTGGGTTTCGGGCTTCAGCCTGATCGCCATGGCTCTCATCTACAAACCCCTGTTGCTGGATACCCTCGACCCGCTCTTTCTGCAAACCGTTAGCCGCCTCGGGCCTCTGGCTCACGGGGTATTTCTGACGTTGGTGGTGCTGAACCTGGTGATCGGTTTCCAGGCAATCGGCGCGTTGATGGTGGTCGGTTTGATGATGTTGCCGGCCGCGGCTTCTCGCTTCTGGAGTCGTCGCTTGCCGGTACTGATCGCCATCGCCGCACTGCTCGGCTGTCTCTCGGTCTGGTTCGGATTATTGCTGTCGTTTTACTACTCACTGCCTAGCGGCCCGGCGATCGTGCTGGTGGCTGGCGCTTTGTATCTGCTGTCCGTGGTGTTCGGTCCGGTGCACGGTTTGCTGCGCCGCCCGCCTTTGCTCACATCCCAATGAGGTGTTGCCCGATGCGCGCTTTACTCGTGCTGTTCAGTTTGATGCTGTCGATGTCGTTGTCTGCCGCGGAGAAACTCCAGGTAGTCACCAGCTTCAGCATCCTCGCCGACATGACCCATCAGGTTGGCGGCGACCATATTCAGATCACCAACATGGTCGGGCCAGACGCCGATGCCCATACCTACGAGCCGACTCCAGACGATGCCAAGGCATTGCTCAAGGCCAGACTGATCATCAAGAACGGGCTAGGTTTCGAGCCATGGCTGGACCGTCTGGTGACCAGCACCGAGACCAAAGCTGCGGTCATCAGCGCCAGCCACGGAGTCATTCCACGCTCGCTGGATGAAGACGGCGAAACCATTCCCGATCCACACGCCTGGCACAACCTGGCAAACAGCGAGCTGTACATCAGCAACATCACCAAAGCACTGATCGCCGCCGACCCAGCCAACAAAGCCGACTACGAACACAACAGCCAGGCCTACCTGAAAAAGATCTACGCCTTGCTCGCCGAGGCCAAAGCCAAGCTCGGTTCGCTGCCACCGGGTAACCGCAAAATCGTGACCTCCCATGACGCCTTCGGTTATCTCGGTCAGGCTTACGGCATCGACTTCATGGCGCCACAAGGTCTGTCCACCGAACGTGAACCCTCGGCCGCCGAAGTCGCTGCGCTGATCACGCAGATCCGTCAGGCCAAGGTCAAAGCGGTGTTCATGGAAAACATCAAGGACGCGCGCCTGCTCAAGCAAATAGCCGATGAAAGCGGCGCGCATATCGGCGGCACGCTGTACTCCGATGCCCTCGCGGCGACCGGCCCGGCCAGCACGTTCGCCGGGTTGTTCGAATACAACCTCAACACCTTGTACGACGCGTTGAGCAAGCCATGATCCGCAAGAATCCTTCCGGCGATCTGCCGTTGATTGCGGAGTCAGCGTATGTGGATAAAACCGCCATCATCTGCGGCAAAGTGGTGATTGGCGAGAACGTGTTCGTCGGTCCGTACGCGGTGATTCGCGCCGATGAAGTGGACGACTCGGGAGAGATGGAAGCGATCACCATCGGCGCCAATTCGAACATTCAGGACGGCGTGGTGATCCACTCCAAGTCCGGCGCGGCGGTGACCATCGGCGAGTTCAGCTCCATCGCCCACCGCTCCATCGTGCATGGCCCCTGCACTGTCGGTAACCGCGTTTTCATAGGGTTCAACAGCGTGCTGTTCAACTGCGAAGTGGGCGACGGTTGCGTGGTGCGACACAACTCGGTGGTCGACGGTCGTGATTTGCCTGAAGACTTCTATGTGCCCTCCACCACGCGCATAGGTCCCAATACTGACCTGTCGCAGTTCCCACCGGTGAGCGTCAGCGCTTCGGAGTTTTCCGAAGACGTGGCCCGCACCAACGTCGATCTGGTGCGCGGCTACAAAGCTCTGCAGAACGAGTTCTGACCATGAGCAGCGTGCTGATTCGCAACGCCCGGCTGGTCAATGAAGGTCGTGAATTCGACGGTGATTTGCTGGTAAGCCACGGTCGCATCGTCAAGATCGCCAGCAGCATTGAAGGTGAAACAGCCGCCGTGGAAATCGACGCCAACGGTCAATGGCTACTGCCGGGCATGATCGATGACCAGGTGCATTTCCGCGATCCCGGAGCACCGGACAAGGGCAGCTTCCATACTGAATCCCGAGCGGCGGTGGCCGGAGGCATCACCAGTTTCATGGACATGCCCAACACCTCCCCGGCCACCCTGACCCTCGCAGCGCTTGCGGACAAGAAGCGTCGGGCGGCGACCAGCTCGGTGGCCAATTACGGTTTTCATTTCGGCGTGAGCAATGACAATCTCGATACCGTCGCTGCGCTCAATCCTTGTGAGGTGGCCGGGGTCAAAGTGTTCATGGGCGCCTCCACCGGCAACATGCTGGTGGACGATCCACGGATACTCGAACGGCTCTTCGCCGAGGTGCCGACCATTTTGTTGGCTCACTGCGAACACACACCCAGCATCGAAGCCAACGCCGCGAACCTGCGAGAACTGTTCGGCGAACACCTTCCACCCGCCGCTCACCCGCTGATCCGCAACGCCGAAGCGTGCTTTCGCTCCTCCTCAATGGCCGTTGATCTGGCCAGACAACACAGCACCCGACTTCACGTTTTACACTTGACCACCGCCCGTGAGTTGGCACTGTTCCAAGACCAGCCACTGGCCCAGAAGCGCATCACCGCCGAAGTCTGCCTGCATCACTTGCTGTTCGATGATCGCGACTACCCAAGCCTTGGCAACCTGATCAAGTGCAACCCGGCGATCAAGACTCAGGCCGACCGCGATGCTTTGCGCAAAGCATTGTTGAGCAATCGACTGGATGTGATCGGCAGCGATCACGCGCCTCACACCTGGGCTGAAAAACAGCGGCCCTACAGCCAGGCGCCGTCCGGGTTGCCGTTGGTGCAACACGCCCTGCCCGCGTTGCTGGAGCTGGTGTCCGATGAGATATTGCCGATCACCACCCTCGTGGCCAAGACCAGTCACCGGGTCGCCGATCTGTTTGCCATCCCCGACCGCGGCTACCTGCGCGAAGGCTATTGGGCAGATCTGGTGTTGATCAAACCTGAGCCCGATGGCCTTGCCGTTTCCCGGCAACCGATCCTCTCTCAATGCGGCTGGACGCCATTCACCCACCATCGCTTTCGCCACAGCGTCAGTACTACGGTCGTGTCGGGGCAAATTGCCTGGCACGACAAACGTCTTAATGACAACTGCCAGGGTTTACCCCTGCGGTTTATGCGCTAGCGCTCGTTGTCGAAAACATTCGAGAACATCGATCATGATCCACATCACCCTGCCCGATGGTTCGTTGCGTGAGTACGATCAGCCGCTGACTGTGTATGAAGTCGCTGCAACTATTAGTCTCGGGTTGGCCAACGCGGCGGTGGCCGGTCGGGTCGACGGCGTGTTGGTGGACTGTGGATTCCTGATCGAGGGCGACGCCCGAGTCAGTATCGTCACGCCTCAGGAGCCCGATGGCCTGGAGATCCTTCGCCGTTCCTGCGCGCTGATGTTGGCCATGGCCGTCAAGCAGCTCCATCCGCATGCACAGTTGCGGGCCGGATCGTCGCTGGGTGATGGTTTCTTTTATGAGTTTGCTTTCCAGCGCTCCTTAACTCTGGCCGAGCTGCCCCTGATTGAAGCGCGCATGCATGCACTGGCGGCGACCAACCATTCGATCCGCCCAACTGAACGGTTATCGCTGTATCGCTTGGGGGATTTTGAAAGTTTCGCTGCAGGCCCGCATGTTCCCACCACCAAGGTGTTACAGGCCTTCGCTCTGGACCATATCAGCGGCACGTCGCAGCAACGGATCTACGGCACGTGCTGGTCCAGCCAACAGGAGCTGGACAACTGGCGAGCACCGCCGCAGGTGATGGTCGTGAACATCGATGAGCGTCAGACCGCTTATGCACACTCGGTGACCGAGACGCTGCGCCGCCGCGGACTGCGGGCCAACTCGGACCTGCGTAACGAAAAAATCAGCCACAAGATTCGCCAGCACAGCCAGAAAGTGCCGTATCTGTTGGTGGTGGGAGAGAAGGAAAAGGAAGGCGGGTTTGTCAGTATTCGCAGCAGCAGCGGAGAGGATTTCGGGGAGAAAGGGATTGAAGCGGTGTGTGAATTGTTGAATTCAAGGTGACTAAACGGACGCCTTCGCGGGCGAGCCTCGCCCCTACAGGGTATCAATGTCGTTTCGTGATCGTGCGAACGACACAAATCCTGTAGGAGCGAGCCTCGCCCGCGAAGCTTTTAAGCTCTGGGTTTAACAGTCCCGCAATCCTGTCCCAGCCATACAGCGCGAGTATCGAGGCTACCTTTCTGCTGAATGCCGGTGGCGTTGAAAGTGCCATTGACCTTGGTCGTGAACTCACGATCGCTGAGGAATGTGGCGACCCCCGCACCTTGCGCTTTCGGACAGCTGAAACGGAATTTCCATTGGTTGCCGGTACGTTCGGTGATTTGCTGCTTGCAGCCCGATTGTGGGTCCGTCAGTGGAATGTTGTCAGTCTTCACCTGTTCAGGCGTCAGGCACGCCCGAATCCCTTTACCACCCATGGTAATGCCCTGCTTCTCCAGCTGCGCGCGCTGTTCAGGGGTCATCTGACTCTGTATCTGGCCGAGGATCAGTTGCAGGTCGGGCAGGTTCTGGTCATCGACCTTCATGTTGCTTGAAGTCATTTCCCACAACCCCGGTTGCAGCATCTGCGCCTGAGCGGCTACAGGAAGCGCCAAACCAAACGCAATGGCCAAACCCAGCAGACGAACGTTCATCGAGTAACTCCTGATCATTAGTGGCCGTTAGACGTCAGCCATGGGCTTCGGTTCATGGGCCAATTAAATAGCGACATTCTGCACGGATCATGGTCTTTTAAGCATTGAATCTTCAGGAGCAAGGCTGCCCCATGGATTATTTTGGACCGCATGTTTTCGGTTATCTGATCGCTCTGCTGCACACGCTGGGCTCGATTGCCGCCATCCATGCCGTATTGACCGTTCGGACCGCTCAAGGCTCGATCGCCTGGGCTCTGTCCCTGCTGTTCATTCCCTACCTCACGCTAATCCCTTATCTGGTCTTCGGCCGCAGCACGTTCGATGGCTATATCAAGGCCCGTCGACAAGCCAACGAGGAAATGCGCAAAGCAATCTCCGAGTTGAACTGGCGCCCCTGGGTTGAAGAGGCTCTGGCTGCTCGCGCCTCCAGCGCCTACGCGTCTTTGAGGGCCATGCCGAAACTGGGACGCATGCCGTGTCTGGCGAATAATGAAGTGCATTTGCTGATCGACGGCCAAGCTACCTTCGATGCGATTTTCGACGCCATCAGCAACGCCCGGCAAGCGGTGCTGATTCAGTTCTTCATCATCCACGATGACCGCCTCGGACAACGCTTGCATACCTTACTGACCAAGAAAGCTGCCGAAGGCGTGGCGATTTACTTGCTCTACGACCGCATCGGCAGCCACTCCCTGCCCCACGGTTATGTGCAACCCTTGCGCGATGCCGGTATCGAGGTCAAAGTTTTCGCCACTCGCAGCGGCTGGCTCAACCGCTTTCAGGTCAACTTCCGCAACCACCGCAAGATCGTCGTGGTCGACGGGATTGTCGGTTTTGTCGGCGGGCTCAACGTCGGCGACGAATACATGGGTGAAAAACCACCCCTGGCGCCATGGCGCGACACCCACGTGCAAGTGCGCGGGCCGGTGGTGGCCTGCATGCAGGAATCCTTCGCCGAAGACTGGTTCTGGGCGGCCCGTTCGCTGCCGCCACTGATCCTGCCGGAGGTTTATCCGGATGACGGCGTACTCTGCCAATTGCTGGCCACCGGACCGGCGGATTCCTACGAAACCTGTTCGCTGTTCTTCGTCGAAGCCATCCATGCGGCGACGGAGCGGGTGTGGATCACCAGCCCTTACTTCATCCCCGACGAAGCGGTGTTCGCCGCGTTGCGACTGGCTGTGTTGCGCGGAGTGGATGTACGGATTTTATTGCCGTCGCGGCCGGATCACCGGATCGTCTACGCCGCTTCCAGCCTTTACGCCTTCGAAGCGGTACATGCTGGCGTGCGCGTGTTCCGTTACCAGCCGGGGTTCATGCATCAGAAAGTAGTGTTGATCGACAGCGAAATCAGCGCCATTGGCAGCGCTAACCTGGACAACCGTTCGTTCCGGCTGAATTTCGAAGTGATGTTGCTAACCGTCGACAGCGCGTTTGCCGCGCAAGTGGAACAGATGCTCAACGATGACTTCGCCCAGGCTCACGAAATCGCCAAAGAAGAAAGCCGGGAGACCCACCGCCTGCAACAGATCGGCATGCGGATCGCCCGGCTGATTTCACCGATTCTTTAAGGGTTGTAAATGTCGTCGCGGGTCCAGGGCAATTCATGACTGCCATCGGGATGGGCTTTTACCGCGAGGATTTGATGCAGGTTTATCCAGCCTCTGGCGAAGGCATAAGCGCACCCTGCCAGGTACAACCGCCAGATCCGTAGAGCTTGATCCGGCACCAGTTTGCCGGCAGCTTCCAGATTGTCTTCCAGGCGTTCGCTCCAGTGGTCCAGGGTTCGCGCGTAATGCAGGCGCAGGCTCTCGACATCGACGATCTCCAGCCCCGCTTCGCTGATCTCGGCCGAGATCATCGCCAGGTGGGGCAGCTCGCCGTTGGGGAACACGTACTTCTCAATGAAATCACCAGCGCCGCGCCCAACCGGGCGACCGTCGGTGTGCTTGGCGGTGATCCCGTGGTTCATCACCAGCCCGCCCTCTTTCACCGCGCCGAACAGGATTTTGCAGTACTCGGCCAAGTTGGCGTGGCCTACGTGTTCGAACATGCCGACGCTGACCACCTTGTCGAAGCGCCCGTCCTGAGGCAAATCGCGGTAGTCGAGCAGTTGCAGTTCGATCTGATCCTCCAGGCCCTCGGCTTTCACCCGTTCACGGGCCAGCGCCAATTGCTCCTTACTGAGCGTGATCCCGAACACCTTGGCGCCGAACTCACGAGCCGCATACCGCGCCAACCCGCCCCAGCCGCAACCGACATCCAGCAGATACTCGCCTGGTTGCAACCGCAGCTTGCGGCACAAGTGGCGAAACTTGGCCTGCTGGGCTTGCTCCAGAGTTTCACTGCCGGTCTCGAAATAGGCGCAGGAATACGCCATGTCGCTGTCGAGCCACAGTTGGTAAAACGCGTTGGAGAGGTCGTAGTGGTAGGAAATGGCTTTGGCGTCGGTTTCTTTGTCATGAACCGTGCGCACCGGTTGCGCATCTTCGTCTTCGTTGACCAGCGCCTGACTCCACTCATCGCAGACACGAATCACGTCGCTGATGGAACCTTCCAACTCCAGCTTGCCTTCGACGAACGCCGCCCCCAACGCGTCGAGGCTGGGATGGGTGAACTGGGTAACCATGTGTGGGTCCTTGACCACAATGGTGACGCTGGGCGTCGGCCCCAGATTGAACTCATGGCCGTCCCAGAGTCGCAAGCGAAGCGGTAACTGCAGATTCTGTAAGGCCGGTGGAAGTTGCGCGAGCATGAAAAGTCCCCCTTGTTTCAGACGTCAAATCTGAGGGTAGACCATCCTTGAAAAATAGCAGGCTATCGAATTAATAGCCTTTTTCTATTCCCGGTGTTGCCTGCAACACTAAAACCATCCAACGGGCGATCGTTGAAAATGACCGCCTTACCCTAGATGACTACAAATCCGGCACACAGTTCTGAAAAGTTGTAGACGCTCACACCTCATCCTTAAGCTTGAGTAGGGGTTCCTGAAAGCGTAGCAAACGTCCGGCATTACCGAGCACTAATAACGTGCTCAAGTTGTGCAACAGGGCGGCAATCATCGCCCCTGCCGCGCCGAGCCAGCCGAATGCGGCGAACGCAACGATGGCCAGGGTCCAGCCCAAACCGATGATCACGTTGACCTGCAAGGTGTGCCGACATTGGCGACTCAAGCGCACACAGGTTCCGAGCCGGCGCAGGTCGCTGCCGATCAATACGATATCAGCGGAGGCCAGCGCGATGTCCGCACCGCCCGCGCCCATGGCCACGCCGACCACACCGGCCTTGAGCGCCAGGGAATCGTTGATGCCGTCTCCCACCACCATTGGCCGGAACCCGCTGCCGATTTCTTTCAGAACGCGATTGAGTTTGTCCTCGGGCAAGGCCTGGGCTTCAACATCGCTGATCCCCACATCCCGGGCCAGCGTGTGCGCAACGCTCTGCCGATCCCCGGTGAGCAACAGCTGTCGCCCCAAACCCAGTTCACGCAATTCGCTCAAGGCAAACCGCGCCTCGGGTTTGACACTGTCGGCGAGCAACAGCCAAGCGAGAAACTCACCGTTGAGTGCCAGCCCGGCAATCGGGCCGTCGTGCTCGGGAACCGCTGATGTAGCAATGCCCAATTGCGCGAACAGCTCCGGACGACCGAGGGCCGCTTCGCCCTGCTCGGTCATCGCCACTACCCCCAGTCCCTGACGCTCGTGAATGTCGGAGAGCAACAGAAAGTGTTCCTGAGTGACCAACCCGGCCAAGGCGCGGCTGACCGGGTGGCTGCTGGCGGAACCGAGGCTGGCGGCGAGTTTCAGTACGTGACTGCGATCCTCCAGCGGACTGTCGATGGATTGCAGGCGCAAGGTGCCGAATGTCAGGGTTCCGGTCTTGTCGACCACCAACGACGTCAGGTCAGCCAACTCTTCGAGGAACGCCGAGCTGCGAATCAGAATCCCGTGCCGAGCCGCCACCGCCACCCCGGCAATCGCCGTGGCCGGTGCCGACAACACCAGCGCGCAAGGACAAGCTGCCACCAACACCGCGAGCATCGCTTGCGCATCGTTGGTAATGAACCAGGTCACTGCGGCCAGCAGCAACACCAGCACCATGTAGCTGCCGGCGTAGCGTTCGAGCAAACGCGTGATCGGCGGCTTGGAACGTTCGGCGCTTTGCATCAGCGCGATGACTTTACCCAAGGTCGATTCGTTACCGGTGCGGGTCACTTCAATGCGCAGCAGGCCATCAAGATTAATCGCCCCGCCGAACACCGACATGCCCACATCGGCCTCCATTGGCACCGACTCACCGGTGATCGATGCGGTGTCGAGGCTTGCCTGCCCGGACAACACTCGGCCATCCGCTGGCACTCGATCACCGGCACGCACCTCCACGAGGTCACCGGCCTTGAGGGTGCCGTTGTCGACTTCAACGACGGAACCGTCAGCCTGGATCTTGCGCGCATGGCTGCGAGTCAGTTTTCCGAGGGCATGAATCGCTTCCTGGGAACCGATCACGCTGCGCTCTTCCAGCACGTGACCGAAGATCATGATGATCGGCAGCAACGCCGCAGTGAGCAGATCGCCGGTGGCCCAGGCGCCGAGCATGGCCAGGGCAATCAACTGATCGGTGATCCCGTGCAGGCTCGGATAACGCAGGCTGTACCACGCCGAACGCATGACCGGCACGGCCACCAGCAAGGAGGCAAAACCCAGCAGCAATTGGCTGACACCGGTCTGGTCCGGCGACAACCAGCGCCAGCTCAACCCAAGCGCAAGCAACCCCAGTGCAAGCATGGCCAGGGTCAACTGGCGCGCGGCGCTACGTTGTTCAGCCGAGGACAACATGCTCGGCGCGGCGGCGGTTTGGGCAGTCATTGCGCAGCTCCCTGAATGATCAGGCGGGAATCGTCTTTCGGATCAACCGTGGTCACCGAGCCGGCCTGCCCGAGAATCTTCGGCATCCGTTCACGGTAAATACGCAGCAGCATCTGCGGGTCAGTGCCCTGCTGTTGCGCCTTGGCCAAACTCAGCACCGTGGCGGTGTCGGCAGAGGCTTTGGCCAGGCGTTCGCTGGCTTGAGCGTGAGCCACTTGCAGCGTGCGGTCGGCTTGTTCGTTGGCGGACTGCGTCAGCTTCTCGGCTTCAGTGCGTGCGTTGGCCACGGCTTTGTCGGCCTGCTGACTGGCGGTTAACACTGCGTTGAACGCGTTCACCGCCGGGCCGGGCAAACTCGATTGCACATCGACCCGCGCCACTTCGATGCCCAACCCTTGCCCGGTCGCCGTCAGTTCGGCCAAGCGCTGATTGATGCCCCGCACCAGATCGCCGCGTAGACGTTCGCGGCGCTCAGCGGCCTGATTGTCGGCACCGATCAGTTCTGGTCGAGCTACCAGAATGGTGTCCAGATCTCGCGCGGCGGTGAGCGCCACGGCGCAGCGGGTCACCAGCCGATCCAGTGCCGGCAGCACATGCTCACCCTGAAGAACGAAGGCATACGGTTCGGTGACTTTATAGAACACCCGCACATCCAGCTGCACGACGCCTGCATCACCGGTCAACAAATAACCGGAGCCGGCAAGTGCATCGCTGATGGGCGTGGCGAAACTCGCCACTCGATCCGCCTGCAATGCAGCATCCGTGCGCAGCAGATTTTCCACCCGACGCTCGATCACCCGATCCGCTGCAGGCAACAAGATGACCTGCTCAAACGGGCGCGGCCACGCCAACAGCAAACCGGCATTTTGAATGCGATCCAGGGCGCCGAAGTGCAACACCACGGCACGATTCTGCGGGTCGATTTGCCGCACATTGGAGAATGCCCACGCCAAAGCAGCCAGCACGGTCACAGCGTACAGCGCCAAAAAAGCCAAGCGCCCAGCCTGAATCCAGGGGCTGCTCAACTCATGTGTTCCACGTGGAACTAAACTCATGGCTGCGATCCGGACTTGTTATCGAGCGTCGGCGGGCCGTCAACCAACACCCGAAACGGCGCGGAATCGGTACGTAAGATCAGTTTGGTGCCTGGCGTGACGATGGTGCCCAAAGTGTCGAGAGAGCGCAGCAAATTGTAGAGCTGCGGTGAACCGGCGTAGGCCCGGCCGTAAATCTGCGCGGCTTCGACGCGGGATTGAGCTTCGATGTCCGCAGCTTTCACTGTCGCATCGGCTTGCACGATTCGCGCGTCACGCTCGGCGGCTGAGCGAATTTGCGCCGCTTCGCGTTTGCCGATGGCCGTGCGTTCAGTGGCGATTGTTTCACGCTCGGCGCGCATACGATCGACCGTCGCGGTGAGTGTCACCGACGGCAATGTCAAACGCTCGATGCCGACTTGCAGCACGCGCACGCCATAGGTGGTGAGCAACTGCTGATCGATCTGCCCACGCAACTGCGCTTCGAAGTCGGCGATGTGCACCTGATTGGCATCGGTGTTCACCAGGTTGGCCAGATCGAAACTGCTGGCCGTGGTTTCCAGCGCCGAGCCGACAAAAGTGCGAATCTGCCGCGCGGCTTCGTCCGGCTGGTTCTGCACGGCGCGCATAAAGCGTTGCACGTTGTCCGGATCACCCTGCACCTGCCAGGCTACGTAGGCTTGCACGATGATGCGCAGGCCATCGCGTGTCCCCACATCCTGCAAACCACTGGAGGTGGTACGCAGCCGCAGATCCACCGGAATCGCCGCCTCGAACGGCGCCGGCCAGCGCCAGCCAAGACCCGGTTCCAGCAACACCCGCGATGGATTGCCGAAACGAGTGATGACCGTGGCCTCGCCCGAACGCACTTGCACGAGGCTCGCCGCCGCAATGGCAAATGCCGCCAGCAGCGCCGCCCAACCCATTCGGCGCCACGGGAAAGGGCCAGCTTCTTGTGGATCACCGTGGTGATGATGGTGATGACCGTGGTGATGCCCGCCATGGCCGTGATCGTGGCCGGCGTGATCATCGTGATCGCGATTGTGTGTAGGCGTCGGCTGGCTCAATGGACGGCTCCTGGCTGAGCGGAATTACGCGACGGTGTAGGGTCAGCCGGCAGCGTGAATGTACGTAAGTCGATAGTCGGCGCATTGATGCTGCCGCCCAGACGATGATCGAGAACCAGCAGCTTGGCGTTGGCCAAACCTTGGGTCAGTTGACTGAAATATTGCTCCAGCACGAAGGCCTGGCCGGCGCTGGCATAAGCCTTTCGCTCGGCGGCGAATTTCAGGTCGGCGGCCTGAGCAGTCGAGTTGATTTCATGCGCCCTGGCCGTGGCTTGATCGCGAGCAATGCTGGCCTGCAATTGCGCCTGATTGGTCGCCTCCGCCGCTGCACCGCGCTCGCGGGAAATCAATGCCTGAGCGCCAATCTGCGCCGCTTGCACGCCGTGATAAGCGTTGGCCGCCCCCGCTGGCGGGTGAATGGCTTCGACCACAGTGGCAAGAATTTCCACGCCGCTGTCGAGTTTTTGCAGGTCAGCCTGCACGGCGCGACCGATCTCTTCGGCGAGCCCTACCCTGTCCTCGCCAAGCAAACCATCGAGGGTGCGCGAGGCGAAGTCGTGAACCAGAATCCGGCTGGCGGTGCTGCGGATCAGCGTTGGCACGTCGGCGCTGTTGTAGGTTGCGGCCAGCGCCGCCTGATCGCTCAGGCCGATGCGATAGACGAAGCGCACGTCCATGTTGACGATCTGGAAGCTCTGTTTGTCGGCGCGGCTGCTGGCGATGACCTGGGATTTGTCGTTCACATGGCTAGCGTCCCACAAGCGATTGGCAATTGCCGGTGCCGGGCCTTCGGCAGGCTCGGCTGCGACCGGTGCCGATATTTCGCCCACGCTGGTGGCCAACTCGTGGACCACGCCATTTTCGACGCTCAGCACTCGGCCCAGTGGCCACGGCAAACCGGCGTGCAAACCAGGGCCGAAAACTTCCACGGGTTTGCCAAAGCGCTCATAGATACCGCGCCCTTGCAGCGCAATTTCGTGAATGCCGGTGAGCGACCAACCGACGATGGCCACCACTGCCAGCACCGGCAAAAACGCCCGGCGCATGTAGGTAAAGGCCCAGATCTGCCGCAGATCGATACCGAAGCGGTTGTGAATTTCGTGCTGCAACGCGAGCAGGGGTTGCGGCGGCCAGCGCAGCATGTCGGCGACAAAACTTCGCGCCAGCAAGGCCGGCTCCAGCTGTTCCCGACGCGGACTGAACAGCGACAACACGGCCCGCAACAGCAACTCGACGGCGACCAGCCCCGGCAGCAAGCCGATCAGCACCGCCAGACGCACCGGCCAGACTGACGTTTCGCTGCCGAACAACAAACACAGAGCGCTGAGCACCAGGCAAATAATCGCCACCCGCGTCAGCTGCGCCAACGGCCCTGCTTCGGGCCATTGGGCGACGTTCTCCTGCGCCAGTTGTCGCTCCAGCACCAACAAACCGAAAGCCAGCAGCAACGACAGTGCAGCGCCGACACTGGCCGACAATCCCAACGCAGCGGGCGGCAGGGCCAGATTCCAGACTTGCTCGATGCTGTACAACGTCAATAACGCCCAGCCACCCAACCATAGCGTCGGTGCACCGATTTGCCCCAACAAGCGCCACCAACGCTGACTGATCCGGTCCAGCAACCGCTCGTACCAGCCCTCGGTGGAAACGACTTCCTCAGCCATGGACACAGGCACCAACACCGCCGGATTCATCGCCCGCGCACGCCACTGCGTTACCCACCAGGCCGATTGCAGACCCGCAACCAACACCAGCAAACCGGCGCTCTGATTAACCAGCAACGCCGCCCACAACGACTGCGGCGCAAACAGCCCGACAAAAAACGCCAGTACCCACCCTGCTGCTGCCAAGGCGCCCAGACCGATTGCGATCTGTCGAAATCGACGCCCTTGAACGACCGCCTGCTGAAAGCGCGGCAGCGCTGCTATTTGTGCCCCATCGCCATCGAGATCGACTTGCATACCACCCCAGCCATCGCACACATCACAATTCGTTACGATATAACGAAAGTGGTGAAATATTCGTCGTAAATCGCTCTATCTAAAAGCGCTGAACCTGTCGCCAAGCTGAAGCCTTGACCGAAATGGCTCGAAACGCACATATTACGTTCGTAATTTTTATCGAAGGCTACTTTTATCGATCCTGCCCCCTTTCACCAGGAGTACCACTATGAGCACCTATGACGTCGTGATTCTGGGCGCAGGCCCCGGCGGTTATAACGCCGCGATCCGCGCCGGCCAGCTGGGCCTGAAAGCGGCATGCGTGGAAGGCCGCGCCACCTTGGGCGGGACCTGCCTGAATGTGGGCTGCATGCCGTCCAAAGCCCTGCTGCATGCCTCCGAACTCTTCGACGCGGCCATGGGGGCGGAATTCGCCAACCTGGGGATTGAGGTCAAACCCGTCCTCAACCTTGCTCAAATGATGAAACAGAAGGATGAAAGCGTCACCGGGCTGACCAAGGGCATCGAGTTTCTGTTTCGCAAAAACAAGGTCGACTGGATCAAGGGCTGGGGCCACATCGACGGGCCGGGCAAAGTCACAGTGACCGACAGCCAGGGCGCCAAAACCGAGCTGAGCGCCAAGGACATCGTGATCGCCACCGGTTCCGAACCCACTCCCCTGCCCGGCGTGGACATTGATAACAAACGTATCCTCGACTCCACGGGCGCGCTGTCGCTGGGCGAAGTGCCCAAGCACCTGGTGGTGATCGGTGCCGGGGTGATCGGCCTGGAGCTGGGCTCGGTATGGCGGCGCCTGGGTGCTCAGGTGACGGTGGTCGAATTTCTCGATCGGATCTGCCCCGGTGTGGATGGCGAAGCGGGCAAGACCCTTCAGCGCTCATTGAGCAAGCAAGGCATCAGCTTCAAGTTGAGTACGAAAGTCACCAGCGCCACGACGTCGGCGAGCGGTGTTCAGCTTAGCGTCGAACCGGCCGCGGGTGGCACCGCCGAGTTGCTTGAAGCCGATTACGTGTTGGTGGCCATTGGTCGGCGGCCTTACACCCAAGGCCTGGGACTGGAAAACGTCGGTCTCGCCACGGACAAACGCGGCATGCTCGCCAATCAGGGCCACCGTACTGAGGCCGCTGGCGTCTGGGTGATCGGTGATGTGACGTCGGGGCCGATGCTCGCCCACAAGGCCGAAGACGAAGCCATGGCCTGCATCGAGCAAATCGTCGGCAAGGCCGGGGAGGTCAATTACAACCTGATCCCCAGCGTGATCTACACCAAACCGGAGCTGGCCAGTGTCGGCAAGACCGAAGAACAGCTGAAGGCCGAAGGTCGCGCCTATAAGGTTGGCAAATTTCCCTTCACCGCCAACAGCCGAGCGAAGATCAACCATGAAACCGAAGGCTTCGCCAAAGTATTGGCCGATGAGCGCACCGACGAAGTCCTCGGCGTACACCTTGTGGGCCCCAGCGTCAGTGAAATGATTGGCGAATATTGCGTGGCCATGGAATTCAGCGCCTCGGCCGAAGACATCGCCCTGACCTGTCATCCACACCCGACCCGCTCCGAAGCCTTGCGCCAGGCGGCAATGGATGTGGAGGGGATGGCGACGCAGATGTAGAAAGATCAAAATATCGCAGCCTGCGGCAGCTCCTACGGGTTGTGCGTATACCTGTAGAGGCTGCGATCTTTTTGCTTTTCAGTTGGGTAGATGCTCCAACGGCAATGCCCCCGGCGTCTTTACCGTGTGAATCGCGAAATTGCTGCGGATGTCGCTCACACCCGGCAATTTCAGCAGTCGCCCGGTGAGAAAACGGTCATAGGCGCGCAAATCCGGCACCACCACTTGCAGCAGAAAATCTGATTCCCCTGACACCAGGAACGCCGAAATCACCTCAGGCAATGCCGTTACGGCCAGGCGAAAGGCTTCGGCCTGTTCATCGTTGTGTCGTTCGACTTTGACCCCGACAAACACAGTCAGCCCAAGGCCCACTTCATCTCGATCCAGATTGGCCTGATAGCCGCGAATCACCCCCGCCTCTTCCAGCATCCGTACCCGACGTAAACACGGCGAGGCGGACAGGCCGATCTCGTCGGCCAATTGCACGTTGCTCAGGCGACCGTCCCGTTGCAGCGCCGCGAGAATCTTGCGGTCGTAGGCGTCCAGTTTCATGGTTTGGCAGATCCCGATGGTTCGATCATTACAAAATGGCAGGTTATGCCAAGTATGGAAGCTTTAGAAGCTGACTACGCAACCACCTGCCCTGCCCCTCAGCCGTAGACTGATCCCACCAAATCGACAACGAATGGGGTGAAACATGGCAGGACTCTGGCTGTTTTTCATGGCATTGGCGGTGGTGTACCTGTTGCCCGGCCCGGACATGATTCTGCTGTTGCAAACCGGCGCGCGCCAAGGCAAAGGCGCGGCGTTGGCCACGGCGTTGGGGCTGGGCGTAGCGCGCGGTTTTCATGTGGCCTTGGCTGCATTGGGTTTGGCGGCGTTGTTCAAGACGGCGCCCTGGACCTTCGATGTGATACGCCTGGTCGGAGCCGCGTACCTGCTATGGATCGGCATTCAGTGCCTGCGCACCACGATGCTGCCGAGCTTGAACGCTACAAACGCAACCAGCGAAAAACCGCATTGGCGCGAGGCGATCCAGCGTGGTCTGCTGACTAACCTGCTCAACCCCAAGGCGCTGCTGTTCTGCTCGGTGCTGCTGCCACAGTTCATCAACCCTCAAGCAGGACCGGTGCTCGCGCAATTTGCAACGCTGGGCGTGATGCTGGTCGGCGTAGGGTTGTTGTTCGACAGTGCCTACGCGCTGGTCGGCGCCGCGCTGGGCCGTTGGCTGCAACGCAGTCCATCGGCCCAACGGGTACAACAGTGGTTGTTTGGCAGCCTGCTGATTGGTTTTGCGGTGCGGCTGACCTTTGTTCAACAAGCTTGAGCGTTATCGCGCTTTTCGACGGCGGCGACTGATCAACAACAGCGCCGCTGCCGTAACGGCTAACACGGCGCCGATCTGCAATGGTTTTTTGTAGGGCCGCAGCATGGACCGCATAGCGTCAGTGGCCTGGGTCACATAGCGCTTGTCGGCGTTCTGGAAGTCCGGCTCCTGGCATTGATGACCGAAATCACCGGCCCAGACCACATAGGGTCCCTCCTCGACATAACGACGATAGAACGCGCTTTGCTCTTGCAGGCTGGTGCCCCACCCTGAGGCCTTGCATAGCACCGAAGCAAACGCCTGACTGCTGTGGGGCAAATGATCGGCGGCCTTGCTCGCCAGAGCCGTGGCAACATAACGGTAATGGAAACGCTCATCAGGTTGCGCCACCGTAGCTTGCTGACGCTGCACTTCGCCGTCGGTCATCAGCGGTCCGACTTTGAGCTCCGGAGCTTCCAGACTGTAATTGCCGCCGAAGGTCACGTAATCCGGGGACATCTCGTAGCCCAACAGCTCCATCCCATCGTAGCGGGCCAGTATCGCGGCGTAGTAGTAAGCGAATGCCTTGGAGGTCGGCCACCATTTGGATTCGGCCTCCTTGCGCAATTGCCCATACCATTTGGCCTTGGCCTGCAATTCCGGGTTGTCGAAGTAAGCCGGGGCTTCGTCATAACGTCCTTCGCGCAGCAGGCGCCGCCCGAGCAAATTGCGCAGGTTCGCAGCTACCGACAACGGCACATAATTGTCGCGATCCTGCTGGCTGAGCGGCGGCGGTGCCGGCACTTGAGTGTCGACGTACTGCTTGAGTTCATCGAGGGTCAGCACCCGCTCGGCAACGGTGGCCGCGTCGTACCAGTAAATGTATTGGCTGCGATAGAGCTGATCAAAGGCTTGCAGATAATCGCCGCGTTGCAGGGCCAGGATCGCGCTTTCGCCGTCGACCCGGCACTTGGGCTGCACCGTTTCGTAATCCCAGTCCGGGGTCCGTCGTTCGCCCCAGGACTCATTTTGCGGGAAGGCCTGGGCTGCCTTGGCATAGGCCGCCGCGGCAGCGTTTTTGTCACCATCACGCAACGCCAGTTTCGCCCGCAGCCACCATGCGAGGCCACCGTCTCCGGCCTGTTCGAGGAAGGCTTTGGCACTGGCGTAATCGCCCTGTTGATAATTCACTGCCGCCAGGCGATCAGCATTATCCAGGCTGCCACGGGTGCTGGTTTGCAGCAGTTTGATCAGTTTTTGTTCGCTGGGCGGTTGATCACCGAATGACCAGCCCTGTCGACTGATCAAGGAGGCCGTCACCAATTGCTGTACCCGTTTGCCCTTGAGCAATCGGGCCAATTGATCGTCAGGCATCGCCGCCAGATCGGTCATCAGCCACTTCAGCGAGCTGTAACCCACCGCCGAACCGTGGAGGTTTTGCGTAGCGTAGAGTTCGATGGCGTTGTCCCAGTCGCCGGCGGTGCGGGCCACTCGCGCTTCTTCGCCGAGGCTGGCAACACCCAATTCCAACGGGTCGCTGAAGCCGTCGATACTCAGCTGACGAGTCTTTTCGAAGGCTTTGCGCGATTGAGCCAGCAGGTCCGGGCCGGTATCTGCCTCTGAATTCATGGCAAACAGTGCCCGGCCCAACGAGTACGCCGCCCAGGTGCTGCGCAACGCCCGTTGATCCGCCGGCAGCGCCAGCACTTTCTGGAAGTATTCGGCGGCCAGGCCATGATCACCGGCGTTGAACGCCACAGCACCCGCCAGATAGAACATGTGCTCGATGGGCAGACTCGCGCCTTGCTCTTCAACCTGACGGGCATCGGTCAGGCTACGCAGCTGTTGCACCAGTGCTTGCTGTTCAGGCGTCAAACCGGCCTGTTCGGCTGCGTTGCGCTGATCGGAGTAATCGGGCGCATCGCCGTAGCCGTCATCCGGATTATGGGTGGCCGCCGTGACGTTCTTCAGGCCCGCGATGGCATGCCCGAGGCGACTGATCTCAAAATTGAAGTTGCCTTCCGGCAGTTCCGCCAGCGACTGGCCACGGTTGTCCAGCAGGCGCATGGGGAAGTCCGGCCCGCAGGCCAGCGCCGAACCCAACGGCAGGCTGAGGCTCAGGCAAAGCACATGGCGGGGCCAGTTACGGGTGAACATTCGAACCTCCTTGATCAATAGTTGCGCAGCGTGCCCAACCGATGGCGCGCTGCCCGCCGGCCGGTATTCGACCCTCGCGCAGGCGGGTGAAGGTAAGCAGATCCGGGCGTTGTTGCAATGCATAACCGGCCAATGCATCGGCGCCATCGCAGCCCTGCACCGCCAGTGTCAGGCGTTCGGGCCAGGCGCTGTCGAGATTGCCTTGATTGCTGACGCTGATGTCGTAGAGGCCGTCCTGCGCCGAGAGCTTCAGCCCCACGCGGCTGTCGAGCGTATTGCCACGTGCCACCGCGATTAGCGTCGTCAGGCTCCAGGCCCTGCGATCATTGGCCAGTGGCAGGCGAAACCAGATCAGCCCGTTCAGATGAGCCGGTGGATCGGCGCGTAACTCGGTGCCGAGTTTGCTCAGTTGCAGCGGATCCGCCAGTAACTCCCGGCGTTTGCCGCCCCGCTCGATGGGCACTTCGCTTTCCACGACCGGCGCGCCATCGGCCCCCGGCAACAACGCCACGCCATAAGCCGGCAGCGCCAGATAAAAGGGCTTCGACGTGATGCGGCTCCAGGCCTTGGCCCACTGCCGTGCCTGACTCGGATCGAACAGCCCACGCCGTGGATCGCTCACCGCGTGCACCTGCAATACGCTGCTGTCGACCGTTGCCAGCAGCGTCGGCAATTCTGGGCTGTCGAGCCAGGCCGGCAACGCGGTGATGCTCAGGGGTAAGGAAGCCGGCAGAACAGTGCGCAAATGCGTGAGGAATTCGCGGTAGGCCGGTAGCCGGGCGTTACCCGCATCGTGGTCGATTTCCACACCGGAGAGGATCAGCCCCTGCCCTTGCCAATCGCTGAGCACCTGCTGGATTTGCGCCGTGACCTCGCTCTGATCCAGCCCCTTGAGCTGACCATCCAGACGAACCACTGCAATCAGCGGCCGACCATCACGCTTGAGCAGCGCCGAATCGATCCGCGCCCGGCTCCAGCCGGCCTGCGGAAACGCCTGCAAGGCCAGTACGCGCAAAGTCGAGAAATCGGCGCGGCTGTCGCGCAACGCGGCGTCATGGGCCGACGTCCATTGCCGTTGCCAGACATAGAGTTGCTGATCGAGCGGCGGCGCGTCCGGTCGCTCGCAACCGTTGAGCAACACCGCTGCCAGCAAAACGATCAAGCGTGTGAAAAACACCATGAAAAACCTTATCCCTGAAATACAAAAAGGGCCTTTGAAGGCCCTTTGTCGCTCTGCTCGTTACCCTACTCAGCCATTGGCTTGCGGGCAATGATCACCTGACTTTTCGCCACCACCGCGTCCAGCGCCTGTTTGATCTGTGCCCCCCGTGGCGAGGACAGCACGGCTTGCCAGGTGTCGGCCCAATGATTGAGCAGCGGATGGTCGGCGTTGCTGAAATCGACTTTGGCTTCCCAGAACAACAGCATCCACATCGACCAATAGAACCCGTACTGGCTGTGGCTGATGACTTCCAGGCCGGCGTCGCTGACCATCGCCTTGAACTGTTCTTCGCTGATGATGCGAATGTGGTTGGGCTTCTGGAAATACTCCGGCGCGGCGATGTCTTTTTGCAGGTCTTCGGAACTCGGGTGCGGAACGCTGAGCAAATACAACGCCCCGGGCTTGCCGACCCGCACCAGCTCGGCGAGGAACTGCGCCGGATCGTCGACATGTTCAATGACTTCGGTCGACACCACCCGGGTCGCGGTCGCGTCGGCAATCGGCAGCGGGTTGCAGTCCGTGACGTGGCACTCGACGCCCCGCGCCGGCGTGTCGCTCAGGCGCTGACGAGTCGCTTCGACCTTGGCGGCGTCGATGTCGGCGATGATGATCTTCGCCCCGCGCATGCCGCAGAAATGCACGTTGCCACCGTCACCGCAGCCCACATCCAGCAGCGTGTCCTCGGGGCTGACCGGGAAACCGGTGAACAGCTCGTTAGTTTGCTGGTTGAACCAGCCGCTGAGCATCGCGTCGTGCAGGCCGAGCATGTACGGGTCGACTTTCTCGGATACCGAGGGTGCTGGCATCAGCGGCTGCGCGGCAGCGGATGTGCCCGCCGTGAGTTTCTTCAAAAGGCTCAGCATGAGGTGGCTCCAGAGGATGGAAGGGCTGATCGGGACAAACGCAAGTGTTGCACCAGACGGGCACCCCGGTTGCGCATGGGCAGCTCGATGAGTCGATAGTTGAGTTCGCTCAGCAGCACGATCAGGGTCATGGCGCAAAACAGCGCCAGTGCCGGCTGCATCGCCACGTCTTGCGAACCGGCGGGCGCGAAACGAAACCAGCCTTCGCGCACGGCAAAAAACGCCGGGATGTGGATCAGGTAAATGCCATAGGAACGGGCGCCCAGCCAGACCAGTATTTGCTTGAGCTTGCCCTTGGGCAGCAGATAATCGCGATTGTAGGAGGCGATCCAGACCAGCGTCGCACACAACAAGGCAATGACTGCGACCCGATAGCTCGCCAGGTTGAACGGCGTGCTCGCCAGCACGCTCACTGCTGCTCCCAGACCGATCAGCATCAACGGGCCTGACCAAGGTCGGCGCAACAACCGCGGCTCCCAGGTCAGATAGCTCGGCCTTGAGCTCCACATCGCCAGCAATACACCCAATGCCAGGGCATCGGTCCTGATGCTCATCAACAGCGCTGAGCGCCAGGTGAATAGTTGCACGGCAACGAGGACCAGCAACACCCACACCAGACGCTTGCGGCAGACGAGGATCAGCAATGGCAGCAGCAGGTAGAACTGCTCTTCAAGGGACAGGCTCCAGTAAACGAAACTGGCGCCGTATTCAAAGCGCATGAAGCTTTCGGCAAAGCGGAAATTGGCAAATTGCAGAAAGCCCGCCAGCGTCGCCTGCAGATTGGCCTGCACCGTGCCAAAGGCGCCCGAATGGTTGAACAACAGCGTGCCCATCAACATCAACAGCAGCCACAACCAGGCGGATGGCAACAGACGAAAGGCCCGGCGAATCCAGAAATCCCGGGTTTCCTGCCAGAAGGCCTGCTGTGTCTGGCAACCACGCAGCAGCGGAATCAAGCCTCGGGCGATGACAAATCCGGAGATGACAAAAAACAGGTCCACGCCCCACCAGAATTGCCCGTGGGCGGTAGCCGACTCAAAGCCCGGCAGCCCACCCGGAAACGGCATGGTTTGCAGGTGATGCACCAGCACGCCAAGCACAGCGATCCCGCGCAACAACTCGATGTCGAGAATCCGTTGACCACTCATGGCGCGGTCCCGGCCTTTAAATCAGCCGTCATCGGTTTGCGCGCAATGATCACCTGGCTCTTGGGCATGAACTGATCAAGCATCTGCTTGATCGCCAGGCCATTGGGTTGCGCCAGCAGGTCTTGCCAGGTTTTCGCCCAGCTCTCCATCAGTGGCGGATACGGCGCCTGAATCCGGTCACGCACCGCGCCGCCCAGGTCGCGGCCGGCCGCGCGCTCGCTGGCCCAGAAAAAAATCATGCCCATCACCCAGAAAAACCCGGTGGCCTGACGATGCTCGATCACCAGACCGGCGTCCTCCACCAGGGCGGCAAAACGTTCCGGGGTAAAAATCTGCACGTGATTGGGCGACTGAAAATAACTGGCCGGGGCGATGCCCTGTTGCAAATGCTCGCCCACCGGCGCCGGTACGCTGAGCAGATACTGCGCACCCGGACGGCCCATGCGCACCAGCTCGGCCATGAACGGCTCGGGCTTGTCGATGTGCTCGAGCACCTCCATGCAAACGATTTTGCTCGCGCAGCCATCGGCGAGCGGCAACGGCAGACTATTGCTGACCAGCCCCAGGCTGGGCTTGTCCGTCTGCGCGTGCACTTGCCGGGCCAGATCACGGACCTTGTCGTGTTCACTGTCGGTAAAAATCACCGACGCACCCTGACGCACCGCAAACAGCGTCGCAACGCCCTCACCGCAACCAACATCCAGCAAGGTGTCGTCTGCTGTGATCGCAAAGCCCTTGAGCAATTCGCCGCTGTCGCCCGAAAACCAGCCATCGAGCATGGCGTCGTGCAAACCGACATCACGCGGCGATACGCTGCCTTGCGCCATCGATACCGGCACGGGTTGGGGTTTCGCCACTAGGCGCAGCCGCCTCATCAATGCGCGGATCATGCCTGGGGGATTTCCATGGCGGACGCGTTGCGGGTTTCGAACAGCCGGGAAAAAAAGGCTTTCAGACGCTGTTCAGCGGTTGCCTGGCTGCAGAAGTTTTGCAGGCTGGTCACCGCGTGGACGGACATTCTTGCGTAGCGTTGCGGGTCGTCCTTGGCCACGTCATAGCTGGCCCGATAGGCTGTGCACAGCGAGGCCCAGTTGGTGATGTAACGCAGGGTACGAAACGCCTTGCGCGGGTCGTGGGGCCAGGCCGTCAGCTCATCCGTGGAGTCGATGAGGAAAGCGTTATCGGCGTCCAGGTAATCGATCATCGCCGTGGTGCGCGGCGCCACTGCCGGCTTGCCGCACGACATGAACTCCATCAGCGGCAGGCACTGGCCTTCGCCGTAGGATGTGTTCACCACGTAACTCGTGGCCTGCACCAGACGTTCGTAATCCGAATCCGCAAGGTAGCCGTAAATCAGCACGATACGGCAGCGGTAGGACTGGTTTTTGTACAAGTGATGAAGGATATCGGTCAGCGCTTCTTCGGCATCGTGGTGCGTCAGTTTGAGCACCAGCGTCGCGCCTTCTACCTCGCGGAACGTCACGCAGAAGGCACTGAGCATGTCTTCCCAATTTTTGCGCCCGTCTCCGGGGTTGAACACCGAAGTGTAGATCACACCATCGAGTACCAGCTCCTGTTCACGAGCGGGCGCCTGAAAGTCGATGCCCTTGCCGGCACGCAGATGCGCTGGGCCAAAGGCCCGTAGATCAAGTTGACGACTGTCCGCCAGCAAGCCTTTGATCTTCAATCGCACTTGGCGGGCCTTTGGCTGGCGCTGCAGTTGCGCACCACGTGCGGCAAAGCGATCCCACACCGGTGCCGGAACCGCGACGATCGGATAGTCGGCGCCCATGGCTTCGCGCACGGCATTGACGGTGTAATTGGAATGGGTGATCGCTGCCCCGCTCGCACGCAATACCATGCGCCAGTCGTTACGCGGTTCACCGGCGAACGGCTCATTGGGAATGGTGCTGAATTCCCACGCAAACACCGGCACGGTCGGACAGGCGAAATGCTCAGGCGTGCGATGAGGCGGCGAGAACGACAGGAACACGCAGTCTTCGCCACGGGACAAACAGTCGAGGTACAAGGCGTCGACTTCGGTCTGCGGGTCGCTGACTTCCACTACCCGCCCCAGTCGCTCCAGCACCGGTCGATACTCTTTGAGCACGAAGTAGTAGCTGTATTCCGAACGGCCCAGATTCTGGGCAATGGTGTGCTGGTTGGTTTCTGAATAAATGATGATCAGCATGAGGCGTTATCCGTCACGACCGCTGCCGGCACACCCTGTGGCGCCAGCCCGAAAAAGTCCGCCAGGCGCTGTTGCACCGGAGCGAATGCGCAGTAATCGTGCATGCGCTCGACTGCGGCGTGAGACATCTGCTGATACTCCAGCGGCTGTTCCTTGGCGATCCGGTAGCTGTTTTCGTAGGCCGTTTTCAACGAGCCCCAGTCCGGTCGATAACGCAGGGTCCGATAGATGATGCGGGTGTCCTGAGGCCAGATGGTCAGCTCTTCGCTGGACTTGACCACAAACGCCACCCGCTCATCGATGTAATCCTCCATGGCCGTATGGTCCGGGGCTATTACCGGTTTGCCGCTGGCCATGAACTCCATCAGCGGCAGACACAAGCCTTCGCAGCGCGAGGCGTTGACGTAATAACTCGCCGCCTCATAGAGCCGGGCATATTGCGGATCGTCCAGGTAACCGTGCATCACCACCACCCGGCAGGCGAAGGGTGACAGTTGCGCCAGCAAGGTCATCAGTTCGGTGTAGTAGGACGACAGATCGCTCTGGGTAATCTTCAGCACCAGCGTGGCGTCCGCGGTTTCCCGGAACGCCCAGCAGAACGCGCTGATCAGCTGATGCCAATTCTTGCGCCCGTCCTTGGGGTTGAACACGGAAACGTAAACCACGCCGTCGACCCGGGTCTGAACCTGTTCCGTGGTGTCCGGCAGGTCCACCGGTGCCGGTACGTGCTCCGGCACCGACTGCGGACCGGCAATGGCCGGGAGGTGTTTGGCGAGTCTGGAATGAGCCGGGTCAGACAACAGATCGCGAATCCCCTCCCAGTACCATTGACTCAGAAAATGAGTGCGATGGACCGGCACCGGTTGCGCCTTGCCCAGGTCCAGCGCCCACAGGCGCAAGTAGTGCCTGGCGATAACCAAGCGCCGTTTCAGGGTCAGCGGCGGCGGTCGCAAGGCATCGAGTTCGGCCTGCTGCTCGGGGGTCAACGGCGGCGGAATCAGCGAGTCGGCAGACAGTCCGAGCGTACGGGTATCGAGGATGCAGCCCTTGATGTCGAGGGTCGAACCGGCATTGACCGGCACACTGGTATGGCGGCTACGGATGGCTGCAAAGTTTTCCCACAACGGCGTCGGCAATACCAACACCGGAAAGTCTTCGCCCATGGCCCGACGAATCGCCCGGGCGGTATGACTGGACAACGTGATCGCCCGGCCTTGGCGCGCCAGCATGCGCGTCCAGTCATGCCGGACATCGTTGTCCCACTGTTCATCGGGAATCGAATCGAACTCCCAAGCGATCACGCAGATCGTCGGGCACTCAAGATCGTTCGGGGTTTTCTGCGGCGGGGTGAAAGACAAGAACAGAGTGCTTTCGTCAGCGGCAAGCAGTTGCCTGTAGAGAGGATCGACCTCGGCGGTGGAGGACACCACATGCACCCGCCCAAGGCTTTCGAGCACCGGGCGATAAGCCTTGAGCACGAAGTAGTAACTGTATTCGGGACGACCGAGGCTCTGGCTGATGGAACTGTCGTTGACGTCCGAGTAAAGAATAAAATTCATGGCATCCCACGATGAAGCCGCCATCCCGGCGACCTCACTCTATGACGGCGAAACCACGGATCGAGTCGGCGTTCCGTCCTCGTCTATAGTCTTCATGCCCGTCTACGTTCTTGTTTTAGTGGTCAGTTTCGCGGAGTTTCAGAACAACCCTGCCGAACCCTGGGCGATCGTGACGAGGGGCATTCTAAACACATCCGTTAAGGGTTCGTGAACCGCTCGGCGAGAATAAATAGGCCTGCAAAAACGAGAACTGACCAGTCACGGTGGGACCTGTTGAAATTGCTGCGCAATTGGCACAGATTGGCTACCAAACAACTACAACAACGACTTCGTCCGTCTTTCGACCCGGCAATCCACCCGGTCTGTCAGACGTCTCCGACAAGCCTGTGGGGAATAGACGAAGTTTTATGATCAAGGGGTCGCTGCTTGAAAAAGCGTCTGTTCGTGACGGGTCTGAGTGGATTCGTAGGACAACACATCCAATCTCGTCTGAAGGTTGATGCCTCGGAATGGGAGCTGCTGCCTGTCCCCTCTCCGTACGATCTCGCATCCCCGAAAAGCCTTGAAGACCTATGGCCGCAGATGCCCGATGCGGTCATTCATCTGGCCGGCCAGACCTTCGTTCCCGAAGCCTTCCGTGATCCGGCGCGCACGCTGAACATCAACCTGCTGGGCACCCTCAACCTGCTTCAAGCCCTCAAGGCCCGCGGTTTCAACGGTACCTTCCTGTATGTCAGCTCCGGCGACGTCTATGGCCAGGTCAACGAAGCCGATCTGCCCATCACCGAACGCCAGCCACCCAGCCCGCGCAATCCTTATGCCGTGAGCAAACTGTCGGCGGAGTTCCTGAGCCTGCAATGGGGCCTGAGCGAGGGCTGGCCAGTATTGGTCGCGCGCCCGTTCAACCACATCGGCACCGGGCAGAAGGACAGCTTCGCCATCGCCAGCGCTGCGCGGCAGATCAGCCGGATCAAGCAAGGCCTGCAAGCACCGCAACTGGAAGTCGGCGACATCGACGTCACCCGTGATTTCCTCGATGTGGGCGACGTGGTATCGGCCTACCTGGCGTTGTTGGAAAAAGGCGCGCCGGGGCAGGTCTACAACATTTGCTCGGGGCGCGAGCAGAGCATTCGCCGTTTGATCGAACAACTGGGGGACCTCGCCCAGGTCGATATGCAACTGATTCAGGATCCGGCGCGTCTTCGCCGCGCGGATCAGCGTCGCGTTTGTGGCAGCCACGCCAAGCTTGCCCAGACCACAGGATGGACGCCTGAAATCACAATACAACAATCCCTGCGGGCGATCCTGTCCGACTGGGAGAAGCGAGTACGACAAGAATGACAAAAAGTGCATTGATCACAGGGATCACCGGTCAGGACGGCGCGTATCTGGCCAAACTGCTGCTCGACAAGGGTTATAAAGTCCATGGTCTGGTGGCGCGGCGCAGCAGCGATTCGCGTTGGCGGCTGCGCGAGACGGGGATCGAGAACGATATCGTCTATCTGGACGGCGACATGGCCGATGCCTGCTCAGTGCAGCGCGCGGTGATCAAGTCGGCACCGGACGAAGTCTATAACCTGGCGGCACAAAGCTTTGTTGCCGCCTCCTGGGATCAACCGGTAACCACCGGCATCGTCGATGGCCTGGGCGTGACTCACCTGCTCGAAGCGATCCGCCAGTTCAGTCCGCACACCCGCTTCTATCAAGCATCCACCAGCGAAATGTTCGGCTTGATTCAGGCCGAGCAGCAGGACGAAAACACACCGTTTTATCCGCGCAGCCCTTACGGCGTGGCCAAACTCTACGGCCACTGGATCACCGTGAACTATCGCGAAAGCTTCAACCTGCACGCCAGCAGCGGGATCCTGTTCAACCACGAATCACCGCTGCGCGGCATCGAGTTCGTGACCCGTAAGGTCACCGACGCCGCTGCTCGCATCAAACAGGGCAAACAGCAGGAGCTGCGCCTGGGCAACATCGATGCGAAACGCGATTGGGGATTTGCCGGCGACTACGTCGAAGCCATGTGGCTGATGCTGCAACAGGACAAGCCTGACGATTACGTGGTCGCCACTGGCGTGACCACCACCGTGCGCGAAATGTGCCGCATCGCCTTTGAACACATCGGCCTCAACTACCGCGACTACGTGAAGATCGACCCGGCGTTTTTCCGCCCGGCCGAGGTAGAGGTGCTGCTTGGTAACCCGGCCAAGGCCCAGCGTGTACTGGGCTGGAAGCCAAAAACCGATCTGGACACCTTGATCCGCATGATGATGGATGCGGACATGAAACGCGTTGCCAAGGAGTAGGCCATGCTGATTCCCGTGATTCTCTCCGGCGGTGCCGGGACCCGGTTGTGGCCGGTGTCCCGCGAAGGCCATCCCAAGCCGTTCATGACCCTGCCCGACGGTCAGTCGCTGCTGAGCAAGACCTATCGGCGTGCGGCCGGTTTGCTCGATGGCTGGGGCGATATCGTCACGGTGACCAACCGCGACTATTACTTCCAGAGCAAGGATCACTATCAGGATGCGCGCCTGGAGCGCCATCGCGGGCATTTCCTGCTAGAGCCGACGGGCCGCAATACAGCCCCGGCCATCGCGGCGGCCGCCCTTTCGCTACAAGCCCTGCACGGCGACGAAGCGATCATGGTGGTGATGCCTGCCGACCATCTGATTCTCGACGAAGACGCATTGAAAAGCGCAGTCGAGCACGCCGTGACGCTGGCCAAGGCCGGTCATCTGGTGACCTTCGGCGTCGTGCCGACAGCCCCGGAAACCGGCTTCGGCTATATCGAAACCGGTGCCCCGCTGGACGACAAAGGTGCAGCCAAGGTACAGCGCTTCGTCGAAAAGCCTGACTTGCAAACCGCCACGCATTATCTGGAGAGCGGCAACTTCCTGTGGAATTCGGGAATGTTCTGCTTCTCGATCGCCACACTGCTGGCCGAGTTGCACCTTCATGCCCCCGCATTACTGGAACAAACCCGGGCCTGCATGGCGGCCAGTGTGCCGGTGGAAACCGGCGGTTGCCTGCAACAGGAGCTGTCGCCCACGCACTTCGCCGAAATCACCGATATCTCCATCGACTACGCCTTGATGGAGCGCTCCGACAAAGTGGTTGTTGTGCCGGCCTCTTTCGACTGGAGCGACATCGGTTCCTGGAGCGCAGTGGCGGCATTGGTGCCAGCCGATGCACAGGATAATCGCGCCAGCGGCGATGCGATCTTCATCGACAGCCACAACAACTTCATCCAGAGCGAAGACCGGTTGGTCGCCGCAGTGGGTGTGGATAACCTGATCATCATCGACACTGCCGACGCGGTGCTGGTGGCCCACGCCGACCGCGCCCAGGATGTGCGCCGGGTAGCCCGGCAGCTCAAGGACAAAAAACACGAAGCCTATCGCCTGCACCGCACAGTCAGCCGACCCTGGGGCACTTACACCGTGCTCGAGGAAGGCCCTCGCTTCAAGATCAAACGTATCGTGGTCAAACCCGGTGCCAAGTTGTCGCTGCAGATGCACCACCACCGCAACGAACACTGGGTGGTGGTCGAAGGCATGGCCAAAGTCACCAACAACGGTTCCGGCTCGCATCTGGTGGCCAAGAACGAGTCGACGTTCATTGCCGCAGGGCACAGGCACCGTCTGGAAAACCCCGGCGTGATCGACCTGGTGATCATCGAAGTGCAAAGCGGCGAATACCTGGGGGAGGACGATATCGTTCGCTTCGAAGACCAATATGGCAGGACGGTTTGAATGCTGCTTTCCCTGTATCGCTCACTGTGGGGCTATCGAGGTTTCATCCTCGGTAGCGTCAAGCGAGAGTTTCAAGCGCGTTATCGCAATTCGCTGTTCGGTGCCCTGTGGACCGTGCTCAACCCGCTGTCGATGATCGTCGTCTACACGGTGATTTTTTCCCACGTCATGCGCGCACGCTTGCCGGGTGTGGATGACGGCATGGCCTACAGCATCTACCTCTGCGCCGGGTTGCTGACCTGGGGCCTGTTCTCGGAAATCACTCTGCGCAGCCAGAACATGTTTCTGGAAAACGCCAACCTGCTGAAGAAAATCAGCTTCCCGAGAATCTGCCTGCCGGTGATCGTGCTGTTCAATGCCGGCATCAACTTCGCGATCATCATCGGGCTGTTCCTGGGCTTTCTGCTGATCACCGGACGCCTGCCGGGCATGGCCCTGTTGGCGTTGCTCCCGCTGATGGCGTTGCAAGTGATGTTCTGCGCCGGGCTGGGGATGATCCTCGGCGTGCTGAACGTGTTCTTTCGCGACGTCGGGCAATTCTTCGGCATCTGCCTGCAATTCTGGTTCTGGTTGACGCCGATCGTGTACCCGATGAGCATCCTGCCCGAGTGGGTGCAACGGCTGTTGCAACTCAACCCCATGACCAACCTGATCAGTAGCTACCAGAACCTGTTCCTCTACGGCCAATGGCCGGTCTGGAGTTCGTTGCTGTCGACCTTCGTGATCGGTCTGTTGTTCTGCGTGATCGGGCTGCGGCTGTTTCGTCAGCGGGTTGGCGAAATGGTGGATGAACTCTGATGGGGCACATACGCGTGACTGGCCTGGGCAAGGCCTACAAGCAATACCCCACGCGCTGGAGCCGACTGGCCGAGTGGCTGATCCCGTTTTCGCCGATCCGCCATCGCCAGCACTGGGTGCTGCAAGACGTGGCATTCGAGATCGCTCCCGGTGAAGCAGTGGGCATCGTCGGAGTCAACGGCGCCGGCAAAAGTACCTTGTTGAAGATGATCACCGGCACCACCCAGCCCACCTGTGGGCAGATCCAGCTCGAAGGCCGCGTCGCCGCCCTGCTGGAACTGGGCATGGGCTTTCACCCGGATTTCACCGGCCGGCAAAACGCGGTCATGGCCGGGCAATTGCTGGGCATGCAGGTCGAAGAAATCGAAGCCTTGATGCCACAGATTGAACACTTCGCGGAAATCGGCGAAGCCATCGACCACCCGGTGCGCACCTATTCCAGCGGCATGCAGATGCGCCTGGCATTCAGCGTGGCCACCGCGCGGCGCCCGGATATTCTGATCGTCGACGAAGCACTGTCGGTGGGCGACGCCTACTTCCAGCACAAGAGCTTCGAACGCATCCGCAGCTTCCGCAAGGCCGGCACCACGTTGCTGATCGTGTCCCATGATCGCTCGGCGATTCAGTCGATCTGCGACTCGGCGATCCTCCTGGAAAACGGTCGCATGGCCATGCATGGCAAGCCCGAAGCCGTCATGGATTACTACAACGCCCTGCTCGCCGAGCGTGAAGGCCAGACGGTGCGTCAGGAAATCCTCGCGGACGGCCAGGTGCAAACCGTTTCCGGTACCGGTGAAGCCGGGATCCTCAGCGTACGCATGCTCGATGAACGCGAACGCGCCATCGATGCCGCCGAAGTCGGCCAGCCGGTGGTGCTTGAGGTGCAAGTCGAAGTGCGCCAGGACATCGAACGCCTGGTGCTGGGTTTCATGATCAAGGATCGCCTGGGCCAGGCCATGTACGGCATCAATACCCATCGTCAGGACCTCGCCCTCACCGATCTGCAAGCCGGCGAGCGCCTGACCTACCGTTTTGCCTTCGTCATGGGGCTGGGCAAGGGCAACTATTCCGTGGCCCTGAGCCTGTCGCGGCTGGACTCGCACCTGGACCGCAATTTCGAATGGCGCGACTACGGTCTGGTGTTCCACGTGATCAACAACCGACACGAAGACTTCGTCGGCTGCTCGTGGCTGGCGGCAAAAACCACCATCACGCGCACAGCCGAATCGACTGTCTCGGAGAACACGCCATGACGCGTCTTCTGGTGGAATGCACGTATGTGTTCCAGCATCCCAAGGTCAATTCGGGCATTCAGCGGGTGGTGCGCAACGTCATCAATCAGTTGCCTGAACGCGTCGATGGCGTTGAATGCATTCCGGTGGTGATGCTCAAGGGCAAGCTCTACCGGGTATTGAGTCTGGCCCCTTTGGACACACCGCTGTTCAATGGGCTGATGGAGTTCGGTGGGCGTCTGGAGCGATTGGCGCATCGTTTCTGGCAACTGCACCAGCGCCTCGACAAACGCTGCACCTCGCGATGGACCCGGCGCGCGCTGTACGCGGCTTATCGCCTCACGGCGCTGGCGGGTTTCAGCGTACCGCTGCGCCTGATCGACCGGATCAACCAATATCAACTGCCCAACCGTTGCTCGCCGCTGCAGCATCAGCCGGGCGATCAGTTAGTGCTGCTGGATTCGTCCTGGCACGCCAATTTCTTCCCGTTGGCCGAACAACTCAAACGCGAAGGCGTGGGCATCGTCTCGGTGATCTACGACCTGATTCCCCTGACCCACCCGCAGTTCTACGACACGCGACTGGTGCAGATTTTCAATGAGTGGTTCGACTGGATCACCAAAACCGCCGACGGCTACGTGGCGATCTCCGCCACCGTGCGCGATCAGGTACGCGATGAATTGCATCGTCGCGTCGGTCCAGCCAAAGCCGACACCTTGTGGTTCGACTATTTCCACCTGGGCTCCGAGCTGGACCTGCGCGAAGAAACCGCCGCTGTCGAAACGCGCCTGACACGGCTGTTCGATACTCCGGAACCCGTGTTCCTGATGGTCAGCACCATCGAGCCGCGCAAGAATCACGACTACTTGCTGGACGCCTTTGAACTCGCCTGGGCCGCAGGCTCCAACGCCCGTCTGTGCATCGCCGGGCGCATTGGCTGGAAATGCGATGCCCTGCTCGCCCGGGTGCGCAATCACCCGCAGCTGAACAAACGCCTGTTCATGTTCAACGACCTGAGCGACACCAGCCTCGAACACGCCTATTCCCACGCCAGTGCGCTGGTGTTTCCGTCCTACGTCGAAGGCTTCGGCCTGCCACTGGTGGAAGCCATGCAGCGCGGCTTGCCGGCCATGGGCAGCGACATCCCGGTCTTCCGCGAAATAGGCGGCGAGTTCATGGCGTACTTCGATCTGGCCGAACCACAAAGCCTGGCCGATCTGGTTACTCGATTCGAGAGCAGCGGGCAATTCCCCGCCGCCCGCAATGTGGCGGACTGGCGCTGGCTCGGCTGGCGTGAAGCCAGTGCGCAAATGGCCGAACGGACCCTGCGCAACCTTGTGGAAGCATCCGTGGTGCAAGAGAGGCAACATGCGAATTGCCCTTAACGCCCGGATTCTCCAGGCCCCGCGCACCGGCATCGGCCATTACGTCGCCGAACTGGTGAATGCCCTGGCCGGTGAGCCAGACGTCGAAATGTCGCTGTTCCATGGCTGGGGTTGGAGTTCTTCGTTACCTGAAGCGGCCATGCCGGGCTACTCGCGACTGACACCGTTGCTGCGGCAAATACCCGGCGCGTATCAGGCTCGACGTTGGTTGGCGCAGAGACGCTTTGATCAAGGCTGCTCCCCGGCGATCGACCTTTATCACGAACCCAGTCTGTGGCCGCTGTCATTCGACGGCCCGACGGTCATCACCCTGCATGACCTGACGCACCTGCACTACCCCGAGACGCAACCACCGGCACGCCTGCGAGAAATCGAGCGGCGACTGGCCGATGGCGTGCAACAGGCGCGGCTGATTCTCACCGACTCGCAGTACATCGCCGACGAAGCTCAGACCTATTTCGCCCTACCGGCCGAGCGCTTTGTAGTCGCACCGTTGGGTGTGGCGGCACGCTTCCACCCACGTGAACCCGAGGCCATCGATGCGGTGCTCAAGGCCCACGGGGTTGAAATGCGGGAATATTTTCTCTGTGTCGGCACCCTGGAACCACGCAAGAACCTGACCCTGGCCCTGCGCGCCCACGCCCAACTGCCGGAAGCATTGCGTCAGCGCTTTCCGCTGCTGATCGTCGGCATGGCTGGCTGGCAGCGCGAGCAATTCAGCGATGAGCTGCACCAGGCATTGGCCAATGGTCACGTGTGTCTGCTCGGTTATCTGCCTGACGAGCAAGTCGCGCAGCTGTTGGCCGGCGCTCGGGCGCTGATTTTTCCGTCGCTCTATGAAGGCTTCGGCCTACCGGTGCTGGAGGCCATGGCCAGCGGCACGCCGGTCATCCTGACCCGACGCTCGGCGATGCCCGAAGTCGCAGGCGTTGCGGGCAACTATATTGAACCTGACGATCCCGACGGCCTGCGCGATGCCATGCGACGACTGATCGACGATCAAACACATTGGCAGGCATGCCGAAAAGCCGGATTACAGCAGGCAAGGCTTTTTTCCTGGGAGCGTTGCGCGAAGGTCACGGCCCGCGCCTACCGCCAGGCTATGGGAGGTTGAATGCGAGTTCTTCATTTTTTCAAGACGTACCTGCCTGACTCGGTCGGCGGGATCGAGCAAGTGATCTTCCAGTTGTGCGAAAGCGGCGCCCAGCATGGCATTGAAAGCCAAGTGTTGACCCTCAGTGCCGATCCGACACCGCCGGTGGTGCAACTCGGGCAGCACGAAGTCCATCGGGCCAAACTCGACATTCAGTTCGCTTCCACAGGCTTTTCTTACAGCGTCTTCAAGCAATTTCGCGAAATGGCCGCTGAGGCGGACGTGGTCAATTACCACTTCCCGTGGCCGTTCATGGACCTGGTGCATTTCTTCAGCAGCATGAACAAGCCCAGTGTGGTGACCTACCACTCGGACATCATTCGCCAGAAACACCTGCTCAAACTTTACCGGCCACTGATGAACCGCTTCCTCGCCAGCGCTGACCGGATCGTCGCCGCGTCCCCTAACTATCTGCACACCAGTGATGTGTTGCAGCAGTTTCAGGACAAGACCCGGGTCATTCCCTATGGCCTGAACAAGGCCGGTTATCCACAGCCCGACAACGCACGCATGAATCATTGGCGGAAGAAGCTTGGGGATAAGTTTTTTCTGTTTGTGGGCGTGATGCGCTATTACAAAGGCCTGCACATCCTGCTCGACGCCTTGAAAGACGTGGATTACCCGGTAGTCATCGTCGGTGCCGGGCCGCTGGAAGCCGAACTGCACGCCCAGGCCGCGGCCTTGGGTTTGCGCAATATTCACTTTCTTGGGCGCCTGGGGGACGAAGACAAAGTCGCGCTGCTGCAACTGAGTTACGCCATCGTATTTCCGTCGCACCTGCGCTCCGAAGCGTTCGGCATCTCGCTGCTCGAAGGCGCGATGTACGGCAAACCGATGATCTCCAGCGAAATCGGCACCGGCACCAGCTTCATCAACATCCACAACGAAACCGGGCTGGTGGTGCCGCCGAGTCATCCACAGGCGTTCCGTCAAGCCATGCGCACCCTGTGGGAAAACCCCACGCTTGCAGCCGAAATGGGCGTGAAGGCTGAAGCCCGTTATCGGCAGTTGTTCACCGCCGACAAAATGGGCCGCAAGTGGACGGAGTTGTACGAAGAACTGCTGGAAGAAAAATCCCTGTCCTACGCCTGACTGCTTTTTGTGGGAGCGGGCTTGCCCGCGATGGCTGAGTCTCGGTCAACATCAATGTTGAATGTTAATCCGTCATCGCGGGCAAGCCCGGCTCCCACAGGGATCAGCTGTGTGGCGCAGGTTTTGGTACGCCTACGTTATCCAGCATCCGGTTCACTGCCAGTTCCGCCAGCATGACGATCTGTTGAATCGCCATCGCCGTGTGCCGATGCGGCCCTTCCAGATACCCCGCAAAATCACTCGCCATCACACTGGCCTGGGCCAACGATTCACAGGTGTGGGCCAACAGGTCTTCGTCTTTGATATCCGGCGCGACCATAAACATCGTGCTCGGCTTGCGGGCCACGGGGGCTTTGAGGGCTGAGGGGTTGAGGTAGTGATCGAGGGCGCGGTCAGCGGCTTCGTGGAGTTTTTTTGAATTGAGGGATTCGTAGGGGGAAACGTCGTCGGTTTCGGGGGGATTAGGTGTGGCTTTGAACATGGTGAAACTCCATTCGAGAATTGGAGTTCGCCAACACTGCGACCAAGCAGAAGGGTGGCGAACCGTACGCGGGTTGGTCGACCAGGGAATGGAACCCGGCAGGGCCTAAGCCCTNAGGTGTGGCTTTGAACATGGTGAAACTCCATTCGAGAATTGGAGTTCGCCAACACTGCGACCAAGCAGAAGGGTGGCGAACCGTACGCGGGTTGGTCGACCAGGGAATGGAACCCGGCAGGGCCTAAGCCCTCCCACGCACAGCTCGCCATGAAGCAAGCACAAAAGTGCGCCATTCTAAACCTGGGCGACCAAACCCGATCACTGAATTTGCAGCGACCCCGAAAGCCTATCCACCCCATTTCCGACCGACAACCGTCAAAACTTGTCGGAAACATTCCCAAAAATCACTCGGTCTGTAGGACGACCACGATCAAATGTGGGAGCGAGCCTGCTCGCGATGGCGGCGTGTCAGGCGACCTCAATGTTGAATGTGAGAAAGCCTTCGCGGGCAAGTCGGATCGCCGCATCGCTCGCTCCTACAGTGGATTTTCTGTGTTTCCCACATGGGTTACAGGTCTGGCCCGGGCTTGCAGGCGTGCATTCGCCTGCGCCCACGTGCCGGTCAGCAAACTTTTGGGTGACACGCCGTCAAAGCGCCAACGCAAGGCTAGCGCCGCGGGCCGCCGCACCACGCGCTCCACCTCGAATGTCCACAGCCGCTCGGCCCCTTGAAAGGCTTCGACTTGCGGGCCTTCGAGGATGATTTGCGTGCGACCGCTGAGGTGCAGCAGATCACCCGACTCGAAATCGATGAACAGCAAACCGGCTCGAGGATTGATCAGCAGGTTGCCCAGGGTATTGAAGAACCGGTTGCCGGCAAAGTCCGGAATGGTCAGCCGATTGCCCTCTACCTGGACGAAACCGGCCTGGCCGCCGCGATGAGAAACGTCCACCGAGCGTTGGCCATCGACGTCCGCATAACTGGCGACAAAGAAGGTATCGGCGCCGGCGATCATGGCTTTGGCTGCGTCATCCAGCCCATTGAGGTGCTGCGCGATACGGGTCGCCGGATCTGCTAATGGCACCGAGCGAAACTGGCGCAATTGAATGTATTGCGGGCAATTACCGAAAGATTGCTCCACCTTCACCTCGAAGCCGCTCACCGTCATAGCGCCAACTCGGCCATTGAGACGGTTGCGACGTCGGGTGTGCAGCTCGATACCCAGCAGACCGATCGCCGCCCCGTCTTGCAGTTGTGCAGGGTCGTCGTGGCCGGGCAGGCTGCCGACCTGCAACAGCCCGGGCTCGGGGGACTTCGCAAAACCTGGCGCCCCTTCAAGAATGCTGGCCCAAGGGTTGCCGTCAGCATCCACCGCGCCGTACAGCATGAACGGTAGTTGCTGATAGAACGTGCGGTGCTGATCCGGCATCTCGCTGCGAATCACCCTACGACCTAATTCGTCCATTCGCTCGGCGACACCCACACGAGCCTGCAACTGTGTTTCGCCTGCGTGCCAAGGTGAACGTTCCATAACGGCTTCTCCCCTGCGCTCAGCGCGCAATAAGAACAGCCCGATTGAGCCGGGCCGTGAGCATCAGGCAGTTTTTTGCAAACCGGCGACGGTGCGCGGCATGCCGACAAACCCTGGCAAGGCTTCAATGCGCGCCAGCCAAACACGGATGTTCGCGTAGTCGTCCAGCGACACATTGCCTTCCGGTGCGTGGGCGATGTAGCTGTACGCGGCGATGTCCGCGATGGTTGGCTCGCTACCGACCAGATAGGGCGTTGCGCCCAGTTCCTGATCGATCACTTTGAGCCAGGTGTGGGCATAAGCGATCACCTCTTGTGCGTTGTAAGGCGCACCAAACACAGTGATCAGCCTTGCCCTGGCGGGGCCGAAGGCAATCGGACCCGCGGCGACCGATAGCCAACGCTGAACCTTGGCCGCACCGACCGGATCGGTTGGCAGCCAGCGACCATTTCCGTATTTCTGCGCAAGGTAAACCAGGATCGCGTTGGAGTCGGCCAGCACCACGCCTTGATCATCAATCACCGGCACCTGACCAAACGGGTTGAGCGTCAGGAAGTCCGGTTGCTTATGCGCGCCTTTGGCCAAATCGACGAAGATCAG
Source organism: Pseudomonas sp. JL3 (assembly GCF_031570575.1). Lineage (NCBI taxonomy): Bacteria > Pseudomonadati > Pseudomonadota > Gammaproteobacteria > Pseudomonadales > Pseudomonadaceae > Pseudomonas > Pseudomonas sp. JL3. Next base: position 105,394 of record NZ_JAKWJK010000016.1, read on the forward strand.
CTCGGTCGGCAGTTGCAACAAAGACAGCATCAGCTCTACACGGTGAGCATGGCCGGAACGGGGAAAGTTGTAGAGTTTGATGGCTTGCATGGTCGACTCCGCTGGGTGGTGGCGCCGTTCAGGAAAGATCAGCGCCGATGGAGGGCTATCTTCCACCCGCCATCAAAACAACAGAATAACCAGCAAACGCAATCCACTATTTCATCCAGAGCAATAATCTTCAGCCGTGCAGAGCAGGATGTTCGCGCAGTACCTTCACCGTGAAGTCCACAAAACTACGGACCCGCACCGAGGCCTTGCGACCGCCCTGATAGACCACATGAATGGGCAATGGCGGCAGTTCGAAGTCAGCCAGAACGATTTCCAGCTCACCGGCGGCGACCTTGCTCGCCACCTGATACGACAGGACTCGGGTCAGTCCCAGGCCCATGGCGGCGGCAGTAATAGCCGCCTGATTGGCGGTGACCACCAGACGCGGTTCCAGACGAACGCTGATTGGCTCTCCTCCGTCAAGGAACGGCCAGCTTCTGTGCTGCCCGATGGACGAGGTCGCGATGATCGGGGCTACGCTCAAATCTGCAGGATGCCGGGGCCGACCATGGTCGATCAGGAATCCGGGGGAAGCGCAGATCACCCGCCGCACTTCGCCCACGCGAATTGCATGCTGATTGCTGTCAGGCAACTCACCGATGCGCACCGCCACATCGATGCCCTCCTCGACCATGCTCACCACCCGGTCGACCAGTAGAGCGTTGATGCTGACTTCAGGGAATTGAGACAAATAACCGACCATGACCGGCGTAACAAACAAATCACCGAACAACACCGGCGCCGTGATCGTCAGTTGCCCACGGGGTTGTGCGTGGCTCCCGGCCGCCGAATCCTCCGCTTCCTGCACCTCGGTGAGAATTCTCCGACAGTCCTCCAGATAACGCTGACCCGCCTCGCTCAAATGCACGCTGCGGGTGGTACGTGTCAGCAACTGGGTGCCGATGCGTTTCTCCAGCGCCGCCACTGCCCGGGTGACGCTAGCCGCCGACATCCCCAACCGCCGCGCCGCCGCCGAGAAGCCTTGCTCCTGAGCGACGGTGGCGAAGACCTGCATTTCCTGGAATCGGTCCATGGATTAACTCCTGAGCACTGAAAAACGCGAGGCCGACAGTTCCCGATTGGACCTGGATATCGCTGGAAGAGGATGAGCCGTGCAGTTTTAGTGGCATTCTGATTATTGTGACGTATAACCCTGAACGTTCACGCTTTCAATTGCTGAGACCGTATCCAGATGCCCTCCATCTACCAACTTAAACCCGCCTTCCAGAATCTGTTGCGACCGCTGGTTCAGCGACTATTCGATAACGGCACCACCGCCAATCAAATCACCGTGCTGGCCGGCGTCATTTCGGTCGTGACGGGCGTCGGGATTGCCTGTTTCGCCAATCACCTGTGGGTATTTCTGCTAATTCCCGTGTGGATGATCCTGCGGATGGCGCTGAACACCATCGACGGCATGCTGGCCCGGGAATTCGGCCAGCAGTCGCGCCTCGGCGCCTACCTTAATGAACTGTGCGATATCGTGGCCGACAGCGCGCTGATCCTGCCTTTTGCCCTGATTCCCGACGTGAGTATGTTGATTGTGCTGTTGGTCACGCTGCTGGCATTGTTCAGCGAGTACAGTGGCGTCCTCGGGCCGATGGTCGGCGCATCGCGGCGTTATGACGGCCCGATGGGCAAGAGCGATCGCGCGTTTGTACTGGGCGTCTTGGCCACCGGCATTGCCCTCGGCTGGATTAACGCGTTGTGGATTAACGTTGTGTTTGGGGTGGTCGCCGTCCTGCTGGCTTACACCTTGGTCAACCGGGTCCGTCTGGGCCTGAAAGAAGTGCAGGAAAACGCTCCCTCGGCATAAGGCCTCAGCGTAAGGCTCCCCAAGCATAAGGAAAGTGCAATGCGTGAAACTCAGAATCAGACCTTCACTACCCACGACGGCGTCGAGCTGTTCTACCGCCATTGGCCGGCCACGGCGGGTAATCCAGGCGAACCGCGCAAGGCAGTGCTGCTGTTTCATCGCGGCCATGAACACTCGGGGCGTATCGCCCACTTGGTGGAGGAGCTGGACCTGCCAGCGTTCGACTTCTTTGCCTGGGACGCGCGCGGCCATGGTCAGTCGCCGGGCGCTCGCGGTGACAGCCCGAGTTTCGCCACCAGCGTGCGTGACGTGCAGACCTTTTGCGATCACCTGAACGCGACCCATCATATCGACGAAGAGAACATGGCCGTGATCGCCCAGAGCGTCGGCGCGGTGATTGTCTCAACCTGGGTCCACGACTATGCACCGCGCATCCGCTCGCTGGTGCTCGCGTCGCCCGCCTTCAAGGTCAAGCTCTACGTACCTTTCGCCCGTCCGGGCCTGGCGCTGATGCGCAAGTTTCGCGGCAACTTTTTCGTCAACAGCTACGTCAAGGCCAAGTTCCTCAGCCACGACTCGGAACGCGTCGCCTCCTACGACAGCGATCCCCTGATCACCAAGGCGATTTCGGTGAATGTGCTGCTTGGCTTGTATGAAGCCGCCGACCGTGTGGTGGCCGATGCGCAGGCGATTCAAGTGCCGACCCAGCTGCTGATTTCCGGCTCGGATTTTGTGGTCCACCGCAAACCCCAGGAACAGTTTTTCGAACGCCTGGGCAGCCTGAAAAAAGAAAAACACATCCTCCCGGGCTTCTTCCACGACACGCTTGGGGAACGTGATCGCGCCGTGGCCATCGCCAGCGCCAAACGCTTTATCCTGCAAAACTTTGAATACCCGCTGGACCGGGCCTCGTTGCTCGATGCCGATAAAATCGGCCTGACCTGCGCCGAATCCGAATCCCTCGCCGCCCCGCTGCCGCACAACTCGTTGCGTGATCTGTACTGGCGCATGACCCGCGCCAGCATGCGCCTGGGCAGCCGGCTGTCAGACGGGGTGAAGCTGGGCTTCGACACCGGTTTCGATTCCGGCAGCACCCTGGACTATGTGTACCGCAACCAGCCCACCGGCAAGGGCGGGCTCGGGCGGATGATTGATCAGAACTACCTGAACTCCATCGGCTGGCGCGGCATTCGCCAGCGTAAACTCAACGTCGAAGAACTGCTGCGCCTGACCATGGCCAAACTGCGTGAAGAAGGCCGACCGGTGCGCATCGTCGACATCGCCGCCGGTCACGGTCGCTACATTCTCGAAGCCTTGCAAGGTGTCAGCCCGCTACCGGAATCGATACTGTTGCGCGATTACAGCGACATCAATGTGCGTGACGGTGGTGCGCTGATTCGCGATAAGGGCCTTGGAGAGATCGCGCAGTTCGTGAAAGGCGACGCGTTCGACCGCGCCGACCTGGCGGCACTGGAGCCAAAGCCAACACTGGCGGTGGTGTCCGGCTTGTATGAACTGTTTGCCGACAATGCACTGGTCGGCGGTTCCCTGGCAGGCTTGGCCGAGGCCGTGGAGCCCGGTGGGTATCTGGTCTACACCGGTCAGCCCTGGCACCCGCAGCTGGAACTGATCGCCCGCGCCCTCACCAGTCACCGTCAAGGCCAGGCTTGGGTGATGCGTCGGCGCAGCCAGGCGGAAATGGATCAACTGGTGGAAGCAGCGGGTTTTCGTAAAATCACCCAGCGAGTGGATGAATGGGGGATCTTCACCGTGTCCCTCGCGCAACGGGTGCAATGATGGGGGCTGCCCCGAGAGAGCCGGGTTTGCTGAAACCCGCCGTGCTCTGGTTGCTAGTGCTGGCACCGCTGTTTTTCGCCAGCTACGGCTTTGCCACGTGGGTCACGGCCCAGCGCAGCGATGTCGACACTTTCGTTTTCGATTGGGAAACCGCCATGCCCTTCTGGGCCTGGACCATCGTCCCCTACTGGACGATTGATCTGCTGTACGGTTTTTCGCTGCTGCTGCCCGATAGTCGCCATGAACTCAAGCGTCATGCCTTGCGCCTGCTGAGTGCTCAAGTGATCTCAGTCAGCTGTTTCCTGTTATGGCCGCTGCGCTTCACCTTCGAACGGCCTGAACTGGATGGAGTGTTCGGTTGGCTGTTCGCGGTGCTGGCCGGGTTCGACAAGCCGTTCAATCAGGCGCCGTCGCTGCACATCGCCCTGCTGGTGATTTTGTGGGTGATGTACCAACGGCACTCTCAAGGCCTGTGGCGCTGGCTGGTGCACGGCTGGTTCGCATTGATCGGGATTTCGGTGCTGACCACTTATCAACATCACTTTATCGACTTACCCACAGGCGCCCTCGCTGGCTGGCTGTGCGTGTGGTTGTGGCCACTGGATCGGCCCAGCCCCTTGAGTAGCGTGCGGTTGGCCAAGGATGCGAAACGCTGGCGCCTGGCCCTGCGTTATGGCATCGGTGCGGCGATATTCGCCATTCCAGCCTTTGGCCTGGGCGGCGGATGGCTGTGGCTGATCTGGCCTGCCGTGGCGTTGCTGTTGGTGGCGCTCAACTACACGCTGCTGGACGCCGCCGGGTTTCAGAAACGCGCCGACGGCCGTCTTAGCCCGGCCGCCCGTTGGTTATTTGCACCTTACGTGGCAGCGGCGTGGATCAACTCACGGCTTTGGACCCGCAAGCATCCGCAGCCCAGTGAGGTTGTGGATAACGTTTGGCTCGGCAGGCTTCCCGACGCTGATCAGTTGGCGCCGTTCAACGCTGTGGTTGATCTATGCGCTGAGCTGCCGCTCAACCCGAGAGGCCGCGCCTATCAAAGCGTTCCGATACTCGATCTGACCACGCCCAGCGCTGAGCAATGCCTCGCCGCCGCCCAGGCCATTGAACACCTGCGCCAGCAAGGTCCATTGCTGGTCTGCTGCGCTTTGGGCTATTCACGCAGCGCCACCGCTATCGCGGCCTGGTTGCTGCACAGCGGTCGAGCGACCAATGTCGATGCCGCCGTGGCAATGATCCAGGCCGCACGCCCGCAAGTGGTGCTGCATCCAGCCCATCGCCAAGCCCTGGAGAACGCCTATGCCGGTTGATATGGAACTGCATGTGGTCGCCAGCCTGCTGCGCCGGGGCCGCACCCTCGATCAGTTATCCACAGGGCTGACCTTGCTGGGTGTGTTGTTCGGTCTGCTGCAACTGCTGCTGATCACCCCGACTGCACCGTTCTTGATCCTCAGCGCCTGGCTGATCATCCTCGGGCTATGGCAAAAATACTGGGCGCTGCGGGTGGCCTTCGACGCTGACCTGTTTACCCTGATGGCCCGCGACGCTGACGCTTTGTCAGACCGCACTCAAGCCCTCGACCAGGCCCTGCAAAACCTCGGCCTGCAACCGGCCAACCGTGCCGGCCGGCCCTGGACCGAACGTCAGCGCGGGGGGTTTAAACTGCTGCGCAAACAGGCTGTCCTGCTGGTCGCCCAAGTGCTGCCACCATTGGCGGTCATTCTGGCCAGCCCTTGGCTGCCCCTCGCTGGATAAGGAAATCGTTAATGTTCGAACCTGTGGTCGCCTTTCTCATCACCTCCATGGCCCGAACCGTTACTGGCGCCCGCAGCCTGTGGATGGGTTGCGCGCCAGAACCCGTGCAGCGCATTTATTTTGCCAACCACAGCAGCCACGGCGACTTCGTGCTGCTCTGGGCCTCGCTCCCTCCCGCCCTGCGCAAACTTACGCGACCGGTGGCCGGCAGCGACTACTGGAACAAGAGCGCCTTACGCCGCTACATCATCAGCCGGGTGTTCAACGGCGTGCTGATCGACCGCGAGCGCAAGGACCCTGTGGATAACCCGTTGCAGCCCATGCTCGACGCCCTGGAGAAGGGTGATTCGTTAATCATCTTTCCCGAAGGCACGCGCAATCTGGAAGAGGGTTTGCTGCCGTTCAAAAGCGGCCTGTACCACTTGGCAAAACGTTACCCACAGGCCCAGGTGATTCCGGTGTGGATCGCCAACCTCAACCGGGTCATGCCCAAGGGCCGAGTGCTGCCACTGCCGCTGCTGTGTACCACCAGTTTCGGCGCGCCCCTGCAACTGACTGAAGGCGAGAGCAAAGAGCAGTTCCTTTCACGCAGCCGCGACGCACTGCTGGCCCTCGCCCCGGAGCATTCCTGACATGGATAGACAAACCCTGATGCTGTTCGGCGGGATCGGCATGATCCTGGTGCTGGCTTCACTGATTGGCCTGATCCTCAAACTGCGCACCCGGGGCACGCCCAATGCAGTCATCGAAAACCTCAACGCCCGAATCAACGCCTGGTGGGTGATGGTGGTGGTGATCGGCATCGCTTTTTGGCTGGGCACCGGCGCGGTAATCCTGCTGTTTTACGCGGTATCGTTTTATGCGCTACGCGAATTCCTCACCCTCATGCCCACCCGACGCAGCGACTACCCGGCGCTGGTGGCAGCGTTTTACCTGGCATTGCCGCTGCAATATTTGCTGATCTATTCCGATTGGTACGGACTCTTCTCGATCTTTATTCCGGTGTACGTGTTTTTGCTGCTGCCGATCCTTGCGTCTCTCGGCGGCGACAGTACGCACTTCCTTGAGCGGGCGTCGAAAGTGCAATGGGGCTTGATGATCGCGGTGTTCTGCGTGTCGTTCGTGCCCGCCCTGCTGACTCTGGACATCGTCGGTTATGAAGGCCGCAACCTGCTGCTGATCGCGTATCTGGTGATCGTGGTGCAGCTGTCGGACGTGCTGCAGTACGTATGCGGCAAGTTGTTCGGCAAACATAAAATCGCACCCACTCTGTCGCCGTCGAAAACCGTCGAAGGCTTTGTCGGTGGCGTTTTGCTGTCCTCGCTGATTGGTGCAGCCTTGTGGTGGACCACACCATTCAGCCCGTGGCAGTCGTTCTTGATTGCGCTGCTGATCAACCTGCTGGGGTTTGCCGGCGGCATCGTGATGTCGGCGATCAAGCGTGATCGCGGCGTGAAGGATTGGGGACACATGATCGAAGGCCACGGCGGGATGCTGGATCGTCTGGATTCAGTGTGTTTTGCGGCACCGATCTTCTTTCATCTCGTGCGGTATTGGTGGACTTGAAATAGCTCACCTTTCTCAAAAAAAAAGACCGCAGCCAAAACTGCGGTCTTTTCATTTCATTGCTTGTGGATAACTTATTCCACAGTCACCGACTTCGCCAAGTTACGCGGCTGGTCAACGTCAGTACCTTTCAATACAGCGACGTAGTATGAGAGCAGCTGCAGCGGAATGGTGTAGAGGATCGGCGACAGGATGTCGTGGATGTGCGGCATCTGGACGACATGAGTGCCTTCGCCATTGGTCATGCCGGCCTGCTCGTCGGCGAAGACGACCAGTTCACCGCCACGGGCGCGAACTTCCTGGAGGTTGGACTTCAGCTTCTCCAGCAACTCGTTGTTCGGCGCCACGGTGACCACCGGCATGTCGTTATCCACAAGCGCCAGCGGGCCATGTTTCAGTTCGCCCGCCGGGTAGGCTTCCGCGTGGATGTAAGAGATTTCCTTGAGCTTGAGGGCCCCTTCCATCGCCACCGGGAATTGCGCGCCGCGACCGAGGAACAGCGTGTGGTTCTTCTCGGCGAACAGCTCGGCGATTTTCTCCACGGTGCTGTCCATGGCCAGGGCTTCGCCCAAGCGGGTCGGCAAGCGACGCAGTTCTTCGACCAGTGTGGCTTCGACGCCTTCGGCCAACGTACCGCGAACCTGACCCAGAGACAGGGTCAGCAACAGCAGGCCAACCAGTTGAGTGGTAAAGGCTTTGGTCGAGGCCACGCCGATTTCGCGACCGGCCTGGGTCAGCAACGTCAGGTCCGATTCGCGTACCAGAGAGCTGATGCCGACGTTGCAGATTGCCAGGCTGGCGAGGAAACCCAGCTCTTTGGCATTGCGCAGCGCGGCCAAAGTGTCGGCGGTTTCACCGGACTGGGAGATGCTCACGAACAGGGTGTCCGGCTGCACCACTACCTTGCGATAGCGGAATTCGCTGGCGACTTCGACCTGACACGGGATGCCAGCCAGTTCTTCGAGCCAGTAACGGGCAACCATGCCGGCGTGATAGCTGGTGCCGCAGGCGACGATCTGTACATTGCGCACCTTGGCGAACAGCTCGGCAGCTCCTGGGCCGAATGCCTCGACCAGCACCTGGTTATGGCTCAGGCGACCTTCAAGGGTGCGCTGCACCACGGCCGGCTGCTCGTGAATTTCCTTGAGCATGTAATGGCGGAATTCGCCCTTGTCAGCCGCTTCGGCACCGTCGCGGTACTGAACGCTTTCACGCTCGACGAGCGCGCCATCGATGTCCCAGATCTGCACGCTGTCGCGGCGAATTTCGGCGATATCGCCTTCTTCCAGGTACATAAAGCGGTCGGTGACCTGACGTAGCGCCAACTGGTCGGAGGCCAGGAAGTTTTCACCCATACCCAGACCGATCACCAATGGGCTGCCACTGCGGGCCGCCACTAGGCGATCCGGTTGAAGGGCGCTGATCACCGCCAGGCCGTAAGCACCGTGCAGCTCTTGCACGGTCGCTTTCAGGGCCACCGTCAGGTCGGGTTGAAGCTTGAGTTTTTCGTGGAGCAGATGCGCGATGACTTCAGTGTCGGTGTCCGACGTGAACACATGGCCCAAAGCCTGGAGTTGCTCGCGCAGGGCTTCATGGTTCTCGATGATGCCGTTGTGCACCACCGCCAGATCGCCAGAAAAATGCGGGTGAGCATTGCGTTCACACGGCGCGCCATGAGTCGCCCAGCGGGTATGGGCAATGCCCAGACGGCCGACCAGAGGCTCTTCGATCAGCGCCTGTTCCAGCTCGCTGACCTTGCCCGGACGACGCGTGCGCAAGAGTTTTTCATCGTTGGTGTACACCGCCACACCGGCGCTGTCATAGCCACGGTATTCCAGACGCTTGAGGCCTTCGAGCAGGATGGCGGTAACGTTACGTTCTGCGACTGCACCGACAATTCCACACATGCTAGTTCTCCTGACTGACGGCGGCGCAGATCAAATTAATGCCGCGGGCCTGAATCTGATCGCGTGCCGCAAGTGGCAGACGATCATCGGTAATGAGGGTATGGACGCTGCTCCATGGCAGCTCCAGATTGGGGATTTTGCGGCCGATCTTGTCGGCCTCGACCATCACGATCACTTCGCGGGCAACCTCGGCCATGACGCGGCTCAAGCCCAGCAATTCATTGAAGGTGGTGGTCCCGCGCACCAAGTCGATGCCATCGGCACCGATAAACAACTGATCAAAGTCATATGAGCGTAGTACTTGCTCGGCCACCTGACCCTGGAAGGACTCGGAATGCGGGTCCCAGGTCCCCCCGGTCATCAGCAGCACCGGCTCATGCTCGAGTTCGCTCAAAGCGTTGGCGACATGCAGGGAGTTGGTCATCACCACCAGACCCGGTTGCTGGCCGAGTTCCGGGATCATCGCCGCGGTGGTGCTGCCGCTGTCGATGATGATTCGCGCATGCTCGCGGATCCGCGTGACAGCGGCGCGGGCAATGGCCTGCTTGTACTTGGAAACCGGTTGGCCGAGATCGGCGACCAGTTCCTGAGGCATGGTGACCGCCCCGCCATAACGACGCAGCAACAGACCGTTGCTTTCAAGCGCTGCCAAGTCCTTGCGAATCGTAACTTCCGAGGTTTCGAAGCGCTTGGCCAGCTCATCCACACTGACTTCCCCCTGCTCATTGAGCAAGGCGAGGATGTTGTGGCGGCGTTGGGGCGTGTTGCGCTTCGACATGGTTTGGTAAGTTTCGATTCGAAAGATAACGTAAGCAATCAAAACCTATCAGCGAAACTTCGTCAAGTCAGCGTGAGAAAAAAGATGTGTGGATAACCCATAAAAAGATCGCAGCCTTCAGCAGCCCCACAGGATGAACACGTATTCCTTGTCGGAGCTGCCGAAGACTGCGATCTTTTGATCCTGCTGTGGATAACTCAGCTCTTTTTGATCTTCTCCGGCCGCTTCCAGCCCTCGATGTTCTTCTGCCGAGCCCGACCCACGGCCAATTGAGCCTTGTCCACATTCTGGGTAATGGTCGAACCGGCCGCCGTAGTCGCACCCGAGGAGATATCCACAGGCGCCACCAACGAGTTGTTGGACCCGATGAACACATCTTCGCCCAGCACGGTTTTCCACTTGTTCGCGCCATCGTAGTTACAGGTGATGGTGCCTGCGCCAATGTTGGTACGCGCACCGATCTCGGCGTCGCCCAGGTACGTCAAGTGACCGGCCTTGGCGCCCTCGCCCAGGTGGGCATTCTTCAGCTCCACGAAGTTACCCACATGCGCGCGAGCTTCCAGCACCGTGCCCGGACGCAAACGAGCGAACGGGCCGGCATCGCTGCCTTCACCGAGTATCGCGCCTTCGATATGGCTGTTGGCCTTGATCACCACGCCTTTGCGCAGGGTGCTGTCCTTGATCACGCAGTTTGGGCCGATCACCACGTCGTCCTCGATGACGACTTTGCCTTCGAGGATAACGTTGATGTCGATCAGCACATCGCGGCCGATGGTGACCTCACCACGCACATCGAAACGTGCCGGGTCGCGCAGGGTCACGCCCTGAGCCATCAAACGACGAGCAGTGCGCAGTTGATAGTGACGCTCAAGCTCGGCCAGTTGCTTGCGATCGTTGGCGCCCTGCACTTCCATGGTGTCATGGGGGTGTTCGGTGGCTACCACCAGACCATCGCTGACCGCCATGGCGATCACGTCGGTCAGGTAGTACTCGCCTTGGGAATTGTTATTGGAGAGACGACTCACCCAATCGCCCAGACGTTCGAAAGGTAGCGCCAGAATGCCGGTATTGCCCTCAGTGATCGCACGCTCGACGTCGTTGGTGTCTTTATGCTCGACGATGGCAGTAACCTTGCCGGTGGCATCGCGGACGATGCGGCCGTAACCCGTCGGGTCATCCAGCTCGACAGTCAACAGGCCCAGTTGCTGCGGTGCAGCCAGCTTGAGCAACCGTTGCAGGGTTTCGACTTCGATCAACGGTACGTCGCCGTACAGAATCAGCACGGTGTCGGACTTGATGAACGGTACAGCTTGGGCCACCGCATGTCCGGTACCCAGCTGTTGATCCTGCAGGACGAAATTCAGGTCATCGGCGGCCAGACGCTCGCGCACCACTTCGGCACCATGGCCGATCACCACATGGATGCGTTGTGGATCAAGTTGCCGGGCGCTGTGGATAACATGGCCAAGCATTGAATTACCGGCAACCGGGTGCAGAACTTTCGGCAAGGCCGAACGCATGCGCGTGCCTTGGCCGGCAGCGAGGATAACGATTTCAAGAGACATGACAGGCTACTAATCCTGGGAGGTCAGCGGCTGCGACCGGGTGATGAAAGTCAGAAAAGAAAAAAGGGTAGCCGAGGCTACCCTTTTTAATCAATCACACAATAAGTCGATGGCCAATTAGTGGCCGAACTTCTTGCGGATCTGCTGGACGGTGCGCAGCTGAGCTGCAGCCTCGGCCAGACGTGCGGCAGCAGAACCGTAATCGAATTCCGCGCCTCGCTCATGCAAGGCCTTCTCGGCAGCCTTAACGGCTTCCTGAGCGGAGGCTTCGTCCAGGTCGGCAGCACGTTGCACGGTGTCGGCAAGAACCTTGACCATGTTCGGCTGAACCTCGAGGAAACCGCCGGAGATGTAATACACCTCCTCTTCCCCACCCTGCTTGATCAAGCGGATAGGACCCGGCTTGAGATTAGTGATCAGCGGCGCGTGACCCAAGGCGATACCAAGATCACCCAGTGCACCGTGCGCAACCACCATCTCGACCAGGCCGGAAAAGATTTCCCCTTCCGCGCTGACGATATCGCAATGGACTGTCATAGCCATCTGATTGCCTCAACCTAAATTAGCGCCCGTTGCCGGGCGCCGGGATTACAGTTTCTTGGCTTTCTCGATCGCTTCTTCGATGCCGCCGACCATGTAGAACGCTTGTTCTGGCAGGTGGTCGTAGTCACCGTTGAGGATGCCTTTGAAGCCAGCAATGGTGTCTTTCAGGGAAACGTATTTACCCGAAGCACCGGTGAAGACTTCAGCCACGAAGAACGGCTGCGACAAGAAACGCTGGATCTTACGAGCACGGTTTACCAACTGCTTGTCGGCTTCCGACAGCTCGTCCATACCCAGGATCGCAATGATGTCCTTCAGTTCTTTGTAACGCTGCAGAACATACTGTACGCCGCGAGCGGTGTCGTAGTGGTCCTGGCCGATTACGTTCGGGTCCAGCTGGCGCGAAGTCGAGTCGAGTGGATCGACCGCCGGGTAGATACCCAGGGAAGCGATGTCACGGGACAGAACGACAGTGGCGTCCAAGTGGGCGAAGGTGGTCGCTGGCGACGGGTCAGTCAAGTCATCCGCCGGTACGTATACCGCCTGGATCGAGGTGATCGAACCGTTTTTGGTCGAAGTGATACGCTCTTGCAGAGTACCCATCTCTTCGGCCAGGGTCGGCTGGTAACCTACTGCGGAAGGCATACGGCCCAGCAGTGCGGATACTTCAGTACCGGCCAGGGTGTAACGATAGATGTTGTCGACGAACAGCAGAACGTCGTTACCTTCGTCACGGAACTTCTCGGCCATGGTCAGGCCGGTCAGTGCTACGCGCAGACGGTTACCCGGCGGCTCGTTCATCTGACCGTAAACCAGTGCCACTTTGTCCAGAACGTTGGAATCCTTCATCTCGTGGTAGAAGTCGTTACCCTCACGAGTACGCTCACCCACACCGGCGAACACGGAATAACCGCTGTGCTCGATGGCGATGTTACGGATCAGTTCCATCATGTTTACGGTTTTGCCTACACCGGCACCACCGAACAGACCGACTTTACCACCCTTGGCGAACGGGCAAACCAGGTCGATAACCTTGATGCCGGTTTCCAGCAGGTCGTTGCCGCCCGCTTGTTCAGCGAAGGTTGGCGCAGGACGGTGAATGCCCCAGCGCTCTTCGGTGTCGATCGGGCCAGCTTCGTCGATCGGGTTACCCAGAACGTCCATGATCCGGCCCAGGGTCGCTTTACCGACTGGTACGGAGATGGCTGCGCCGGAGTCGGTGACTTCCAGACCGCGCTTCAAGCCCTCGGTGGAACCCATCGCAATGGTACGAACCACGCCGTCGCCCAGCTGTTGCTGAACTTCCAGGGTGGTTTCGGCCGCGCTCACTACTTTCAGCGCGTTGTAGATGCTCGGTACGCTGTCGCGTGGAAATTCCACGTCGATAACGGCGCCGATGATTTGAACGATACGTCCGCTACTCATAGCTGGATCCTCTGAATATTTGAACCGTTAAACCGCGGCAGCGCCGCCGACGATTTCCGAGATCTCTTGGGTGATCGCAGCCTGACGCGCCTTGTTGTAGACCAGCTGCAAATCGCTGATCAAATCACCGGCGTTGTCGGTAGCGTTCTTCATCGCGATCATCCGCGCAGCTTGTTCAGCCGCGTTGTTCTCGACCACCGCCTGGTAGACCTGCGACTCCACGTAGCGGACCATCAAGCCGTCAAGCAGCTCTTTGGCGTCCGGTTCGTACAGATAATCCCAGTGGTGCTTGAGTTCTTGATCTGCGGTTGCCACCAGTGGAATCAACTGCTCCACGGTAGGCAATTGCGTCATGGTGTTGACGAACTTGTTGGACACCACGGACAGGCGGTCAATACGGCCGTCCAGGTAGGCATCCAGCATCACCTTGACGCTGCCGATCAAGTCATTGATCGACGGCTCTTCACCCAGGTGGCTGATAGCTGCAACGACGTTACCGCCGAAGTTACGGAAGAAAGCCGCACCCTTGCTACCCACTACACACAGATCAATCTCGACGCCGTTTTCGCGGTTTACCGCCATGTCCTTGACCAGGGCCTTGAACAGGTTGGTGTTCAAGCCACCACACAGACCACGGTCACTGCTCACCACAACGTAACCGACGCGCTTTACTTCACGGTCGATCATGAATGGGTGGCGATATTCCGGGTTGGCGTTGGCCAGATGGCCAATAACCTGGCGGATGCGCTCCGCGTAAGGACGGCTAGCAGCCATGCGCATTTGTGCCTTGCGCATTTTACTGACCGCCACTTTTTCCATGGCGCTGGTAATCTTTTGCGTGCTTTTGATGCTCGCAATCTTACTGCGAATCTCTTTTGCGCCTGCCATGTAACACCTATCAGGTTAGCAAGCGGGAGCCTTGCGGCTCCCGCTGCGGCTTACCAGGTTTGGGTGGCCTTGAACTTCTCGATACCGGCTTTCAGGCCAGCGTCGATTTCGTCATTGAAGTCACCCTTCACGTTGATCTTCGCCATCAAATCGGCGTGATCGCGGTTGAAGAAAGCAATCAGCGCTTGTTCAAAGCTGCCGATCTTGGCGATTTCGACGTCAGTCAGGAACCCACGCTCAGCGGCATACAGCGACAGCGCCATGTCAGCGATCGACATTGGTGCGTATTGCTTCTGCTTCATCAGCTCGGTAACGCGCTGACCATGCTCAAGTTGCTTACGGGTCGCTTCGTCCAGGTCAGAAGCGAACTGGGCGAATGCCGCCAATTCACGGTACTGAGCCAGAGCGGTACGGATACCACCGGACAGCTTCTTGATGATCTTGGTCTGAGCGGCACCACCCACACGGGATACCGAAACACCGGCGTTCACAGCAGGACGGATCCCGGAGTTGAACATGGCCGATTCCAGGAAGATCTGACCGTCGGTGATGGAAATCACGTTGGTCGGAACGAACGCGGAAACGTCGCCAGCCTGGGTTTCGATGATCGGCAGTGCGGTCAGGGAACCGGTTTTGCCGGTCACTGCGCCGTTGGTGAACTTCTCTACGTATTCTTCCGAAACGCGGGATGCGCGCTCCAGCAGACGGGAGTGGAGATAGAACACGTCGCCTGGGTAAGCTTCACGGCCTGGTGGACGGCGCAGCAGCAGGGAAATCTGGCGGTAAGCCACTGCTTGCTTGGACAGATCGTCATAAACGATCAGCGCGTCTTCACCGCGGTCGCGGAAGAATTCACCCATGGTGCAACCGGAGTACGGAGCCAGGAACTGCAGTGCTGCAGATTCCGAAGCGCTCGCCGCCACGACGATGGTGTTAGCCAGTGCGCCGTTTTCTTCCAGTTTGCGAACAACGTTGGCGATGGTCGATTGCTTCTGACCGATTGCTACGTAGACGCAGAAAATGCCGCTGTCTTTCTGGTTGATGATCGCGTCGATCGCCAGAGCGGTTTTACCGATCTGACGGTCACCAATGATCAGCTCACGCTGGCCACGGCCGACAGGGATCATGGCATCGACAGCCTTGTAGCCAGTCTGTACAGGCTGGTCTACCGACTTACGCCAGATCACGCCTGGAGCAACTTTCTCGACCGCATCGGTCTCGGTGTTGTTCAGCGGACCTTTGCCGTCAACTGGGTTACCCAGCGCGTCGACTACGCGACCCAGCAGTTCCTTACCAACCGGAACTTCGAGGATACGGCCGGTGCACTTGGCGCTCATGCCTTCAGCCAGAGACTGGTAGGAGCCCAATACAACGGCACCTACAGAGTCTTGCTCAAGGTTGAGAGCCATACCGAAGACGCCGCCCGGAAACTCGATCATCTCGCCGTACATGACGTCGGCCAGACCGTGAATCCGCACGATACCGTCAGATACGCTGACGACAGTGCCTTCGTTACGGGCTTGGGAGGTCACATCGAGCTTGTCGATGCGGCCCTTGATAATTTCACTTATTTCGGAAGGATTGAGTTGCTGCATTGCTCTGCTGCCCCTTCAAACTCAAGATTTCAATGCTTCGGCAAGGTTCGCGAGTTTGCCGCGAACCGAGCCATCGATAACCAGGTCGCCGGCGCGGATGACAATGCCCCCAATCAGGGATTTGTCTTCCTCGACTTGCAGGCGCACTTCCCGGTTGAGTCGTGCACTGAGAACCTTGGCGAGTTTGTCTTGCTGTTCTTGGTTCAATGCAAAAGCACTGGTCACTTCAACGTCTACCGACTTCTCTTGTTCAGCCTTGTACAGGTCGAACAGAGCGGATATCTCCGGCAAAAGCGGGAGACGGTCGTTTTCGGCAACGACGTTAATGAAGTTCTGTGCCTTGGCATCAAACTTGTCGCCGCACACGTCAATAAACGTGGCGGCCTTGTTTGCGCTCGTCAGTCGCGGGGCCTTGAGCACGCGCTGCATGGTGTCGTCTTGCGACACTGCTGCAGCCAGGCCGAGCATGGCTGACCAAGAGGCCAGTTGCTGGTGGGCCTGGGCGTGCTCGAAGGCTGCCTTAGCGTAAGGTCGGGCCAACGTGGTCAATTCTGCCATGATCGCCCTCGCTTAAATTTCAGCAGCCAGTTTGTTTACCAGCTCCGCGTGCGCGTTTTGATCGATTGTGGCACCCAGGATCTTCTCGGCGCCGCCGACAGCCAGTGCACCCAGTTGGGCACGCAGCGCGTCTTTGACACTGTTCAGTTCCTGCTCGATCTCGGCCTGAGCCTGAACCTTCACACGGTCAGCGTCGATACGGGCTTTTTCAACAGCCTCTTCAACGATCTGGTTACCGCGTTTCTTGGCTTGCTCAATGATTTCGGCTGCCTGAGCTTTCGCTTCGCGCAGTTGTTGACCCGCTTTATCTTGGGCCAACTCCAGGTCGCGAGCTGCTCGGGCGGCAGCGTCCAGTCCATCCGCGATCTTCTTCTGACGTTCGTGCAAAGCCGCGATGACCGGAGGCCATACGAACTTCATGCAAAAAAGTACAAAAATTAAGAACGCAACGGACTGGCCAATCAGGGTTGCATTAATGTTCACGCCAACACCTCGCTCGTTCGTTGCACAACACACTAATCACTCGACGATTCGAGTGATTAGCCAGCGAGTTGACCAACGAATGGGTTCGCGAAGGTGAAGAACAGAGCGATACCAACACCGATCATGGTCACGGCGTCGAGCAGACCGGCAACGATGAACATTTTAACTTGCAGCATTGGAACCATTTCTGGTTGACGCGCTGCGCCTTCCAGGAACTTGCCGCCCAACAGGCCGAAACCAATTGCGGTACCCAGTGCGCCCAGGCCGATCAACAGTGCAACAGCGATAGCGGTTAGACCAACTACAGTTTCCATCTTTCCTCCCGACTTTTACGTCGTATGGTTTAGGTTTTTTAGATTTTAAAGCGGTAAAACAAATCGTTTCATAGCCCTGTTCGGGCACCCACCCGTGTTACCGGGTGGGACATCAGACTAGTCGAGACTGGTCTTAATGGTTCTCTTCGTGCGCCATCGACAGGTAAACGATGGTCAGCATCATGAAGATAAACGCCTGCAGGGTGATGATCAGGATGTGGAACACAGCCCACGCCCACTGCAGAACTACGCCCAGGCCGCTAAGCCAGAGCAGACCGCTGCCGAACATCACAGCAATCAGAATGAAGACCAGTTCGCCGGCATACATGTTGCCGAACAGACGCAGTGCCAACGAGATTGGCTTGGCAATCAGAGTCACAAACTCAAGCAGGAAGTTCACCGGAATCAGCAGGGCTTGAACGAAGATGTTCTTGCTGCCGAACGGGTGCAGGGTCAGTTCGCCGATGAAACCGCCGATACCCTTGACCTTGATGCTGTAGAAAATGATCAACGCGAATACCGACAGGGCCATGCCCAGGGTAGCGTTCGGGTCAGTGGTCGATACGGCGCGGAACGGGATGTGCGCGTCGCCGGAGATCAACATGGCCACTTGAGGAATCCAGTCAACCGGAATCAGGTCGACGGCGTTCATCAGGAAGACCCAGACGAAGATGGTCAGCGCCAGCGGTGCAATCACCGGGCTACGGCCATGGAAGCTGTCTTTCACGCTGCCATCGACGAATTCGACCAATACTTCAACGAAGTTCTGCAAAGCACCAGGCTGACCGGAAGTCGCCTTCTTCGCCGCCATGCGGAAAAGAAGAACGAAAATCAGACCCAACGCGACCGACCAGCCGAGAGTATCGACGTGGAAAGCCCAGAAGCCCATTTCTTTGGCTTCTGCTGCGGTGTGGGCAAAACCCCACCCGCCAGTTGGGTGCTGACCGAAGGTCAGGTTCTGCAAGTGGTGCTGGATATAGCCCGAAGCGGTTGTCTCTGCCATGGTTGCCTCAAACGCCCTAAGGTCTCGAAAGTCTTGTTCTCATTAGCAGGGGAGCGAACCAGCTAACCAGTTGGGTCAGCACGAAGACGCCGAATACTGCTAACGGCGCCAATGGCTTCACACCTGCAAACGTCAATGCAAACAGCACTGCCGTCAAAATCAGTTTGCCCGCCTCGCCGGCATAAAAAGACCGGACGATGGCTTGAGCTGCTCGGGCGCCGGAAAACCGAAATGCCCTGTGAGCGAAATAAATATTGGGAAGCAAGGCTATCAGGCCTCCGCAGAGTCCTGAGTACCCGGCAACGACTCCATGCCATTGCCAGAGCGCCAAAGCGGCAATCAGCAAAACGACAAATTGAGCCATTAACACCGGAAAAACTGCCAGGCGATGGAACGGCAAGCGGTCTGGCGTGCGGTTTTCCATCTCTTTTGCTCCCCAATGGTCGGCTGCCAGAATTCAATAACTTGGCATAATTTGTGCCGACAAAATGCGCGCAGAGTATAGGGGCGGTTCTGCCCCTATTCAACTGTCAGGTAGTGATTTCCGACTTCACGCTACATGAGGAATTGTTTCAGCGGATGTGTGCAAGCACACCTTGAAGCTCATCAAGAGAGTTGTAGCCGATTACCAGCTGCCCCTTACCCTTCTTTCCATGGCGGATCTGCACCGCAGAGCCTAGGCGTTCGGCCAGGCGCTGCTCGAGTCGGGCGATATCCGGGTCCGGTTTTGCAGGCTCAACAGGCTCCGGTTTGCCACTCAACCACTGGCGAACCAGTGCTTCAGTCTGGCGCACAGTCAGCCCCCGTGCGACAACGTGTCGCGCCCCTTCAACTTGTTGGTTTTCCGGCAAACCGAGCAAGGCACGGGCATGACCCATTTCCAGGTCGCCGTGAGACAGCATGGTTTTGATGACTTCCGGCAGCGCAATCAGACGCAATAGGTTGGCCACAGTGACGCGGGATTTACCCACAGCCTCGGCCACTTGTTGCTGAGTCAGCTGGAATTCCTGCTGCAAACGCTGCAAGGCCACCGCTTCTTCGATCGGATTGAGGTCTTCACGCTGGATGTTCTCGATCAGCGCCATGGCGATGGCAGTTTCATCCGGCACATCGCGAACCATCGCCGGAATGGTTTCCTGGCCAGCCTGCTGGCTGGCACGCCAGCGGCGTTCGCCGGCGATGATTTCGAAGCGACCGCTGCCGATCGGCCGAACCACGATCGGCTGCATCACGCCCTGGGCCCTGATCGACTGCGCCAGCTCTTCCAGCGCTTGAGGATCCATGTCCCGACGCGGCTGGTACTTGCCACGCTGGATCAGGTCCAGGGGCAGGTGCTGCAGCTCACGCTGATCGGCTTGTACTGCTTGCTCTTCCAACGAGCTGACAGTCGGACCACTCAGCAGTGCATCCAGTCCACGTCCGAGACCTCGTTTCTTGACGGCCATGGGGATTCCTTAAGTTGCCTGAGCAGCGGCGGTGCGTGAGTTTTTGCGCTGACGGCGAACCATCTCGCCAGCCAATGCCAGATAGGCAATCGCGCCCCGCGATGATTTGTCGTACGCCAGCGCCGGCATGCCATAGCTTGGCGCTTCTGCCAGACGGATGTTGCGCGGAATCACGGTGTCGTAGAGCTGATCGCCGAAATGCTCCTTGAGCTGCGCCGATACGTCGTTCATCAGGCTCAGGCGCGGGTCGTACATGGTCCGCAGCAGGCCTTCGACTTTCAGGTTCGGGTTCAGCAGTTCGGCAATGCGCTTGATGTTATCCACAAGGTCGCTCAACCCTTCGAGCGCGAAGTACTCGCACTGCATGGGGATAATCACCCCGTCGGCGGCAACCAGCGCGTTGAGCGTCAACATCGACAGCGACGGCGGGCAGTCGATCAAAATGTAATCGTAGTTTTCACGGATCGGCGCCAACGCACTGCGCAGACGACTTTCCTTCATCTGCATTTCCAGCAGAACGACTTCGGCCGCGGTCAGGTCGCGGTTGGCCGGCAGCAATTGATAACCGCCGTGCTCGGAATAGTGCATGGCCTGGGCCAGATCGCATTCACCGATCAGCAGATCGTAGACCGAGTTTTCCAGGCCGTGTTTATCCACACCGCTACCCATGGTGGCGTTGCCCTGTGGATCGAGATCGATCAACAGCACCCGGCGCTTGGTAGCGACCAGGGAAGCTGCGAGGTTGATGCAGGTGGTGGTCTTGCCCACACCACCCTTTTGGTTCGCTATCGCGAATACCTTAGCCATTCTTGCTTGTGTTCCCAATCATGCCGTGCGGCGCAGTATCAGCAGATGGCGTTGGCCTTGGCAACCGGGTACGGCCAGGGCGTGTTCGCTATCGAGGTGGAAGTCTGTCGGCAATGCTACCAGCTCATCGGCGGGATGAACGCCCTTCATTGCCAGCCAACGTGTTTCGGCGTCGCCCAAATGGCGAGTCCAGTTGCTGAAGTTCTCCATGCTGCTGAACGCACGGGAAATGATCCCGTTGAATGGCAGTTCAGGCTGGAAGGCTTCGACGCGACTGTGGATAACTTGCAGGTTATCCAGTTTGAGTTCGAGTTTGACCTGGGTCAGGAAGCGGGTTTTCTTGCCGTTGCTGTCCAGGCAGGTCACTTGCGACTCGGGAAACAGGATCGCCAGGGGAATCCCTGGCATGCCGCCGCCACTGCCCACATCCAACCAACGGCCGTTTTCGATGAAGGACATAACGCTCAGGCTATCAAGCAAATGCCGTGAAACCATTTCGTCCGGATCACGCACTGCTGTGAGGTTGTAGGCCTTGTTCCATTTTATCAACAGGGCCAGATAACCCAGCAGCTGTGCATGCTGGGCTTGCGTCAGGCTGACACCGAGCTGGCGAGCACCTGTGGATAACTCTTCGGCGTGTTGCGAGGTGACCAACGAACTCAAGCGCTTTGCTCCAACTGACGGCCCGCGCCGCGTTTTTTCAAATGAATCATCAACAGCGAAATCGCTGCCGGGGTCACGCCCGGAATACGCGACGCCTGGCCCAGGGTCTCTGGACGGGTCGCGCCGAGCTTGCTCTGGATCTCTTTCGAGAGACCGGAAATGTTCGTGTAATCGATATCCACAGGCAGCTTGGTGTCTTCGCTGGCCCGCAGGCGCGCGATTTCATCCTGTTGACGATCGATGTAACCGGCGTATTTGGTCTTGATTTCGACCTGCTCGGCAACCTGTGGATCTTCTGCGCCCCCACCGGTCACGGCGATCAGACCAGCGTAGTCGATTTCCGGACGACTCAGCAGGTTGAGCAAATTGTATTCGTGGGTCAGCGGCGTACCGAACTTCTCGGAAATCGCATCGCCCTGCTCGGTGCCCGGGCGAACCCAGGTACTTTTCAGGCGTTGCTCTTCCAGATCGATGCTTTCGCGTTTCTTGCAGAACGCTGCCCAACGCACGTCATCCACCAGACCCAATTCGCGACCTTTCTCGGTCAAACGCAGATCGGCGTTGTCTTCGCGCAGGATCAAACGGTATTCGGCGCGGGACGTGAACATCCGATACGGTTCCTGGGTACCCAGGGTAATCAGGTCGTCGACCAAAACGCCGATGTACGCCTCGTCGCGACGCGGGCACCAGGCATCTTTGCCCTGAGCACGCAGTGCGGCGTTGGCTCCGGCCAGCAAACCCTGGGCGCCGGCTTCTTCGTAACCGGTGGTGCCGTTGATTTGCCCGGCGAAGAACAGACCGCCAATCACTTTGGTTTCCAGGCTGTACTTCAGGTCACGCGGGTCGAAGTAGTCGTACTCGATGGCGTAGCCAGGGCGAACAATGTGCGCGTTTTCCATCCCGCGGATCGATTGCACGATCTGCAATTGCACATCGAACGGCAGGGATGTGGATATCCCGTTCGGGTACAGCTCGTGGGTGGTCAAACCTTCCGGTTCGATGAAGACCTGGTGGCTTTCCTTGTCGGCAAAACGGTGAATCTTGTCTTCGATCGACGGGCAATAACGCGGACCGATGCCTTCAATCAAGCCTGCATCGGAATACATCGGCGAACGGTCGAGGTTCGCGGCAATGATTTCGTGGGTCCGCGAATTGGTGTGGGTAATCCAGCAACTGACCTGTTTCGGATGCTGCTCTTTGGACCCCATGAACGACATCACCGGAATCGGCGTATCCCCTGCCTGCTCGGTCATTACCGAAAAATCCACAGTGCGACCGTCGATACGCGGTGGTGTACCGGTTTTCAGGCGACCGACCCGCAATGGCAGTTCTCGCAGTCGATGAGCCAGCGCAATCGACGGCGGATCACCGGCGCGACCGCCGGAATAATTCTGCATACCTATGTGGATAAGTCCGCCGAGGAAAGTACCAGTGGTCAACACCACGGAATCTGCGAAGAAACGCAGGCCCATTTGGGTGACAACACCGCGCACTTGTTCCTGCTCGACGATCAGGTCGTCAGCAGCTTGTTGAAATATCCACAGGTTCGGCTGGTTTTCCAGGGTCTCGCGGACAGCGGCCTTGTACAGAACCCGATCTGCCTGAGCGCGGGTTGCACGCACGGCGGGGCCTTTGCGGCTGTTCAATACGCGAAACTGAATACCACCTTTATCGGTAGCCATGGCCATCGCGCCGCCCAGGGCATCGATTTCTTTAACCAAATGGCTTTTACCAATCCCGCCAATGGCCGGGTTGCAACTCATGGCACCGAGGGTTTCCACGTTATGCGTCAGCAACAGGGTTTTTGCCCCCATACGTGCTGACGCCAGTGCTGCCTCGGTACCGGCATGACCGCCGCCGATGACGATCACTTCAAAACGGGAAGGGAAATCCACCACGCACCTCGTGCCTGCTTCAGTCAGGTAATCCGGAAATAGTTTGAGCTCAGGTTTTTGGACCTGGTCGGCAAGTATAGGGACTTCGCCCTTCCTAAAGAACCCTTTGCACAAAATTTAACCAGCTGTGGAGAAGTCGAGGTTATAGAAATTAAAAAGAGAGAAATTTATTAAATCTTTGTTTTTATGTTTATTTCTACTGAGCCACCTTTCTGTGGATAGATTGATACAGCCCTTTATTTTCAATATGTACAGAGATTCAAAACCCTGTGGTCATGTGCCAAGGAGGCACGTGGATAACCGGTTTAAGCCTGTGGATGAAAGGGGTAGTTATCCACAGAGGTGGTTATCTTCAGTTTTTAGGCCTTGTTATCAACTGCCCTTAGCGGCACTTATTCACAGAGCTTAATCCACAGAAAAGCCGCCGAATGAGCAAATCCCGGGCAAGGGAAATCCGCTCAAGCGAAGAATCTGCTCGGCACTGGGGAAAAAATTTCAGAAAAGGAGAGAACAGACAGGCCCGAATGGCCTGTCTGCGAACTGCTGAAGGACTATTTACCGATACAGAAGCTGGAAAAGATCCTTCCCAGCAGATCATCGGAGCTGAATGCGCCGGTGATTTCGCCCAAAGACTGCTGCGCCTGCCGCAAATCTTCGGCCAACAGTTCACCGGCACCCGCTAACGTCAGCTGCGCACGGCCATGCTCGAGGGACGCACTTGCATGACGCAGTGCCTCCAGGTGACGCCTGCGAGCACTGAAGCTGCTTTCGGAGGTTTGCTCGTAACCCATGCAGGCCTTGAGGTGCTCACGCAGCAACTCAAGGCCTTCACCGGCAGACCTCGCACTGAGGCTGATCGTGACGTGGCCATCGTTACTGACTTCCAGGGCAATCGCTTCGCCCGTCAGGTCAGCTTTGTTACGGATCAGCGTAACTTTTGCCGGATCCGGTCGGGTTTCGAGGAATTCAGGCCACAAGGCAAATGGATCAAGGGCCTCCGGAGCAGTGGCATCGACCACCAGCAATACCCGATCGGCCTCGCCGATGGCTTTCAATGCCCGTTCGACGCCAATTTTTTCCACCTGATCATCGGTATCTCGCAGGCCGGCAGTGTCGACCACGTGCAACGGCATGCCATCGATGTGGATATGTTCGCGAAGAATGTCTCGGGTAGTGCCGGCAATCTCGGTCACGATTGCAGCTTCACGTCCAGCCAAGGCATTCAGAAGGCTGGACTTGCCGGCATTCGGCCTGCCCGCGATTACCACGGTCATGCCGTCGCGGAGCAAGGCCCCTTGCCCAGCTTCACGCAGCACTGTGGATAATTCGTCGCGCACTTTGTCGAGCATGCTCAGGACATGGCCATCGGCGAGGAAGTCGATTTCTTCTTCGGGGAAGTCGATGGCTGCTTCGACGTAAATGCGCAGGCCTATCAGTTGCTCGGTGAGGTTATGCACACGCAGGGAAAACGCCCCCTGCAGCGAACGCAGGGCATTTCGTGCCGCCTGTGCAGAACTTGCCTCGATCAGGTCGGCAATGGCTTCGGCCTGAGCCAGATCGAGCTTGTCGTTGAGGAAGGCACGCTCGCTGAATTCACCCGGCCGGGCCAGACGACAGCCCAGTTCCAGGCAACGCTTGAGCAGCATATCCAGAACGATCGGCCCGCCGTGGCCCTGCAGCTCGAGCACATCTTCGCCGGTGAACGAGTTCGGTCCCGGGAAATATAGCGCGATGCCTTCGTCCAGCACCTCTTCGTTTGCACTGAGGAACGGGCCGTAATGGGCAAACCGCGGTTTCAGTTCGCGACCGCTGATGGCTTTGGCCGCCAGACTCGCCAGAGGCCCGGAAATACGGACGATGCCCACACCGCCGCGACCTTGAGCGGTGGCGACGGCAGCGATGGTTTCACGAGGAACGCTCATAAACCGGTATCCAGACAAAAGTGACAGATAGCAAAACGCCCCACTAGGGGGCGTTTTGAGTGGTTATCCACAGAGTAAGTTACGCCTCGGCTTTTTTGGTAGCCGCTTCGATCTTACGCGTGATGTACCACTGTTGGGCGATCGACAACACGTTGTTCACAACCCAGTACAGCACCAGACCCGCCGGGAACCACAGGAAGAAGAAGGTGAAGATGATTGGCATCATTTTCATGACCTTCGCCTGCATCGGATCCGGAGGTGTAGGGTTCAACTGCTGCTGGATGAACATGGTTGCGCCCATGATGATCGGCAGAATGAAGAACGGATCCTTGATCGACAGGTCAGTAATCCACAGCATGAACGGCGCTTGGCGCATTTCCACGCTTTCCAGCAGAACCCAGTACAGCGAAAGGAAAACCGGCATCTGCACCAGGATGGGCAAGCAGCCACCCAGCGGATTGATTTTCTCTTTCTTGTACAGCTCCATCATGGCTTGGGACATTTTCTGCCGGTCGTCGCCATGTTGCTCTTTCAGCGCGGCCAGTTTCGGTGCCACTGCACGCATGCGCGCCATGGATTTGTAGCTGGCAGCCGACAGCGGGAAGAAAATCCCCTTGATCAGCATGGTCAGGAAGATGATCGACCAGCCCCAGTTACCGACCAGCGCGTGGATATGTTGCAGCAACCAGAAGATTGGTTGGGCAATGAACCACAGAATGCCGTAGTCGACGGTCAGCTCCAGACCTGGGGACAACTCTTTCAGGACAGCCTGGCTTTTCGGACCCGCGTACAGAACGGCACTGGTTTCGGCTTTCGCACCTGGCGCGACAGTCATTGCCGGGGCGGTATAGCCGATGATGTAGTTGCCTTTGCTGTCTTTACGGGTCTGGACGATATTGTTTTCGCCCTTGACCGGAATCCATGCAGTCACGAAGTAGTGCTGCAACCAGGCAACCCAACCACCGGTGACGGTTTCTTTCAGCTGAGCCTTGTCCATGTCGCTCATCGACACTTTCTTGTACGGCTCGTTACTTGTCCACAGGGCGGCACCCAGGTAAGTCGCGGTGCCGGTGGCGGTGCTGGAAGAAGGATCGGAGCTGGCATCACGCTTCAGTTGCGCGAACATTGCACCGGACCAGGGCTGAGCGCTCTGGTTGTCGATCAGGTAGGAAACGGTAACGTCATACAGGCCACGTTTCAGCGTGAAACGCTTGATGTAGTTGACGCCGTCCTTGCTGAACTTCAGGTCCGCGACCAATTGGTCTTGACCGTCAGCCAGTTGATAAATCTTCTTCTCGGAGGAGTAAACCGGACGACCGGCAGGACTTGCGTCCGGACCGTTGGTACCGATCAGGCCACTCTGAGCCAGATAAGTCCGCTCGTTGCCGTTATCAAACAGCTGGAATGGAATTTCCGGGTGATCCTGGCGACGTGGATACAACGGCAACGTCAACTGGGCAACATCGCCACCTTGTGGATCGATTGCCAGGTTGAGCACATCCGTTTTGATCTGGATGAGATCTTTGCTTGCAGCTACTGGCGTTTCTGCAGGTGCAGTTGCACTGGTATCGCTTACGGCGCGCGGAATGTCGTCACTGACAGAAGCATTATTGCCAGTCGCCGTATCCGGTAGGCCCGGTGCGGTAGTACTGGAAGCAACATTCTGAGTCGGCAGGGCAGCCTGGCCATAGTCCTGGTTCCATTTAAGGACCATAACGTAGGACACGATTGCCAGGGCGACGATCAGGATCGTGCGTTTGATATCCATGATTACTCGGCCATCGAAGAAGAACGGGAGGTAGGGATAGATGGAACCGGGTCATAACCACCGGGATTCCACGGATGACAGCGACCTAAACGACGAAAGGTCAGCCAGCCACCGCGCAGAAGGCCATGATTTTCTATGGCTTCATACGCGTAGCAGGAACAACTGGGGTAGAAACGACAGTGACTGGCCATCATGGGACTGATGGCATAGCGATAAAACTGGATCGGAACGAGTGCCAGTTTACGCATCGGGACTGTCTACCCCTACAGTTTCGGTTTTGGCTGCTGGTACCGGCTTGCTGCGTGCCAGACGTTTCCAGAGCTTGTCGAAATGCTGAATCAATTCGGGGCTTTCTACGTCACCCAAACCTTTGCGCGCGACGATAACAATGTCCCAACCGACCAGTAAATCCTGGTTCAGGCGAAACGATTCGCGCATCAGACGTTTGAGGCGATTGCGCTCGACGGAGAGCTTTACGCTCTTTTTCCCGATAACCAGCCCGAGACGGGGGTGATCAAGATCGTTGTTGCGCGCAAGGAGCAGGAGATTTTTCCCCGGAACCTTGCCGGTAGGGGAGTCAAAGACTGCCTTGAAATGCCGGGGAGTAAGCAGACGCTTTTCCCGACTGAAGTCCTGACTCACCTCCAGTGCCGGATTATCAAACTGCCAGACGCGCACGACCTTTGGCGCGACGACGCGACAGGACGGCACGACCGTTCTTGGTAGCCATGCGAGCACGGAAACCGTGGGTACGAGCGCGTTTGATAGTGCTTGGTTGGAAAGTACGTTTCATTGTCGTGTTACCTGGTTCGTCCACAACGGGCCGGAATGGCCCCCGTTTTAAGAGACCGGGGATTCTAGAGAAAGCAAGCCTCTAGGTCAATTTCCAACCAGCGTTTCCTTATAAATAGATCTCCAGACGATTTGCTCGCCGTAGGTCGTTCG
Source organism: Pseudomonas sp. JL3 (assembly GCF_031570575.1). NCBI lineage: Bacteria > Pseudomonadati > Pseudomonadota > Gammaproteobacteria > Pseudomonadales > Pseudomonadaceae > Pseudomonas > Pseudomonas sp. JL3. The sequence continues at coordinate 132,919 of NZ_JAKWJK010000016.1, forward strand.
CTAGATATAGAAATAAAGAAGGGAATTATTTAAAGCTTTTCTGTAAAGCTTATAAAAGCTAGGGGCACGTTCATCTGTGGATAACTATCTTCAGGCCTTCTAAACCGGGATGTACAGAGAATGACAACTACAGTGGAAAACGGTGGTCAGCCTGTGCTGCGCTGTCGGATAAGCTGTGTGTGGAAAGGCTAGTTATCCACAGGCAGGTTATCCACCGAGTTTCCCCCCCACTTGTCCAGTGCCCTCATGGGCGGTTATCCACAGAGCTTATGCACATACCGTTGGTCTTCTTTTCGAGGGTTAACGCATTGATAAATCATGCCCTGTGCGCAACCTGCATGTGGATAAGTGGACGTCTGGTCGCTACAATGACCGCTTGTTTTTGCCTCACCGGCTTTCAACTTAGGGGATATCCGTGTCAGTGGAACTTTGGCAGCAGTGCGTAGAGCTTTTGCGCGATGAGCTGCCTGCCCAACAATTCAACACTTGGATCCGTCCACTACAGGTCGAAGCCGAAGGCGACGAGCTGCGTGTCTACGCGCCGAATCGTTTTGTTCTCGACTGGGTCAATGAAAAGTACCTGGGTCGCGTCCTTGAACTGCTGGATGAGCATGGCAATGGCCTGGCGCCGGCGCTTTCCTTATTAATAGGCAGCAAACGCAGTTCGGCACCGCGTGCGGCACCTAATGCCCCACTGGCCGCTGCAGTATCCCAGGCTCAGGCCGCTCAAGCGCCTGTCAGCGCTCCGGCGCCAGCCCCGGCAGCTGCATCGACCAAACGTGCGACCCAAAAGGTTGCTGAAGTCAGTGAAGAGCCGTCCCGCGACAGCTTCGATCCAATGGCCGGCGCCAGTTCGCAACAGGCCCCGGTTCGCTCCGAACAGCGTACGGTGCAGGTCGAAGGCGCGCTCAAGCACACTAGTTACCTGAACCGCACCTTTACCTTCGAGAACTTCGTCGAAGGCAAGTCCAACCAACTGGCCCGGGCTGCGGCCTGGCAGGTGGCGGACAACCCCAAGCACGGCTACAACCCGCTCTTCCTTTATGGTGGTGTCGGCTTGGGTAAAACCCACTTGATGCACGCTGTGGGTAACCACCTATTAAAGAAGAATCCGAATGCCAAGGTTGTTTACCTGCATTCCGAGCGTTTCGTCGCGGACATGGTCAAGGCCTTGCAGCTGAATGCGATCAACGAGTTCAAGCGCTTCTACCGCTCGGTGGATGCGTTGCTGATCGATGACATTCAGTTCTTTGCCCGCAAGGAACGCTCCCAGGAAGAGTTTTTCCACACCTTCAACGCCCTGCTTGAAGGGGGCCAGCAGGTCATTCTTACCAGTGACCGCTATCCGAAAGAAATCGAAGGCCTTGAAGAACGCCTGAAGTCACGTTTCGGCTGGGGCCTGACGGTTGCCGTCGAGCCGCCGGAGCTGGAAACCCGTGTGGCGATCCTGATGAAAAAGGCCGACCAGGCCAAAGTCGATCTGCCACACGACGCGGCGTTCTTCATTGCCCAGCGTATTCGCTCCAACGTCCGTGAGCTGGAAGGCGCGCTTAAACGCGTGATCGCCCACTCGCACTTCATGGGCCGCGACATCACCATCGAGCTGATTCGCGAATCCCTGAAAGACTTGTTGGCGCTGCAAGACAAACTGGTCTCTGTGGATAACATTCAGCGCACCGTCGCCGAGTATTACAAGATCAAGATCTCCGACCTGCTGTCCAAGCGTCGTTCACGCTCGGTAGCACGTCCGCGTCAGGTCGCCATGGCGTTGTCCAAGGAATTGACCAACCACAGCCTGCCGGAAATCGGTGATGTGTTTGGCGGCCGCGACCACACGACTGTTTTGCACGCCTGCCGCAAGATCAACGAGCTTAAGGAATCCGACGCGGACATCCGCGAGGACTATAAGAACCTGCTGCGTACACTGACTACTTGATGAACACCAGCGCAGCTTATTAAGGCAAGGGACTAGACCATGCATTTCACCATTCAACGCGAAGCCCTGTTGAAACCCCTGCAACTGGTCGCAGGCGTCGTCGAGCGCCGACAGACCTTGCCGGTGCTCTCCAACGTGCTGCTGGTTGTCGAAGGCCAGCAACTGTCGCTGACCGGTACCGACCTGGAAGTCGAGCTGGTCGGTCGTGTGCAACTCGAAGAGCCTGCGGACCCGGGTTCCATCACTGTGCCTGCGCGCAAGCTGATGGACATCTGCAAGAGCTTGCCGAACGATGCGCTGATCGACATCAAGGTCGATGAGCAGAAGCTTGTGGTGAAGGCCGGCCGTAGCCGCTTCACCTTGTCGACCCTGCCAGCCAATGACTTCCCGACGGTGGAAGAAGGCCCAGGCTCGCTGACCTGCAGCCTTGAGCAAAGCAAACTGCGTCGTCTGATTGAACGCACCAGCTTCGCCATGGCGCAGCAAGATGTACGTTACTACCTCAACGGTATGCTGCTGGAAGTCTCGGCCGGGATCATCCGCGCCGTAGCCACCGACGGTCACCGTCTGGCGATGTGTTCGATGCAGGCCGATATCGGTCAGCCGGACCGTCATCAGGTGATCGTACCGCGCAAAGGTATTCTGGAACTGGCGCGTCTGCTGACCGAACCGGACGGCAACGTCAGCATCGTGCTGGGTCAACACCACATCCGCGCCACCACTGGCGAATTCACCTTCACCTCGAAACTGGTCGACGGTAAATTCCCTGACTACGAGCGTGTTCTGCCTAAAGGCGGCGACAAGCTGGTACTTGGCGATCGCCAGGCCCTGCGTGAAGCGTTCAGCCGTACTGCGATTCTGTCAAACGAGAAGTATCGTGGCATCCGTCTGCAACTGGCCAATGGTCAGCTGAAGATCCAGGCGAATAACCCGGAGCAGGAAGAAGCAGAAGAGGAAGTGGGCGTTGAGTACAACGGCGGCTCCCTGGAAATCGGCTTCAACGTGAGCTATCTGCTCGACGTACTGGGCGTGATGACCACCGAGCAGGTTCGCTTGATCCTGTCCGACTCCAACAGCAGTGCGCTGGTACAAGAGTCCGACAACGACGACTCGGCCTACGTTGTCATGCCGATGCGTCTGTAATCATGTTCAGCAGAACCTAGATGTCCTTAAGTCGCGTCTCGGTCACCGCGGTGCGCAATCTGCACCCGGTGACCTTCTCCCCCTCCCCCCGCATAAACATTCTTTACGGCGCCAACGGCAGCGGCAAAACCAGTGTTCTGGAAGCCATTCATCTGCTGGGGCTTGCCCGTTCGTTTCGTAGCAGCCGCCTGTTACCCGTCATTCAATACGAGCAATTGGCGTGCACGGTATTTGGCCAGGTCGAATTGGCCGAGGGTGGACACAGCGCGCTGGGGATATCTCGCGACCGCCAGGGTGAGTTCCAGATCCGCATCGACGGGCAGAACGCCCGAAGTGCTGCGCAACTGGCAGAGATCCTGCCGTTGCAGCTGATCAACCCGGACAGCTTTCGCCTGTTGGAAGGTGCGCCGAAGATTCGCCGGCAGTTTCTCGACTGGGGTGTGTTCCACGTGGAACCCCGATTCATGTCGACGTGGCAGCGCTTGCAGAAGGCCTTGCGCCAGAGAAACTCTTGGCTGCGACATGGTACACTTGACGCCGTTTCGCAAGCGGTTTGGGACAGGGAACTGTGCCAGGCCAGCGCTGAAATAGATGAATACCGCCGCGCTTACATCAAAGCCTTGAAACCAGTCTTTGAACAGACCTTGAGCGAACTGGTTGAGCTTGAGGGCTTAACGCTCAGCTATTACCGAGGTTGGGACAAAGACCGGGAATTGAGTGCAGTGCTCGCCGGATCCCTTCAGCGGGATCAGCAAATGGGGCATACCCAAGCCGGACCACAACGCGCTGATTTGCGTCTTAGATTGGGCGCACATAACGCCGCGGACATCTTGTCCCGTGGTCAGCAGAAGTTGGTGGTCTGTGCATTGCGGATCGCCCAAGGGCACTTGGTTAGCCAGGCCCGTCGCGGCCAGTGTATTTATCTGGTGGATGACCTGCCGTCCGAACTGGACGAGCATCACCGTCGCGCGCTTTGCCGCTTGCTGGAAGACTTACGCTGCCAGGTCTTTATCACCTGTGTAGATCACGAATTATTGAGGGAAGGCTGGCAGACGGAAACGCCAGTCGCTCTGTTCCACGTGGAACAGGGCCGTATCACCCAGACCCACGACCATCGGGAGTGAAGGCATTGAGCGAAGAAAATACGTACGACTCAACGAGCATTAAAGTGCTGAAAGGCCTGGATGCCGTACGCAAACGTCCCGGTATGTACATTGGTGACACTGACGATGGCAGTGGTCTGCACCACATGGTGTTCGAGGTGGTCGATAACTCGATCGACGAAGCTTTGGCCGGCCATTGCGACGACATCAGCATCATTATCCACCCAGACGAATCCATCACCGTTCGCGACAACGGTCGTGGCATCCCGGTAGACGTGCACAAAGAAGAAGGCGTCTCGGCAGCCGAGGTCATCATGACCGTGCTGCACGCCGGCGGTAAGTTCGACGACAACTCCTACAAAGTATCCGGCGGTCTGCACGGTGTAGGCGTTTCGGTTGTAAACGCGCTGTCCAAAGAACTGGTCCTGACCGTTCGCCGCAGCGGCAAGATCTGGGAACAGACTTATGTCCACGGTGTTCCGCAGGAGCCGATGAAGATCGTTGGCGAGAGCGAAACCACCGGTACCCAGATTCATTTCAAGCCATCGGCTGAGACCTTCAAGAACATCCACTTCAGCTGGGACATCCTGGCCAAGCGGATTCGTGAACTGTCCTTCCTCAACTCCGGTGTCGGCATCGTCCTCAAGGACGAGCGCAGCGGCAAGGAAGAGTTGTTCAAGTATGAAGGTGGTCTGCGTGCGTTCGTTGAATACCTGAACACCAACAAGACTGCGGTCAACCAGGTGTTCCACTTCAACATCCAGCGTGAAGACGGCATCGGCGTGGAAATCGCCCTGCAGTGGAACGACAGCTTCAACGAGAACCTGTTGTGCTTCACCAACAACATTCCACAGCGCGACGGCGGTACTCACTTGGTGGGTTTCCGTTCGGCACTGACGCGTAACCTGAACACCTACATCGAAGCGGAAGGTCTGGCGAAGAAGCACAAAGTTGCCACCACCGGTGACGACGCCCGTGAAGGCCTGACCGCGATCATTTCGGTAAAAGTACCGGATCCGAAGTTCAGCTCCCAGACCAAAGACAAGCTGGTGTCTTCCGAAGTGAAGACCGCGGTTGAACAGGAAATGGGCAAGTACTTCTCTGACTTCCTGCTGGAGAACCCGAACGAAGCCAAGTTGGTTGTCGGCAAGATGATCGACGCGGCGCGTGCTCGTGAAGCGGCGCGTAAAGCCCGTGAGATGACCCGTCGTAAAGGCGCGCTGGACATCGCCGGCTTGCCGGGCAAACTGGCTGACTGCCAGGAAAAAGACCCTGCCCTTTCCGAACTGTACCTCGTGGAAGGTGACTCTGCTGGCGGCTCCGCCAAGCAGGGACGCAACCGTCGCACCCAAGCCATCCTGCCGCTCAAGGGTAAGATTCTGAACGTCGAGAAGGCACGCTTCGACAAGATGATCTCTTCTCAAGAAGTGGGCACCTTGATCACCGCGCTGGGCTGCGGCATTGGCCGCGACGAGTACAACATCGACAAGCTGCGTTATCACAACATCATCATCATGACCGATGCTGACGTCGACGGTTCGCACATCCGTACCCTGTTGCTGACCTTCTTCTTCCGTCAGTTGCCGGAGTTGATTGAGCGCGGTTACATCTACATCGCTCAGCCGCCGCTGTACAAGGTCAAGAAAGGCAAGCAAGAGCAATACATCAAAGACGACGACGCCATGGAAGAGTACATGACGCAGTCGGCCCTGGAAGACGCGAGCCTGCACCTGAACGAGGAAGCCCCGGGTATCTCCGGTGAAGCGCTCGAGCGTCTGGTGAATGATTTCCGCCTGGTGATGAAGACCCTAAAGCGTCTGTCGCGCCTGTACCCGCAGGAGCTGACCGAGCACTTCATCTACCTGCCAGCGGTGAGCATGGAGCAACTGTCGGATCATGCAGCTATGCAGGATTGGATGGCTCAGTTTGAAGTTCGCCTGCGCACCGTCGAGAAATCCGGCCTGGTTTACAAGGCCAGCCTGCGTGAAGACCGTGAACGTAACGTCTGGCTGCCAGAGGTCGAGCTGATCTCCCACGGCCTGTCGAACTACATCACCTTCAACCGCGATTTCTTCGGCAGTAACGATTACAAGACTGTTGTGTCGTTGGGCGCTCAGTTGAGCACCTTGCTGGACGAGGGCGCGTACATCCAGCGCGGCGAGCGCAAGAAGCCGGTCACCGAATTCAAGGAAGCACTTGAATGGCTGATGGCTGAAAGCACCAAGCGTCACACTATCCAGCGATACAAGGGGCTGGGCGAAATGAACCCGGATCAGCTGTGGGAAACCACCATGGACCCAAGCCAGCGCCGGATGCTCAAAGTGACCATCGAAGACGCCATTGGCGCAGACCAGATCTTCAACACCCTGATGGGTGATGCGGTCGAACCTCGCCGTGACTTCATCGAAAGCAACGCCTTGGCGGTTTCCAACCTGGACTTCTGATCCTCCTCCGGCAGGACCGCTAAAACGAAAAAGGCCAACGCTTAGCGTTGGCCTTTTTTATTGCGTGTGGGCGTTGCGGCAGTGCCAGGGACATAAATGATGTCTTTATCTTCTGCTGGGTTCGCAGATTGGTGACTCTCACTCCGTTGAGAAGGTACATCGACGTGCCAAGAGGTCGATTGTTTTCCCTTCTCGATCAATCGCTCAGAATACCGATGCACCTTTGGACTTGGCCAGATAACGCCCCGGTGAGTCTCCCAGGTTACGCCGAAATACCGAGGTAAATGCGCTTGGGCTGCTGTAACCCAGATCAATTGCCACTTCGGTGATAGATGAACCATTGCTCAGTCTGGATGTTGCTTCTAGCAAACAGACTTGTTGCCGCCAGAACACAAAACTCATGCCAGTCGCTTCCCGAAAACTTCGCGTGAACGTTCGCCGGCTCATGCTCGACCAACTAGCCATTTCACTGATGGAAATGTTCTGCGTGGGTGCATCAAGGAATCGATGGCACGAATGGGCCAGTCGAGGCTCTGAAGGCAAAGGTGCGCTCAGTGGAAGCTCCGACATGGCGCCGATTTCATCCACCAGTAGCGTCTGCACGGATTGGCTTCGGATATTGGGCGGTTGCTCCGGATCAATGGCCAACGCCGCTTCCAACAGGTGCCTGAGCAGCGGCGAAACATTGTAGACCTGGCAATGCTCCGGTAAACCGGCGCGGATGGAGGCAGCCTCATCGAGGTAAGTGTTGATCATGGTCACGTCGCCGCGCATATGCATTTCATGCGACACGCACGCGGGAACCCAAAGTGCTCTTTGAGGCGGGACAACCCAATTCCCCAGATCGGTGAACATCTTCACCGCGCCCGTCGAGGCGTATGCAAACTGACCACGACTGTGCGTGTGCCGCGCAAAAACAGTACCCGAAGAATACTTGCTCAGGCTCACCACAGCATCGGGGCTTCCATGCTCGTAGGGATCCAGTGTTTGATTGATCGACATGGCCCGATTTTGACAAAAATAGACCTGCTATAGCAAGCAGGCCAAAATTTTGGACCATAGAATCGCATCTCCAAAAAAAACTGATGCAGAAACGGTTCGCATTGAACTGATTGGAATGCGGCACACCGCCAATGCGGTGTGCCGCTTAATGTGAGGCTAGGGACATGCAGAAAAAACATTTGGTTCTGGCGATACTCGTCACCTTAGTGTGGGGAGTGAACTTTCCAATCACCAAACTGGGTTTGCGCTCGATCGATCCCTTTGTGTTAACCGGAATACGCTTTGCGCTCGCCGCCATACCTTTGGTGTTCTTCATCAAGCGCCCCGCCATCAAGTTCAGCTATGTCGCCGCTTACGGCTTCATTTTCGGGTTGGGGATGTGGGGTGTGATCAACTATGGCATTCAGGTAGGTGTCAGCCCCGGTATTGCTTCGCTGATCATTCAGCTCAGTGTGTTCTTCACCATGGGTTGGGGGGCGTTACTATTTAAAGAAAAGCTTCGCGGTGCTCAGCTTATCGGGGCACTGCTGGCATTGGTCGGGCTAGCGGGCATCATTTCCACCCAGCAAGGGGAGCACGCAATACTTGGAGTACTGCTGATTGTGCTGAGTGCAGTCGCTTGGAGCGTCGGCAACGTGATTATCAAGAAATCGGGTGTCAAAGAGATTTTTTCATTCATGGTCTGGGCCAGCCTGTTTCCACCCATCCCGCTCTTCTTCATCGCTTGGCTCATGCAGGGGGCCGCGCCCTTTGAGCACCTGCAAAGTAGTCTTGACTTCATGGCTGTGCTATCGATCGTTTTTCAGGTTTACCTAGCCACACACTTTGCCTATTGGGGGTGGAATTCGCTGTTGAAGCTTTATCCCGTATCAACAGTGGCACCGCTGTCGTTGTTGATTCCGGTATTCGGCATCGGCAGTTCGATGCTGATTATCGGCGAACACATCTCGACACCTAACTTGATTTCAGTTGCGATCATCATTATAGGATTGGCAGTCGGCCTCTATCGCAAATCCCCCGGCACAATCCATACCGCCTCCAGAGCAGGGTTACGCTCTGACTAAGGCGGTTGTGCCAGAACATTGATCGATTGAAATCTACATGGGCGGGGGTATTGATCCCCCGCGCAGAACTGCCGTAATGGACACTGCCAACGCTTAGCGTTGGCCTTTTTTATTGATTGGCGAAAGTCGTCATGCGCTAGCGGTGGCCACGCTCTCAAGCCGATACCCATACCCGTAAATCGTCAGCAGTTGCCAACCGCGATCGGCCGTCAGGCCCAGCTTGTTGCGCAGGCGATAAATATGAGTGTCCAGTGGGCGGGAGGAGACTATTTCTTCATGGGTCCAAAAGCGCTCATATAAGTATTCGCGGGACAAAGGTCGGCCCAGATTGGCGAACAGGCAACGGGCGAGACGGTATTCCCGTTCGGTCAGGCTGATGGGGGTGGAGGCGCGGGTGACGGTGAGTTCGGCATCGTCGAATTCGAGGTCATTGAAGGTCAGTATTTCGGTGGCTGCCGCGCGTTGCAGTCCATGCCGACGAAGCACCGCGCTGACCCGAGCCATCAGCTCGTTGGGACGAAACGGTTTGCTCACGTAATCGTCGGCCCCGGCGTTCAACGCCTGGACGATATCGCTTTCGGTATCGCGACTGGTGAGCATGATCGCGGCCGGTGGCACGTCCATGTGTTCACGGGTCCAGCGCAACAACGCCAGGCCGCTGATATCGGGCAGTTGCCAATCGAGTATCAGCAGATCGAAGGTCTCCCGCCGGAGCTGCCGCAGCAAGTCCTCTCCCCGCTCGAAACTGTGCAGCGTCCACGCCTGCTCTCCCGTGACGGGGATCTGTCGCAGTGTCTGTTCCACCCGGCGGAGTTCGGCGGGTTCGTCATCCAGTATTGCGACACGCATGCCGAGTGTTTCCTTCATCTCGTAAGTGCAAAGTGAAAATTCCTGCGGGAGTTTAGGCTGATTGATTGATTCTGAACAATTGTGGCGAATTGCTGCGATGTTCCCAAGTATGGCTACGCTGATGGCACTTCGCCGATGAGCTGTTTTTAGCCTCCGAGCAATTCTGAACAAATATTGAGAATCGGCTCGCAAGGTCACTTATGCCGGTAAATTCTTCGTCGCTGAGCGGCACAGGGGCATTGGGATGTGCTCCGACGCAGGGAGCGTCAACGCCAACCTGGCAGGACGGTCGATTGCCGGTTTTCGACAGTCTGCAGTTCAGGGGAAAACACACGGAGTGCCTGCTCGGTTCTGACACAGGGATGTGTCATCTCTCATGCCCTTTGCTCCCATGGCTATCTGCCAGAGCGTCCAGTCAGGTATCGTGCGTCAAATACTTGTGCGCGTTATCCGGCGTGATTTTCATAAGAGCATAAAAGCCAATCCATGAACCCCATGACCTTATTGCTCCCACGCCGTTCGGGTGTCTGTCTTTTACTGATTGCTGGCCTGACGGGATTGCTCACCCAGAGTGCATCAGCGGCTGTCGCCTCGGCAAAACGTCTGCCTTATATCGATGAAAACCAACAATGCCGCGGTCAACCGCTGCCGGCGACTGTCGAGCATCTGACCGGCGAAGCCTGGAAGCTGGACGCCAAAGGCAAGCAGACACCATTGCAGGAAGGCCTGTTGATCGGCGAGCAGGAAGGCGTCAAAACCTCGCCCTCGGCGTTTGTCAGCCTGTCCCTGGGTGATGGCTCGCGGGTGGTGTTGCCCTCCAATTCCCATATCACCTTGCATCTCAATGAAGAACAATCGATCCCTCAGGTCATTCTTGAGCAGGGGCAGGTTGAGTCATATGTGATCAAGCGTGCCAGCGACCATGATCGCTTTCAGATTGTCACGCCGGTCGGTGTGCTGGGCGTACGGGGCACGCATTTTCGGGTACGCAACGATGACGGTGGCCAGGCACTACTTGAGGTTCTGAACGGACAAGTGGCAGTCAATCGTGATGAGGAAACGTCGGGCGCCCGCCCTGCCCGGTCGGCTGTCGAACGGGCTCGGAACTCTGAAGCTGACGAGGTCCAGGTCATGGCCCGTCAGGGTTTGCGTATTCAGAAACAAGGCACGTTGACGCCAATCGACTTGTTACCTGCCCCACGTTTGTTGGGGCAAGCCGGTCAGACGGGAAATGTGCCTGTCTGGCAATTGATCATGAAACCCATCGAAGGGGCCACGCGTTATCGGGCGCAAGTGGCCACCGACGCAGCCTTTCTGGACATCAAGCAAGAACAGTTTTCCAGTACACCAGAGGTCAAGTTCAGCGGGCTGAAAGCGTTTTTCTACCATGTTCGCCTGTCGGCCTATGACGCTCAGGGGTTAGAGGGAGAGACCGGGGTGTATGACATTTTCTATTACCCCAGGACCACCCGTGTCCAATAGCGCCCTGGCCGACGACCGATGAAGAGACGACCAAGGAAGGATGACCGCGAGCCGACCCAGGCTCAGCGGTTGTTTCAGCGGATGGTCCGCGAATGGCTGTGGGTCTGTCTGATCCTGTTGCCGCTGACGGCGATGCTGTCCATGACTCAGGGTCTTGCCCTGAGCAATCTGCTGTATGACAACCTGCGCCGGCTAAGCCCGCTGCCGGTGGACCCGCGAATACTCATCGTCACGATCGATGACTATAGCTTGCAGCAGCTTGGCCAATGGCCGTGGTCGCGGGCCATGCACGCGCAACTGCTGGATCGACTCAGCGCAGCGAACGTTAAAGGCGTTCTATTCGACGTTATCTTCAGCGAGCCCGATAGCCAACCCGAGAATGATCAGCTTTTAGCCCAGGCGGCCTGCCGAGCCGGTAATGTTTCCGTGCCGCTGCTGCGCGAAGATGTAGCGCGCTATGGTCAGCCCTTGGGGGAAATTGAACCGGTGGATCCGCTGAACCATTGTGCCAAAGGTGTGGGGCACATCAATGCCGAAGCGGACGCCGATGGGATCGTGCGCAGCGTGTATTTAAGCGAAGGACCGGCGCAAAAAACACGCCCCCAATTGGCCTGGCTGCTGTACGAAGAAACCCTCGCCGATAAGGGAAATGCCCCCATGCCTGGTACCCCGGCCCTGCCATCAGTGCAAGGCTGGCAGCGAGCCCACGAAATACGGATTCCTTTCATCCACTCCGACGCGGGCTTTCCCACTGTGCCCTATGTCAGCGTATTGCGCGGCGAAGTCCCGCCCGAGTTGCTGCGCGATCGCTTGATCCTGATCGGCTCAACCGCTGCAGGCCTGGGTGACCGCTACGTGACACCCCAATCGGCCGGCATCGGCACCACACCGGGCATCGAGATTCAGGCGAATATCCTCAACGGACTGCTACAAAAGCGCAGCATTGTGGTTTTCGATCAGCGCTTGGCGGCGTTGCTATCGATAGTGATTGTCGGTGAGTTGCTGGGCCTGCTGTTGGTGCGTCCGCGTCGCGCGCTATGGTTGACCTTGGGTGCAATGACAGCCGCTCTGCTGGTTTCGAGTGTGCTGTTGCGCCTGGGCTGGTGGTGGTCCCCGGCTGCGAGCCTGGTGGGGATTTTGCTGGGGTACCTGATCTGGAATTGGCGACGGCTGAATGCGGTGCTCGCCTATTTCGGCTGGGAACTCGCGCGCCTGGACAGCGAGCCAAAAGTTTTTCCCGAACGTCGTCGCACCCAGGCCCCGGCCGGTGATGTGCTGCAAGGGCAAATCGTCGCTCTGGAGCAGGCCATGAGCCGGACCCGCGACACCCGTCGCTTCATTGCCGATGGCCTTGAATACCTGCCGGTGGCGACGCTGATCAGCGATCCGCACGGGCGTATTCTGCTGGCCAACCGCAAGGCTCGAGAGGTATTTGATCGTGGCTTGGTGGGCGAAGAAATACTCGAGCAACTGAGCGACCTGGGTTACCCGGTGCTGTCCGACGGAACACGGTCTGCATTGTCGACCCTGGAGCCGTTGGAGTTTCGTGACACCCAGGCACGCAGCCTGCGTCTGGATCGGGCACCGCTGTTGCCCGCCGAGGGCGACTCCGTGATCGGCTGGCTACTGAGCCTCACCGACTTGAGCGTCGAGCGGGACGCCGAAGAACAGCGAGCCGTGTTGCTGCGCTTTTTGTCTCATGACCTCAGAGCTCCCCATTCGGCGATACTCGCCTTGCTCGATGTTCAGCGGCATCAGATGTCCGGTGACACTCAAGTGTTTAGCCAGATCGAGTTACAAGTGCGCAAGGCGCTGAACCTGACCGAGGCTTTTGTGCAATTGGCAAAGGCCGAGTCCGAGGCCTATCAGTTTCAGCCGAGCATGTTCGCAATGTTGTTGCTCGATACCTTCGACCAGGCCTCGAGCATCGCTCATCTGAAGAACATTCAATTGCTGCATGACCTCGACGAAGACGCTGAAGCGCTGGTCCTGGCCGATCAATCGCTACTGACACGGGCACTGTTCAACCTATTGGAAAACGCCATCAAGTACAGTCCGGTGGGCTCGCAGATATCGGTACGGGTGAGTTATGCCGAAGGCTGGTTGATGTGTGAGATCGCCGATCAGGGCCGAGGGATTGCTGTCGATGAACTTCCTGAGTTGTTCAGTCAGTATCGGCGTTTTGCCTCGGCTCATGGCAGCGACGGTCTGGGGCTGGGTTTGTCCATGGTCAAGGCGGTGGTGGATCGTCATGGCGGGAGAATTTCCTGTCATAGCGTGGTGGGGCAAGGCACGACGTTCAGTGTCCAGTTACCGCTATTGAGCGAGTGAGCCAGACGCTTTCAACGGGCATAAAAAACCGGCTATATATCAGCCGGTTTTTTACGTCCGAAATAAACTTATGCACCTTTTTCGACGTTTTATTTGCTTAAGAAATATGTATTTAAATCATAAGCTTAAGAATTAAAAACGACGGTTTTAAACAAAACGGTACACAGGTTATCCACAGAATCTCAGACAGTCAGTTGATCGGTGGCGTTGGGGGCCGCCGGGGCTGCTGGCAGCGAGCCCATCTCGCGTTGCATCTGTTCGTTCCAGGCCTGCACTCGGTCATTCAGGTCGGCAATGGCTCGCGGCCCACTGCCCTCGGCGTACATCGGCGCGCCAATGATCACGGTGATCACGCCTTGCTGTTTCGCCCAACCGGTTTTTGGCCAGAACTTGCCGGCATTGTGCGCAATCGGCAGTACCGGTAATGACGCATTGACGGCCAACGCGGTGCCACCGCGGGAGAACTTGCCGATGGTGCCGTAGGGAACGCGAGTCCCTTCAGGGAAGATCAGCACCCAGACATTGTCCTTGAGCAGCTCATCGCCCTTCTTCGCCACATGCTTGAGCGCAGCTTTCGGGTTGCCACGGTCGATGGCGATCGGTCGCAGCATGGCCATGGCCCAGCCGAAGAACGGAACGTAGAGCAGTTCGCGCTTGAGCACCTGGCTTAGAGGCTCGAAATACGCCGAGAGAAAGAATGTTTCCCAGGTGCTCTGGTGGTTCGACTGAATCACGCAGGGCCGGTCAGGCACGTTCTCAGCACCCTTCACTTCGTAACTGATACCCAGAAAGACTTTGCTCAGCCATAAAGCGCAGCGGCACCAGTACACGTTGATAAAGCGATAGCGCGCCTTGAATGGCAGAAACGGCGCGATAAAAAAGCTCAGGGTGCACCAGAGCAAAGAGCTGGTGCCCAGCAGCAGGTAAAAGAGGAAAGTTCTGATGGCCTGCAGTATCGACATGGCGACATTTACCGTTGCGGGCATTGCCCGCCTATTCAAACGCACCCCCGATCAGTCCTTGGCCAGGATGTCAGAAGAGCCTTAGTTGTGGATAAGTTCCGCGGCAATCGCCGCCAGATCGTCAAAAATCAAGGTGCCCGCCGGTAGGGTCAAGCCCTGCGTCTTTTCGCCTTTCCCGGTCTTTACCAAAACTGGCTGAGAGTCGACGGCCCTGGCGGCTTCCAGGTCACCGAGAGTATCGCCGACGAACCATAGATTCGTCAGCGAAACGTTGTAATGCGTGGCGATGGTTTTCAACATCCCCGGTTTTGGCTTGCGGCAATCGCAGCCATCGTCTGGCCCATGCGGGCAATAGACGATCAGCCCGACTTCGCCGCCCTGCTCCGCCACCAGCTCGCGCAAGCGAGCGTGCATGGCCTCCAGGGTGGCGATGTCGTAATAGCCGCGAGCGATGCCCGATTGGTTGGTAGCGACCGCCACCGTCCAGCCGGCCTTGCTCAACTGCGCAATCGCTTCGATCGAACCGGGGAGTGGAATCCACTCCTCCACCGACTTGATGTACGCGTCGGAGTCGTAATTGATCACTCCGTCCCGATCGAGAATCAGCAGTTTCAACAGCAGCCCCTTAGCCCAGCAGCGAAATGTCGGCGACGCCGAGGAACAAACCACGCAGACGCGCCAGCAGCGCATAGCGGTTGGCTCGCACCTTGGCATCTTCGGCGTTGACCATCACCGCTTCGAAGAACGCATCCACCGGCTCACGCAAGGCGGCCAAACGCGCCAGCGATTCGCTGTACTGACGAGCAGCGGCCATTGGCTGAACAGCCTGGTCAGCCTGCTGGATTGCTGAATACAGGGAGAACTCGTTGGCGTTGTCGAAGTACTTGGCTTCAACGACCGAAGGAACAGAGCCTTCGACCTTGCTCAGCAAGTTCGAAACGCGCTTGTTCACGGCGGCCAGGGCTGCGGCTTCCGGCAATTTGCGGAACGCTTCTACAGCTTGTACACGCTGATCGAAGTCCAGCGCCGAGCCCGGCTTCAGAGCACGGACCGACAGGTAAGTCCCGACATCAACGCCTTCGTCTTCATAACGGGCGCGCAGACGATCGAAGATGAATTCCAGCACCGCGTCATTCAGGCCGGCAGCCTTGACCTTGGTACCGAACGCATTCACGGCAAACGCCACGGCGTCGTTCAGGTCAAGGTCGAGCTTCTTGTCGATCAGGATGCGCAACACACCCAGCGCTGCACGGCGTAGGGCGTACGGGTCTTTGCTCCCGGTTGGCAGCATGCCGATACCGAAAATACCCACCAGCGTGTCGAGCTTGTCGGCGATGGCCACGGCCGCCCCGGTCAGGGTGGTCGGCAGTTCAGCACCGGCACCGCGCGGCATGTACTGCTCGTTCAGTGCCAGTGCAACTTCTTCCGGCTCACCGTCGTTGAGGGCGTAGTAGTAACCGGCGACACCTTGCATCTCCGGGAACTCGCCGACCATCTCGGTCGCCAGGTCGCACTTGGACAGCAGGCCGGCACGGGAGGCCCATGCAGCGTTGCCGCCAATGCGTTGAGCGATGAATGCAGCGAGTCTGGAAACGCGCTCGGCCTTGTCGTAGACGCTGCCGAGTTTTTCCTGGAACACCACGTTCTGCAGGCGCAGATTGAATTCTTCGAGTTTCTGCTTCTTGTCTTGCTTGAAGAAGAACTCGGCGTCGGTCAGGCGTGGGCGAACCACTTTCTCGTTACCGGCGATGATCTGCTGTGGGTCTTTGCTTTCGATGTTGGCCACGGTAATGAAACGAGGCAGCAACTTGCCGTCGGCATCCAGCAGGCAGAAATACTTCTGGTTGTCCTGCATGGTGGTGATCAGCGCTTCTTGCGGCACGTCGAGGAAGCGTTCTTCGAACGAGCACACCAGCGGCACCGGCCATTCAACCAGCGCAGTCACTTCGTCGAGCAGGCTTGGCGGCACGATGGCCGTACCTTCCTGCAGCGTCGCCAGTTCTTCGGTGCGCTTGCTGATCAGCTCGCGACGCTCGTTGGCGTCGGCCAGCACATAGGCAGCACGCAGATCGCTCAGGTAGTTGGCCGGCGAGGTGATGCGCACGCTTTCAGGATGATGGAAGCGGTGACCACGGGAATCGCGACCGGACTTTTGCGCGAGGATGGTGCAGTCGATGACATGGTCACCGAGCAGCATCACCAGCCACTGGGTCGGGCGAACGAATTCTTCCTTGCGAGCACCCCAGCGCATGCGCTTGGGGATAGGCAGGTCGTTCAGGGAATCTTCGACGATGGTTGGCATCAGGCTGGCGGTCGGCTTGCCGGCGATGCTTTGGCTGTAGCGCAGTTTCGGCCCGCTCTGATCAATCTCGCTCAGGTCGACGCCGCACTTCTTGGCGAAGCCCAGGGCTGCTTGAGTCGGGTTGCCTTCGGCATCGAACGCGGCCTGACGCGGCGGGCCGTCAAGGTTGATGCTGCGATCCGGCTGCTGGGTGGCCAGCGCGGTGATCAGCACGGCCAGACGACGTGGCGCGGCGTAGACGGTTTTGGTTTCGTAGTTCAGACCGGCAGCTTGCAGGCCTTTGTCGATACCGGCCAGAAACGCTTCGGCCAGGGTGTTCAGGGCTTTGGGTGGCAGTTCTTCGGTGCCCAGTTCAACCAGAAAATCTTGAGCACTCATTGTGCAGCCTCCAGCTTGGCCAGTACTTCATCACGCAGGTCCGGGGTCGCCATCGGGAAGCCCAGCTTGGCGCGAGCCAGCAAGTAGGCTTGCGCAACGGAACGCGCCAGGGTGCGTACACGCAGAATGTATTGCTGACGCGCAGTCACCGAGATCGCTCGGCGCGCATCCAGCAGGTTGAAGGTGTGGGAAGCCTTCAACACCATTTCGTAGCTCGGCAACGGCAACGGCTGATCAAGTTCGATCAGGCGCTTGGCTTCGCTTTCATAGAAGTCGAACAACTCGAACAGCTTCTCGACGTTGGCGTGTTCGAAGTTGTAGGTCGACTGCTCCACTTCGTTCTGGTGGAACACGTCGCCGTAGGTCACCTTGCCGAACGGACCGTCAGCCCAGACCAGGTCATAGACCGAGTCCACGCCTTGCAGGTACATGGCCAGACGCTCCAGACCGTAAGTGATCTCGCCGGTCACCGGGTAGCACTCGATGCCGCCCGCTTGCTGGAAGTAAGTGAACTGCGTCACTTCCATGCCGTTGAGCCAGACTTCCCAGCCCAGCCCCCAGGCGCCCAGCGTTGGCGACTCCCAGTTGTCTTCGACGAAACGGATGTCGTGCACCAGCGGGTCGAGGCCCACGTGCTTGAGGGAGCCCAGGTACAGTTCCTGGAAGTTGTCCGGGTTCGGCTTCAGGACTACCTGGAACTGGTAGTAGTGCTGCAGACGGTTCGGGTTTTCGCCGTAGCGGCCGTCAGTCGGGCGACGACTGGGCTGCACATAAGCGGCGTTCCAGGTTTCCGGGCCAATGGCGCGCAGGAACGTGGCAGTGTGGAAAGTGCCGGCGCCTACTTCCATATCGTAGGGCTGAAGTACCACACAACCTTGCTCGGCCCAGTATTGCTGGAGGGCGAGGATCAAGTCTTGGAAGGTACGCACGGCTGGCGTAGGCTGGCTCACGAAATTCACCTGTTTCTTGGGCTGCGATTTAAAGAGCGGGAGTATACCCGATTCGGTCCTGCGCACGCCCCCTGGAGCCTTATGCCACGCTGCTTTTGGTGTACCGAAGATCCGCTGTACATGGCTTATCACGATCAGGAGTGGGGCACGCCGCTACGCGATGCGCAGGGTTTGTTCGAGTTGCTTTTGCTCGAAGGGTTCCAGGCCGGGCTTTCCTGGATCACCGTGTTGCGCAAACGAGAGCGTTATCGCGAGGTGCTGTTTGGCTTCGACATACAGCGCGTGGCACAGATGAGCGATGCGGAAATCGATGAATTGATGCTCGATCCGGGGATCATCCGCAATCGCCTCAAACTCAATGCAGCCCGGCGCAATGCCCAGGCCTGGCTGGCGTTGGAGGACCCAGTGGCGTTTCTCTGGTCGTTCGTCGGCGGAACGCCTGTGATCAATCATTTCAAGGATCGCAGTGAAGTGCCGGCCGTGACACCGGTCGCTGTCGAGATGAGCAAAGGCCTGAAAAAAGCCGGATTCACGTTCGTCGGCCCGACCATTTGTTACGCGTTGATGCAGGCTTCGGGCATGGTCATGGACCACACTCGGGATTGCGATCGCTACGCCACCTTGGCGAACGGCGGTTAGAATAGCCGCCTCGCGCACAGCACAAGATCAGGAGTGACCTGTGGATAAGTTGAAAGGCGCCTTGCTGGTAGGCGCTCTGCGTCTGTTTGCCCTGCTTCCTTGGCGGGCCGTGCAGGCGGTGGGTTCGGCAATTGGCTGGATCATGTGGAAAACCCCCAACCGTTCCCGCGACGTGGTGCGGATCAACCTCGCCAAGTGCTTTCCGCAGATGGACCCGGCCGAACGCGAGCGTCTGGTGGGCCAGAGCCTGAAAGACATTGGCAAGTCCCTGACCGAGAGCGCTTGCGCGTGGATCTGGCCGGCGCAGCGTTCCATTGAATTGGTGCGGGAAGTCGAAGGTCTCGACGTTTTGAAAGAGGCGTTGGCATCCGGCAAAGGTGTTGTCGGCATCACCAGCCACCTGGGCAACTGGGAAGTGTTGAACCACTTCTATTGCAGCCAGTGCAAACCGATCATTTTCTACCGTCCGCCCAAGCTCAAGGCGGTGGATGAGTTGCTGCGCAAGCAGCGGGTGCAATTAGGGAATCGGGTGGCCGCTTCCACCAAGGAAGGCATCCTCAGCGTGATCAAGGAAGTGCGCAAAGGTGGTGCAGTGGGCATTCCGGCTGACCCGGAACCGGCCGAATCCGCCGGGATCTTCGTGCCGTTCTTCGCCACTCAGGCCCTGACCAGTAAATTCGTCCCGAACATGCTGGCCGGCGGCAAAGCGGTCGGTGTGTTCCTGCACGCCCTGCGCCTGCCGGACGGTTCGGGTTACAAGGTGATCCTCGAAGCTGCGCCGGAAGCCATGTACAGCACCGATACGGAAACATCCTGTGCAGCCATGAGCCAGGTGGTCGAGCGCTACGTGCGGGCCTATCCGAGCCAGTACATGTGGAGCATGAAGCGCTTCAAGAAGCGTCCGCCGGGTGAAGAACGCTGGTATTGATGCTGCTGTGGATAACTTCGCAGGCCGAGATCTTTTGATCTTGGCCTGTGTTATCTCTGATCAGTGCGCCTGACGCTCAAGCTTTTTCAGAAACACCGTCATCTCCTTCTCGGCCTGCTTGTCGCCATGGTTGCGGGCGGCTTCCAGGCCCTGTTCCCAGGCCTGACGCGCCGCTGTGTAATCCGCCAACGCCAGATGGGCCTTGCCCAATAGCTTCCAGGCTGCCGAATACTTCGGATCGAACTCGACGCAGCGCTGGAAATGCTCCGCGGCTTTGGCATTTTCACCCAGATCCAGATAACCCTTGCCCAGGCCGAAGCGCAGCAGCGAGTTATCCACACCCTTGGCAAGCATTTTTTCCAGGGATTCGATCATCGGTGCTTCCTCAGTCAGTGATCGTACCCACGCTCCGCGTGGGAATGCAGCCCGGGACGCTCGGCGTCCCATTCAAAGCCGAACGCGGAGCGTCCGTTGAGGCGTTCCCATGCAGAGCGTGGGAAACGATCATCAGAAGAAGCTCAACCCCACATGGAACAACTTTTCCACATCCCGAATGTGCTTCTTATCCACAAGGAACAGAATCACATGGTCGCCGGCTTCAATCACTGTGTCGTCGTGGGCGATGATCACTTCTTCGTCGCGGATGATCGCGCCGATGGTGGTTCCCGGCGGCAGGCCGATGTTTTCGATGGCCTTGCCGATCACCTTGCTCGACTTCGCATCACCGTGGGCGATGGCCTCGATGGCTTCCGCCGCACCTCGGCGCAATGAGTGCACGCTGACGATATCGCCGCGCCGCACGTGGGCCAGCAAGGTGCCGATGGTCGCCAGTTGCGGGCTGATGGCGATGTCGATGTCGCCGCCCTGGATCAGGTCGACATAGGCCGGGTTGTTGATGATCGTCATCACCTTCTTCGCGCCCAGACGCTTGGCCAGCAACGAAGACATGATGTTGGCTTCGTCGTCGTTGGTCAGCGCCAGGAAGATGTCGGCGTCGGCAATGTTCTCTTCCATCAGCAAGTCGCGGTCGGAGGCACTGCCCTGTAACACCACGGTGCTGTCGAGGGTGTCCGAGAGATGGCGGCAGCGGGCCGGGTTCATCTCGATGATCTTCACCTGATAGCGGCTTTCGATGGCCTCGGCCAAACGCTCGCCAATCTGCCCACCGCCAGCGATGACGATACGTTTGTAGCTCTCATCGAGGCGGCGCATTTCGCTCATCACCGCGCGAATATTCGCTTTGGCGGCGATGAAAAACACTTCGTCGTCGGCCTCGATCACGGTATCGCCCTGGGGCAGGATCGGCCGGTCACGACGGAAAATCGCCGCAACGCGGGTTTCGACATTCGGCATGTGTTCGCGCAGCTGTCGCAGTTGCTGACCCACCAGCGGACCGCCGTAATAGGCTTTTACTGCCACCAGTTGCGCTTTGCCTTCGGCGAAGTCGATTACCTGCAACGCCCCCGGATGCTGGATCAGGCGCTTGATGTAGTTGGTAACGACTTGCTCCGGACTGATCAGCACGTCGACCGGAATCGCTTCGTTATCGAAGAGTTCGGCGCGGGTCAGGTACGCGGCTTCGCGGACCCGGGCGATCTTGGTTGGCGTGTGGAACAAGGTGTGCGCGACCTGGCAGGCCACCATGTTGGTTTCGTCACTGTTGGTCACTGCAACCAGCATGTCGGCGTCGTCGGCACCGGCCTGACGCAGTACGGTCGGCAGCGAACCGCGACCTTGCACGGTGCGGATGTCCAGCCGATCGCCGAGGTCACGCAGGCGTTCGCCATCGGTGTCGACCACGGTGATGTCGTTGGCTTCGCTGGCCAGGTGCTCTGCCAGCGAACCGCCGACCTGCCCTGCGCCGAGGATGATGATTTTCATCCAGTCACTCCCTTAAAACCGGTTAACCGCGCGCGGCGGCAATCTTGATCAGCTTGGCGTAGTAGAACCCGTCATGGCCACCTTCCTGGGCCAGTAATTGGCGACCATGGGGTTGCTTGATGCCGGCCTGACTGGCGATGTCGAGTTCACGGGCACCCGACGTGCGAGCGAGGAACGCTTCGATGACTTCGGTGTTTTCGGTCGGCAGCGTGGAGCAGGTGGCGTAAAGCAGAATGCCGCCCACTTCCAACGTTATCCACATGGCATCGAGCAGCTCGCCCTGAAGCACCGCCAGCGCGGCGATGTCGTCGGGTTGGCGAGTCAGTTTGATGTCCGGATGACGACGAATTACACCGGTGGCCGAGCACGGCGCATCCAGCAGGATGCGCTGGAACGGTTTGCCGTCCCACCAGGTGGCGGTGTCGCGGCCGTCGGCGGCGATCAGTTCGGCGCTCAGGCCCAGGCGTTCAAGGTTTTCCCGCACTCGCACCAGACGTTTGGCTTCCAGATCCACAGCCACCACGCCGGCCAGTTCGGGCTCTGCCTCAAGGATGTGGCAGGTTTTGCCGCCCGGTGCGCAGCAGGCGTCCAGCACCCGTTGCCCTGGCGCCAGGTCCAGCAAATCGGCGGCCAGTTGCGCGGCTTCGTCCTGCACGCTGATCCAGCCTTCGGCGAAACCCGGGAGGCTGCGCACGTCGGCTGCTGCGTCGAGGATGATGCCGTCCCGGCTGTAAACACATGGCGTGGCCGCGATGCCCGCTTCACTCAGCAACCCGAGATAAGCATCGCGGGTGTGATGGCGACGGTTAACCCGCAAAATCATTGGCGGGTGAGCGTTGTTCGCCGCGCAAATGGCTTCCCACTGTTCAGGCCAGAAGGCTTTGAGGGATTTTTGCAGCCAGCGCGGGTGAGCGGTGCGCACCACCGGGTCGTGCTCCAGCTCGGCCAGCAGCGCTTCGCTTTCCCGTTGGGCGCGGCGCAGTACGGCATTGAGCAAGGCTTTGGCCCAGGGCTTTTTCAGTTTGTCGGCGCAACCCACGGTTTCACCAATGGCGGCGTGCGCTGGAACTCGGGTGTAGAGCAACTGGTAGAGACCCACCAACAATAGCGCTTCAACATCGGCATCAGCCGCCTTGAACGGCTTTTGCAGCAACTTGGCCGCCAGCGCCGACAAACGCGGCTGCCAGCGAGCCGTGCCGAACGCCAGATCCTGGGTGAAGCCGCGATCACGGTCTTCGACCTTGTCCATTTGCGTCGGCAGAGAACTGTTGAGTGAGGCTTTTCCGTTAAGAACAGCGGCCAATGCCTTGGCGGCGGCCAGACGTGGATTCATTGAGCGTCCGCCGTTTGACCAAGAACGGTACCGACGGCGAATTTCTCACGACGGCTGTTGAACAAGTCGCTGAAGTTCAGCGCCTTGCCGCCGGGCAATTGCAGGCGGGTCAGGCACAGCGCCTGTTCACCGCAGGCGACGATCAAACCATCCTTGCTGGCACTGAGGATTTCACCCGGTGCGCCCTGCCCTTCGGCCAGGCTCGCAGCCAGCACTTTCAGTGCTTCACCGCTCAGCGTGCTGTGGGTGATCGGCCATGGGTTGAAGGCGCGAACCAGACGCTCCAGCTCAACTGCCGGGCGGTTCCAGTCGATGCGTGCTTCGTCTTTGTTCAATTTGTGTGCGTAGGTGGCGAGGCTGTCGTCCTGCACTTCGCCTTTCAGGGTGCCAGCAGCGAGACCGGCAATCGCCTGAACCACGGCCGGTGGGCCCATCTCTGCGAGGCGATCGTGGAGGCTGCCGCCGGTGTCTTCACCGCTGATCGGCGTGGTGACCTTGAGCAGCATCGGCCCAGTATCCAGGCCCAGTTCCATGCGCATGACGGTCACGCCACTTTCGCTGTCACCCGCTTCAACAGCGCGCTGGATCGGTGCCGCACCGCGCCAGCGTGGAAGCAAGGAAGCGTGACTGTTGATGCAGCCCAGACGCGGAATATCCAGCACCACTTGCGGCAGGATCAGCCCGTAAGCGACCACCACCAGCAAATCCGGTTTCAGTGCGGCCAGTCCAGCCTGAGCGTCTTCGTTGCGCAGGGTCGGCGGTTGCAATACCTGGATGTTGTGCTCCAGAGCCAACTGCTTGACCGGGCTTGGCATCAGCTTCTGTCCACGGCCCGCCGGACGGTCCGGTTGGGTGTAGACCGCAACGATCTCGTAAGGACTGTCGAGCAGGGCCTTGAGGTGTTCGGCGGCGAATTCCGGGGTACCGGCAAAGACAATGCGCAGTGGCTCAGTCATGAAAGCTCTCAATTACAAAGCGTCTTGAAAAGAAAAAGGCTTGCCGCAGCAAGCCTTTGAAAGAAGGGCATCAAGCGTTCTGGCGATGGAGCTTTTCCAGTTTCTTCTTGATCCGGTCGCGTTTGAGCGTAGACAGATAGTCAACGAACAATTTGCCGTTGAGGTGGTCGCATTCATGCTGGATGCATACCGCGAGCAGGCCTTCGGCGATCAGTTCGTACGGTTGGCCGTCGCGGTCCAGGGCCTTGATCTTGACCTTTTGCGGGCGGTCGACGTTTTCGTAGAAACCCGGCACCGAAAGGCAGCCTTCCTGATACTGGTCCACCTCGTCGGTCAGGACTTCGAACTCGGGGTTGATGAACACCCGCGGTTCGCTGCGGTCTTCGGAGAGGTCCATCACGACGATACGTTTGTGCACGTTGACCTGGGTCGCGGCGAGGCCGATGCCTGGCGCTTCATACATTGTTTCAAACATGTCATCGACCAACTGACGCACTTCGTCGTCCACTACAGCCACGGGTTTGGCGATAGTGCGCAGGCGCGAGTCGGGGAATTCGAGGATGTCTAAAATGGCCATAAGCTCAATTGCTGCACGTGTGAGGTAAAGTCGGGTCGATGGCCTGGCGAGTCCGAGGATGCAGGCTACCGTTGTGAACGTAGCTTCAGGCTTTTCAAAAATGAGCCGGAAGCGAGCCACGAGGGCTCTGGCGTTTCACGCGAACGTACATAATAAAGGGATTCACCGCATGAGGAAATCACTACTCGCCTTGCTCCTTCTGGCCTCGGCCGGTTTTGCGCATGGGCAAGTGCAACTCAGGGAAGGTTTTCCACAGCAATACACCGTGGTGGCAGGGGACACACTCTGGGACATTTCCGCCAAATACCTGCGTGAACCGTGGGAGTGGCCGCAACTTTGGCAGGCCAATCCACAGATCGAAAACCCCAATCTCATTTATCCGGGCGATACGCTGTCGCTGGTCTACGTCAACGGTCAGCCACGCCTGACCCTCAATCGCGGTGCTTCCCGGGGCACCATCAAGCTTTCGCCACGAATCCGCAGCTCGCCGGTGGCCGATGCCATTCCGAGCATTCCACTGAAATCGATCAACAGCTTTCTGCTGAGCAATCGCATCGTCGACAAGGCAGAGGATTTCGACAAGGCGCCCTACATCGTCGCCGGCGATGCCGAACGGGTGCTCAGCGGCACCGGTGATCGGATATTCGCGCGCGGACATTTCGACCCGGCACAATCGGTGTACGGCATCTTCCGGCAGGGCAAGGTCTACACCGATCCGCAGAGCAAGGAGTTTCTGGGGATCAACGCCGACGACATCGGTGGCGGCGAGATCATTGCCACTGAAGGCGACGTCGCCACCCTGGCCCTGCAACGCACCACTCAGGAAGTGCGACTCGGCGACCGGCTGTTCGGCGGTGAAGAGCGCTCGATCAATTCGACCTTCATGCCCAGTGCCCCGACTACCGATATCAACGGCTTGATCATTGATGTGCCGCGTGGTGTCACCCAGATCGGCGCGCTGGATGTCGTCACGCTGAACAAGGGACAACGCGATGGTCTGGCCGAAGGCAATGTGCTGGTGGTGATGAAAACCGGTGAAACCGTACGTGACCGGATCACCGGCCAGCCATTGAAAATTCCCGACGAACGGGCCGGTTTGCTGATGGTCTTCCGCACCTACGACAAGCTCAGCTACGGGCTTGTCCTTAACGCATCGCGTTCCCTGGCGGTGATGGACAAGGTGCGAAATCCTTAAACCTGCTCACAAGTTACCAACAGAGTTATCCACAGCTTATTCCCGATTCTACGGGACTCTCTAACGATCAAGGATGATCCATGTCGCTGTCTGTCTGTACATCCGTTTCCCCTGCGGAACTGGAAGCCCGTTTACGCCTGCACCGTTTGCCCGAGCTCGGCCCTGCGCGTTTCAAGAAATTGCTTGAGGCCTTCGGCTCTGCCTCCAAAGCCATTGGCGCACCGGCCAGCGCCTGGCGTGCGTTGGGCCTGCCACTCGCCTGCGCGGAGGCCCGGCGCTCAAGCGAAATTCGTGACGGCGCCAGTCACGCATTAGCCTGGTTAGAGCGCCCGGGCCAGCATTTACTGATGTGGGACCAACCTGACTACCCCGCATTGCTGGCGCAAATCAGCGATGCGCCGCCGCTGTTGTTCGTCGCGGGCGATCCGGGAATTCTGGAAAAACCACAGCTGGCGATGGTCGGCAGCCGTCGTGCTTCGCGACCGGGCATGGACACCGCCGCCGCGTTTTCCCGCACTCTGGCCGGCGCCGGTTTTGTCATCACCAGCGGTCTGGCCCTGGGCATCGATGCTGCGGCGCATCAGGCGGCTCTGGACGTTGGCGGGCAAACGGTCGGGGTACTTGGCACGGGGCTGGAAAATTTTTATCCACAGCGCAATCGGCGGCTGGCGGACGCCATGATCACTTCGGGAAGCGCGGTAATTTCGGAGTTCCCGCTGGACGCTGGCCCTTCCCCCAGCAATTTTCCCCGGCGCAATCGAATCATCAGCGGTTTGTCCCTCGGCGTGCTCGTGGTCGAGGCGAGTGTTGCCAGTGGGTCGTTGATCACCGCGAGACTGGCGGCGGAACAGGGGCGTGAGGTATATGCGATTCCAGGGTCGATCCATCACCCTGGGGCAAAGGGGTGTCATCAGCTGATCCGCGACGGTGCGGTGCTGGTGGAAACCATCGAGCACATCCTCGAAGCCTTGCGCGGCTGGCAACGGCTGCCGTTATCCACAGAAACGCCGCAGACGACAGAGACTCATCCACTGCTCAAGTTGCTTCACGCGGCGCCCCATACCAGCGAAGCCTTGGCGATCACCAGCGGCTGGGCGTTGTCGAAAGTGTTGGCGGCGCTGACGGAACTGGAAATGGACGGCCGTGCGGTCTGTGAAAGCGGCCGCTGGCTTGCGCGGGGACGCTAGGTTTTACAGGGAAGATCGGTAAACTGCGCAGAGCCTTATTCCGGAGAGTCTTTCATGGTTAACAGTTGGCGTGTGCAACAAGCCGCACGAGAAGTTCGCGCTGGGGCGGTCATTGCCTATCCAACCGAAGCTGTCTGGGGCCTGGGTTGCGACCCGTGGGACGAAGAGGCAGTGGATCGTTTGCTGCTGATCAAGGGACGGTCTGTGGATAAAGGCCTGATTCTGGTGGCCGACAATATTCGCCAGTTCGACTTCCTCTTCGAAGACTTCCCTGAATTGTGGATGGACCGTATGGCCAGCACCTGGCCTGGCCCCAACACCTGGCTGGTGCCGCATCAGAATATGTTGCCCCAGTGGATTACCGGTGTGCACGAAACCGTGGCGTTGCGGGTTAGCGATCACCCATTGGTGCGGGATTTGTGTGCGTTGGTCGGGCCGTTGGTTTCAACATCGGCCAACCCTCAGGGGCGACCGGCGGCGCGGACGCGGCTTCGCGTGGAGCAGTATTTCCGTGGTCAGATTGATTGGGTGCTGGGCGGTAATCTGGGTGGACGGAAGAATCCGAGCGTGATTCGCGATCTGGCCACCGGCCACGTTGTGCGCCCGGATTGAGACCGCGTCATCGTTCTTCGCGGCCAAGCCTCGCTCCCACAGATCCGAGTCGTATACGAATAATGTGAACGACCGAAATCCTGTAGGAGCGAGGCTTGCCCGCGAAGAGGCCCTCAAGGCAACAAAACAGTCGAGCCAGTCGTGCGTCGCGCCGACAATTCGGTCTGCGCTTTCGCCGCTTCAGCCAATGGATAGCGCTGGCTGATGTCCACCTTCAACTTGCCGCTGATGATCATCTCGAACAGCTCATCGGCCATGCTTTGCAGGTTTTCAGCGTTGTTGGCGTAGGTCGCCAGGGTCGGTCGGGTCACGTACAGCGAACCTTTTGCCGCGAGAATCCCCAGATTCACTCCATCCACTGCGCCCGAAGCATTACCGAAACTCACCACCAGCCCCCGAGGCGCGACGCTGTCGAGCGACGTCAGCCAGGTATCTTTGCCGACACCGTCGTACACCACCGGCACTTTTTTACCGTCAGTCAATTCCAGCACGCGTTGTGCGACGTTTTCGTGGCTGTAATCAATGGTCGCCCAGGCACCATTGGCTTTCGCCAGTGCGGCTTTCTCCGCTGAACTGACCGTGCCGATCAGTTTCACGCCCAAGGCCTTGGCCCATTGGCAGGCCAGGGAACCGACGCCCCCCGCCGCTGCGTGGAACAGAATGGTTTCGCCGCCCTTGAGTTCATACGTCTGACGCAGCAAGTACTGCACGGTCAGGCCTTTGAGCATCACGCCGGCGGCCTGTTCGAAGCTGATGGCGTCCGGCAGATGTACCAGATTGGCTTCCGGCAATGTATGAACGTCGCTATAAGCGCCCAATGGGCCACTGCCGTACGCCACGCGATCACCGATCTTGAAGTGGGTGACTTCGCTTCCGACTGCTTCGACCACGCCCGCGCCTTCAGCGCCCAGGCCCGACGGCAAGGCGGGTGGCGCATAAAGGCCACTGCGGTAATAAGTGTCGATGAAGTTCAGGCCGATGGCCTTGTTGGTCACGCGTACCTGCAGCGGACCGGGCTCGGCGGGTTGGTAGTCCACGTATTCGAGCACTTCGGGGCCGCCATGGGCGCGGAACTGGATACGCTTTGCCATCTGCACTCTCCTCAGGTCATTTTGCGAAGCGCTCTATCGGACTCCTAAGCTTGACCTTCGTCAACTGCGACGGCACTAGGTGCAGTGTTATCCTACGCAGCAATTTGCCGCCGGCTTGTATGAACGCCGCGTAGCTTTGCCCGATTCAAGGTGATGCCATGACTACCCGCACCGAGGCCGTAAAAGCCTACCTGCTCGACCTGCAAGACCGCATTTGCGCTGCTCTGGAAGCTGAAGACGGCGGTGCGCGTTTCGTCGAAGACGCCTGGACCCGGCCTGCCGGCGGTGGCGGTCGCACCCGGGTGATCGAAAACGGCGCGGTCATCGAAAAGGGCGGCGTCAACTTTTCCCACGTCTTTGGCAGCGGACTCCCTCCCTCCGCCAGCGCTCATCGGCCAGAACTGGCCGGCCGAGGCTTCGAAGCCTTGGGCGTGTCTTTGGTGATTCACCCGCACAACCCCCATGTACCGACATCCCACGCCAACGTGCGCTTTTTCATCGCTGAAAAAGAAGGTGAAGAGCCGGTCTGGTGGTTCGGTGGCGGCTTCGACCTGACCCCTTATTACGGTAATGAACAAGACTGCGTGCACTGGCACCGTGTCGCCGAGCAGGCCTGCGCGCCGTTCGGGCCAGACGTCTACCCGCGCTACAAAGCCTGGTGTGACAGTTATTTCCACATCAAGCATCGCCACGAGCCGCGTGGCATAGGCGGTTTGTTTTTCGATGACTTGAATGAGTGGGACTTCGACACCAGCTTCGCCTTCATGCGTGCCATCGGCGATGCGTTTATCGATGCGTACCTGCCAATCGTGCAGCGCCGCAAGAACGATGCGTTCACCGCCAAACAGCGTGAATTCCAGGAGTTTCGCCGTGGCCGTTACGTCGAGTTCAACCTGGTCTATGACCGCGGCACGCTGTTCGGCCTGCAATCGGGCGGGCGTACCGAATCGATCCTGATGTCGCTGCCGCCGCAAGTGCGCTGGGCCTACGACTGGAAAGCCGAGCCGGGCAGTGAAGAAGCGCGCCTGACCGAGTACTTCCTGCAAGACCGCGATTGGTTGGCCAAGGCCTGAACGAGGAACCCAGATGGATCGTTACGTCGTATTCGGTAACCCGATTGGCCACAGTAAGTCGCCGCTGATCCACCGTTTGTTCGCCGAGCAGACGGGGCAAAAACTGGACTACAGCACTTTGCTGGCGCCCCTCGATGATTTTTCCGGCTGTGCCAAGGAATTTTTCCGCGAAGGGCGTGGGGCGAATGTGACGGTGCCGTTCAAGGAAGATGCCTATCGTTTGGCGAACAGCTTGACCAAGCGAGCGCAACGGGCCGGCGCGGTGAATACCCTGAGCAAACTGGCTGATGGCAGTTTGCTGGGCGACAACACCGATGGCGCCGGGCTGGTACGGGACCTGACGGTCAACGCCGGATTCAGCCTGACGGGCAAACGCATCCTGCTGCTCGGGGCCGGCGGCGCGGTACGCGGGGCGCTGGAGCCGCTGCTGGCCGAGCGACCGGCGTCGGTGATCATCGCCAACCGCACAGTGGAAAAAGCCGAATTGCTGGCGGAACTGTTCGCGGATTTGGGACCGGTGTCGGCCAGTGGTTTCGATTGGTTGCAGGAGCCGGTGGACCTGATCATCAACGCTACGTCCGCCAGTCTGTCGGGCGATGTACCGCCGATTGCCAGCAGTTTGATCGAACCGGGCAAAACCGTTTGCTATGACATGATGTACGGCAAGGAGCCGACCTCGTTCTGCCGCTGGGCCAGCGAGCACGGCGCGGCGGTGGCGATGGATGGCCTGGGAATGCTGGCCGAGCAGGCGGCGGAAGCTTTCTACCTGTGGCGCGGTGTGCGTCCGGATACAGCGCCGGTGCTGGCCGAACTCCGCCGGCAATTGGCGCTGTAGTGCTTTGTGGCGGGGGAGCAAGCTCCCTCGCCATAGGTTATGCCGTTGCCTCAACGTTAGTGCTTCAATCTTCGAAGCGGATCGGGCATTTCTCCGCGCCTTCGAGCTTCCTCAATTCCTCCACCACCTGCGGCCGTGCCCCTCGCAGAGTCAGGCTGCGATCCTGACGCAACAGCCGTCGTGCTTCCTGGTGCAGCATTTCCACACCTGAATAGTCGATGAAGTTGATCTGCTGCGCCTCGATCACCACCCGCGCGCCGTGCATCCGTTGCAGGCGCACTTGCAGGTAATGGCTGGCGCCGAAAAAGATCGAACCGCCGACTCTTAGAATGTCTTCGTCCCCCTCACACCAATGCTGCACCCGTGGTTGCGAGGTGCGTTTGAGGTAGAAGAATAGCGAGGCCAGCACGCCGGCGTAGATCGCCGTTTGCAACTCCAGCAACAGCGTCGCGACACAAGTCAGCGCCATCACCAGAAACTCGGCATGGCTGACTCGCAACAGAGCGCGAATGCCGCGATGGTCCACCAATCCCCAGGCGATCAACAAAATGCTGCCGGCCATGGCCGGGATCGGAATGTGCGCGATCAATACCGCGCCGAAGATAGCGAACAACGCCACCCACACCGCTGAAAAAACCCCCGCCAGCGGTGAGCAGGCACCGGCGTCATAACTCAGGGCCGAGCGGGTGAAGGAACCGGCTGACAGCGAGCCGGAAAAAAACGCACCGACCATGTTCGAGAAACCCTGGGCGCGGACTTCTTGATTGGCGTCGAGCAACTGCTGCGAGCGCGCCGACAACGAGCGGGCAATCGACAGGCTCGTCACCAGTCCGAGCATGCCGACCGCCACAGCACTAGGCAGCAGGCGCAACACCAAGTCCAGATCCAGCGGCAACGGGCTAAAGGGCGGCAGTCGCCCGACAAAGGCGCTGACTAATTTCACATGACCGAACATCGCTGGCCACAGCCACACCAGCAATCCGCTCAGGGCCAGGGCGATCAACAGTGTCGGCCAGCGCGGCACCAACAGTTTCAGCACGACGCCCACCACGACTGTGGCCAGGCCCAGTACCAGCGAGGGTTTGTCCACCTCACTAAGATGACTGAACAGCAGCACCAGGCTGTTTAGCGCTGTGGCCTGGTTGGGCACATCCAGCCCCAGCAGGTTCGGCAGTTGCCCGATGGCAATCACCACCGCCGCGCCAAGGGTGAAGCCCAGCACCACCGAGTGAGAGACGAAATTCACCAAGGCGCCGAAACGCAGCAAACCCAGCAGCCAC
This sequence comes from Pseudomonas sp. JL3, assembly GCF_031570575.1. Taxonomy (NCBI): domain Bacteria; kingdom Pseudomonadati; phylum Pseudomonadota; class Gammaproteobacteria; order Pseudomonadales; family Pseudomonadaceae; genus Pseudomonas; species Pseudomonas sp. JL3. The sequence goes on from NZ_JAKWJK010000016.1 coordinate 164,452, forward strand.
TGGAAAATGCCCGCAAGGAGTGTCAGAAGCAGGATCAGCGTGACGTAGTCCTCTGACGCGGGGACGGCCAGAGGACTGACGCTGGCATACAGGACGATGGAAATGGCCGCCGTAGGACCGCAGATCAGATGCCACGACGAACCCCAGAGGCAGGCGATCAGCACCGGGATAATCGCGGCGTACAACCCGTATTCCGGTGGGAGACCGGCGATCAGGGCGTAGGCAATGGATTGCGGCAACGCGAGAATCGCGCCACTCAGGCCGACAATCAGATCACGGCCGACGCTGGCGCGGGTTTGCCGGGGCAACCAGGTCAGGAAGGGAAAGAGTGAATGGCGGCTGGGGAAGGCCATGGGTCCTCTCGGGTGGGGTTTTACGAAAGAGTATCAGGACCGACGCTGATCGTTCCCACGCGCAGCAAAGGAACACCGCCATGGACGCTCTGCGTCCGTTTCGGGATGTGACGCGGAGCGTCACGGCTGCATTCCTTTGCTGCGCGTGGGAATGCTCAGTGTTAGGAGTTAAAGCTTGGCTTTGACCGCCGGTAACGCATCCTTCCCGTCCACGGTCTTCACGCCATCCAGCCACTTATCCAGCACCGCCGGGTTGGCCTTGATCCAGGCCTTGGCGGCCTCGGTATTGCTGATCTTCTTGTTCACCACTTCGGCCATGATGCTGTTCTCCATTTCCTGGGTAAAACTCAGGTTGGTGAGCAGCTTGCCGACATTCGGACAGGCCTGTGCATAACCTTTGCGGGTCAGTGTATAAACGCTGCCGGTGTCACCGAAATACTTCTCGCCGCCCTTCAGGTAATGCATTTTCAGCTGCACGTTCATCGGGTGTGGCGTCCAGCCGAGGAAGGTCACGAACTTCTGTTTCTTCACCGCGCGAGACACTTCGGCCAGCATCGCCTGCTCGCTGGATTCGACCAGCTTCCACTGACCCAGGTCGAAGTCGTTCTTCTTGATGATCTCTTGCAGCGAGATATTCGCCGGGGCGCCGGAGCCGATGCCATAGATCTTCTTGTCGAACTTGTCGGCGAATTTATTCAAGTCGTTAAAGTTATGCACACCCGCATCCCAAACATAATCCGGGACCGCCAGCGTGAACTCGGTGCCGTCGAGGTTCTTCGCCAGTTGAGTAACGTCGCCGTTGGCCACGAACTTATCGTAGAAGCCTTGCTGTGCCGGCATCCAGTTACCCAGGAACACGTCCACCTGGCCATCCTTCAGACCGCCAAAGGTGATCGGCACCGCTAGCGTGTCGACCTTGGCCTTGTAGCCCATGCCGTCCAGCAGAAACCCGGTGATGGCGTTGGTGGCAGCGATGTCGCTCCAGCCAGGGTCGGCCATTTTCACCGTCTCGCAACTTTGCTCGGCATAAGCCGAGGCGCTGCCCAGAGCCAGAAGCCCGACCGTCAGTACTGTGGATAACCTTTGCATGGACTTCCCCTTAACATTATTGGTTTTGGCAGGGTTGTGGATAACGTGCTTTACGCTCCAGATCGTCGAGGTCGATGTGGTTGCGCATGTACTGCTGACTGGCGTCCACCAGAGGCTGGTGATCCCAGCTCTTCAGTTTGCCGATGGTCAGGGCACCGGCGACGAAACGCCGGCGTCGCTGGCTGGCGAGCACCTGTTGGTGGATCGCCGGGATATCCCATTTGGCCCGCGCTTCGGCGAGAAACTCCTCGAAAAGCTGCCGATGCTGCGGCGATTGGCTGAGTTCTTCTTGTTCACGCGGGTCGTTATGTACGTCGAAGAGTAGGCAAGGGTCGTCTTCGCTGTAGATGAATTTGTAGGCACCACGGCGAATCATCATCAACGGGCTGATGGTGCCTTCGGCCATGTACTCGCCAAACACCTCATCGTGACCGCCCTGCCCTTGCAGATGCGAAACCAGCGAGCGACCGTCCAGCGGCAGACCGGGCTCCAGCGAGCCGCCGGCCAATTCCACAAAGGTCGGCAGCAGGTCGGCAGTGGACACCGCCGCACTGACTCGCCCTGCCCCGAATTGCCCTGGTGCACTGATCAGCAGCGGTACACGGGCAGCCATTTCGTACCAGTGCATTTTGTACCAGAGGCCGCGCTCGCCGAGCATGTCGCCGTGGTCACCGGAGAATACGATGATGGTGTCATCGATTAGCCCGGTTTCCTCGAGTGTTTGCAGAAGTTTGCCGACGTTGCTGTCGATATAGCTGCACGCGCCGAAGTAGGCACGGCGCGCGTCGCGAATCTTATCCACAGGCAGCGGCTTGTCCCAAAGGTCATAGACCTTGAGCAAACGCTGGGAGTGAGGATCGAGTTCTTCCTGTGCAGGTGTTTCGGGCAAAGGGATGTCGGCCTCGTCGTACAGATCCCAAAAAGCCTTGGGAATCGTGTACGGATCGTGTGGGTGAGTCATCGACACGGTCAGGCAGAACGGCTGATCGCCATCCTGGCGGATATGATCGAACAGGTATTGCTGGGCCTTGAACACCACCTCTTCGTCAAAGTCCAGCTGATTGGTGCGTACGCACGGTCCGGCTTGCAGCACCGACGACATGTTGTGGTACCAGGTTGGGCGTACGTCCGGCTCATCCCAGTTCACCGACCAACCGTAATCGGCCGGGTAGATGTCGCTGGTCAGGCGTTCTTCATAGCCGTGCAACTGGTCCGGGCCGCAGAAATGCATCTTGCCCGACAGCGCGGTGCGAAAACCGAGGCGTCGCAGGTAATGGGCATAGGTCGGAACATCGGCGGGGAAGTCGGCCGCGTTGTCGTAGGCGCCGATCTTGCTCGGCAACTGACCGCTGACCAGAGTAAAACGCGACGGCGCGCAAAGAGGGCTATTGCAGTAAGCGGCGTCGAACACCACGCCTTCGGCGGCGAGGTGGCTCAGATTCGGCAGTTTGATAGGCGAAGGGCCGTAGAACGGCAACATTGGCGCGGCCATCTGATCGGCCATGATGAAAAGAATATTTTTGCGCTTCATGTGATCGCGGCATTCCATAGTGGATATTTATGCGAGAGTGCTGTGATCGAGCATGGAGTCCATTAACCTTGTGGTAAAGCCCATGCCAGGCAATGACTAGGATAAGCACAGCTTATGTATGACGCCCTCGGTGATTTGTCTCTGGACCTGCTGCGTGCCTTTGAAGCCGCGGCCCGGCAACGCAGCTTCACCGCCGCCGCAGTGGAGCTCGGCACCACGCAACCGGCCATCAGCCAGCAGATCAAGCGATTGGAAGAACAGCTCGCTACCCGGTTGTTCGACCGTATTTATCGCGGTATCGAGCTGACTGAGGCCGGGACTATTCTGTTCGAGCAAGTTCAGCTCGGTTTGCAGATTATCGATGCAGGACTAAGCGCAATCAGTGCGCAGCAACAGCACGAAGTGTTGCAGGTGGCCACCGACTTCGCCTTCGCTGCGTACTGGCTGATGCCGCGTCTGCACCGCTTCCATACCGCCAACCCTCAAGTGGACGTCAGCCTGGTCACCAGCGAACGCAGCCACAACATGCTGCGTACCGATATCGATGTGGCGGTGCTGTTCGGCGATGGCCGGTTCAAGCAAGGCGAGAGCCACTGGCTGTTCAGCGAAGAGGTGTTTCCAGTGTGCAGCCCGCTGCTATTGAAGGACCGTACCCTGCCCTTACCGGCTCAGGCATTGCTGGAATTTCCGCTGCTGCACCTGCGAGGCGAACACAGCAGCAACTGGTTCGACTGGAGCGGCGTGTTTCGCGAGTTGGGAATCACCTCGGCCCCAGCGCCGGGGCAACTGCGCTTCGACAATTACACGCTGCTGATTCAGGCGGCGATTGGCGGCCAAGGCGTTGCGATCGGATGGCGGCACCTTGTGGATAACTTGTTGGCGCAAGGTCTGTTGTGTCGCCCGATTGCCGACACGGTGATTTCCAGGCTGGGTTATTACGTGGTCCTGCCCCAGCGCAAACGGCGTGGGGCGTTGATTCAAACGTTTGTGGATTGGTTGATGGCGGAACAGGCCAGCAGTGCGCAGTCGCTCAATGGCCTCCCTTTACCGTCGATTGCGGTGTGAGCGGGTTCGGACGATTACTATTCCGACGTCGCAACAAAACTCACATGCTCTCCGACATGCAGGTTCAAGTGCAGCTCATCGGCAATCCCAACAGCGACGCGGTTCAGCCGTTCCAGCGGTTCGGCCAGGCCGGGCTCCAGGCTGGTGCTGACGTGACTGAAATGCTCAAGGGTCAGCCCGGGCACGCCGCGAGGGGCATTCACCAGGGTCCAGTGCAATGAGCTGCTTTGCAGAGCCTCGCGGATTTCTTCGGCGGCGTGGCGTTGCAGTAGATCCTCAATCTCCGGCTCCGGATCGTCCAGCACCTCGAAATCGCCCACTACAAACAACCGGGAGATGCCTGCGGCCTGCATGCCGTCGATCAGTGCATCCACCGCCAGCACCTCCTCGACCGGGCCGGGCACGATGGATTTTTCGATGTGTTCACTGTTCATCGGCAACCCTGGCGCATCGAGCAGGCAGATCACCGCCGAACAGCCGGCCACGCTCTGCTTGACCCGCTTGGCATCGAACAGGTTACCGGCCTTGGTGCGCAAGCCCGGGCGCGGCGCGAGCGCTGTCAGATCATCGAGAATCGCGATCACTTCATGCTGGCGCCGCAGCATTTCAGCCATCAGCGCACTGCCCAGGCTACTCATGGCACCATAAAGTACTACCTTCACCACCGGGGTTTCGGCATTTTTCATGGCTGTGCTCCGTGTACTTCCTGCCTATATAGCGTGTGACCTGCGGGAGGCGGGGTGGGTTCGACAAGGTTTCAGAGGGGGTTCAGATGCAACGGATCAGGGGCTACCACGCCCATGTCTATTTCGACGCCAGCACCCTGCCACAGGCACGGGCCTTGTGTGAGCAGGCAACGCAATTGTTTCCGCTGAAGATGGGCCGCATGCACGAACGCCCGGTCGGCCCGCATCCGGACTGGAGCTGCCAATTGGCTTTCGAGCCGCAACACCTCGGCGCGGTGTTGCCGTGGCTGGCGCTCAACCGTAAGGGATTAGTGATATTCCTGCACCCGGACACGGGCGACGATCTGCTCGACCACACCGAACACGCGATCTGGATGGGCGCAATCCGGCCGCTGAACCTGTCTGTATTCTGATCAGAGTTGTTCTTGGGCCTCACCGGGCAAGTGCTCGTCCAGATGCAGCCACGGCAAACGACTGTCGGTCCAGATATGCCGTTCGGCCGGCGCTTGCTCGGGATGGTCGAGGGTGGCGATGGTCACGTCGATGCTCTCGGGGCTGAGCTTCGTCACCAGCGCCAGTTGTGCCCCACAGTTTGGGCAGAAATATCGCACGCAGGTGGACGAAGACTCATACCGGGATGGCGTACCTGCCATCCATGCAAATGCTGAGGCGGGCACGGTGATCCAGGTGGTTACGATCCCGCCGCTGACCCGCCGGCAAATCGAGCAATGGCAGTGAGCGATGTCGTGCAATGGCCCGCTGAATTGATAGCGGATTTGTCCGCAGTGGCAGCCACCAGTGTGAAGTTTACCCATGTCTTTTGCTCCTGACCCCGTGTTTACGGCCTTTCAACCGGGTCGACGACCGGTTGTACATTCGGTCAATGCTTTCACTCGCGAAAGCTGGCTGAAAGCTTCCCCCATTAGCATCGCCCTCACTGCCGGCAACAGACCGGTTGGCCAATGCGAGTGTTTTATCGCCCGCCCGGTCCATTAAACAACAACAATGGTGATTCTGATGTCCGCTACTACCCGCCTCTTCGCTGTCACTCCACCCGTACGTCTCGTGCTTCCCGTTCTGCGCTGAGCCCATCCGGTTCGCCATTCCCTAGCCGCGCTACGCCTGGAGTATTCCTATGCTGACTTTCCTTGGCTTCGCCATGGTCATCACGTTCATGTTCCTGATCATGACCAAGCGCCTGTCCGCGCTGATTGCTCTGATCATCATCCCGATTATCTTCGCCCTGTTCGGCGGCTTCTCGCCGAAGATCGGCCCGATGATGCTCGAAGGCATCACCAAGCTTGCGCCGACCGGCGTGATGCTGATGTTCGCCATTCTCTACTTCGCCCTGATGATCGATTCCGGCCTGTTCGACCCAGCCGTGCGCAAGATCCTCAAACTGGTCAAGGGCGACCCGTTGAAAGTTTCGGTCGGCACCGCCGTTCTGGCGCTCGTCGTTTCCCTTGATGGTGACGGCGCGACCACTTATATGATCTGCGTGGCCGCCATGCTGCCGCTCTACAGCCGCATCGGCATGAGCCCGCGGATCATGGCCGGTCTGATCATCCTCGCCGGTGGCGTGATGAACATGACTCCTTGGGGCGGCCCGACGGCTCGTGCAGCCAGTGCGCTGCATGTCGACCCGTCCGACATCTTTGTGCCAATGATTCCGGCGATGCTGGCCGGCGTGGTGGCGATCCTGGCGATTGCCTACTTCTACGGTAAACGTGAGCGTGCACGTCTGGGTGAGCTGCATCTGGTCGGTGATGAAGTCGATCACAGCGAAATCAGCGTTTCGCAGTTCCCGGACGCCCGTCGTCCAAAGTTGATCTGGTTCAACGGCGCGTTGACCCTGGCGCTGATGTGCACGCTGGTCGCCGGTCTGTTGCCGCTGCCAGTGCTGTTCATGGTGGCGTTCAGTATCGCGATGATCGTCAACTACCCGTGCCTGCAACAGCAGAAGGACCGCGTTGCGGCCCACGCCGGTAGCGTGCTGGCAGTGGTCGGTTTGATCTTTGCCGCGGGTATCTTCACCGGTATCCTGACGGGCACCGGCATGGTCGATGCCATGTCGAAAAGCCTGCTGGCGGTCATCCCCGATTTCCTCGGCCCGTACCTGGCCGTGATCACCGCGCTGGTGAGCATGCCGTTCACGTTCTTCATGTCGAACGATGCATTTTATTACGGCGTGTTACCGGTGCTTGCCGAAGCCGCCAGTCATTACGGTATAACCGCGGTGGAAATGGCACGTGCCTCGATCGTCGGTCAGCCCGTCCACTTGCTGAGCCCGCTGGTACCATCGACTTATCTGTTGGTGGCCCTGGCCGGTATCGAATTCGGTGATCATCAGCGGTTCACCTTGAAGTGGGCAGTGCTGGTTTGCCTGTGCATACTGGTCGCTGCATTGCTGATGGGGATTTTTCCGCTGTTCAGCACTCTATAAGCCCAAGACTCACCATGAGGGGGCCAGGCTTTGTATGAAGCCTGGGCCCCTCGTGGTTTAAACACTCGCTCAAAGGAATACACATGGAATGGCTGACCAACCCTGAAATCTGGGTTGCCTTCTTCACCCTGACTGCCCTGGAGATCGTCCTGGGCATCGACAACATCATCATGATCTCGATCCTGGTCAGCCGCATGCCCAAGCACATGCAGGCACGCACCCGGATTTTCGGCCTGGCGCTGGCCATGATCACGCGGATCCTGTTGCTGCTGTCGATCACTTGGGTCATGCGCCTCACCGCAGACCTGTTCGAAGTGTTCGGCCAAGGTATTTCCGGGCGTGACCTGATCCTGTTCTTCGGTGGTCTGTTCCTGCTGTGGAAGAGCTCGCAAGAGATGTACCACGCGCTGGAAGGTGAAGATGAAGCCAACGACGAGCCGAGCGGCAAGGGTGGTAACTTCCTGTACACCATCATCCAGATCGCAATCATCGACATCGTGTTCTCGCTGGACTCGGTGATCACCGCGGTGGGCATGGTGTCCCACGTACCGGTCATGGTCGCGGCGATTGTCGTTGCGGTGCTAGTGATGATGTGGGCTTCTGGCACTATCAGCGAGTTCATCGACAAGCACCCGTCGCTGAAGATGCTGGCGCTGTCGTTCCTATTGCTGGTGGGTACCGTGCTGATTGCCGAATCGCTCGACGTGCATTTGCCAAAAGGCTACGTCTACTTCGCCATGGCGTTCTCGTTGGCGGTGGAAGCGATCAACATCAAGATGCGCACCGCAATGATGAAAAAGAAGAAGCAGCAAGAGCCAGTGAAACTGCGCAAGGATGTTCCGGGCCAGTAACCTGAATTTGTGCACTGACGAATGTCAGTCAGTGCACAAAACTTGTGGGAGCGAGCCTGCCATAGGAGCGAGGCCTGCCCGCGAAGGCGGCGTGTCAGTCGACATTGTTGTTAACTGACACGCCGCCTTCGCGGGCAGGCCTCGCTCCTATGTATGGACTCGCCCCTACTGTCAACCCG
>NZ_JAKWJK010000017.1:0-125875 GCF_031570575.1 Pseudomonas sp. JL3
GGCGAATTATAGGCTTTCAGAATCTGCCGTCAACCCCTGATTTCAGCTTTATTCGGATTTGAGCGTTATACGCGCAAATGCCTTCTTCCCAGCCTGGCAAATATGGGTCGCGCCCAGTACGTATATAAAGGTGCGATCGACAACCTCACCATCTATACGTACACCACCAGCCCCCAGAAGATCGCGCGCAACGGCAGAATTCTTCACCAGCCCTGCTTTGTTAAGGACAGCAGCAATCGGCATATCTTCGGCAGCCGTCAATTCGATCTCCGGCAGATCATCCGGCAGCTCACCGTCTTTCATACGGTTACCCGCCGCACGGTGAGCATTGGCCGCCGCCTCTTCACCATGGAAGCGCGCAACGATCTCTTCGGCCAGTTTGATCTTGATGTCACGTGGATTCGCGCCCGCCTCAACGTCAGCCCGCAAAGCATTGATCTCTTCCATGGAGCGGAAGCTGAGCAATTCGAAGTAACGCCACATCAGCACATCTGGAATAGAGACCAGCTTGCCGTACATGACCCCCGGCGCTTCCTGGATACCGACGTAGTTGCCCAACGACTTGGACATTTTCTTCACGCCATCCAGACCTTCGAGCAACGGCATGGTCAGAATGCATTGAGCCTCCTGACCATAACTACGTTGCAGTTCACGCCCCATCAGCAGGTTGAACTTCTGATCGGTACCGCCCAGCTCGACATCCGCGCGCAACGCGACCGAGTCATAACCCTGAACCAGCGGATAGAGGAACTCGTGAATGGCGATGGGTTGATTAGTGGTGTAGCGCTTGTCGAAGTCGTCGCGCTCGAGCATGCGAGCCACGGTGTATTGCGAAGTCAGGCGAATGAAGTCGGCCGGCCCCATCTGATCCATCCAAGTGGAGTTGAACGCCACTTCGGTCTTGGCTGGGTCAAGAATCTTGAAGACCTGAGTCTTGTAGGTCTCGGCATTCTCGAGAACCTGCTCACGGGTCAGCGGAGGACGTGTCGCGCTCTTGCCGCTCGGATCACCGATCATCCCGGTGAAGTCACCTATAAGGAAGATCACCTGATGCCCCAGATCCTGGAACTGACGCAGCTTATTAATAAGCACGGTATGACCCAGGTGCAAATCCGGCGCGGTCGGATCGAAGCCTGCCTTAATACGCAGCGGTTGGCCACGTTTGAGTTTCTCGATCAGCTCGGACTCGACCAACAGTTCTTCTGCACCACGTTTGATCAGCGCTAGCTGCTCTTCAACCGACTTCATAACAGACCCGCAAGGCTCAGATTCAAAGGGGAACAACCATACAAGATCGCGCACCAAATACAAGTTTTGCCCGGCGCACGGACGCCAATCCACGGACAGAGCGTTCGCAGGCTTGCTTCAGAGATGATTTGGTTATATTTTATACAGTTATTTCGTCTTCATCATGTCATTCATCTTTTCCAATTCATCTTTTCAAAGTCAAAATTACCTATGACCACAGAACCGTCTAAAGCGCCGCCGCTTTACCCGAAGACCCACCTGCTCGCAGCAAGTGGTATCGCCGCCCTTCTCAGCCTGGCGCTTCTGGTATTCCCTTCCAGTGATGTTGAAGCCAAAAAGACGACCCTGAGTCTTGAACTGGAAAGCCCTGCAGAACAACTGACACAAGATCAAGACGCTGCCGACGCCGTCCAGGCCACAAATGAGCCGGCAGCCTCCCCTTTCGCGCAGATCGAAAACAGCGCCGAAGACATTCAGGAAACCGCCCAGGCCGCCCCCGCCCCTGCTCCCGCGCCAGTCGTCGAAGAGAAGAAGGCGCCAGGCCACAGGGAAGTGATCGTTAGCAAAGGCGACACTCTCTCGACGCTGTTCGAGAAAGTCGGTCTTCCGGCCACTTCGGTGCATGAAGTACTGGCCAGCGACAAGCAGGCCAAGCAGTTCAGCCAACTCAAACGTGGCCAGAAACTTGAGTTCGAACTGAGCCCGGATGGCCAGTTGACCAATTTGCACAGCAAAGTCAGCGACATGGAAAGCATCAGCCTGACCAAGAATGGCAAGGGTTATACGTTCAACCGCATTACCGCCAAGCCCACTATTCGCTCCGCCTACGCTCATGGCGTGATCAACAGTTCGCTGTCGCAATCTGCCGCCCGAGCCGGTTTGTCCCACAGTCTGACCATGGATATGGCCAGTGTGTTTGGCTACGACGTCGACTTCGCCCAGGATATTCGCCAAGGTGACGAGTTCGATGTGATCTACGAACAAAAGGTCGTCAACGGCAAAGTTGTCGGCAACGGCCCGATCCTCTCCGCACGCTTCACCAACCGCGGCAAGACCTACACCGCGGTGCGCTACACCAACAAACAAGGCAACAGCAGCTACTACACAGCTGACGGCAACAGCATGCGCAAGGCGTTTATCCGCACCCCGGTAGACTTCGCCCGCATCAGCTCGAAATTCTCCATGGGCCGCAAGCACCCGATCCTGAACAAGATCCGCGCCCACAAGGGCGTCGATTACGCCGCCCCACGCGGTACGCCGATCAAGGCTGCCGGTGACGGCAAAGTATTGTTGGCGGGTCGTCGAGGCGGTTACGGCAACACCGTGATCATCCAGCACGGTAATACCTATCGCACGCTGTACGGTCATATGCAGGGCTTCGCCAAAGGCATCAAGACTGGCGGCAGCGTCAAGCAAGGTCAGGTGATCGGCTACATTGGTACCACCGGCCTCTCCACCGGCCCGCACTTGCACTACGAGTTCCAGGTCAATGGCGTACACGTCGATCCACTGGGCCAGAAAGTAGCAATGGCCGATCCGATCTCCAAAGCTGAACGCTCACGCTTCCTCGCGCAAAGCCAACCGCTGATGGCGCGCATGGATCAAGAGAAATCCACCCAGCTGGCTTCGAGTAAACGCTAAGCCATGGCGCTCTATATAGGTGTGATGTCCGGGACCAGCCTTGATGGCCTGGACATTGCGTTGATCGAGCAAACCCAGGCAATCAAGCTGATCGCCACCCATTACATCCCTATGCCTGACTCCCTGCGCGCCGAGCTGCTTGGCTTGTGCGCCAGCGGCCCGGACGAGATTGCCCGCTCCGCCATTGCCCAGCAGAACTGGGTGAAACTGGCCGCACAGGGCATTCATACCCTCCTCGACCAACAAAATCTGAAACCCGACGACATTCGCGCGATTGGCAGCCACGGCCAGACCATTCGCCACGAGCCGGCGCGCGGGTTCACGGTGCAAATCGGCAACCCGGCTTTGCTCACCGAACTGACCGGCATCACCGTCGTCAGCGATTTTCGCAGCCGCGATGTAGCCGCAGGCGGGCAAGGCGCGCCATTGGTTCCAGCCTTTCACGAAGCCCTGTTTGAAAAACGGCCTGGTAACCGCGCGGTATTGAACGTCGGCGGGTTCAGCAACCTCAGCCTGATCGAGCCCGGCAAGCCTGTTGCAGGGTTTGACTGCGGCCCCGGGAATGTCCTGCTGGATGCCTGGATTCACCAGCAACGCGGCGACAACTTTGATCGTGACGGCCAATGGGCCGCCAGCGGCAAGGTTGAACCGGTTCTATTGAACGAGCTGCTCAGTGATCCGTTCTTTGTGACCCAAGGCCCGAAAAGCACCGGCCGCGAAGTGTTCAATCTGCCATGGCTGATGCAGCATCTGTCGCAGCTACCGACCTTCGCTGCCGAAGACGTACAGGCCACGCTGCTAGAGCTGACTACGCTGACCATTGTCGAGTCATTGCAAAGCGCCCAATCAGATACTGAGGAGCTGCTTGTCTGTGGTGGCGGCGCGCACAACGCCACGTTGATGAAGCGGTTGGCCAGCCTGTTGCCGAACGCGAAAGTCAGCAGCACCGCTGCGTATGGTGTAGACCCGGATTGGGTCGAAGCCATGGCCTTCGCCTGGCTGGCCCATTGCTGCCTGGAAGGTATCGCGGCCAACCGCCCGAGTGTCACCGGCGCTCGCGGCTTGCGCGTACTCGGCGCCATCTACCCCGCCTGAGCCTGAACCCCAGACAGCAAAACGCCGCAGAGTCCTGAGATTCTGCGGCGCCTGGTAATGCGGTGAGGTGCGATCAGATCGAGAACGAAGAGCCGCAGCCACACGTAGTGGTAGCGTTCGGGTTCTTGATCACGAAACGCGAACCTTCCAGACCCTCCTGGTAATCCACTTCGGCACCAGCCAGGTACTGGAAGCTCATCGGATCGACCACCAGGCTGACGCCTTCGCGCTCGACGATGGTATCGTCATCGGCCACTTCTTCATCGAAGGTGAAGCCGTACTGAAACCCTGAACAACCGCCGCCCGTAACGAATACGCGCAGCTTCAAGCGATCATTCCCCTCTTCATCGACCAGGCTCTTCACCTTGTGCGCGGCACCGTGGGTGAATTGCAAAGCCGTGGGGGTGAAGGATTCGACGCTCATGCTGACTATCTCCCGGCGTTACGCCGCCATAATGCGTGATGACGCGCATTATCCGCTTCTCCCAGAAAATCGGTCAACTATTGTTACGGTATATCAATCAACCCAATTACCAGACCAAAATACAAAAAGGCCCGTTCGACGGGCCTTTTTGCTGAGCGGGATAAAGCCTTACGGCAGCATGCCCGCATGGGACAGGCCCAGACGCTCATCCAGGCCGAACAGGATATTCAGGTTCTGCACCGCCTGACCCGACGCGCCTTTGACCAGGTTGTCGATCACCGACAATACCACCACCAGATCACCATCCTGCGGACGATGCACGGCAATACGGCAAACGTTGGCACCGCGCACGCTCCGGGTTTCCGGATGGCTGCCGACAGGCATCACATCGACGAACGGTTCGTTGGCATAGCGCTTTTCAAACAACGCTTGCAGATCCACCGAGCGATCCACGACAGTCGCGTAGAGCGTCGAGTGAATACCGCGAATCATTGGAGTCAGGTGCGGAACGAAGGTCAGCCCCACGTCCTTGCCCGCTGCACGACGCAAGCCCTGGCGGATTTCCGGCAAGTGACGGTGCCCTTTGACGGCGTAAGCCTTCATGCTTTCCGACGTCTCGGAGTACAGCGAACCTACCGAGGCACCACGACCGGCGCCGCTGACGCCGGATTTGCAGTCTGCAATCAAACGCGTGGTATCGGCCAGACCGGCTTCAAGTAATGGCAGGAAACCCAATTGCGTGGCAGTCGGGTAGCAACCCGGCACAGCAATCAGGCGCGCCTGTTTGATTTGCTCGCGATTGACTTCCGGCAAGCCGTAGACCGCCTCCTCCAGCAGTTCCGGCGCACCGTGCGGCTGACCGTACCATTTGGCCCACTCATCGGCGTCTTGCAGACGGAAGTCTGCCGACAGGTCGATGACCTTGGTCCCGGCAGCCAGCAACTCACCCGCCAGAGCATGGGCGACACCGTGCGGCGTGGCAAAGAACACCACGTCGCAGGCCCCGAGGGTCTTGATGTCCGGAACGCTGAATGCCAGGCCGTCGTAATGACCTCGCAGGTTCGGGTACATGTCGGCCACGGCCAGGCCGGCCTCGGATCGGGAAGTGATCACAACCACTTCAGCTTGCGGATGCTGTGCCAACAGACGCAGCAGTTCAACACCGGTGTAACCCGTGCCGCCGACGATACCGACCTTGACCATAAACCTGCCCTCAACGAACCCACTGGAAAGCCGTCGATAATAGGGGCCGCGCGGCCCTGCGACAACCGTCAAGGTGACGTGCGGACGCTCTACCCCCTACTATCTTCGCTACTGTGAACTTGGGAATACCTGAAAATGCTTTATCTGTGGCTCAAAGCGCTTCATATCGTCAGCATGGTCTGCTGGTTTGCCGGCCTGTTTTACCTGCCGCGCCTGTTCGTCTATCACGCCCAAAGCGAAGACACCGTCAGCAAGGAACGCTTCAGCATCATGGAGCGCAAGCTGTACCGGGGCATCATGGGCCCGGCGATGATCGCCACCCTGGTGTTCGGCATCTGGCTGATCAGTCTCAACCCAAGCGCCTACTTCACCCAAGGTGCATGGATGCATGCCAAATTGACCCTGGTGGTGATCCTGATCGGCTATCACCACATGTGCGGCGCACAGGTAAAACGTTTTGCCCGTGGCGAAAACACCCGCAGTCATGTCTTTTATCGCTGGTTCAATGAAGTGCCGGTTCTGATATTGCTGGCTATCGTAATTCTGGTCGTCGTTCGGCCGTTTTAATCCAACAAGCATCATTCACCCGGGGTACTTCCAATGTCGCTGCCCGCTTTGCTCGAACAACGCTTGCGTCTGCCCGTGGTGGCGGCGCCGATGTTCCTGATTTCCAACCCTGAGCTGGTGCTCGCCTGCTGCCGTAATGGCGTGGTGGGCAGCTTTCCTGCGCTGAACCAGCGTGAGAGCAGCGGTTTCAAGGCTTGGCTGGAAGAAATCGAAGCAGGACTGGCGATACTGGAAAACCCCGCGCCTTACGCGGTGAACCTGATCGTCCACAACAGCAACCCGCGATTGCAGGCGGATCTGGCGATCTGCATCGAGCACAAAGTACCGATCGTGATCACTAGCCTCGGCGCCGTGAAGGAATTGGTCGACGCCGTGCACAGCTATGGCGGCCTGGTGTTTCACGACGTGACGACGCGTCGCCACGCAGAAAAAGCCGCCGAGGCCGGCGTGGACGGTTTGATCGCCGTGGCTGCGGGCGCCGGTGGTCACGCCGGGACCTGGAGCCCGTTTTCGCTGATCGCCGAGATTCGCCAGTTTTTCGACAAGACCCTGCTGCTGGCCGGCTGCCTGAACCATGGCCATGAGATTCTTGCCGCGCAAGTGCTCGGTGCGGATCTGGCCTACTTCGGTACGCGATTTATCGGTACCACGGAAAGTCATGCGCCTGACGCGTATAAGGAGATGCTCCTGACTTCCAGAGCCGCAGACATCGTCCATACTCCAGCGGTGTCGGGGGTACCGGCAAGCTTCATGCGTCGAAGCCTGGAGGCCGCCGGTTTCGACATGGCAGCCCTGCAAGGCAAGGGCGAGGTGAATTTCGGTTCCAAGCTCAAGCCATTAAGCGATGAAGCCAAAGCCTGGAAAACCGTGTGGTCCGCAGGCCAGGGTGTCGGAGAAATCGATGACCTGCCGAGTGTCGACCAGTTGGTCGCACGTCTCGACGCCGAATACCGCAAGGCGCTGGAACTGGCGGCGGCGCTGCCCAAGCGCTGGCCGCGCTGACAGAAAAACTTGGCCAGCCCAATCCGGCTGGCCCTACACTCCATACTTGCAACACCGTCTATTACAAACTCTCGCGACAAGGATGCCTCGGCCATGAGCGAAAACCGTTTCAAGATCGTCTTCGATGGCGCTCTGCAGCCAGGTGTTGACGCCACCACCGCGAAGCTCAATCTCGCCGAGCTGTTCAAAAGCGATGTCGCGGCCATCGAGCGCCTGTTCAGTGGCCGGACAGTTGCACTCAAGCGCGACCTGTCACACACCGACGCGCAGACTTACCTTCAGGCACTGACGAAAACCGGCATCGATGCCCGAATCGAAACAGAACCCTCGATCGAGCTGAACCTGTCCGACGTTCACGAACACACCCCTGCCAACAACCAACCTTTCACGGCAGATCCCGATTCTCCCTATGCACCGCCCCGCGCCGCTGTCGGCGAAGCACTGCCGGAGTTTTCTGCACTCAAGGCATTCAGTTTTGTTGGCCGCATCGGTCGCTTGCGCTTTCTGGCTTGGACGATGGCTCTTACGCTGGTGACGCTTGGCGTTGGCTCCGTGCTGGCTGTTTTCGGCTTCGCGCTCATCAGCACGGACTCGACTGCTGGATTGATTCTCGCTGGCCTGCTGGCCTTTATCCTGGTCGTGGTGCTCGCATTCATCAGCATCCAGTTCAGCGTGCAGCGCCTGCACGATATCGGCTGGTCCGGCTGGCTCTGGCTGCTGAACCTTGTGCCGGTCGTGGGCAGCGTTTTTCCGTTTGTAATCATGATCGTGCCGGGTAACAACACTGCCAACCGATATGGCGCCCCGCCACCGCCCAACAGCAACGCGGTCAGAGTGCTGGCTTCGCTGTGGCTGGTGTTTATCGCGATCATGTTCGTCGGCGGGCTGACTGGGGGCCTCACTGCGATCCAGGATGAGTATGAAAGCGCCACCGGTAGCACCTATCAAAGCAGCTCGGTGATCACCGACGAAGTTGAAGTCGAGCCGGCCGAAGAGGCCGAACAAGCGCCAAATTCATCCGATGATGCAGCCGAAGCAGCCGAGGCCCCTGTAGACTCTGCGAAAGAATGAACAGCGCTCCCCGCCCGTGACACCTGCGTCGCTGGCGCGGAGCTGTTGCGATGGAGAACTGCATGACCCGTTACGCTCTGATCACTGGCGCTTCCAGCGGCATCGGCCTGGCGATGGCCGAAGCGCTGGCCCGGCGCGGCCGCAGCCTGATTCTGGTGGCCCGACAGCGTGATCAGCTGGAAAGCATTGCGATTGAACTGACTCAACGTTTTGGTGTGGAAGTGTTGTTTCGTGCCTGTGACCTGGGCGAGCCGCTGAGGCTGTCCGGTTTTTTGCTGGAGCTGGAGGAAGGTGACCGGCAGATAGATTTGCTGGTCAACTGTGCCGGTATCGGTACCTGCGGTCCGTTCCTGGCCCAGGACTGGATGACCGAGCAGGACTTGATCGAAGTGAACATCCTGGCCCTCACTCGCTTGTGTCATGCCATCGGCAACAGCATGGCCTTGCAGGGCGGCGGGCAGATTCTGAACGTCGCCTCGATGGCGGCGTTTCATCCCGGTCCATGGATGAGCACGTACTACGCCAGCAAGGCTTACGTACTGCATTTTTCCGAAGGTTTGCGCGTCGAACTGAAGAAATGCGCGGTCAATGTGTCGGTACTCTGCCCCGGCCCGACCCGCACGGCGTTTTTCCGCACCGCGCAACTGGACACCGACAAACTGGTCGAGAGCAAACTGCTGATGAGTCCAGAAGAAGTCGCGCTCTATACCGTGCGTGCGCTGGAGAAAAATCGCGCCATTATTATCCCCGGTCGCCTGAATCGCTGGTTTGCGTTCCTGCCGCGGCTTGGCTCACGCTGGCTGACCCGAACAATCGCGGGCATGGTCAACAAAGCCTATTGCCCGCGCTGATCAAATCCTCAAGGCAAAAAACTGGGCTCTGAGATAACCCATGGTTACACTCAGGCTAGCCCAAACAACGGAGAAAACAGCTGTGGATACTCTGTTCACCAAGATCATCAACCGGGAAATCCCGGCGAAGATCATTTACGAGGACGACCAGGTACTGGCCTTCCACGACATCGCGCCACAGGCCCCTGTGCATTTCCTGGTAGTCCCGAAGAAGCCGGTGCGTACCCTTAACGACCTCACCGAGGACGACAAGGCTTTGGCCGGGCACATTCTGTTCACGGCCCAGCGTCTGGCACTGGAATTGGGCTGTGAAGAAGGTTTCCGGGTAGTCATGAACTGCAATGAATTGGGCGGGCAGACCGTCTATCACATTCATATGCATGTGCTGGGTCAGCGCCAGATGCACTGGCCGCCGGGCTGATTCACCACCCTCCCCTCGTAGGAGCGAGCGGTACGGCGATCCGACTTGCCCGCGAAGGCGTCCACAAGTGCGCCAAAAGCTTCGCGGGCAAGCCTCACTCCTACAAGGATTAGTGTCGCTCCCACCGGAAATGACCCAGCGCAAACCCTCCCCCGGCCGATTGGGTTAAACTGACCGCCGAGATTCTTCCCGGAGGTCAGCATGACTACCCAACGTCACTACTCGCCGATTGACCGTCTTCTGCTGCAAGCCGATGCCGCGATGCGTACTTTGTTGCCCTTCAGTGGTCAGCCCTACCGTCCGTCGCCTGCCATCGTGCAGCCGGATGCGCAAATGAGCGACGAGGACACCCGACACGTCGCCGGTTTGATGCGCATCAACCATACCGGTGAAGTCTGCGCCCAGGCGCTGTACCAAGGTCAGGCCCTGACCGCCAAGCTACCGAAAGTGCGCGCTGCCATGGAACACGCCGCCGAAGAAGAAATCGATCACTTGGTATGGTGCGAACAACGCATTCATCAGTTGGGCAGCCATACCAGCATCCTCAATCCGCTGTTCTACGGTATGTCATTCGGGATTGGCGCGGTCGCCGGGTTGATCAGCGACAAAGTCAGCCTGGGTTTCGTTGCTGCCACCGAGCATCAGGTCTGCAAACACCTGAACGAACACCTTGAGCAACTGCCAGCCGAGGACGAAAAATCCCGGGCGATCCTGGAGCAGATGCGCATCGATGAAGAACACCACGCCGAAAGCGCGCTGGATGCGGGGGGATTTCGTTTTCCGGCGCCGGTGAAGTTCGGGATGAGTTTGTTGGCCAAGGTGATGACAAAGAGTACTTATCGGATCTGAGGATCGGGTTGTTAAATAGGGCCTCTTCGCGAGCAAGCCCACTCCCACAGTTTTTTTCGACAGACATAAAAAAGGCGACTACTTCGAAGTAGTCGCCTTTTTTGTGTCCGAAAAATCTTAGCCCTGCATGTTGCGCACGTAGAAGATTTCGAGCATTTCGTGTTTCACACGCACAGTCACTTGGGCACGCTGCTCAGAGGACAGGTTGATGGTAGCGTCGCCGAACAGGTAGTTATCCAGTTCGAAGTGCTTCAACAGCATTTTGGTGTGGAACAGGTTTTCCTGGTACACATTCACGTCGGTCATCTGGTACGCGTCGCGCTTTCATGACAGCTGAATGTCGATTCAACCGAGTTCGATGATTTCGTAGTCGTGGGTAATCGCCACGCCAGCCGCGCCGAGCATGATCGATGCCGAGCAATACTTCTCGGCCGACAGCTCAATGGCGCGCTTTACCTGGGCTTCTTTCAGCCCACGGCCCTTGACCACGAAGTGCATGTGGATCTTGGTGAAAACCTTCGGATCTTCGGTCGCACGCTCGGCTTCGAGGAACGCTTCGCAGCTTTCGACGGCCTGACGGGACTTCTTGAGGATGCTGACCACATCGAAATTGCTGCAGCCGCCAACACCCAGCAGGAGCATTTCCATCGGCCGGACACCCAGATTACGACCGCCGGCATCGGGCGGACCGTCCATGACCACGACATGACCGCTGCCAGATTCACCGAGGAACATGGCTTCGCCAGCCCATTGGATGCGTGCCTTCATCGCCAAGACTCCACTGTATAAAAAAGGGTCGCCAGC
Source organism: Pseudomonas sp. JL3 (assembly GCF_031570575.1). Lineage (NCBI taxonomy): Bacteria > Pseudomonadati > Pseudomonadota > Gammaproteobacteria > Pseudomonadales > Pseudomonadaceae > Pseudomonas > Pseudomonas sp. JL3. The sequence continues at coordinate 11,177 of NZ_JAKWJK010000017.1, forward strand.
TTAGCACAGGGCCCTTGATTGGCAGCGCTTCGCCTTCCTAGGACATAACCATCTGCGTCATAGGCAAATTCTCGAATCTTGAAGGAATGTGTCTGTTAAGCTGGCGCCAAACCAATGGCGCATAGCCAGCTTTTGCAGCGAATAAAAGGGATCGCAGGCCTCGCCAGCGCCTACAAAAAACAAACACACCGTGCAGTCTTTTCGGGATACAACCATGGTTGCTATTACCCCCACACCCAAAATCAAGAACCTCGACAAACTGTTGATGCACTGCCAGCGCCGCCGCTATGCCGCCAAAAGCAACATCATTTGTGCCGGTGATCGCTCGGACACGCTGTTTTTCATCATCAAAGGTTCGGTAACCATCCTGATTGAGGATGACGACGGCCGTGAAATGATCATTGCCTACCTCAATTCCGGCGACTTTTTCGGCGAGCTGGGTCTGTTTGAGCAAGCCGGCCTGGAACAGGAACGCAGCGCCTGGGTACGTGCCAAGGTCGAATGCGAAGTCGCGGAAATCAGCTACGTGAAATTCCGCGAGCTGTCCCAACAGGATCCAGACATTCTTTACGTGCTCAGCGGACAAATCGCACAGCGCCTGCGCAATACCACGCGCAAGGTTGGCGACCTGGCGTTCTTCGACGTTACCGGTCGCGTGGCGCGCTGCCTGCTGGAGCTGTGCAAGCAACCAGACGCCATGACCCACCCGGACGGTATGCAGATCAAGGTGACCCGTCAGGAAATCGGCCGGATTGTCGGTTGTTCCCGTGAGATGGTCGGCCGCGTGCTCAAGGATCTGGAAGAGCGCAACCTGGTCGACATCAAAGGCAAGACCATGGTGATCTTCGGTACGCGCTAAGCTCGAAAACTTAAGTTCCTAAACTCAAGCCCCGAGCATTTCTGCCAGCAACTGTCGGTACAGCGCATCGAGCCGGGCCAATGCCTCAGGAGCGGCAAACTTTTCATGCAGAGCGATGTGGCTTTCAGCGCGAACCCGCTGTTCCAGGCCACAGGCTTCATTGAAGCGATTGACCGCCGCCACCATCGACTCTCGCTCGTCATCGATCAACATCGCCCCGTGCACCAGGCCGACCGGACGCTGACCGCCCTTGCTCTGGCGCCAACGCTGAGCTGTTCCGACCATCTTTCGACCATCGAGGTTGACGTTGAAACGACCGTCGCAGAATGCGCCCTCGATTTCGCCCAACGACGAAGTGCCGCCCAGCTCATCCAGTAACTGACAGATCGGGTCGCACAGACGCCGGTAGCCGGTTTCGATACGGTTCAGATCGCCTTCGCTGCGCGGTGGGGCATAAACCAGTGCGATGTTGATGGTCGACGCCGATTGCGGCACCGGCTCACCGCCGGTTTCACGCAGCAGTACCGGCCAACCGGCGGCAGCGGAGACTTCGCACGCAGCTTCGAACTGTGGCAGACGATTCAAGCGGCGGGGCATGACCAATGCGCGGTCAATGGGTTGCCAGAACAGCAGACCGAATTCCGACCCACCGGTGCACACATGGGCCAACAGATCCTGTTCGGCGAGCAGGCCGGCTTCGATGGTCAGAGGGGTTGGTGAGGTCATAAGGGATTCCGTTGGACATGAAGTCTGTGGTGCTACTTATGCCGCCATCGCGAGCAGGCTCGCTCCCACATTGGATCTCTGATGTTAGTAGATCTCTTGTGGGAGCGAGCCTGCACGCGAAGTTGTATTCAGTCGAGCGTAGAACCGCTTACTGGAATGCCACGCTCGGGAAAGAACAGGCGCTGCAGTTCGGTACCCGGACTTTCGGCGCGCATGAACGCTTCGCCGACCAGGAACGCGTACACGTCGCTGATTTCCATCAACTCGACATCGGCCCGATTGAGAATGCCACTCTCGGTGATCACCAGACGATCACGCGGAATACGCGGCAACAGGTCGAGGGTGGTTTCCAGATTGACGTCGAAGGTGTGCAGGTTGCGGTTGTTCACGCCCACCAGCGGCGTGTCGAGGGTTTTCAGGGCCCGCTCCAGTTCGTCACCATCGTGGACTTCCACCAGCACATCGAGACCGACGCTTTTGGCCACGGCAGCCAGCTCGGCCATCTTCACGTCGTCCAGTGCGGAGACGATCAACAGCACGCAGTCAGCACCCAGGGCCCGGGATTCGACGATCTGGTAAGGATCGATCATGAAGTCCTTGCGGATCACCGGCAACTTGCACGCCGCCCGGGCCTGTTGCAGATACGCATCGGCACCCTGGAAGTAATCGATGTCGGTGAGCACCGACAGGCAAGTCGCCCCGCCCTTCTCGTAACTTTTGGCGATGTCGGCGGGAACGAAGTTCTCGCGAATCACACCTTTGCTTGGCGAAGCCTTCTTGATTTCAGCAATCACCGCTGGCTGTTTCGTCTTGGCCTGATCAATCAATGCCTTGGCAAAACCACGGGGGGCATCGGCTGCCTTGGCCAGATTTTCCAGCTCCGCGAGACTCACACGAGCGCGACGCTCGGCGACTTCCTGAACTTTGCGGGCCAGAATATTTTCCAGAACCGTCGGTAAACTCATCCCTCATTCTCCACTTTGAATACCGCGGTAAATGCACCCAATTCCTCAAGTTTCTCCCGAGCGAGGCCTGTGTGCAGCGCATCGTGTGCCAGGGCAACGCCTTCTTTCAAACTGCTGGCATGGTCGGCGGCGTACAGCGCGGCACCGGCATTGAGCACGATCATCTCGGCGGCCTTCTGACCGTTTTCGGTCTTGCGCTTGCCCAAGGCATCGCGAATCAGCTCAAGGGAGGCCGCCGGGCTTTCCACTGCCAGACCGTGCAGACTCTGGCTCTTCATCCCCAAGTCTTCGGGTTCGACCCAATACTCGGTGATCTGATCATTCTTCAATTCCGCCACAAAGGTCGGAGCCGCCAGACTGAACTCGTCCAGGCCATCTTTAGAGTGCACCACCAGCACGTGTTTGCTGCCCAGACGTTGCAAAACTTCGGCCAATGGCCGGCACAACGCCTGACTGAACACACCCACCACCTGATGTTTCACACCGGCCGGATTCGTAAGCGGGCCGAGCATGTTGAACAGCGTGCGCAAGCCCAGCTCGCGGCGCGGGCCGGCGGCGTGCTTCATGGCGCTATGGTGGGTCTGGGCAAACATGAAACCGATGCCAACGTTGTCGATGCAGCGCGCCACCTGAACCGGCGTCAGGTTCAGGTAGATACCCGCGGCTTCCAGCAAGTCGGCACTGCCGCTTTTGCCCGACACCGCACGGTTACCGTGCTTGGCTACGGTGCAACCGGCTGCGGCGACCACGAACGAGGAAGCCGTGGAGACGTTGAAAATGTTCGCACCGTCACCGCCGGTGCCGACCACATCGACCACGCCATCAAGGGTGTTGAGTTCAACCTTGTCCGCCAACTCGCGCATCGCCGTCACGGCACCGACGATCTCATCGATGCTTTCGCTCTTCATGCGCATGGCCATCATGAACGCGCCGATCTGCGCATCCGTGCATTGCCCGGTCATGATTTCGCGCATGACATCACGCATCTCATCGGTACTGAGGTCGAGGTGGCCGACGATACGGCTCAGGGCAGTCTTGATATCCATGGAAAGTCCTTAGCGCGTGCCGCCGGTTTGTTTAAGGAAGTTGGCGAACAGCTCGTGGCCCTGTTCGGTGAGGATAGACTCAGGGTGGAATTGCACACCTTCGATGTTCAGCGTCTTGTGGCGCAGGCCCATGATCTCGTCGACCGAACCGTCTTCGAGCTGGGTCCAGGCGGTCAGCTCCAGGCAATCGGGCAGGGTTTCGCGCTTGACGATCAGCGAGTGGTAGCGGGTGACCGTCAGCGGGCGATTCAGACCTTCGAACACGCCCTTGTCCTCGTGGAATACCGGGCTAGTCTTACCGTGCATGACTTGACGGGCACGGACCACATCGCCACCAAAAGCCTGGCCGATGGACTGGTGACCCAGGCAAACCCCGAGAATCGGCAGCTTGCCGGCGAAGTGCTTGATCGCTTCGATGGAAATACCGGCTTCGGTCGGGGTGCACGGACCGGGAGACACGACGATGCGCTCAGGCTTGAGAGCTTCGATTTCGGCAATGGTGAGTTCATCGTTGCGCACGACTTTGACCTCGGAGCCCAGCTCGCCAAGGTATTGCACAACGTTGTAAGTAAAAGAGTCGTAGTTATCGATCATCAGCAACATGGCGTTAAGAACCTCTTGAATTCACTGACTTTTAATACGGCCTTCGAATGATTTACCCGCAGTGCGCTGTGCTTTGTCAGGTGCTGGAGTGGCGCCAGCAAAGCGGCATTTCATACAGGTAAAGAAGGCAAAGCGGTACAGGTCCGGCCAGGCCGGCAGAAAAGATTCAGGCGCGCCAACGCCAACGGGCGTGTGCCTTGATGACTTGATCCAGGAGTTTGCTGACGATCAACACGGGGAAGGTCTCATTCATACGTCTCGGCACAGTAACTTAGCTGGGCAGAGCGTGCAATATGGTCGGGGCGACAGGTCGCGAAACAAGCGAAGGGTTCGCGATAGATGGCAAAGGGCCGGAAGTTTTTGGTACTGTCGTTTCGTTTACAACAACAATAAATAAACGGACTTGCTCATGATCAAACAGACGTTGTTTGTACCGCTCGCCGGATGCCTGCTCGCTGCTGCCTGTTCCCAGGCGATCGCCGCGCCCAACCCTTATTCGAATTTCGTCGTCTTCGGCGACAGCCTCAACGATGCCGGGCAGTTTACCGACACGGGCGGCCCTGCCGGTGCGACCCAGCGTTTTACCAACCGGACCGGCCCGGTCTACCTGGATGGCAGTGGTGAATTACGCTCGCTGAACTCCACGCAATTGTTGGGTGGACGCCTCGGGTTCTCACCTGACCAGACCGCCGCCTCGACGTCGGCTGCGCGCGCGAATCAAGGGCTGGCGGATGGCAACAACTGGGCCGTCGGCGGTTACCGCACCGACCAGATTCTGGACTCGATCACGACCGAATCCGCCACGGGCGAGCGCACCCGGGCAGGTTATCTGCCGACAAACAACTTCCGCGCCGATCCAAATGCGCTGTATTACATTTCCGGGGGTGGCAACGACTTCCTTCAGGGCCTCGTGCTTAATACCACCCAGGCCAACGCCGCGGCGGACCGCCTGGCCGACAGCGTGCAGACCCTGCAAAGCGCCGGCGCCAAATACATCGTGGTCTGGCTGCTGCCCGACCTGGGACTGGCACCCGCCGTCAATGGCACCTCATTACAAGCATCGATCTCACAACTGAGCACCGAATTTAATCAGCAGTTGGTCACACGCCTCGCGGGGATCAATGCCGAAATCATTCCGCTGAACATTCCACTGCTGTTGCAGGAAACCTTCGCCGACCCGGCGCGCTTCGGCCTCGCCACCGGCCAGAATCTGACAGCCACCTGTTTCAGCGGCAGCGGTTGTACGGAAAACGCCGTGTATGGCATCAACAGCGCCACCCCGGACCCGAGCAAGCTGATCTATAACGACTCGGTTCACCCCACCGAAGCCGGGCAAAAGCTGATTGCCGATTACGCGTATTCCTTGCTGGCGGCGCCGTGGGAACTGACGCTGCTACCGGAAATGGCCCACGCCACCTTACGCGCCCACCAGGATGAACTGCGTAGCCAGTGGCAATCCGACTGGGAGAACTGGCAGGCCGTCGGCCAATGGCGCGCGATTGTTGCCGGCGGTGGTCAGCATTTGGATGTCGATAGCCAAAGCAGCGGCGCCAGTGCTGATGGCAGTGGCTACAACCTGAATATCGGCGGCAGCTATCGGCTCAATGACGCCTGGCGCGTCGGTGTGGCAGCAGGCTTTTATCGCCAAAACCTGGAAGCAGGTAGTAACGATTCGGACTACAAACTCAATAGCTATCTGGCGACCGCTTTCGCCCAGTTCCAGCAGAATCGCTGGTGGGCCGATGCCGCGTTGACCGGTGGCAAGCTGGATTACGACAATCTCGAGCGCAAGTTCGATCTCGGTGTCAGCGAAGGCACGGAAAAGGGTGATACCGATGGCCACCTCTGGGCCTTCAGTACCCGCGTCGGCTACGACATTGCCCAACCGGGCAGCGAATGGCACCTGTCACCGTTCATCAGCGCCGATTACGCCAAAGTGGAAGTCGACGGCTACTCGGAAAACAACTACCGCTCCACGGCGCTGACCTTTGATGATCAGACCCGAGACTCGAAACGTCTGGGTGTCGGCTTGCAAGGCAAATACAACTTCACCCGTCAGACCCAGGTGTTTGGCGAATATACCCACGAGCGTGAATACGAGGACGACACCCAGAAAGTGAATATCGCCCTCAACAGCCTGCCGTCCCTCGACTTCAATCTCCAAGGCTACACGCCGCAAAGCCATCTCAACCGCTTGAGCCTGGGGGTCAGCCACAAGTTGACCGCCGACCTGGCGCTGCGTGGCGGCTATACCTTGCGCAAGGATGATGATTTTACCCAGCAAGGTTTGACCGTTGGGGTTGCGCTGGACTTCTAAATCTCAGGCAATAAAAAACGCGGGGCCTTACGGGCGCCGCGTTTTTTGAAATGAGCCCGCTCCCACAGGGCTATCGGTGAACTCAGGTGTCCGGGGTTTGCTCGGCCAAGGCCACGGCGCGGAACATGGCGCGGCGCTTGTTCAGGGTTTCTTCCCATTCCAGTGCCGGCACCGAGTCAGCCACGATGCCGCCACCGGCCTGCACGTGCAGTTCGCCGTTCTTGATCACCGCGGTACGGATCGCAATCGCAGTGTCCATGTTGCCGTTCCAGGCGAAGTAACCGACCGCGCCGCCATAGACGCCACGCTTGACCGGTTCCAGTTCGTCGATGATTTCCATCGCGCGAATCTTCGGCGCGCCAGACAGTGTGCCGGCCGGCAGGATCGCCCGCAGTGCGTCCATCGCCGTCAGCCCGGCCTTCAATTGGCCGGTAACGTTGGACACGATGTGCATCACGTTGGAATAACGCTCGATCACCATCTTCTCGGTGAGTTTCACCGAACCGATCTCCGAGACGCGACCGGTGTCGTTGCGCCCCAGATCGATCAGCATCAAGTGCTCGGCGATTTCCTTGTCATCCGACAGCAGATCTTTTTCCAGCGCCACGTCAGCCTCTTCGTTGGCGCCTCGCGGACGAGTGCCGGCAATCGGGCGCACGGTGATCAGGTTGTCTTCGACCCGCACCAGTACTTCCGGCGAACTGCCAACGACGTGGAAGTCGCCGAAGTTGAAGAAGTACATGTAAGGCGTCGGGTTGAAGCAGCGCAGCGCCCGGTACAAGTCGATAGGCGCAGCCTTGAAGTCGATCGACATGCGCTGGGACGGCACGACCTGCATGCAGTCACCGGCCAGGATGTATTCCTTGATGGTGTCGACGGCTTTTTCGTAATCGTCCTGGGTGAAACTCGAGCGGAACACCGGATCAGCCGATTGCTGTTTGCTGAAGTCCAGGCCACGGCGCGGAGTGATTGGCTGACGGAGTTGTTCCAGCAGCGCTTGCAGGCGCACCTGACCTTGCTCAAAGGCGTCTTCCTGCGATGGATCGGCCAGGACGATCGCGTGCATCTTGCCGGCGAGGTTGTCGAACACCACTACCGCGTCGGAGACCATCAGCAGAATGTCCGGCACGCCCAGCGGATCCGGGTTCGGGCATTTGCCCAGACGCTTCTCCACATAACGCACGCAGTCGTAGCCGAAGTAACCCACCAAGCCGCCATTGAAGCGCGGCAGACCGGCGATGGTCGGCACGTTGTAGCGCGCCTTGAAAGCTTCGACGAAGGCCAGGGGGTCTTCAACATCGTGGCTTTCGATCTCGACGCCGTCGTGGGTCACGCTGACATGATGATCGTGAACCCGCAGCACGGTGCGGCACGGCAGGCCGATGATCGAATAACGGCCCCACTTCTCGCCGCCCTGCACCGACTCCAGCAGGTAGGAGTTGGGCTCGTCGGCCAGTTTCAGGTAGATCGACAGCGGCGTGTCGAAGTCGGCCAGGGTTTCGCAGGCAAGCGGAATGCGGTTGTAGCCGGCAGCGGCCAATCGCAGGAATTCTTCGCGGATCATGAGGTGCCTCGTGGCTTGAGGGTCTAACGGTCAGGTGTGCAAACGCGCCGGATAACCGGCCAGGAACAAGTCAGGCGCGCCAACGCCAGCGGGCCAGGGCCTTGATGACTTTCATCCAGAGTTTGCGAGTGACCACCACGATGGCGTTTCCAGCAGGGGGTTGAACAGCGTCGGGCAACGTTATCTCAGCGGCCGGATCCAGGCAACCGGGAATTAGTTTGCGCAGATCATCGATCACCAGCGCCGGCGATTCTTCGGCAATCGGCCGACCGTGGTTATAGCCATAACTGAGGGCTACGCATTTGACCCCCGCCGCTTTCGCCGCCAGCACATCGCTGCGCGAGTCGCCGACGAATAACGATTGCGATGCCGGAATGTTGGCCATTTTCATTACGAAAAACAGCGCGGCCGGGTCAGGTTTCTTATTCGGCAGGGTGTCGCCACCGATGATCCATTTGAAGTAGCGGCCGATCTTCATCTGATCCAGCAGCGGTGCGACGAAGCGTTCCGGCTTGTTGGTGATCAGCGCCATTTCAACGCCTTGTTTGTTCAGCCACTTGAGGGTGTCGCGCACGCCGGGGTAAACCACCGTCAGTTCGTGACCGTCCTCATAAAAGCCGTTGAACAATTCCAGGGCATGCTCGGCCTCGACCTCATCGACACCCTCGCCGTCGATGTGGTTGGCCAAGGCCCGGCGCACCAGCATGTGCACGCCGTTGCCAACCCACTCCCGCACCGATTCGATACCGGCCGGTTGACGCCCGAGTTTGAGCAGCATGTTATCCACAGCCGCTGCGAGGTCGGGGACCGAATCGACCAGCGTGCCATCCAGATCGAACATCACCAGCCGCGGCAGACGCCCGGGGAACAGCTGCTCAAAACCACTCATGGGCGAGCCAGAGCCAGTTCGGAGCGCATTTTTTCAATCACTTCCTGGTAGTTCGGCGCATTGAAGATCGCCGAGCCAGCCACGAAGGTGTCGGCGCCAGCCGCAGCGATTTCGCGAATATTGTTCACGTTCACCCCACCGTCGATTTCCAGGCGGATGTTACGCCCGGAAGCATCGATCAGCGCCCGCGCTTCACGCAGCTTGTCGAGGGTACCAGGAATGAACTTCTGCCCGCCGAAGCCCGGGTTGACGCTCATCAACAACACCATGTCGACCTTGTCCATCACGTACTTGAGCACGTCCAGCGGGGTTGCCGGGTTGAACACCAGGCCCGCCTTGCAGCCGCCTTCGCGGATCAGTTGCAGGGAACGGTCGACGTGCTGCGTGGCTTCCGGGTGGAAGGTGATGTAGGTCGCACCGGCTTCGATGAAATCACCGACGATGCGATCCACCGGGCTGACCATCAGGTGCGCGTCGATCGGCGCGGTCACGCCGTACTTGCGCAGCGCGGCACACACCATCGGGCCGATGGTCAGGTTTGGCACGTAGTGGTTGTCCATGACATCGAAGTGCACGAAGTCGGCGCCGGCGGCCAGGACGTTGTCCACTTCCTCGCCCAGGCGGGCGAAGTCGGCGGAGAGAATCGACGGAGCAATGACGAAGGGCTGCATGACGCACCTTTTTTGAGCAGAATCACGATGGCGCGCATTGTATACCTCATGCTTTGACGCGCGCACCGTGCTGCGATGATTGGGTACTAATAGGCCGCTCGGTAGATCTTCTCGATATCAACGGTGCTCAGCTTGCGCGGATTGTTGCGCATCAGGCGCTCGATGCCGGCGGCTTCCACGGCCATCGCCGGGATTGCGCCCTCGGGCACCCCGAAACTGCGCAGGCCCAGCGGGATTTCCACCGCTGCGCACAGCTCGGTCATCGCCTCCACAGCTTTGTCCGCCGCTTCGTTCGCGCTCAAATGAACAGTCTTCACCCCCATGGCCTCGGCAATATCCTGCATACGCTCCACGCAAGCCATCTTGTTCCAGGTCATGACATACGGCAGCAGCAAGGCATTGCTGACGCCATGGGCAATGTTGAAACGCCCACCCAGTGGATACGCCAGCGCATGCACCGCGCCGACCCCGGCATTACCGAATGCCATACCGGCCATGAGGCTGGCGGTGGCCATGTCTTCGCGGGCTTGCAGGTGGGATGGATTGGCGTAGGCCTTGGGCAGCGCCTTGGTAATCAGCTTGATCGCGCCAATGGCCAAAGCATCGGTGATGGGCGAGGCATTGAGCGACAGATACGACTCGATGGCGTGCACCAGCGCATCGACGCCACTGGCAGCGGTAACACTGCGCGGGCAGGTCAGGGTCATCTGCGGGCTGACCAGCGCCACGTCCGGCAACAGGTAATCGCTGACAATGCCCTTCTTCAACTGCGCGACCTTGTCGGAGAGGATGGCCACGTTGGTCACTTCCGAACCGGTGCCGGCAGTGGTCGGGATGGCGATCAGCGGCGGGCCTTTGCGCGGCACCTGATCGACGCCGAACAAATCCTCCAGCGCGCCGTGGTAACCGGCATAGGCTGCAACACTCTTGGCGATGTCGATGGCACTGCCACCGCCCAGGCCGATCAGCCCGTCATGCCCGCCTTCACGGTAAACCCGCATGCAATCTTCGACAATGGCGATTTCCGGGTCCGGCAACACCCGGTCGAAAACCTCGTAACTGCGCTCGCCCAGCTGCGCCAGCGCCAGCTCTACCGTGCCGGACTTGACCAGCGCAGCGTCGGTAACGATCAGCGGGTTGTCGACATCCAGGCGTGTGAGCTCAGCCGCCAGTTGCTCGATGGCACCTGCGCCGGTGATCAGTTTGTGAGCGATTTTGAAAGAGGAAAGACTCATGTGCGCAGCCTCTTATAGATAGGGGAGCTGGGCACAATAGTAGCTGGGGATTGGGGTTTGTCTGCTATTAAGTTGGTGAATGATCGAGGTCGATCGTTCCCACGCTCTGCGTGGGAACGCCTCAACGGACGCTCCGCGTTCGGCTCTCGATGGGACGCAGAGCGTCCCGGGCTGCATTCCCACGCGGAGCGTGGGAACGATCAAGATCGCAGCCTTCCGCAACTCCTACAGGGGACCACGTCAGACCTGCGCGGTGCGCAGTTTTTCGCTGCGCCCGCGCAGCCACTCCAGCGTCAGCAACAGGATCACCGAGAACGCAATCAACAGCGTCGCGGCAGCCGCAATCGTCGGGCTGAGGTTTTCGCGGATGCCGCTGAACATCTGACGAGGCAAGGTCGCTTGTTCGGGACCGGCGAGGAACAGCGTCACCACCACTTCATCGAATGAGGTGGCAAAGGCAAACAGCGCACCGGAAATCACGCCCGGCGCAATCAACGGCAAGGTCACCCGACGAAACGCGGTCAGCGGCGAAGCCCCCAGGCTTGCAGCGGCCCGCACCAGGTTCTGGTTAAACCCCTGCAAGGTCGCCGATACCGTGATGATCACAAACGGCACACCCAATACGGCGTGCACGACGATCAGCGAGATATAGCTGTTGCCAAATCCCAAGGGTGCAAAAGTCAGGTAACTGGCCACACCAATGATCACTACCGGCACCACCATCGGCGAAATCACCAGCGCCATCACCAGCGGTTTGCCCGGGAAATCACCCCGGGTCAGGCCGATCGCCGCCAGCGTACCGAAGATCATCGCCAGTACCGTCGCTGCCGGGGCCACGATCATGCTGTTCTTCAACGAACGCATCCATTCCGCCGAAGCAAAGAAGTCCTGGTACCAGTGCAGCGAGAAGCCTTGCAGTGGATAGACCAGAAAACTCCCCGAGTTGAACGACAGCGGAATGATCACCAGCACCGGCAAGATCAGGAACAACAAAATCAAGCCGCAGAGAATCCGCAAACCGTAGAACCACACCCGTTCAATGGGCGACATATAAGGACTCAGCATTTCATTCTCCCCTTAGCTCAGGCGCAGGCGACTGGCGCCCACCAGCCAGCTGTAAATCAGATAAAGCACCACGGTCGCCAGCAGCAACAGCCCACCGAGCGCGGTCGCCATGCCCCAGTTGATGCTGGTGTTGGTGTAGAAGGCGACGAAATAGCTGACCATCTGATCGTTCGGGCTGCCCAGCAATGCCGGGGTGATGTAGTAGCCGATGGCAAGGATGAACACCAACAGGCAACCGGCGCCGACACCGGCATAGGTCTGCGGGAAATACACCCGCCAGAAACTGGCGAACGGGTGGCAGCCGAGGGAAATCGCTGCACGCATGTAAGTCGGCGAGATGCCTTTCATCACGCTGTAGATCGGCAGAATCATGAACGGTAGCAGGATGTGCACCATCGAGATGTAGACCCCGGTGCGGTTGAACACCAGCTCCAGCGGCTTATCGATAATGCCCATGGCCATCAGACCGCCGTTGATGAGGCCGCCTGATTGCAGCAACACGATCCACGCGGCGACCCGCACCAGAATCGAGGTCCAGAACGGCAACAGCACCAGAATCATCAACAGGTTGCTTTGCCGCGATGGCAGGTTCGCCAGCAGGTAGGCCAGCGGATAGGCCAGCACCAGACAAATCACGGTGATGACCAAACCCATCCAGAAGGTCCGGGCGAAGATATCGAGGTAGATCGCCTGATCGGGGGTGGCCGGGGCAACTTCCCCCAGGTCGTCGATACGGTGATCGACGGCCGCCAGCAGGTAATAAGGCGTAATGTTACTGGTGTTGCGACGCACGACCTGCCAATAGGCCGGATCACCCCAGCGCTCGTCGAGGCCTTCCAGCGCTTCCTTATAGGAGGCCGGTTCGGTGGCGAACGGTAAGGCGCGTGCGGTTTTGGTCAGCAGGCTGCGGTAGCCGGCCAACTCCATGTTCAAGCGCTTGGACAAGTCGCCCAAGGTCTGATTCTTGCGGGCTTCGGCGAGGTCTTCGCTGGCGGCCTTGTACACAGGCTCTGCCGGCAGGCCTCGGCCATCCCAACTGGCGATGGCTGCCACGGTGCGCGGCATGGTGCCGACCACTTCCGGGTTACCGACGCTTTTGAAGAGCAGCGCCACGATCGGCACCAGAAACACCAGCAACAGAAACAGCACCAACGGCGCGATCAAGGCTTGTGCTTTCCAACGGTTGATCCGCTCGGCGTGCTTGAGCCGCTGCTTCAAGGTGGGGTCAGTGCCCGCGTTCACGGGAACGGCGATAGCCATGGCGTACTCCGGAAATCTTTGATCATTGCAAAGGTGGCAAACGCCGCCTCGAACTTTTGGTGCTGATCGTTCCCACGCTCTGTGTGGAAACGCATCCAGTGACGCTCTGCGTCACAGGGACGCGGAGCGTCCCGGGCGGCATTCCCACGCAGAGCGTGGGAACGATCATCCGGTGAACCGTCGTCCCGTGTGACGTGGTTACTTGGCAGCCCAGGAATTGAAGCGCTGCTCCAGTTGCTCGCCGTTGTCAGCCCAGAAGCTGACGTCGATCTGCACCTGGTTGGCGATGTTTTCCGGGGTGGTCGGCATGTCTTTCAGGACATCCTTGGACAGCAATGGCACGGCTTGAGTGTTGGCCGGGCCGTAAGCGATGTTTTCCGAGTAAGTCTTCTGCTGCTGCGGAGCCACCGAGAACGCGATGAATTTCTTCGCCGCTTCAGCGCGGGTTTTATCCAGGCCTTTTGGAATCGCCCATGCGTCGAAGTCGTAGATACCGCCGTTCCACACCACTTTCAGGTTGCTTTCTTTCTGTACCGCCGCGATCCGGCCGTTGTAGGCCGAGCTCATGACCACGTCACCGGAGGCGAGGTATTGCGGCGGTTGTGCGCCGGCTTCCCACCACTGGATGCTCGGCTTGAGCTCATCGAGCTTCTTGAACGCACGGTCCTGACCGTCTTTGCCGGCCAGCACTTTGTAGACGTCTTTCGGCGCAACGCCGTCAGCCATCAATGCGAACTCCAGGGTGTACTTGGCGCCTTTACGCAGGCCGCGTTTGCCCGGGAATTTCTTGGTGTCCCAGAAGTCGACCCAACTGGTCGGAGCGGTTTTCAGTTTGTCGGCGTTGTAGGCCAGCACGGTCGACCACACGAAGAAGCCCACGCCGCATGGCTGGATAGCGCCTTTGACGTAGTCTTCGGTCTTGCCGAACAGCGCAGGGTCGAGTTGCTCGAACATGTCTTCGTCGCAACCACGGGACAGTTCTGGCGATTCAACTTCCACCAGGTCCCAGGACACGCTCTTGGTGTCGACCATGGCTTTGACCTTGGCCATCTCGCCGTTGTACTCGCCAGCGATGATTTTGCCGTTGCCCGCTGCTTCCCACGGTGCGTAGAAGGCCTTGACCTGCGCCGCCTTGTTCGCCCCGCCAAAGGACACCACGGTCAGGTCCGGGCCCGCCGCCATTGCGTGTGCCGCGCCGATCATGCCCATGACCAAAGCGGTGAATTTCAGGGATCTCAACATTTATTGTTCTCCAACTGCAGGGTTAGTGTTGGTGAAGCAGGGGGGCGATCAATGCGCCTCTAGAAGTGGGTCGAGCGCGCGAACGTGTTCGACCTGCCAGCCAAGCGGTACCACATCGCCGACAGCGAGCGCGGGATCGAGCTCGGCAATCGGTTGTTTCACGAAGAAGTCGGTCTTGCCGCAGACTTCCAGGCGAACCCGGACGTGGTCGCCCAGATAGATAAATTCCGCCACCCGCCCTGAGAAGCGGTTGACGCAGGACTCGCTCGAACCATTGAGGCTCACACGCTCCGGGCGAATCGACAGCGTGACGGGTTCGCCGGTCTTGCCGACATTGACCGCCAGGGCTTCAACCTTTTCACCGCGACCGAGCTCAACCACGCAACGGTCACCGGTGTGGCTGTGCAAGCGGCCATTGAGACGGTTGTTCTCGCCGATGAAGTTGGCGACGAAGGTGTTTTTCGGCTCTTCATAGAGGGAGCGCGGTGGCGCGATCTGCTGTATCTCGCCCTGGTGGAACACGGCGACGCGGTCGGACATGGTCAGGGCTTCGCCCTGGTCGTGGGTCACGTAGACCACGGTCACACCGAGGCGCTGGTGCAGGTGTTTGATTTCCATCTGCATGTGTTCGCGCAGTTGTTTGTCCAGTGCGCCGAGAGGTTCGTCCATCAGCACCAGTTGCGGTTCGAACACCAACGCACGGGCCAAGGCCACACGCTGTTGCTGGCCGCCGGACAGTTGCGCCGGATAACGCTGGGCGAAGGTGTCGAGCTGAACCATGCTCAAAACACGTTTGACCCGGTCACTGACATCGCTCTTGTTCAAGCCGCGCACGGTCAGCGGGAACGCCAGGTTCTCGGCGACCGTCATGTGCGGAAACAACGCGTAGTTCTGGAACACCATGCCGATGTCGCGTTTATGCGGCGGCACGTTGTTGATGGAACGCCCGGCCAGTTGAATCTCCCCGGCGGTCGGCGTTTCGAAACCGGCGAGCATCATCAGACTGGTGGTCTTGCCGGAGCCGGACGGCCCGAGCAAGGTGAGGAATTCGCCTTTGCGAATATCCAGGTTGAGGTCTTTGACGATCAGGTTCTCGCCGTCGTAGCTCTTTTGCACTCCACGAAAGCTGACCAGAATATCGCTGGCCCCTGCGCTTGAATCAACCTGGCTCATACCCACACCTTTGTTATTGATGACTGCTGTGGACTAAGCCTAGTGGACGCTGGGAGCGGCGCAAATCGGGGCGCAGGAGAGAATCGCCTCAGCCGGATGGAAGGTTGGGGGTAGGGATTGCCCTACAAGGATGGCGGGGATGGATATGTCGATTCGGGATCGCGACAGGCGGTGAGCTGCAAGCCGCAAGAACAGGCAAAAGCGGCTTTGTGTGCATGTCGCAAATGGACATGCCGACACGGCCCCTGTAGGACCGCATAAAGATTCAGAGGAGCTTGTGCTCCATCGCGTACTTCACCAGTTCGGCCAGGGAGGTGATGTTGAGTTTCTGCATCAGCCGCGCCTTATGGGTGCTGATGGTTTTGCTGCTCAGGGCCAGTTGTTGGGCGATGTCGTTGACGTTGGCGCCTTGGGCCAGGCGTTCAAACACCGAGAACTCACGCTCCGACAGCAACGAGTGCAACGGCCGCGAATCAGTCAGGCCGACTTCGAAAACCATACGATCGGCCAGGTCCGGGTCGATGTATCGCCCGCCCGCCGCGACTTTGCGGATTGCCGTCAGCAGCAATGCCGGATCGCTGTCCTTGGTCGCATAGCCTGCGGCGCCAACCTTCAACGCCCGAGCGGCCATTTGCGCTTCGTCGTGCATCGACAACACCAGAATCGCCGGGGGATTGTTCAAGGCGCGAATCCGCGGGATCGCTTCCAGGCCGTTAACGCCGGGCATGGAGATATCCAGCAACACCACTTCGCAGGGAACATGGCGCAAGGTCTCGAGCAACTGCTCGCCATTGCTCGCCTCCCCGACCACCAGCAAGTCCTTGGCCAGGCCGATCAATTGCTTGATGCCTTCGCGAACGATGGTGTGGTCTTCGGCTACCAGTACACGGATCACGTTCTTCTCCATTCTTCTTATGTCAGAGCCAAGATCAATCGCGGGCTTGCCCGCGAAGGCGCCAGTCCAAACAACTTAAAACCATCAGGCTTCGTCCAGCGGCACTCGCACCGTCAGGGTCGTGCCCTCCCCCGGCTCACTCTCAAGCGATAACCGCCCGCCCATGATCAACACCCGCTCACGCATGCCGACCACACCGAAGGATGTCGGCCGACCAGTGCCGGCGACAAATCCTACGCCATCATCGCTGACAGTCAGACAGAGTTCATTGCCCTCAAGGGTCAGCGTCAGTTCAACAGTATGCGCCTGAGCGTGGCGCATGACATTGGTCAGCGCTTCCTGAAGGATCCGGAACAGCCCGATGGCCTTGGCATCGCTGAGCACCGGCAGGTTATCCGGCACCTGCACCAGGCACGGAATCTGCGTGCGCGCTTCGAACCGCCGCGCCTGCCATTCGATCGCCGAGGCAATCCCGGCATCCAGAATCGGCGGCCGTAGTGCCGTGGCCACGTCGCGCACCAGTTGAAACAGCTGAGCGATCAACCGCTTCATGCTGTTCAAGCGCTCGTGCAGGCCCGGGTCGAGCTGGGCGTAGGCCAGTTCGCACATGGACGTTTCCAGCTTCAATACGGTCAACATCTGACCCAGCTCGTCGTGAACTTCCCGGGCGATGCGCGCCTTTTCCTCTTCCCGCACGCTCTCCAGGTGGGCGGACAACTCGCGCAACTGCTCGCGGGAGCTGGCCAGTTCCAGTTCGATGCGCTTGCTCTCGGTGATGTCCCAGACGATCCCGTCCCAGACATAGGCGCCGTCTTCGAGGCGGCGGGTGATGGCCTTGATCTCGGCCCAACGCTGCTCACCCTGACGGGTCAGGATCCGCCCCTGCCACGACCAGTCGCTGTCGGTGTCCAGCGCATGATCCTGAGTCTGGTGATAACTGGCTTTGTCGTCCGGGTGCACCAGACTGCGCAGGCCTTTGTCCCGATGGGCCAGAGTGGCCGGCGAGTACCCCACCAGACTCTCACTGCCTTCACTGATGTAGGCAAAGTCGATCTGCCCGGTCACCGGCGCGCGCTCCAGACGAAAGACCAGGCCGGGGACGTTGGCGGCAATCCCTTGCAGCCGCGCCTCGCTTTCCTGCAACGCGGCCAGGGCGCGACGACGCTCGGTGACGTCATTGAGGTAAACCACCAGGTATTCGCCATCGCGAAAGCGCAAGAAGCTCAACGAAACATCCGCCGGCAGAATACTGCCGTCCGCTCGCACGCAATTGGTTTCGAAACTTTGCGGCCCTTCTTCACTGGCCCGGGCGCGTTTCCACAGGCTCAGCCAGCGGTCCATGTGCAAGCCGGGCTCGAAGTCGATCAATGGTCGATCAATGATCCCGCCTGCCGGGTAGCCGAGCATGGTTTCGGCCGCTCGGTTGGCATAGCGCACATGGCTGTCCCAGTTGACCCAGAGGATGCCGACGGTGCTCTGATCGATGGAAAACTGCGTGAGGCGCAAGGCCTCTTCGCTGGCCTCGCGCAGGGCAATGTCTTCGCGCGCCGCCAGCAATCGTTGCTCCAGGCTGTGTTGTTGGCGACGTTGCCAAAACACAATGGCCATGCAGCTCAACAGCAACACCACCAAGAGCAGGCTGAGGTTTTGCCAAAAACCCGGCGACTCGGACAGTCGCGGATACTTGGGTTGCAGCCATTGATTGTGCAGTTGTTCGAGGTCCTTGGCCGGGATCGCCCGCAGTGCGCTTTCGACAATCCCGGCCAACTCCGGCCAGTCCCGACGCGTGGCCACTCGCAGCAGTTGCGGGAAACCGATATCGCCCACCACGGCCAACCCCGAGAACTCAGGCTCGGCAGACAGACGCCCGAACTGCGCTTCATCGACCACGGCGTAACCAGCCTGCTGACTCAACAACAGTTGCAGCGCCTGGCGTTCCAGAGGCACGCCTTGCAGGTTCAGATGAGGATAATTGCTGCGCAAATAATCGGCAGTGACGCTGGGCATGCGCACAGCGACGCGAGTCTGGCTGTCGAGCTTTTCCAGCTCTACCGCACCGGTGCTCTTCTGGTCACTGACCACCAGTTGCGGCACCCGCATATAAGGGTCGGAAAATTGCCAGAACCGCAAACCCGCGGGGGTTTGCGTCAGCCCCGGCGCGATATCGATGTCACCTTCACGGGCGGCGGCTTCCAGTTGCGCAAGATCAGGATAATTGCGCCAGCTCAGTTCGATCTTGAGCGCCTTGGCCAGCCACTTCATCAGTTCGACGTTAACCCCGGACAAGCGCTGCAAGCGGCGATCGTATTGGGCATAGGGCGTTTGCAACACCACTCCGACCCGCAACTCGCCATGCTGGGCCAGCCATTGCTGTTGCGCTGGCGACAGGTGCACGACGTGCGCCGGTGGCGCGGGCGCCGCCCAGCCCATCAAGGGAAACCACAAACAGCCGATAACCCACAGGCAGCGAAAATGCATCATCGAAGTCTCACACTGACAAATACTGACCAACCCATTAGGCTGCCGGATTAACTTCTGGCCTGGAATATCCGATGCCCCCTGTCTACCGCCTGGCACTGCCAGCATTGTGCCTGTCGTTGATCCTGCCTTGCGCGTTTTCCGTCGAGGCGGCCGACCCGGCACCTGCCGCTGCGGAAAACCCCGCAGAAGAAAAACCGGTCGAACGCCAGCCGCTGCTTGAGCGTAGTCAGGAAGAAGCGGCAGCACTTGAGCGAAAAATCCCTGCGCAGGAACAGCAACAACTGCAAGCCGGCACCGACAGCTTTCTCGCCTTGTGGAAACCGGCCAATACCGCCGAACCCAAAGGCGCGGTGATTATCATCCCGGGCGCCGGTGAAACCGTTGACTGGCCGCAAGCGATCAGCCCATTGCGGCGCAAGTTACCTGACGTCGAGTGGAGCAGCCTGAGTATCACCTTGCCGGACCTGCAAAGCGAAGTCATTGCGCCACGTATCGTCGAAGTCGCGCCAGCGCCCAAAACGCCTGATGCCGAAAGCAAAGACTCCACGACTGCGACGCCCATCGAACAGGTGGCCGGCGGCGAAGCGGATGTGGCCGACAAGGCCATCGTCGAAACCACCGATGAACAAGCCAAAGCCGACGCGGAGCGAATCTTCGCCCGCATCGATGCAGCCATCGCCTACGCCGAACAACAAAGCGCTCGCAGCATCGTCGTGCTGGGTCATGGCACCGGTGCTTATTGGGCCGCGCGTTATCTGAGCGAAAAGCAGCCATCGCAAGTCGAAAAGTTGGTGATGGTCGCCGCGCAGACGCCTGCTATAGCGACGCCGGCGCTGGCTGAACTCACACCTACCTTGAAGCTGCCTACCGCAGATATCTTCTATATGGATAAGCCGGTGGACCGTAACGCGGCGCTGGAACGTTTGCAGGCCAGCAAGCGCTTGAAAACTTCGGGGTTCAGCCAGGTATCGCTCAAGGCTTTGCCGGGGAATGCCA
Organism: Pseudomonas sp. JL3; assembly: GCF_031570575.1. NCBI lineage: Bacteria > Pseudomonadati > Pseudomonadota > Gammaproteobacteria > Pseudomonadales > Pseudomonadaceae > Pseudomonas > Pseudomonas sp. JL3. The sequence goes on from NZ_JAKWJK010000017.1 coordinate 31,164, forward strand.
AGGCCGAGCAAGAGCAATTGGTCCGTCGGGTGCGGGGTTGGTTGAATCCGCAACCAGCGGGGGACTGATAGACCGGGCTTGCCCGCGAAGACGGTGGCAATACAACTCTGCCCTGCTAACGAAAATCCCGCCGCTCACGAATCAACGTATAAGCAGTATGCAATTCACGAGTCTTGTCCGTGGCCTCGCGAACCTGCAACGCCGTCGCACCGCTGCCGGCAATTTTGTCCGGGTGATGACGGCTGAGCAGGCGTCGATAGGCGCGCTTGATTTGCGCCGGCTCACTGGTCGCCGACACGCCCAATAGCCGCAAGGCGTCCTGGTAAGTCACGGCGCCACTGGCCAATGGGCGTTTCGGCTCGTAGTCGCTCGCCAGTGCCTGGATTTGTTGCTGCGTCCATCCCAGCCATTTGCCCCACTGGGCAATCAGCTCGCGCTCACTGCTACCGGCGCGGCCATCGGCCCAAACCATCCGCCAACAGGCACGTAACACACCTTCCGCCGCATGGGGTTGAGCACTCAGGCGTCGCAGGTAACCGCGCAACCGATCATGTCCCGACTTACCGCGATTGAACGCCGCAATCGCCCGACGTTGCGCCGATTCGGTCATCTCCAGCGAGCGCATTTCCTGCCGCGCCTGCTGGATGTGCCCATCCACTACCCGCCCATCGCTCTTGGCCAATCGGCCCAGCAACACAAATAGCAGTTCATCGTTGCGCAGTACCGAGCGACCACCGAGTTTTTCCCATAAATGCGCCCAGCTCTGCAGGTGCAAGCGCCGGTCCAGCGCCTGTCCCAACAAAGCACCGAGCATGGCCCCCGGAATGCTGGCTATGGCAAAGCCCGCTCCGGCTCCAATCAGAGTCCCTGGCCACAACATGTCAGCGTCTCGCTTCTATCAGAGTGTCTACTTCAGCCAGGCGCTCGTGGGTGCCGACATCCACCCAATGCCCGTTCAGGCGTTCGCCGGTCACTTGCCCGTCAGCCATGGCTTTGCGCAGCAGCGGCGCAAGCTTGAAGGCCCCGGTCGAGCAACCGTCAAACAGCTGCGGGTGCAGCACGGCGATGCCGCTGTAGGTGAGGGTTGAGGTATCCGGCCGACCGTCCTGCACATGGCCATCGACCAAAGTGAAATCTCCACTCGGGTGATGCGCCGGATTGTCCGCCAATACCAGATGAGCGAGCCCGGCGATGGGCTGATGCAACACACTGAAGTCGTAGTCGGTCCAGATGTCACCATTGACCACCACAAAAGCTTCGTCACCCAACAACGGCAACGCACGGAAAATACCGCCACCGGTCTCCAGCGGCTCACCTTCCGCCGAGTACTGAATGCTCACGCCATACCGCGAACCATCGCCCAGATAGTCTTCGATCTGCTGACCGAGCCAGGCATGGTTGATCACGATCTCGCTAAACCCTGCAGCCGCCAAGGCGCGCAGGTGATATTCGATCAGGGGTACTCCACCGGCGCGAACCAGCGGTTTTGGCGTGGTCAGGGTCAGCGGACGCATGCGCTCGCCTTTACCCGCCGCCAGAATCATCGCCTTCATGCAGTTGCTCCAGCACGCAGACTGGCCAGCAATTCACCCAGCTCCGCCAGCTCAGGGCGACGGGCGATGACCGCGTCTATATAAGCAAAGAAGCGCGGCACATCACCGAGGTAGCGTGGCTTGCCATCGCGATGGCAGATGCGGGCGAAAATGCCGATGACTTTCAGATGCCGCTGCACGCCCATCAGGTCGCTGGCGCGCAGGAAGTCTTCAAAGTCTGGCTGAACCGGGATGTCGAGCGCGCCTGCCTGCTGCCAGTAATCCTCCAGCCAGCCACGCACACGCTCTTCAGGCCAGCTGAGGAACGCGTCCTTGAACAGGCAGGTCACGTCATACGTCACCGGCCCGTAGACCGCATCCTGAAAATCCAGCACGCCGGGATTCGGCTCGCTGAGCATCAGGTTGCGCGGCATGTAGTCGCGATGCACCAGGACTTTGGGTTGAGCCAGAGCGCTGTCGATCAGCAAGTCGCTGACCTGTTGCCAGAGCGTTTGCTGCGCCGAGTCGAACTCGATACCCAGTTCGCGCTTCACGTACCACTCGGGGAACAGTTCCAGCTCGCGACGCAACAGCGCCACGTCATAACTTGGCAGCGGCGCCACCATCGGCAACTGCTGAAAAGCCAGCAGCGCCTGCAGGGCATCCTTGAACAAATCGTCGGCGTTTTCGCTGTCGATCACGTCCAGGTAGGTCTTGTTGCCCAGGTCATTGAGCAAAAGAAAACCACGCTCAAGGTCTTCGGCATAAATTTTCGGCACGTTTATTCCGGATTTCGCCAGCAAAAAAGCGATATCCACGAAGGGTTTGCAGTTTTCCTGGGGCGGCGGCGCGTCCATCACGACGAAACTTCTGCCTTCGCCTTCCCAGCGGAAATAGCGCCGAAAACTCGCGTCGCTACTGGCCGCAGTCAACGTGGCCGGGGGCACGGCGCCCCAACCTTGTGCTGCAAAGAGGATAGCCAACTGTTCATCGAGCCAAACTTTCAGGTGTTGCAAGCGTACATCTTGGTCAGGCATTGCAAGGGTCTCCGACGGCGCTAGCCGTCAAGCGGGTCATGCTTTATTATCCAGCATCTTTTTCAGACCATCGAGAGGCGTGCGGCCCACACCGCGGGCAGATGGCACGCAGGAAGCCCGGACTAATAAGATGGCATTGAAATCCCCCGCGTTTCGTAAAAAATTTCCGTTGTTGGTTACCGGCAGTCTGCTGGCCCTGCAACCTCTAGCCACTTCGTTCGTGGTCGCCGCTGAACAGTATGACTGCTCAGTCTCTGCTTCGGGTGCCTGGGACTGTGCGCCAAAGGCGCCGGCAGCTGCATTGCCACCACGCCCCGTCCATGACGGCAGCGCAGTTTCCGCCACTGGCGAAGCCCCGGCAGACACCGGCGCCAAGCCTGCGCTGGTTACCGAGTCCAAGGGCCGCGGCCTGAAGTCGCGTAGTGAAGACTACAGCCACCTCGACTGGGTTCCGCGTGAGAAGCTCACCGCAGCGCAATTGGCCGAAACCGGTCCTTACTGCTCTGGTTCCTATATCGAACCGATTCGTCCTGGCATGAATGACAAGACGGATAAAAGTGACGCTCCAACCTTTATCGGCGCCAAAGCCTCCCGCTATAAGCAGGAGGAACAGATCGCGACCCTGGCCGGTGACGTGGTCATGCGTCAGGGCAGCATGCAGGCCGAAGCCGACGAAGCGAACCTGTACCAGGCCGAAAGCCGAGGCGAACTGAGCGGCAACGTGCGCATTCGCGACAACGGCGCACTGATCGTGGGCGACCATGCCGACGTGCAGCTCGATACCGGTGAAGCCAAGGTCGACAACGCCGAATACGTGATGCACAAATCGCGTATCCGCGGGAGCGCGCTGTACGCCAAGCGTGCCGAGAACGCGATCATCCGTCTCAAGGATGGTACGTACACCACGTGCGAACCGGACAGCAACGCCTGGCAACTCAAGGGCAACAACATCACCTTGAACCCGGCGACCGGTTTCGGTACCGCGACCAACGTGACGCTGCGGGTCAAGGACATTCCGGTTCTGTACACGCCGTACATTTATTTCCCGATCGACGACCGTCGTCAGTCCGGCTTCCTGCCGCCGAGCATCGGCACCGCCAGCGATACCGGCTTCACGCTGGTGACGCCGTACTACTTCAACCTGGCACCGAATTATGACGCCACGTTGTACCCGCGCTACATGAGCAAGCGTGGCCTGTTGATGGAAGGCGAGTTCCGCTACCTGACCGAGTCCAGCGAAGGTCAGCTCGGCGCCGCCTATCTCAACGACGACAACACCGATCGCAGCAACCAGACCGACTACGAAAAAACCCGCTACATGTACAACTGGCAGCACAAGGGTGGTCTGGACTCGCGCGTAATGACTCAGGTCGATTACACCAAGATCAGCGATCCGTATTACTTCCAGGATCTGCAGACTGATCAGATTGGTGTGAAAAGTGCCGATTTCGTCAATCAGCAAGGTATGGTCACCTATCGTGGCGACAGCTATACCGCTCGTTTGAATGCCCAGGCTTATCAGCTGGCGACCGTTTCGAACATCACGCCGTATGATCGCTTGCCGCAGATCACCTTTAACGGACAACTTCCCTACCACCCGGAAGGTCTGGATTTCGATTACGAGACTGAAATCGTCCGGTTCGAGCGTGATTTGAAAAATGGCGACTTCGTAAACGAAGATGGCACCGTTGAACCGCGACTTGATAACAATGTCTCCGGACTGGCACGTGCCAATGGCAACCGTTTGAACCTCAAGCCGGGTGTCAGCCTGCCGTTGAACTGGACTTATGGTTTCTTGAAACCATCCCTGAAGTACCAGTACACCCAGTACGATCTGGATCTGGATGGTACCGGCAAGAGCCAGATTGCTGCTCAAAGCGCAGAAGCGAACCGGCTCAACGGAACCTACAGCCGTAACCAGAACCGTGGTGTGCCGATTGCGAGCATCGACAGCGGCCTGTACTTCGATCGCGACACGCAATGGTTCGGCAAGAATTATCGCCAGACCCTGGAACCTCGCCTGTTCTACCTCTATGTACCTGAGGAAGACCAAGCAGATATTCCGGTATTCGACACCGGCGAATACACCTTCAACTACGCCTCGCTGTTCCGCGATAACCGCTTCTCCGGCTCCGACCGTGTCGGCGACGAGAACAAGCTGTCGTTGGGCGTGACCAACCGCTGGATTGAAGACAACGGCTTCGAACGTCAACGCATCAGCGTCGGCCAGGCCTTGTACTTCAAGGACCGCGAAGTCCAGCTGCCAGGTATCGATGCGAAAACCCGCGACGATGCCCAAGCCAACGTCTCGCCGTATGCACTGGAATACGAATACCGCTGGAACCGCGATTGGCGCACCACCGCTGACTACAACTGGGACCCGGACAGCCGCAGCCCTCGCTCGGGCAGCGCAATGTTCCACTACCAGCCTGAAGACAACCCGAACAAGGTCATCAACGCCGGTTATCGCTATCGCAACGACCAGGTCCGTTATGACCAGAACACCGGTAAATGGTCGGTGGGCGGCGGTGACTACGGTACTCCGGGCACTCCTGGCTACGTGAAGGACTACTACAAGATCCAGCAGCACGACTTCTCGGTGATCTGGCCGATCGTGCCGCAGTGGAACGCTATCAGCCGCTGGCAGTATGACTACAACCGCAACCGTACTCTGGAAGCTTTCGGTGGTTTCGAATACGACAACTGCTGCTGGAAATTGCGCCTGATCAACCGTTACTGGGTCAGCTATGACGAGTTCAGTCAGAACGCCCCGGAAAACGAAAAAGGCGACCACGGCATCTTCCTCCAAATTGTTCTGAAGGGACTCGGCGGCCTCACCGGCGCCAAGGTAGAGAGCTTCCTCGACAAAGGCATCCAAGGTTATCGTGAACGTGAAGACCAAGCTTTCTGATTGTCTGCGCCCGCTGATGCTGGGCGCGCTGTTCCTGGGTACCGCGGCCAACGCCGCGGTACAGTCCATCGATAAAGTGGTGGCCATCGTCGACAACGACGTGGTCATGCAGAGCCAACTGGACCAGCGTGTTCATGAAGTTCAGCAAACCATCGCCAAACGCGGTGCTGCCGTACCGCCTGCGGGCGTGCTGGATCAGCAGGTGCTCGAGCGTCTGATCGTCGAAAACCTGCAACTGCAGATCGGCGAGCGTTCCGGCATCCGCATTACCGATGAAGAACTGAACCAGGCCGTCGGCACCATTGCCCAGCGCAATAACATGTCGATCGAACAATTCCGCGCCGCCCTGGCTCGCGACGGCCTGTCTTATGACGACGCTCGTGACCAGATCCGTCGCGAAATGATCATCAGCCGTGTGCGTCAGCGCCGTGTAGCTGAACGCATCCAGGTGTCCGAGCAGGAAGTGAAGAACTTCCTGGCGTCCGACCTGGGCAAGATGCAGTTGTCCGAAGAGTTCCGTCTGGCCAACATCCTGATTCCTACGCCGGAAAGCGCCAACTCCGACGCGATTCAGAATGCCGCCAAACAAGCCGACGCGGTTTACCAGCAGCTCAAGCAAGGCGCTGACTTCGGTCAGTTGGCAATCGCCAAATCCGCCAGCGAAACCGCGCTGGAAGGCGGCGACATGGGCTGGCGTAAAGCCGCTCAACTGCCACCTCCGTTCGATCGCCTGTTGGGCACCATGGCAGTGGGTGACGTGACCCAGCCAATGCGTACACCGGGCGGCTTCATCATTTTGAAGATCCTCGACAAACGTGGCGGCGAAGCCCAGGTGCGTGACGAAGTGCATGTGCGTCACATCCTGGTCAAACCAAGCCCGATCCGCGACGAAGAAAAAACCAAGGCCCTGGCTCAATCGCTCTACTCCCGTATCGAAGCGGGCGAAGATTTCGGTGAGCTGGCGAAAAGCTTCTCGGAAGACCCGGGTTCCGCCCTCAACGGTGGCGACCTGAACTGGATCGACCCGAATGCACTGGTGCCTGAATTCCGCGAAGTGATGGCCAAGACCCCACAAGGTCAGCTGTCCAAGCCGTTCCAGACTCAATATGGATGGCACGTTCTGGAAGTCCTTGGCCGCCGCGCCACCGACAGCACCACCCAGGCCCGTGAGCAACAAGCGATGACCGTACTGCGTAACCGCAAATACGACGAAGAGCTGCAAACCTGGCTGCGTCAGATCCGTGACGAAGCGTATGTAGAAATCAAGCTCCCTGGTGCAGACCAGGCAACGCAGTGAAACCCAAGCGTTTCGCGTTGACCCCCGGCGAACCGGCCGGCATAGGTCCCGACCTGTGCCTGCTGCTCGCCTCGCAAGCCCAGCCACACCCTCTGATTGCCATTACCAGCCGCGACCTGCTCATCGAACGAGCCGCGCAGCTGGGCGTGGTTGTCGATCTGCTGCCGGTAACGCCGGACAGCTGGCCGGATGCTCCCGCCCCGGCCAACAGCCTGTATGTGTGGGATACGCCGCTTAACGCCAAGGTTATCGCCGGTCACCTGGACAAAGCCAATGCGGCTTTCGTTCTGGAAACCCTGACGCGTGCTGGCCAGGGCTGCCTGGACGGGCATTTCGCCGGCATGATCACCGCACCTGTGCACAAGGGCGTGATCAATGAATCCGGAATCGCCTTTTCCGGGCACACGGAATTTCTCGCTGACCTGACTCATACCGCGCAAGTGGTAATGATGCTCGCCACCCGCGGCTTGCGCGTGGCATTGGTCACCACTCACCTGCCCCTTCGCGAGGTTGCCGATGCAATCACCCCGGAGCGCCTGGAGCGGGTCACGCGGATCCTGCATGCCGACCTGCAAGAAAAATTCGGCATCACCCAGCCACGCATCCTGGTTTGCGGGCTTAACCCGCACGCCGGTGAAGGCGGTCACCTGGGCCATGAAGAAATCGACATCATCGAACCTACATTAGAGCGCCTGCGCGGCGAGGGCATGGACCTTCGCGGTCCCCTGCCCGCCGACACTCTATTTACCCCCAAATATCTGGAGCACTGCGACGCGGTGCTGGCGATGTACCACGACCAGGGCCTGCCCGTACTGAAATACAAAGGCTTCGGCGCGGCAGTCAACGTGACCCTCGGCTTGCCGATCATCCGCACATCAGTCGACCACGGCACCGCCCTGGATCTGGCCGGCAGCGGCAAAATCGACACCGGCAGCCTGCAAGTCGCCCTGGAAACCGCCTACCAGATGGCCGAGACCCGCTTATGACCGAGCATTACCAACACCGGGCGCGCAAGCGCTTCGGCCAGAACTTCCTGCACGATGCCGGCGTTATCGACCGCATCCTGCGTTCCATTCACGCCAAACCCGAAGACCGTCTGCTGGAAATCGGCCCGGGCCAGGGTGCATTGACCGAAGGCCTGCTCAACAGCGGCGCCCAACTGGACGTGGTGGAGCTGGACAAGGACCTGATCCCGATCCTTAACCAGCAGTTCGCCAGCAAGAGCAATTTCCATCTGCACCAGGGCGACGCGCTGAAGTTCGACTTCAACAGCCTGAACGCCGCGCCGAACAGCCTGCGAGTGGTCGGCAACCTGCCGTACAACATCTCTACGCCGCTGATTTTTCATCTGCTGCACAACTCCAGCCTGATTCGTGACATGCACTTCATGCTGCAAAAGGAAGTGGTCGAGCGTCTGGCGGCAGGGCCTGGTGGCGGTGACTGGGGTCGCCTGTCGATCATGGTTCAGTACCATTGCCGGGTCGAGCATTTGTTCAACGTCGGCCCGGGCGCATTCAATCCGCCGCCGAAAGTCGATTCGGCCATCGTGCGTCTGGTGCCTCACGCGGTACTCCCGCATCCAGCCAAAGATCACAAACTGCTGGAGCGCGTCGTACGCGAAGCCTTCAACCAGCGTCGCAAAACATTGCGCAACACTCTCAAACTGCTGCTGAGCAACGCCGAAATTGAAGCCGCCGGCGTCGATGGCAGCTTGCGCCCCGAGCAGCTCGATCTGGCTGCCTTCGTGCGCCTGGCCGACAAGCTCAGCGAACAAGTCCTACAGAAGCCTGTCACCGACTGAAAGGCGATGAGCGCTATCGGGTAGGACGCCACTCTGGTTTACTACCCGATACTTGGCCTAGACTGAGTTCTATCAGCTACGCCCCGCGTCCCGCTTCGTTTCTAAGGCCTTTTGCATGTCCGATCCTCGTTATCAGGTCGACGTCAGCGTCGTCACCCGCTATCTGGCAGAACAATCGCAACCCGAGCACAATCGCTTTGCCTTCGCCTACACCATCACCGTGCAAAACAATGGCCTGGTGCCCGCCAAACTGCTTTCACGGCACTGGGTGATCACCGACGGTGACGGGCATGTCGAGGAGGTTCGCGGTGCAGGCGTCGTCGGCCAGCAGCCGTTGATCGACGTGGGCAAGAGCCATACTTACAGCAGCGGCACCGTCATGACCTCCAAGGTCGGTACGATGCAAGGCACTTATGAAATGGTCGCCTCCGACGGCAAACACTTCGATGCCATCATCGCACCGTTCCGTCTGGCGGTACCCGGAGCTCTGCACTGATGGCGACGTATGCCGTAGGCGATTTGCAAGGTTGCCTTGAGCCACTGCAATGCCTGCTCAAGCAAGTCGCCTTCGACCCTGCCCGGGACCGTCTGTGGCTGGTGGGTGACCTCATCAACCGTGGCCCACAGTCGCTGGAAACCTTGCGCTTCCTCTATAGCATCCGTGAGTCGCTGGTGTGCGTACTCGGCAACCATGATCTGCACTTGCTGGCGGTCGGGCAAAATATCGAACGCCTGAAGAAGGCCGACACGCTGCGCGAGATTCTTGAAGCACCCGATAGCGCGGAGTTGCTTGAGTGGGTTCGCCAGCAGAAACTCATGCACTACGACGAACAGCGCGATATTGCCCTGGTCCATGCCGGCATTCCGCCTCAATGGTCGCTGCGCAAAGCCTTGAAGTGTGCCGCCGAAGTCGAAGAAGCCCTGCACGACGACAACCGCTTCGCGCCTTACCTCGACGGCATGTACGGCAACGAGCCGGTGAAATGGGACAACAACCTCAAAGGCGCAGCGCGCTTGCGAGTCATCACCAACTATTTCACCCGGATGCGCTTTTGCACCAGTGACGGCAAGCTTGATCTCAAGGGCAAGGAAGGCGTCGACACCGCACCGCCGGGTTATGCGCCGTGGTTCACCCACAAGGAGCGCAAGACCAAAGGCCTGAAGATCATCTTCGGTCACTGGGCGGCGCTGGAAGGCCAATGCAACGAGCCGGGTCTGTTTGCGCTCGACACCGGTTGCGTCTGGGGTGGCGCCATGACCTTGATGAACGTCGACACCGGCGAGCGCCTGCAATGCAAGTGCGACCCACATGGCAACATTCGGCCGCCAGTCGCAGCCTCTATTCCCGAACAAACGTCAGCCAGCGCCCCGCGCTAGACTGCGCTTTCAGCCGAGCCACAGGAGCCCGCCATGAGCGAATTCAAACGTATCCCCCCAGAACAGGCCCAGGCCCTGCGCGAACAAGGCGCGGTGGTGGTCGATGTCCGCGACCCGGCAACTTTTGCCGCGCTGCACATCGCCGGCTCGAAGCATCTGGACAATCATTCCCTGCATGCTTTCATTCAAGGCGCTGACCTCGACGCACCGACAGTAGTGGTCTGCTATCACGGTAATTCCAGCCAGGGCGCTGCCGCTTACCTGATCAGTCAGGGTTTCTCCGACGTCTACAGCATGGATGGCGGTTTTGAGCTGTGGCGTACGATCTATCCTTCGGAAACGGCGCAAGGCACTTCCGAATAATTTTTTTGTAATGCGCAAGCCCCGGCCCCCGCGGGCTCGCGCGATTGCAGACGAACGGTCTGCCATAACTAATTACGCATCTTGCCTTTACCTCCCGAATTCCCAACTATCCTTAAGCGCAGGCCATCCAAAACAGGGGAGAGCCGGTACACCGGCGCACGGGTCATCGGGAGTAGCTTTCGGAGCAGTCAGTTCCGGAAGAGTTCTGGGGGGTAAACAGCAACTGCCTGTTCGGTTGCTGCCAGCATCGACTGAGTGATCCGGCGTCGGCTCCACGTATCGAGCGAGGTGACGTCATGAGTATCTTTAGCCACTTCCAACAACGCTTCGAGTCCACACGCCAGGAAGAATTCTCCCTGCAGGAGTACCTGGAACTGTGCAAAAAGGACCGCAGCGCCTACGCCTCCGCGGCCGAGCGTCTCTTGCTGGCCATCGGCGAACCGGAGCTGCTCGACACCTCGACCAACTCGAGGCTGTCGCGAATCTTTTCCAACAAGGTGATCCGCCGCTATCCGGCCTTTGAGGACTTCCACGGGATGGAAGAATGCATCGACCAGATCGTGTCGTATTTCCGCCATGCCGCTCAGGGTCTGGAAGAAAAGAAACAGATCCTCTACCTGCTGGGCCCTGTCGGTGGCGGTAAGTCGTCCCTGGCCGAAAAGCTCAAACAACTGATCGAGAAAGTGCCCTTCTACGCAATCAAGGGCTCGCCGGTTTTCGAGTCGCCTCTGGGTCTGTTCAACGCCACCGAAGATGGCGCGATCCTCGAAGAAGACTTCGGCATTCCCCGGCGCTATCTCAATACCATCATGTCGCCATGGGCCACCAAGCGCCTGGCCGAATTCGGCGGCGACATCAGCCAGTTCCGCGTGGTGAAACTCTATCCATCGATCCTCAACCAGATTGCGGTCGCGAAAACCGAGCCGGGCGATGAAAACAACCAGGACATCTCGGCACTGGTGGGCAAGGTCGATATTCGCAAACTGGAAGAGTTCCCGCAGAACGACGCCGACGCCTACAGCTACTCGGGCGCGCTGTGCCGGGCCAACCAGGGCCTGATGGAGTTCGTCGAAATGTTCAAGGCACCGATCAAGGTGCTGCATCCATTGCTGACGGCCACCCAGGAAGGCAACTACAACAGTACCGAAGGTCTTGGGGCGATTCCGTTTACCGGGATCCTGCTGGCCCACTCCAACGAATCGGAATGGCACACCTTCCGGAACAACAAGAACAACGAAGCGTTCATCGACCGGATCTATATCGTCAAAGTGCCGTACTGCCTGCGCGTCAGCGACGAGGTGAAGATCTACGACAAGCTCCTGTTCAACAGCTCGCTGGCCAAGGCCCATTGCGCGCCCGACACCCTGAAAATGCTCGCGCAGTTCACCGTGCTCTCGCGCCTCAAGGAACCGGAAAACTCCAACATCTATTCCAAGATGCGCGTGTATGACGGCGAAAATCTCAAGGACACCGATCCGAAAGCCAAGTCGATCCAGGAGTACCGCGACGCAGCGGGCGTCGACGAAGGCATGAACGGTCTGTCGACCCGCTTCGCCTTCAAGATTCTGTCGAAGGTCTTCAACTTCGATCCGCACGAAATCGCCGCCAACCCGGTGCATCTGCTCTACGTGCTGGAACAGCAGATCGAACAGGAACAGTTCCAGGCCGAGACCCGCGAACGCTATCTGCGCTTCCTGAAAGAGTACCTTGCACCGCGTTATATCGAATTCATCGGCAAGGAGATCCAGACTGCCTACCTCGAGTCTTACAGCGAGTACGGCCAGAACATCTTCGATCGCTACGTGCTGTACGCCGACTTCTGGATTCAGGATCAGGAATACCGCGATCCGGAAACCGGCGAGATCCTCAACCGCGTAGCCTTGAACGAAGAACTGGAGAAAATCGAAAAACCGGCCGGCATCAGCAATCCGAAGGATTTCCGCAACGAAATCGTCAACTTCGTACTGCGCGCCCGAGCCAACAACAACGGCAAGAACCCAACCTGGCTCAGCTACGAAAAACTGCGGGTGGTCATCGAGAAGAAAATGTTCTCCAACACCGAGGACTTGCTGCCGGTCATCAGCTTCAATGCCAAGGCCAGCAAAGAGGACCAGCAGAAGCACAACGACTTCGTCACACGGATGGTCGAGCGGGGCTACACCGACAAACAGGTACGACTGCTCTCCGAGTGGTACCTGCGGGTCAGAAAATCACAGTAACCCGCTGCCGGTCAGACCGGTTGTCGTTAGCCCGAGGCCTGTTTACTCTTTTTCTGTTACACAGGCCTCTGGAGGTGTCCGAAATGCGGTAGCGAGGTTCAGGCAGCATCAAAGCACTTGGGGGGAGCGTGTACACTCTCCGGCACTGGCCTTATGCTGCGTTAACGCTCGCCCCTTTCAGGACAGCTTCTAAGGAGCAGTCATGAGCTATGTGATCGACCGACGTCTCAATGGCAAGAACAAGAGCACGGTAAACCGCCAGCGGTTTCTGCGGCGCTACCGTGATCACATCAAAAAGGCTGTCGAAGAGGCGGTCAGCCGGCGCTCCATTACCGATATGGAACACGGCGAGCAGATCAGCATTCCCGGCCGCGACATCGACGAACCGGTGCTTCACCACGGTCGTGGCGGCAAGCAAACCATCGTGCACCCCGGCAATAAGGAATTCACCAGCGGCGAACACATTGCCCGTCCGCCCGGCGGTGGCGGCGGCAGAGGCCCCGGCAGGGCGGGTAACACGGGTGAAGGGATGGACGAGTTCGTCTTCCAGATTACCCAGGAGGAATTCCTTGAATTCATGTTCGAGGACCTTGAGCTGCCTAACCTGGTCAAACGCCACCTGACCGGCACCGACACCTTCAAGACCGTACGCGCGGGCATCAGCAATGAGGGCAACCCGTCACGGATCAACATTATCCGCACATTGCGTTCGGCCCATGCCCGGCGTATTGCGTTGTCCGGCAGCAGCCGGGCGAAATTGCGCGAAGCCAAAGAGGAACTGCTACGGCTTAAACGTGAAGAACCGGATAATTTCGGCGATATTCAGGACCTCGAAGCAGAAATCGAGAAACTCAGCGCACGCATTCACCGAGTGCCGTTTCTCGATACCTTCGACCTCAAGTACAACCTGCTGATCAAGCAGCCGAACCCCAGCTCCAAAGCAGTGATGTTTTGCCTGATGGACGTGTCCGGCTCCATGACCCAGGCGACCAAGGACATCGCCAAACGCTTCTTCATCCTGCTGTACCTGTTCCTCAAGCGGAACTACGACAAAATCGACGTCGTGTTCATTCGCCACCACACCAGCGCCCGTGAAGTGGATGAGGAGGAGTTTTTCTACTCCCGGGAAACCGGCGGTACCATCGTCTCCAGCGCCCTGAAACTCATGCAGGAGATCATGGCCGAGCGTTATCCGAGCAACGAATGGAATATCTATGCCGCCCAGGCGTCCGACGGCGACAACTGGAACGACGACTCGCCGATCTGCCGCGACATCCTGATCAATCAGATCATGCCGTTCGTGCAGTACTACACTTATGTGGAGATTACCCCGCGCGAACACCAGGCCCTGTGGTTCGAATATGAACGCATCGCCGAAGCCTTCTCTGACACTTTTGCCCAGCAGCAACTGGTCTCGGCCGGGGATATCTATCCGGTCTTTCGTGAACTCTTCCAGCGCAGGTTAGTGACATGACCGCCAAAGAGCAGAAGCGCCAACCCATTTCCACCGGCTCCGAATGGACATTCGAGCTGATCCAGGCCTACGACCGCGAAATCAGTCGTCTCGCGGCCCGTTACGCGCTGGATACGTACCCCAACCAGATTGAAGTGATCACCGCCGAGCAGATGATGGACGCCTATGCCTCTGTCGGCATGCCGTTGGGTTATCACCATTGGTCCTATGGCAAACACTTCCTCAGCACCGAGAAATCCTACAGTCGCGGCCAGATGGGTCTGGCCTACGAGATTGTGATCAACTCGGACCCCTGCATTGCCTATCTGATGGAAGAAAACACCATCTGCATGCAGGCTCTGGTGGTGGCTCACGCCTGCTATGGTCATAACAGTTTCTTCAAAGGCAACTATCTGTTCCGCACCTGGACCGACGCCAGCTCGATCATCGATTACCTGGTGTTCGCCAAGCAGTACATCATGCAGTGCGAAGAACGCCACGGCATCGACGCGGTAGAAGACTTGCTCGACTCCTGCCATGCGCTGATGAACTACGGCGTCGACCGCTACAAACGCCCTTATCCGATTTCTGCCGAAGAAGAACGCCGTCGGCAGAAAGATCGGGAGGAGCATCTGCAGAAGCAGATCAACGATTTGTGGCGGACCATTCCAAAAGGTGCGGACAAGTACAGCGACAAGGACAACGCACGCTTCCCCGCCGAACCTCAGGAAAATATCCTGTACTTCATCGAAAAGCACGCCCCGTTGCTGGAGCCTTGGCAGCGCGAAATCGTGCGGATCGTGCGCAAGATCGCTCAGTATTTTTATCCACAGCGCCAGACCCAGGTGATGAACGAAGGCTGGGCCACGTTCTGGCACTACACCTTGATGAACGACTTGTATGACGAAGGCCTGGTCACCGAAGGCTTCATGATGGAATTCCTGACTTCCCATACCAGCGTGGTCTTTCAACCCGGCTTTGACAGCCCCTACTACAACGGCATCAACCCCTACACCCTGGGCTTTGCCATGTATCGCGATATCCGCCGGATATGCGAACACCCCACCGAAGAGGACTATCGCTGGTTTCCGGAAATCGCCGGTACCGACTGGCTGTCCAGCATCAAATTCGCCATGAGCAGCTTCAAGGACGAGAGTTTCATCCTGCAGTACCTGTCCCCCAAGGTGATCCGCGACCTCAAGCTGTTCAGCATCCTCGATGACGATCAGAAGGACGATCTGCTGGTTCCGGCGATACACGACGAAGAGGGCTATCGAACCATTCGTGAAACCCTGGCGGCGCAATACAACCTGGGCAATCGCGAACCCAACATACAGATCTACAGCATCGACCGGCGTGGTGACCGCTCCCTGACCTTGCGTCACCAGCAACACGACCGCAAACCGCTGGGCGATTCCACTGATGAAGTGCTCAAGCACCTGCACCGCCTCTGGGGCTTCGATATTCATCTGGAAACCCTGCAAGGGGATCAGGTGATGAAAACCCACCATGTTCCGCCCAGAAGCGAGCATGGCGAGGGGGACTACGGCCGGCTCGACCTGGCAGTCATTCATCTTTGATCCTGTTTTTCTGCCTCCGGAAGTTCGACGCAAAGGTTATTCTGTCGGGCTAACGGAGGTTTTTATGCAGATTTATAAAGTCGGCGGTGCAGTACGCGATCGCCTGCTGGGCAAGCCTGTCACCGATATCGACTGGGTCGTTGTAGGCGCCACCACCGAAGAAATGCTCGCCAAGGGCTATCGTCCCGTGGGCGCGGACTTCCCGGTGTTTCTTCACCCCAAAAGCGGCGAGGAATATGCCCTTGCCCGCACCGAACGCAAAAACGGGCGCGGTTACGGTGGCTTCATCTTTCACGCCAGCCCCGACGTCACCCTCGAAGAAGATCTGATTCGTCGCGACCTGACGATCAACGCCATGGCCGAAGACGATCAGCAGAACCTGACCGACCCCTACCATGGCCAACAGGATCTCGAGGCTCGCCTGCTTCGTCACGTTTCGCCCGCGTTCGCCGAAGATCCACTCCGGGTTCTGCGCGTTGCCCGCTTTGCCGCGCGTTATGCGGAACTGGGTTTCACCGTCGCCCCCGAGACATTGAAGCTGATGCATCAACTCAGCGAATCCGGTGAACTGGAGGCATTGACTCCCGAACGCAGCTGGAAAGAAATCGCTCGCGCGCTGATGGAAGAACAACCCCAAGTATTCATCGAGGTGCTGCGCGAGTGCGGCGCGCTCAAGGTACTGATGCCGGAAGTCGACGCGCTGTTCGGTGTACCGCAACCCGAAGCCCATCACCCGGAAATCGACACGGGCGTGCATACCCTGAGCGTGTTGGAGCAAGCGGCGCGGCACAAACAACCGCTGACTGTACGCTGGGCCTGCCTGCTGCATGACCTGGGCAAAGGCTTGACGCCCGAGAAAGAATGGCCCCGCCACATTGCCCACGAGCACAAAGGCCTGAAGCTGATCAAAGCGGTCAACGAGCGCTTCAAGGCACCGAAGGACTGTCAGGAACTGGCGCTACTGGTGGGTAAGTATCACACCCATGGCCATCGTGCGCTGGAGCTGAAGCCGTCGACCTTGCTGGAGTTGCTGCAGAGTTTCGACGTCTATCGTCGACCTCAGCGCTTTGAGGAGTTTATTGCGGCGTGTGAAATGGACGCTCGGGGGCGTAAAGGCCTGGAGCAGAGAAGTTATCCACAGGCGGATTATTTACGTGGCGCGGCAACTGCGGCGCGAAGTATTGCCGTTCAGCCGTTGCTGGAGAAGGGATTCAAGGGACCGGAGTTGGGCGAGGCGATCAAGGGCGAGCGGCTCAAGGCGCTGAAGGCTTACAAAGATCAAGCATAAGCCAGGATCAAAGATCGCAGCCTTCGGCAGCTCCTACAACGAAATGGTGAACCCTGTAGGAGCTGCCGAAGGCTGCGATCTTTTGCTTTACAGCATATCGGAGGGGGTCAGCTGCTCACCGCGCCACTCAAAAGCAACCGGCGCCAGCACTTGATCGATCTGCGCTTCATCCCACAAAGTCGCAAAGCTCTTGCCTACGCCCGGATGCACACGGTCCGGCGCAATCAGTGACAACGGCCACAGCACGAAAGCATTTTTCAGAATTTCTGCCCTCGGCAAGACCAAGCCATCGAAGTTGCCCACCAGGTCACCGAATAGCAGCACGTCGATATCCAAAGGCAAGCCCTTGCGGTCCGGCGCGTAACGGCCGTTATCCGCCTCGATGAATTTCAACCGTCGATCCAGCTCCATCAGCGGCAGATCGGTGAAGGCCGAGACCACAAAGTTGAAAAATGGCCCGCTCTTGATCCCCACCGGCTGGCTTTCGAATACGGCCGAGCAGCGCATATCCACCAGGAAACCCGCGAGGGCGTCCAGGCCTGCCTGCAAATGGGCTTCGCGCTCGATATTGCTACCGAGCCCGAGATACACCTGAGTCAGCGACATCCGCGCTCAATCTCCACGCCCACGCCTGTGGCGGCCGGGACAGCCCCCGGCTTGGTCAGCTTGAGGTGCATCCAGGTGATCTTGAATTCGCTCATCAGCACTTGTGCCAGACGCTCGGCAAAGGTCTCCACCAGCTGGAACTGCGCCTGCTCGGCGAACGCCTGGATGCGCGACGAAACGCTCGCATAGTCGAGCGCCAGGGTCAGGTCATCACCGGCGGCGGCCGGACGATTGTCCCAGGCAAAGCTCAGATCAAGTCGCAGACACTGTCGGATGCCTCGTTCCCAGTCGTAGGCACCGATCACAGTGTCGACTTCCAGGCCCTCGATAAACACTCTGTCCAAGCACTTCTCTCCACTGCACGACAAGGGCGCAATGCGCCGTTAGAATCAGGGCGTCCTCGCCCGGAATAGTTAGCATGTTTTGGTCACTGGCGATTTTCGCCTACCTGCTTGGCTCTCTGTCCTTCGCCATTTTGCTCAGCCGCCTGACCGGTACCCCCGATCCGCGAATGAGTGGCTCGGGCAATGCCGGCGCCACCAATATGTTTCGTCTGGCCGGCAAAAAACTGGCCATCCTGACCTTGCTTGGCGACCTGAACAAAGGCCTGCTACCCGTATTGATCGCGGGCGCTGCAGGTCTTTCACTGCAGGAGCAGACCTGGATCGGCGTCTGCGCTGTCATCGGTCACCTGTTTCCACTGTACTTCCGCTTTCGCGGTGGCAAGGGTGTCGCCACCGCGGCCGGCATGTTGCTGGGGCTCTACCCGCCCGCCGCACTGCTGGCGGTCTGCGCCTGGCTGCTGACGTTCTACCTGACCCGCACCAGCTCACTCGCCGCCCTGATTGCCACACCTCTGACCCTGCCACTGCTTGCCTGGCAAGAACCGGCGGTATTGCTGCCCATGAGCGCGCTCACGGGCCTGATCGTCTGGCGTCATCGCGGCAATCTACGCGACCTGTTTGCCGGGCGCGAACGGCATTTTTAAATACCGCACGTGAGCGCCGCTCATCACAACGCCGACAGTTGCTCCATCGGCCAGCGCGCCTGCACGCTAATCGCCAGGCTTTCCTGCTGGCCGGCCTGCAAGCGCTGGCAGCCGGCAAACGCAATCATCGCGCCATTATCCGTGCAGAACTCCGGGCGGGCATAAAACACATCGCCCTTCATGTCGCCGAGCATTTTCTCCAGTGACGTCCGCAGCGCCTTGTTGGCGCTGACGCCCCCTGCGATGACCAGGCGCTTGAGACCCGCCTGTTTCAGGGCACGCTTGCACTTGATGGTCAAAGTCTCCACCACGGCCTGCTGGAACGCCAGCGAGATGTCGCAACGGGCTTGCTCGCTGTCGTCCCCGGCGTTGACGCTCTGCTGCCAGGTGTTCAGAGCAAAGGTTTTCAGGCCGCTGAAGCTGAAAGCCAAGCCTGGACGATCACACATCGGACGCGGAAAAGTGAAACGTCCCGCAACGCCCCGCTCCGCCAGACGCGCGATCTCCGGACCACCCGGATAATTGAGGCCCATCATCTTCGCGGTCTTGTCGAATGCTTCGCCGGCAGCATCGTCGAGGGTCTCGCCCAAGAGCGTGTATTGGCCGATCCCGTCGACCTGAACCAGCTGCGTATGACCACCCGACACCAACAAAGCGACGAACGGGAACTCCGGAGGTTGCGACTCCAGCATCGGCGCCAGCAAGTGACCTTCCATGTGGTGCACGCCCAAGGCCGGAATACCCCAGGCAAAGGCCAGCGCCTGGGCACAGGAAGCTCCCACCAGCAAGGCTCCGACCAGGCCAGGGCCCGCGGTATAAGCGATGGCGTCGATCTCGGTTGGCACACAGTCGGCCTCGGCCAGGACCTGACGTATCAAGGGCAGCATGCGCTTGACGTGATCACGCGACGCCAGCTCCGGCACCACGCCACCATAGGCACGATGCAGATCGATCTGACTGAACAGCGCGTCGGCCAACAGCCCGCGTTCACTGTCGTAAAGTGCGACACCGGTTTCGTCGCAAGAGGTTTCTAATCCCAGTACTAGCATGGGTTTGCGCCTTGTAGAGGCTGAATTCGAAGGCGCGCATAATAGTCGTCGCGTGATGCCCCGACCAGCGGTTTTCGATCAGAGGCTTTGCATTCCGAGCGATGAGGGGTTAACATCCGCAACCCTTAAAAACCGACGTCTTCAAGTGCTCTTTTGCCGCGAGGATGTTGACCCCGGTAATGAATGAAGGTAGCTCTGGATGCCAGCCGTCAAAGTAAAAGAGAACGAACCCTTCGACGTAGCTCTGCGTCGTTTCAAGCGCTCCTGCGAAAAAGCCGGTGTACTGGCTGAAGTTCGTAGCCGCGAATTTTACGAGAAGCCAACTTCTGAGCGTAAGCGTAAAGCAGCAGCCGCTGTTAAGCGTCACGCCAAGAAAGTTCAGCGCGAACAGCGCCGCGCCGTTCGCCTGTACTAATACACAGACGATCGTAGCAAGCTTCTGCCAAGCCCGGCCCTCAGCCGGGCTAATGGCATTTGCGGACAACGCTTGATGCTTCACCGTCAAAGCCGCAGACGCGACCGAGACAAACCTGCTTCACAGCGTCAGACCTGGCTCTTCTGCCAGCGGTGCACGTCTTTTCTGACGAGCCTTCCAAGGCTACTGACGAGCACACCCACTGATTCCTCTCACGACGATCAGCCCAAGGCACCTTCTTGCGTGCCCGCTTATGAGCTATCCGAGGCCAATGACTGGCCGTCGCCGGATTCAGCGAAACACTTTCAAATAGTCGAATACTGATTGGTACTAACGTCAGTGGATTTTCGGCAGATACACTTCCCGACAGCGATTACGCAGACGACACCGGTCGAGCCGCACACCCTGCGCGCCTCAAACAACGACCTGCGTTTGGCCGCTCTTCGTTTTGGGTCCATTTCAGCGCAGATGACGAGAACGCCATGGCCGGGCTAATTCCCCAGAGCTTCATTGACGACCTTCTGAACCGCACCGACATCGTCGACGTGGTCAGCTCGCGCCTGCAAATGAAAAAAGCCGGCAAGAACTACACTGCCTGCTGCCCGTTTCACAAAGAGAAAACCCCCTCCTTCAGCGTCAGCCCCGACAAACAGTTCTATTACTGCTTCGGCTGTGGCGCTGGCGGTAACGCCCTCGGCTTCATGATGGACCACGACAATCTGGACTTCGTCCAGGCTGTTGAAGAACTGGCCAAAGCCGCCGGCATGGAAATCCCCCGCGAAGAAAGCGGTCGGCCGCATAAACCGCGCCAGCCTACTGATTCGCCGCTGTATCCGCTGCTCACCGCCGCCGCCGACTTTTATCGTCAGGCCCTGAAAAGCCATCCATCGCGCAAAGCCGCCGTGGATTACCTGAAAGGTCGTGGACTAACGGGAGAAATAGCCCGGGACTTCGGCCTCGGTTTTGCCCCACCCGGTTGGGACAATCTGTACAAGCACTTGAGCAGCGATACCCTTCAGCAAAGGGCCATGATCGATGCCGGCCTGCTGATCGAGAATGCCGAAACCGGCAAGCGCTACGACCGCTTCCGCGATCGCGTGATGTTCCCGATCCGCGACAGTCGCGGGCGCATCATCGCCTTCGGCGGCCGGGTCCTGGGCGATGACAAGCCGAAATACCTGAACTCACCGGAAACTCCGGTTTTCCATAAAGGCCAGGAACTCTACGGCCTTTATGAAGCACGCAAGAACAATCGCAACCTCGACGAAATCATCGTCGTCGAAGGCTACATGGACGTCATCGCCCTCGCCCAGCAAGGCCTGCGCAACGCCGTCGCAACCTTGGGCACCGCCACCAGCGAAGAGCACATGAAGCGACTGTTTCGCGTCGTGCCCAGCGTGCTGTTCTGCTTTGATGGCGACCAGGCGGGCCGAAATGCCGCCTGGCGGGCGCTGGAGGCAACCCTGCCATGCCTGCAGGACGGGCGCCGGGCGCGCTTTCTGTTCCTGCCCGAAGGCGAGGACCCGGACACCCTGGTCCGCTCCGAGGGCACTGACGCCTTCCGCGCGCGAATCAATCAGCACGCCCAGCCATTGGCCGATTACTTTTTTCAACAGTTGACCGAGGAATCGGACCCGCGCTCCCTCGAAGGCAAGGCCCACATGGCCACCCTCGCCGCACCGCTGATCGACAAAGTCCCGGGCGCCAACCTGCGTATCTTGATGCGCCAGCGCCTGAGCGAAATTACCGGGCTTAGCGGTGAAGCCGTGAGCCAACTCGTACAAAGCACGCCCCAGCCTCAGGAAGCGCCACCCGCTTACGATCCGGGCATCGATTACGACGCCATGCCGGATTACAGCGACTACCATCAGCCGCAGGCACAGGAGATGTACGCGCCGCAGCAAGAATGGACGCCGAAGAAGCCTGGCGCAGGCGGCAAGAAATGGGACAAGAAACCGTGGGACAAGAATGGCAAACGGGGCGGTGATCGCGATCAACCGCGCGCGCCACGGATTCCGGCCGCTGTAGAGCCGCCCACCCTGGCCGCCTTGCGCACGTTGTTACATCACCCGCAACTGGCTGAAAAAGTCGAGGATGCCGGGCACTTCGCTGCCGAGGACCATACCAACACGCAACTGTTGGTCGCCCTGCTCGAAGCCGTACAGAAGAATCCCAAGCTAAACTCATTTCAACTGATTGCGCGCTGGCACGGCACCGAACAAGGCCGATTGCTCAAGGCGCTGGCAGAAAAGGAATGGCTGATTGATGGAGATAACCTTGAACAACAGTTTTTCGACACCATTACTAGCTTGTCAGCCCGCCAACGCGAGCGAAACCTGGAACAACTTCTTCGAAAAGCACGTCAAAGTGAATTGAGTACCGAAGAGAAAAATCAACTGCGCGACCTTTTAAGTCGCAATGTTTCCGCATCAAGCCCGACCTCAACTGGCGCGTGAGGTCATAGCTCAGGTATAATCCTCGGCTTGTTTTTTGCCCGCCAAGACCTTCAGTGGATAGGGTGTTATGTCCGGAAAAGCGCAACAGCAGTCTCGTATCAAAGAGTTGATCACACTTGGTCGTGAGCAGGGCTACCTGACTTACGCGGAGGTCAACGACCACCTGCCGGAGGATATTTCAGATCCGGAACAGGTGGAAGACATCATCCGCATGATTAATGACATGGGGATCAACGTATTCGAGGTTGCGCCAGATAAGGATTCCCTTATGCTGGCCGACGCCGATACCGACGAAGCCGCGGCCGAAGAGGCAGCAGCAGCGTTGGCAGCGGTCGAGACCGACATTGGTCGCACCACCGACCCAGTGCGCATGTACATGCGTGAAATGGGTACGGTAGAGCTCCTCACACGTGAAGGCGAAATCGAAATCGCCAAGCGTATTGAAGAGGGCATCCGCGAAGTGATGGGCGCAATCGCGCACTTCCCTGGCACGGTTGACCATATTCTCTCCGAGTACACTCGCGTCACCACCGAAGGTGGCCGCCTGTCCGACGTCCTGAGCGGTTATATCGACCCGGACGACGGCATTGCGCCGCCTGCAGCCGAAGTGCCACCGCCTGTCGACCCGAAAGCCGTGAAAGCGGACGACGACACCGACGACGATGACGCCGAAGCGAGCGATGACGAAGAAGAAGCCGAAAGCGGTCCGGATCCGGTCATCGCCGCACAGCGCTTTGGCGCCGTCGCCGATCAGATGGAAATCACCCGCAAGGCCCTGAAAAAGCACGGTCGTGGCAACAAGCTGGCAATCGCCGAGCTGATCGCCCTGGCTGAGCTGTTCATGCCGATCAAACTGGTGCCGAAGCAATTCGAAGGCCTGGTCGAGCGTGTTCGCAGTGCCCTGGATCGTCTGCGTCAGCAAGAGCGCGCGATCATGCAACTGTGCGTTCGTGATGCCCGTATGCCGCGTGCCGACTTCCTGCGCCAGTTCCCGGGCAACGAAGTCGACGAAAGCTGGACCGATGCACTGGCCAAAGGCAAAAGCAAATACGCTGAAGCCATTGGTCGCCTGCAACCGGACATCATTCGTTGCCAGCAAAAGCTGACTGCGCTGGAAACCGAAACCGGTTTGACGATCGCAGAGATCAAGGACATCAACCGTCGCATGTCGATCGGCGAGGCCAAGGCCCGCCGCGCGAAGAAAGAGATGGTCGAAGCGAACTTGCGTCTGGTGATCTCCATCGCCAAGAAGTACACCAACCGCGGTCTGCAGTTCCTCGATCTGATCCAGGAAGGCAACATCGGTCTGATGAAAGCGGTAGACAAGTTCGAATACCGCCGTGGCTACAAATTCTCGACTTATGCCACCTGGTGGATCCGTCAGGCGATCACTCGCTCGATCGCCGACCAGGCCCGCACCATCCGTATTCCGGTGCACATGATCGAGACGATCAACAAGCTCAACCGTATTTCCCGGCAGATGCTGCAGGAAATGGGTCGCGAACCGACCCCGGAAGAGCTGGGCGAACGCATGGAAATGCCTGAGGACAAGATCCGCAAGGTATTGAAGATCGCTAAAGAGCCGATCTCCATGGAAACCCCGATCGGTGATGACGAAGATTCTCATCTGGGTGACTTCATCGAAGACTCGACCATGCAGTCGCCAATCGATGTCGCCACTGTTGAGAGCCTTAAAGAAGCGACTCGCGAAGTCCTTTCCGGCCTCACTGCCCGTGAAGCCAAGGTTCTGCGCATGCGCTTCGGTATCGACATGAATACCGACCACACCCTCGAGGAGGTTGGTAAACAGTTCGACGTGACCCGTGAACGGATTCGTCAGATCGAAGCCAAGGCGCTGCGCAAGCTGCGCCACCCGACGAGAAGCGAGCATTTGCGCTCCTTCCTCGACGAGTGATCCACAGAACCCCCGGCCCAGGCCGGGGGTTTTGCTTTATGCAGATTAAATGCCCCGTACATCCCCCCCGCCGCATAGCCCGTCTACACTCGAAACATTCCCCCAAGCCATAACGAGACCGTTATGCCCAGATGGCCGACCGTGCTTTTTTTGCTGTCGCTGATGACCTGGACCGCAACGGCTGGCGCGTTGACTCTTACCGACGAAGAACGTAGCTGGCTAACGGCTCACCCGGAATTGCGCCTGGGCGTGGACGCGTCCTGGCCGCCGTTTGAGTTTCGTGACGAACATGGGCGTTATCAGGGCCTGGCAGCGGACTACATCAACGTCATCCGTCAACGGCTGGCCATCAAACTCACGCCCATCGAGCCGGTCAGCTGGACTGAAGTCTTGCAGCAGGCCAAACAAGGCAAGCTAGACATCTTGCCGGGCATCATGTCGACTCCCGAGCGTCAGACGTATCTATCATTCACCCGGCCCTATCTCGACTTTCCGATAGTCATTCTGGCTCACGTCGGAGGCGCCCAACCGCGCAAACTCGAAGACCTGTATGGGCTGAAGATCGCCGTAGTGGAAAACTACGCCCCCCATGAACTACTGCGCACTCACCATCCCGACCTGAATCTGGTGGCGATGCCTAACGTCAGCTCGGCCCTGCAGGCGCTCGCCACCGACGCCGTAGACGCCGTAGTGGGCGATCTCGCCTCCAGTGTCTGGAGCCTGCGCCAGCTCAAGCTCGACGGGCTCTACGTCAGCGGTGAAACACCCTATCGCTACCAATTGGCGATGGCCGTGTCCCCGAACAACAAGGTACTGGTCAGCATCCTGGACAAAGTCCTGGCAGACATGACCCCGAGTGAAATCAGTGCCATCCAGGAACACTGGGTCGGTAACGTCCTGGACCATCGGACCTTCTGGTTCGACGTGCTGATTTATGGCTTGCCAGGATTACTGTTTCTGATAATCGTGCTGGCAGTGGTTATTCGGATCAATCGCCGACTCAGTTCGGAAATTGCCCGTCGGGTCGCTCTGGAACAGGAGCTGCGCAGCAGCGAATACCATTACCGCGGGCTGGTGGAGAGTCTTTCGGCCATCGCCTGGGAAGCACGGATCAGCGATTACACCTACAGTTACGTGTCACCTCACGCTCAGGACCTCCTCGGTTATCCCCTGTCCCACTGGCTGATTCCGGGCTTCTGGCGCAACATCATCCACCCCGCGGATCTGACCCGGGCCCAGACCTTCTGCGACCGTGAAGTCGCGGCCGGGCGCGATCACAGCGTCGATTACCGGGTCATCACCGCTGACGGTCGCTGCCTATGGGTCCGCGATATCGTCAGCCTGATCGAGCACGCCCATGAACCAGTACTGCGCGGGCTGATGATCGACATCAGCGAAGCCAAGCGCACCGAAGAAGCGTTACGCCTGTCGGAACAGAAGTTCGCGTCAGTGTTCCAGCAATGCCCGGACATTCTGGTGATCGCGCGGCTTTCCGACGGTTGTCTACTGGAGGTCAACGAAGCGTTCGAAGAACAGATCGGCCTCAAGGCCGTAGACGTCATAGGCCAGACCGCAACCGACCTGAACATCTGGGGCGTACCCGGCGTGGGGCCGGGTTTGTTGCAACGCTTGCAGGCCGGCAGCATTCGCAACCTGGAGATGCCCTTTCGCCGCAGCAATGGCCAGGTGTTTACCGGCCTGATTTCCGCCGAGCCTTTCGATCTCGATACCACCCCGGCCCTGGTGGTCGTCGTGCGGGACATCAGTCAGCTCAAGGAAACCCAGCAACAACTGCAAACCTCCGAAGAAAAATTCGCCAAAGCCTTTCATGCTTCTCCCGACGGCTTGCTCCTGTCCCGGCAAAGTGACGGCTTGCTGTTGGAGGTTAACGAAGGTTTCAGCCGCATTACCGGTTTCAATAGCGCAATGTCCGTGGATCGTTCGGCCCTGGACCTGGGGATCTGGGTCAATCTCAACGAGCGCAAACAGATGCTCGAGCTGTTGCACCGGGATGGTTTCGTCCGCGACTTCAGTTGCCATATTCGCCGCAAAGACGGGCAGATCCGGCTCTGTGAGGTTTCAAGCCGGCCGTTGCCCATCGGCGATGAGGACTGCATGCTGACCATCGCCCGGGACATTACCGAGCGGCATCTGATGCAGGAGAAACTGCAGCAGGCCGCCACGGTGTTCGAGAGCACTGCCGAGGGTGTATTGATCACCGACACCCAACAGCACATCAGCGCGGTCAATCGGGCGTTCACCGAAATCACCGGCTACAGCGAGAGCGAAGCTCTGGGCCATACCCCTCGCCTGCTCGCCTCAGGCCTGCACGACAGCGCATTTTATGCGGCGATGTGGCATCAGTTGACCGCCGACGGTCATTGGCAAGGCGAGATTTCCAACCGGCGCAAGAATGGCGAGCTCTACCCGAGTTGGCTGACCATCAGCGCAGTGCGCAACCGGGATAAATTCATCACCCACTTTGTTGCAGTGTTCGCGGACATTTCCAGCCTCAAGCACGCGCAAGCCAAACTCGACTACCAGGCGCACCACGACCCGCTGACCGGCCTGCCAAACCGCACACTGTTCGAAAGCCGCCTGCTGACTGCACTGAACAACCAACAGGAAAACGGTGGCCAGGGCGCCGTGCTGTTCCTCGACCTGGACCGTTTCAAACACATCAACGACAGCCTCGGTCACCCGGTTGGCGACCTGTTGCTCAAAGGCATCGCCGTGCGCCTCAAGGAGCAACTGCGCGATATCGATACCGTGGCGCGGCTCGGTGGCGACGAATTCATCATCCTGCTTCCCGGCCTGCAACAGTCCAGCGATGCCGACAACATTGCCACCAAGCTGCTCAATTGTTTCTCCGCTCCTTTCCAGGCCGGCGAGCACGAGTTTTTCATCAGCGCCAGCATCGGCACCAGTCTGTATCCCCGGGACGGCTGCGACGTCGCCACGCTGGTCAAGAACGCCGATGCCGCGATGTATCGCTCCAAGGCCAAGGGCCGTAACCGGGTTGAAAGCTACACCCGCGACCTCACTGCACAGGCCAGCGAACGCGTGGCACTGGAACATGAACTGCGGCGTGCCATCGAGCGCAATGAGCTGTTTTTGTACTACCAGGCCAAAATCAGTCTGGACGATCATCGAGTGGTCGGCGCCGAAGCGCTGATTCGCTGGCATCACCCCACCTTCGGCGATGTACCTCCCGAGCACTTCATTCCCTTGGCCGAAGAAAACGGCATGATCCTGCAAATCGGCGATTGGGTACTTGAGACCGCCTGCCGACAGATGTACGAGTGGAATCAGGTCTATGAGTGCCTGGGCCCACTCTCAGTCAACCTCGCAGGCGCGCAACTGCGCCAGCCGAACCTGCTCGGCCGGATCGAACAACTGCTCAAGGACAACCACCTCAAACCCGGCTTCCTGCAACTGGAAATCACTGAAAACTTCATCATGAGCCAAGCCGAAGAAGCGCTGGCGGTGCTGCACCAACTCAAACGCCTGGGCGTGCAACTGGCGATCGACGATTTCGGCACTGGCTATTCGTCCCTGAGCTACCTCAAACGCCTGCCGCTGGACATCCTCAAGATCGACCAATCCTTCGTCCGCGGCCTGCCGGACGACCCGCATGACGCGGCGATTGTTCGCGCGATCATCGCCCTGGGCCGCAGCATGCAGTTCACCGTCATCGCCGAGGGCGTCGAAACCCAGGCACAGCAGCAATTCCTGGCTGCGGAGGGCTGTGAACAGATCCAGGGTTACATCGTCAGCCTGCCGCTTCCCCCCGACGAATTCGCCGCGACGTTTCTTCGTACAGCCGTATTGGATTTTTCGGATAGCACAGCCGAGAAACCATCGCTATAATCCGCGGCCTACTGAGGGCCTATAGCTCAGTTGGTTAGAGCAGAGGACTCATAATCCTTTGGTCCACGGTTCAAGTCCGTGTGGGCCCACCAACTCCAAAGCCGCGCATTGCGCGGCTTTCGCGTTTCTGGCTGGTCCACCACAGATACAGTCCTATGGTCCAAGGGTACAATGCTCGTTCGCCAGCCGCCAAGGCGCTTCAAGGAGGTGCCTTGGCCTACAGGTCATCCTCTGGATTGCGCAACAGCCGCAACTCACCGCGTGCAACCTCATCCGGCACCGCGAAGGAGTACCGTCCCAGCATAGTGCCCAGCTCCAACGCAGCTGACATCTCCCGAGCACGATCATACTGATCGTAAGCCGAATCTAGGTCGAAGCTATTGTTCTCTTGCTTCAGGTCCCACAGCACACTTTCGGACGCCGAATGAGCCGTCGCTGTTGCCGCTGACCGAAAACTGACCTTGCGGGGGTGCGGTAGCTGGCGATGAGACCCGTGCAGACGTCAAATTCCCCGGGGGCCTCACATCAAAGACCGTTTGCATCTTAGTCACCGCTTGTAGAAAATCATCGTCTTTTTGCACGAATGGATACGCGCATGAAGTTCGAGAAGACCACGCAGTACAGGTCCGAGGAAGGGATCGTCTTCAATCTGTCTCAAATCACCCTCATGGAAAGCGACCGAGGTCGCCTGCGCGAGCTGCACTTTGGCGAAGCGAAACGCGCCCATTACCAAGTCAACAGCATGGTCGTCGATATGTACGACCGAATGCAGGCTCGAAACCTGCCATGCCTGCTGACAGTCTGCATTTCCAATCCCCTGACCCGGCAGCAGGCCGATGCTATCAGCACTATGCGCGGCAACGTCGCCAAGGGAATTGCTGCGGCCTCAGGTGGCGTTGCCGGGAGGGTAGGTGCGTTGGGCGGGCCGCTCATTGGCTGGGCTTAAGGTGCAGTCGTGACGACAGGTGTCAACTGGTACCTCAAAGGGGCCCTGCCGAACCTGCATGCAGGTGACGTGCTGGTCAGCATCGAGGGAGAGGTCCATGGCGGGATTGGCCCACAGCGCTCTGTCGTGACGCTGGTCATCAAGGTCTGAGGAACTGCACATGCCCTACATCATGCAAACTGTCGTCCTTCTGGTGCTGGGCGCGATCCTCGTTCAGTTTCTGAAACCATACCCGCTGCGCAAGTGGCTGGGTTTGGCGCTGCTGGCAACGGGCTTGGTCAGCATCTTCAAGGTTGGTGAGCAGCAGGTGCTGGGCTTTGACCTGGAGCTGCTAGCACTGCTGGCCGTGCCGCTGAGCGCGGTGCTTTTCCTGACGCGGCGGCGGTTCACGGAGGGGGACTGAAGCCCTGGCACGATTTCTCGGTGCCGTCTCTGACCCAAAATCATATGGGACAACAGTCGATCAACAGCGCGTTGATCGATGATCTTAGCGTTGGACCTTGCCGGCGGATTGGGGGGTTACTTTGAACATACTGGTAACTCCTAACCTAGGTTAGATGCCGCCAAAATCACTGCTAAATGATGGGTGGCGACTGTAACGCAGGCCAGGTGCAGTCGGAAATGTGTAATGCCACATTGACCAGCCTCGCCAACTCTGCGGACGCGGCCTAATTCTGATCCTAGACAGCACGGATCTAGCGCACATGAAAGGTCACCTCAATCGCCAACCTTTAAAGTCAGACTATACGCACGCCTTAGGCCAAGCCGCGTTTTGCTTCTCGATCTGTGAATGGAACGTGGTTTGGAGCTGCGAGAGGATTAGCCCGGGGGCACTACAGAAGATCGTAGGCGAAGATTTCACTGCGGGGCGAATTGCGAAACTCAAAGGCCGCAAAATCAGTACAACCACGGTACAGTACTCAGCTTGAGCAACCTTCTCAAAATTACGCTTAGCACCACGTATTACGGGACCTCCAGCTATGCCAACCTACGTTCACCTACGAACGCTTTCTCTAGGCATATCAGCTCGCCCAGCAACTCATAATCCCTTGGTCGTAGGTTCGAGTCCTACTGGGCCCACCATACTCAAAGCCGCGCACTGCGCGGCTTTCGTGTTTCTGGGTGGCCACCGCTGATACAGTCCTATGGACACCGTCGCGAAAGGCTTGCGTGATCCGCCTTAGCTCGATTGGTGAACTCCCTTTTCAGCCGGTGCAAGTTCGGGAAACTCAACCAGCAGTGCCTTGTTACCCTTGGCGATGTGCTCCATCACCGCCATGGCGATGTTTTCACGCACCATCCCGACCGAAACGTAATACATGGCCCAGGCTTGTTCGGGCGTGCAGTGGCCGATCTGCTCCTCAATCTCCTTGTAGGCTTTGTATTCGTCCGACTCCAAGTAGCATTGGCAATCACCTTGGTACATGATTTTTCTCCTTCCCTAGAATCTTTGTGACACCCCTAATTAAGTCGGCTGATAAGGGCTGCCCCTGCTCCCTAAGTGATTAGCAGCACTCCAAATAAACGCGGGATATTGCAGGAACCACACCAATTTCGCATATACAGAACCTTCCTATCAGGCGCCCTTCTGGGTCCCGAACCGTTAGGCGCAGGGGGTATCGGAGAACGGCAACCCAGCTAGATCACGTACCACTCTTCACTTTGGTCCAAACCCGAGTGCGGATTCGCTCCAACTTCAATGGCAGCGACTCAAGTGGAACAAGTGTAGCAACGGTCTTTTTGTCTGGATAAATCCAAGTATTGTCGCGCAGCTTCTGTTCAACAAACTCTGTGGCATCTTTATTAGCGTTAGGATACAACGTGTGATTTGAGCTCTTGGCAATAACTTCTGGTCGCAACATATAATTAATAAACGTCATGCCTTCCCTTGGGTGGGGAGCATCTTTTAACAGAACCAAATTTTCTGACCAAACCAACGCTCCCTCGCGAGGAAGGCTGTATGCAATCTTGCGTCCAGTATTAGCCTTCTCGTTGATTGCCTGCGCAGCAAGGGCACCATTGGCCCACCCTACGACTGCACAAATATTGCCATCAGCCAAGT
Source organism: Pseudomonas sp. JL3 (assembly GCF_031570575.1). Classification (NCBI taxonomy): domain Bacteria; kingdom Pseudomonadati; phylum Pseudomonadota; class Gammaproteobacteria; order Pseudomonadales; family Pseudomonadaceae; genus Pseudomonas; species Pseudomonas sp. JL3. The sequence continues at coordinate 62,329 of NZ_JAKWJK010000017.1, forward strand.
CAGAGTCGATTCTGGATGAGTCGAAATAGAGGACGTAGGGACGGATTTTTAACAACAGGGCTTGAGCTTTCTGGTAATCATCCGGGTTCCTACTGTTGCTAGGGAGCCCAAGGTAATGCAAAGCAATTGAAATGATCTCACTTGGAGAATCGAGCATTGCCACACCGCACGACTTGAGTTTGCTGATGTTTTCTTCTTTGAAGATCAAATCCCAGCTATTCACCGGAGCATTATCACCCAATGCCGCTTTGACTTTATCAACGTCATAGCCAATGCCGGTGGTGCCCCATAAATAGGGCACAGCGTAGCGATTACCAGGGTCATTGACCGCAACCTGGGACAAGATATCAGGATCGATGTGTGACAAATTACTCAATTGATTACGATCCAACGGCTGAAGTACTCCCGCCTGGATCAGGCTTGGCAGCACGTTGGAGGTAGCCACAACCACGTCGTACCCCGTGCGCCCAGCCATCACTTTACTCTGCATGATTTCGGCACTGTCGAACGCATCCATATGGATGCTGGTGCCGGTTTCCTGCTCAAACTCCTTTGGGGTCTCCGGTGCGATAAACCCGAACCAGTTATACAGATACACACCAGGCTCTACAGCCCCCACTGATGTGCTGATCCCTGCACAGAGAAGCGAGGCTGCAAAAATGGTCCGCAAAGGTGACTTTCTCATACAACTATCCTTGTCAAGACGACATGCCCTCATGGCCATCGTGAATCCTGATCGTGAATATACCCGGCATTGACTAATAGTAAATACCTACGAATACTTACCTGCGACCTACGAATCCCTAACCCTAAAGGGGTAGAAAATGCCACTCGACCTTCATAGCCTGGCTTGGCACCGTTCGATTGGAAAGTTGATCATGCAGTTGAACCGTCCAGAATTCTGGAGCTCACTTATTCGTACGTTAAATGAATATGTGCAAATCGATAACTGGGTCGTATTAATATTTAGCAACCAACAAGTGCAAGTTGTTAGTCTTCCTGAAGTAGCAGATACAGAAGAAGTAGATGCGTTCATTCATCGCTACGTGAAGGGACTTTATATGCTGGATCCATTTTATATAGCTAATCGAGAAAACCCGCAGAGCGGTTTTTTTCATATGCTGGATATTGCACCGGAACATTTCCTTGAAACCGAGTATTATCATCAATACTTCGCACAGTATATTTCTGTAGATGAAGCACAGTACAACGTCCAACTTGACTCCGATAGAACGCTGTGCATTTCCTTTGGCAGCAACGCCCGCTTCAATCAAGAGCAAATAACAACACTTGACATTATCAAACCATGGGTGACTGCATTAATGCATCAACGCATGAGTTTTGAGATTGAGGTAGAAAAAGATCTCCCTGAACCAACTCTATGGCCAGAAACGATTCTCCAGCTAGGCACACAAATAACAACGCGCGAAAAGGACGTCCTCAAATTATTACTTAGCGGCTTTTCTAACAAAGAGATAGCAGGAAAACTTTCCCTGTCTACAGAAACGATAAAAGTTCACCGCCGAAATATTTACGCAAAATTAAACATCAAATCACAACCCGAATTGTTTGCTCGTTTCTTTATGCCAAAACAGGATATCTGCCCGGCAAATTGAAGTCCGCGCCTGGCACTTTTCAGGCCCAAACACTCAACGATGGAATGGCTTGCACAGACGGCAACCGCTCGAGCATTTCCCCCGTCAACACGACTTCATAAGTATCCGCCGGCCGCCCCCACTGCTCCACAATGACCATGCCGTCTATCAGACTCGCACCCAACTCGGTAATCGTATCGGCCAACGCCTCTACGATTTGTTGGGTCCGCAACCACACGCGATCAGTAATCTCTTTAAGCTCGGCAGTAATGCGCTCGGACGACGCTGGATCCGTATCGGGGTAGGAGATATTTCGCAGCAAATGCCGTAGCTCCCTTACTTTTGCGTAATCCTGTTCCGCCCCGAACTCTCCATTCAGGATGGCTGTCGCTTTCGTTTTATCGACGAGTTTCCTGGCTGAATGCTTTGCAGGTAAGGTCTGACTCATAGCGCCAGCAAAAAGGACGATCAGCCGACCTTCCAGATGTTCCTTCATTTCTTCTATCGAGGAGATTGACCGCGTTAAGAGAATGGAAGCCCCGGCCTGATGCCTCAAGTCCATGGTCACTTTCAGGGTCACATCACCCGTTTTAAAGCCCAAGGCTCGGGCAACCACGTAATGCCCCATTTCGTGCTTCGCAATCTGCAATGCATGATCCCGTATAGCGGGAGGCATCTTCTTCATCATTCCCATCATCTCCCGTCACAGTCCTCCGTTGCGTATTCGACTATGAGAGTAACGGCTCGTGCCCATGCTATCGATGTAGGACACGTTGCGCATCATTACTCCTGCCGAGTCGTGAAGGCACTGGCTGATCGTGGTGTGAGGGTTGCTCGGGTGTGGGGACAGACGTGCAGATGCGGCGGTTTCGTGAGGCGTTTGACAAACGCCACCCGAGCACCGCGCAGGATGTGCCTGTAACATGCCTGTCCATTGCTCTGTGCCGCTGGAGATACCCCCTTGCCTGACACCCGCCCGCCCGTTCTTGACGAAATCGACCGCCAATTGATCGCGGCCTTGCAGATCAATGCTCGTGAAAGCGTGGCCATGCTCGCCCGGCAATTGGGGATCGCCCGCACCACCGTTACGTCGCGTCTGGCGCGGCTGGAAAAGGCCAAAGTAATCACCGGTTATGGTGTTCGCCTGGGGCAGCGCGTGGTGGATGGCGGATTGCAGGCGTATGTCGGGATTACGGTGCAACCGCGGTCCGGCAAAGAAGTACTGCGTCGTCTGAGCGCCATGGCTCAGGTGCAGCAGTTGTGTGCGGTGAGTGGTGAATTTGATTACGTGGCGTGGCTGCGCACCGACTCGCCGGAGCAGCTGGATCAGTTGCTGGATCAGATCGGCAGTGTGGATGGGGTGGAGAAGACGACGACTTCGATCATCCTGAGCAGCAAGATTGATCGGGGGCAGCCGGTATGAGTTTCCGCCATTAGGTCTTGAGTGCCTGGTCGGGCCTCTTCGCGGGCAAGCCTCGCTCCTTGGTGAGTTTCGTCGTAATGCCTTTTTTAATCGTCATAATGTTTAGATGAAAAGCAAAATGACGACACATTGCGTCTTATTAACGTGTTCTACGCTCTCTAGAATGGCTGCCATCTTTTCCTATACTCAGACGCGCACCCTGCGTCAGGTCGCCAGCAAGGTCAGCCATGAACAAGAACAATCGCCATCCTGCAGACGGTAAAAAACCGGTCACTGTTTTCGGCCCGGACTTTCCTTTCGCCTTCGACGACTGGATCGAACACCCGGCCGGGCTGGGCAGCATTCCTGCGCACAATCACGGCGCCGAAGTGGCGATTGTCGGGGCTGGCATTGCAGGCTTGGTGGCCGCCTACGAATTGATGAAGCTGGGCCTTAAACCCGTCGTCTATGAAGCCTCGAAGATGGGCGGCCGTCTGCGCTCCCAGGCGTTCAATGGCGCGGAAGGCATCATCGCCGAACTCGGCGGTATGCGTTTCCCGGTGTCGTCGACCGCGTTTTATCATTACGTCGACAAGCTCGGCCTCCAGACCAAACCCTTCCCGAACCCGCTGACGCCTGCATCAGGTAGCACGGTAATCGATCTGGAAGGCAAAACTCATTACGCACAGAAACTGGCGGATCTTCCTGCACTGTTCCAGGAAGTCGCTGACGCCTGGGCCGATGCTCTGGAAGCCGGCTCGCAGTTCTCCGATATCCAGCAAGCGATTCGTGACCGCGACGTACCGCGCCTCAAGGAACTGTGGAACACCCTGGTGCCGCTGTGGGACGACCGCACCTTCTACGATTTCGTCGCCACCTCCGAAGCCTTCGCCAAGCTCTCGTTCCATCACCGCGAAGTGTTCGGTCAGGTCGGTTTCGGCACCGGCGGCTGGGACTCGGACTTCCCCAATTCGATGCTGGAAATCTTCCGCGTGGTGATGACCAACTGCGACGATCACCAGCATCTGGTAGTCGGCGGCGTGGAACAAGTGCCGCTGGGCATCTGGCGCCATGTGCCGGAGCGTTGCGTGCATTGGCCTGAAGGCACCAGCCTCAGCTCGTTGCATAGCGGCGCGCCGCGCTCCGGAGTGAAAAAAATCGCCCACGCACCGAACGGGCGTTTTACCGTCACCGATAACTACGGCGACACACGCGAATACGCGGCGGTACTGACCACCTGCCAGAGCTGGTTGCTGACCACCCAGATCGAATGCGACGAAAGCCTGTTCTCGCAAAAGATGTGGATGGCCCTGGACCGCACCCGCTACATGCAATCGTCGAAGACTTTCGTGATGGTCGATCGCCCATTCTGGAAGGACAAGGACCCGGAAACCGGTCGCGACCTGATGAGCATGACCCTCACCGATCGCCTGACCCGTGGCACTTATCTATTCGACAACGGCGACGACAAGCCAGGGGTGATTTGCCTGTCGTACTCGTGGATGAGCGATGCGCTGAAAATGCTTCCGCACCCGGTGGAAAAACGGGTGAAGCTGGCGTTGGATGCGTTGAAGAAGATCTACCCGAAAGTCGACATCGCCGCGCGGATCATCGGCGATCCGATCACTGTGTCCTGGGAAGCCGACCCGCATTTCCTCGGAGCCTTCAAAGGCGCCCTGCCCGGCCACTACCGCTACAATCAGCGCATGTACGCGCACTTCATGCAGGACGACATGCCGGCCGAGCAACGCGGGATTTTCATCGCCGGCGATGACGTTTCGTGGACGCCGGCCTGGGTCGAAGGCGCAGTGCAGACCTCGCTCAACGCTGTGTGGGGAATCATGAAACACTTCGGCGGTGAAACTCACGCCGAAAACCCGGGTCCAGGAGATGTGTTCAACGAGATCGGTCCGATCGCCCTCCCCGAGTGAGGAATCCGAAATGCGCGTAGCCCTTTACCAATGCCCACCGCTGCCCCTGGATGTCGCAGGCAATCTGCAACGCCTGCATCAACTGGCGCTAGAGGCCAAGGGCGCGGATTTGCTGATACTGCCGGAGATGTTCCTGACCGGCTACAACATCGGCATCGATGCGGTCAGCGTACTGGCGGAGGTGCACAACGGTGAGTCGGCGCAGCAAATCGCGCGCATTGCCAAAGCGACGGGGATCGCCATTTTGTATGGCTACCCGGAGCGTACCGAAGACGGGCAGATCTATAACGCCGTACAGTTGATCGATGCCAATGGCGAGCGGTTGTGCAACTACCGCAAGACTCACTTGTTCGGCGACCTTGATCACTCAATGTTCAGCGCCGGGCCGGATGAGTTTCCGTTGGTTGAACTCAACGGCTGGAAACTTGGCTTTTTGATCTGCTACGACCTGGAGTTCCCGGAAAACGCCCGGCGCCTGGCATTGGCCGGCGCCGAGCTGATTCTGGTACCGACGGCGAACATGATTCCCTACGACTTCATCGCCGATGTCACCGTCCGCGCACGCGCCTTCGAAAACCAGTGTTATGTGGCTTACGCCAACTATTGCGGGCACGAAGGAGAGATCAAGTATTGCGGCCAAAGCAGCATCGCCGCGCCGGATGGCAGCCGCATCGCCCAGGCCGGACTTGATGAAGCGCTGATTGTCGGTGAACTGGATCGTCAGCTGATGATCGATTCCCGCGCCGCCAATCGTTACTTCCTCGACCGCCGCCCAGAGCTATACGGCGAGCTGAACAAGCCCTAATCCGCTAGCATTAGCGCTTCTCTGTTCTGGAAGTGCTCATGCCTGCGCTGAATCACCCTCGCCTCCACACTGAAACCCTCGCCAACGGCCTGCGGGTGACGCTGCGTCATGCTCCGGATTTGAAGCGCTGCGCCGCCGCGCTGCGGGTCGCTGCCGGGAGTCACGACGTGCCACTGGCCTGGCCGGGGCTGGCGCACTTTCTTGAGCATTTGCTGTTCCTGGGAACAGAGCGCTTTCCCGCAGGGCAAGGGCTGATGGCCTACGTGCAAGGTCATGGCGGGCAGGTGAATGCGCGAACCAGCGAACGTACGACGGACTTCTTTTTCGAGCTGCCGCCTCAGGCGTTTAGGGGTGGACTGGAGCGTCTGTCAGACATGCTCGCTCATCCGCGTATGAATCCGGACGATCAGCGGCGGGAACGGGAAGTGCTGCACGCCGAATTTGTCGCCTGGTCGCGGGATGCGACGGCCCAACAGCAGTTCGCGCTGTTTGATGGACTCTCGGCGGCTCATCCATTGCGGGCATTTCATGCGGGAAACCGTTACAGCCTGCCGGTGCCGCAGCCCGAATTTCAGCAAGCGTTGAAGGGTTTCTATCAGCAGTATTACCAGACCGGGCAGATGACGCTGAGTCTGGCCGGGCCACAGAGTCTCGATGAGTTGAAGGCGATGGCGCAGGCGTTTGCCGTTGCTATTACCCGCGGCGAAAAAGTCCCTCAGACAAAGCCCACCCTGTTGATGGATTCTTCAGACAATAGTTATCAACAGGCTGGAGAGCGTCGGCTGGATCTGCTGTTCGCCTTCGAAGTGCTGCCCGACTCATCGCCCGAAGCGCTGGCGTTCCTGTGCCACTGGCTGAACGCCGAAAAACCCGGGGGCCTGTTGGCGCAGCTGCAAGAATCCGGGCTGGCGGACAACCTGAAAGCCGCGCCGCTCTATTACTACGCTGGCCAAGCCTTGCTGCACATCGAATTCACACGGCCCGCCCGCGCCACGCAACCGGACAAAATAATCCGCGAACGGCTCTTGGATTGGCTGGGCTTTTTTGCCTCTCATCAGGATTGGGCCGAGCTGCGCGATGAGTATGCAGCCCTGCTGCAACGCCAACAGCAAGTCAGCAGCGCCTTGCAACTGGCCCGACGAGACAGCGAACAGCTTGAAGCCGGGCTGTCCGAACAGGGCGTTGTCGCCCTCAAGGCAATCCTCAAACAAATTGGCGCTGTGGATAACTTCACCGGTCAGTGGCAGCTGCCGACCCCCAACCCGTTTTTGCGCGCCGAGACTCCAGCCTCGAATGCCGGATTGATTCGCGGCCAGACCAGCGCCCACCGCGGCCTGCGGACTTTTGCCCAGGATCGCTCACGCAGTCGCCGCGAACGATCGCCGATGCAGTTCAGTCAGGCATTGCCGGATAACACCGATGAAGGTGCGGTTTATCTGCGCTGGCGCTTGGAGTTCGCACCTCACAGCCGCCTTCAGTCGAATCTGGAAAACAACCTGCGGATGCTGCGCGAAGATGCGCGTCAGGCCGGTGTCGACTTTTCCTTCAGCGCTTCGGGCAATGAATGGCTGCTAAAGATGACAGGCCTGCAGGAACCGATGCCGACAGTTCTCGAACATGCGCTGAAAGAACTGACAAACCCGGATGCCGATTTCTCACAGGAAGAGCCGGCGTCCATTGCGTTGATGCCGATTCGACAATTGCTCAAGGCACTGCCCGATCTATGCCTCGAGCACACCGTAGCCTCGGATGACCTGCAGCAACTCTGGTCGAGCGCACGCTGGGATGGCCTGGCGACAGGCCTGTCTGCCCAGACTCAAGCAGCAATGGGGTTTGCCTTGAGTCGTATCCCCGGCACTGCGGACAGTCAACTGACGCCGCCTCCGTCGATTCGCTCGCAGCGTCTCTGGAGTACCGTCGCCACCGAATCCAGCGAACACGCGCTGTTACTTTTTTGTCCGACAGCAACCCATGACATCGCCGATGAAGCCGCCTGGCGTTTGCTCACACACGTGTGCCAGACGCCGTTCTACCAGCGCCTTCGGGTGGAGCTGCAACTTGGTTACGCCGTATTCAGCGGACTACGTCAGTTAAACGGTCAGACCGGGCTGCTTTTTGGCGTGCAATCGCCGAGTGTCGCGCCTCTGGATTTACTGGAGCACATCGAACAGTTCCTCAGCGAATTGGAGGGGATGATCGACCGCATCGATGAAACGACCTTCATCGCTCAACGCCAAGCGCTGGCCGATCAATTCGATAATACCGCCCTGCCCAACGCCCAGGCCGCCGAGCTGCTCTGGCAAGGTAAACTGGCCGGCCACTTGTCGGATTACCTGAAACATCTGCCTCAGGCGATTCTGATGATCGACCGCGAAGCCTTGCTGGCGGCGGCACAACGACTGAATCGGGCCGATGGCGGATGGCGCTGTCTGGCCAGCGGGCCTTGTTCCGGGACGCCTTGGCAAGTGGCAAAATGATCATTACCGGCGCTGCAATTAGCTTTCTCAAAGATTCGTGGCCAATCGTTCTGTAATTTTGAGTAACATAGCCACCTAACTATCTGAACATCTCCGGCTGGAGGTGGACTATATGTATAGGTCTCAACTGTCCCATCCACCTGAAGGAGCGCTTCTATGTCCTGGTCCAAACCTGCTTACACCGACCTGCGTATCGGCTTTGAAGTCACCATGTACTTCGCAAGCCGCTAAGCTCTGCCGTCTGGTAGAGAATGCAGTGCTACGCCTCGGCTCGCCGGGGCGTTTTTATTTTCAGTTTTCAATGATGGAGCGGCCATGTTTGTCCAGATTCTAGGTTCCGCCGCCGGCGGCGGTTTCCCCCAGTGGAACTGCAACTGCGTGAACTGCGCAGGTTTTCGCGACGGCAGCCTGCGGGCCGAGGCGCGTACCCAGTCGTCCATCGCGATTTCCGATGACGGTGTGAACTGGGTGCTGTGCAATGCTTCGCCGGACATCCGCGCCCAACTCCAGAACTTCGCTCCGATGCAGCCCGGTCGCGCGCTGCGTGACACCGGCATCAGCGCAATCATCCTGATGGACAGCCAGATCGATCACACCACTGGCCTGCTCAGCCTGCGCGAAGGTTGTCCGCATCAGGTCTGGTGCACCGACATGGTCCACGAAGATTTGAGCACCGGTTTCCCGCTGTTCACCATGCTGACCCACTGGAATGGCGGTCTGAACTGGAACCGTATCGAACTCGATCAGAGCTTCACCGTCCCGGCCTGCCCGAACCTGCGCTTCACCCCACTGCCACTGCGTAGTGCCGCCCCGCCGTACTCGCCGCATCGGTTCGACCCGCATCCAGGCGACAACATCGGCCTGATCGTCGAAGACCTGAGCACCGGCGGTAAACTGTTCTATGCACCGGGCCTGGGCAAGGTCGACGTATCGCTGCTGAAGATCATGGCCAGCAGCGATTGCCTGTTGGTGGATGGCACGATGTGGGACGACGACGAAATGCAGCGCCGTGGCGTTGGCACGCGCACTGGCCGGGAAATGGGTCACTTGGCGCAGAACGGCCCCGGCGGCATGCTCGAAGTTCTGGAACAGCTGCCCAAACAGCGCAAAGTGCTTATCCATATCAACAACACTAACCCGATTCTCGATGAGGATTCGCCGGAGCGTGCGGAGCTGGTTCGGCGCGAGGTTGAAGTGGCGTATGACGGCATGAGTATTGTGTTGTAGCGGATGGCCTCTTCGCGGGCAAGCCTCGCGCCTACAGGGATAGCGCTATCTCTGCAGGAGCGAGGCTTGCCCGTGAAGGCGTCAGACCCGACACCAAAGAATCCACCGGTTGTTCCCGGAGAACCGCAATGACTGACACCGCAATGTCCCCCGCCGAATTCGAAGCGGCCCTGCGCGCCAAGGGCGCCTACTACCATATCTATCACCCGTATCACGTGGCGATGTATGAAGGCCGGGCGACGCGCGAGCAGATCCAGGGCTGGGTCGCCAATCGTTTCTATTACCAGGTGAACATCCCGCTCAAGGACGCCGCGATCCTGGCCAATTGCCCGGACCGCGAGATTCGTCGCGAGTGGATTCAGCGCCTGCTGGACCACGACGGCGCCCCCGGCGAAGAGGGCGGTATCGAAGCCTGGCTACGCCTCGGCCAAGCGGTCGGTCTCGACCCGGATCAGTTGCGCTCTCAGGAATTGGTACTGCCTGGCGTGCGTTTCGCCGTGGATGCCTACGTCAACTTCGCCCGCCGGGCCCGTTGGCAGGAAGCCGCCAGCAGTTCGCTGACCGAGCTGTTCGCGCCACAGATTCACCAATCGCGCCTCGACAGCTGGCCGCAGCATTACCCGTGGATCGACCCGGTCGGTTACGAATATTTCCGCACGCGTCTGGGCCAGGCTCGCCGGGATGTGGAGCATGGTCTGGCGATCACTTTGCAGCATTACACTACGCGGGAAGGCCAGGAACGCATGCTGGAAATTCTCCAGTTCAAACTGGACATTCTTTGGAGCATGCTCGATGCCATGAGCATGGCCTACGAACTGAACCGCCCGCCGTACCACAGCGTGACCAATCAGCGGGTCTGGCATAAAGGAATCACCTTATGAGTTTCGATCGCAGCAAAACCCCGACATGGCGCACCGGCTACCGTTTCCAGTACGAACCGGCACAAAAAGGCCATGTGCTGCTCTACCCGGAAGGCATGATCAAACTCAACGACAGCGCTGCGCTGATTGGTGGTTTGATCGATGGCGAGCGTGATGTCGCGGCGATCATCGCCGAACTGGGCGCGCAGTTCCCCGACGTGCCCGAGCTCGGTGAAGACATCGAGCAGTTCATGGAGGTCGCCCGTGCTCAGCACTGGATCGAACTTGCCTGATTCCGTGTCAGACAAGTTACCGCCCAAGCCCGAAATCGGCCTGCCACTGTGGTTGCTGGCCGAACTGACCTATCGCTGCCCACTGCAATGTCCGTACTGCTCCAATCCGCTGGATTTCGCCGAGCAAGGCAAAGAGTTGACCACCGAGCAGTGGATCAAGGTATTCCGCGAAGCCCGGGAGATGGGCGCAGCGCAGTTGGGTTTTTCCGGCGGTGAGCCGCTGGTGCGCCAAGACCTCGCCGAGCTGATCTTTGAAGCGCGCAAGCTGGGTTTCTACACCAACCTGATCACTTCCGGCATCGGCCTCACCGAGCAGAAAATCAGCGACTTCAAGAAGGCCGGTCTGGACCACATCCAGATCAGTTTTCAAGCCAGCGACGAGCAGGTGAACAACCTCTTGGCCGGCTCAAAAAAGGCCTTCGCGCAAAAGCTCGAAATGGCCCGCGCGGTGAAGGCTCACGGCTATCCGATGGTGCTGAACTTCGTCACCCATCGGCACAACATCGACAAGATCGACCGGATCATCGAGCTGTGCATCGCCCTTGAAGCGGACTTCGTCGAACTCGCGACGTGTCAGTTCTACGGCTGGGCCCAGCTCAATCGGGTTGGCCTGTTGCCGACCAAAGAACAATTGGTTCGCGCCGAACGCATCACCAACGAATACCGCGCCAAACTGGAAGCCGAAGGGCATCCGTGCAAGCTGATTTTCGTCACGCCTGACTATTACGAAGAACGTCCGAAAGCCTGCATGAATGGCTGGGGCAGTATTTTTCTGACGGTCACGCCGGACGGAACTGCCTTGCCTTGTCACGGTGCCCGACAGATGCCGGTGCAATTTCCCAATGTGCGCGACCACAGCATGCAGCACATCTGGTACGACTCGTTCGGCTTCAACCGCTTTCGCGGTTACGACTGGATGCCCGAGCCGTGCCGCTCCTGCGACGAGAAAGAAAAGGACTTCGGCGGCTGCCGCTGTCAGGCGTTCATGCTCACGGGTGACGCGAGCAACGCCGACCCGGTGTGCAGCAAGTCGGAACATCACGGCGTGATTCTCAAGGCCCGCGAAGAAGCCGAACACGCGACCCAGACCATTGAACAACTGGCCTTTCGCAATGAACGAAACTCACGCCTCATCGCCAAAAGCTGAACCTTTGAGCGCCGCCAGGGCTGTCGCGGCCGGCATCGACTTCGCCGAGTTACAGGTCGGCAAGCATGGCCTGTTCTGGAACGAATACCGCCCCGAGGACGCCGCCTGCCGGATCTGGCAGTGGCGCGACGGCCAGGCTCGTTGCCTGACGCCGCCCACCTTCAGTGTGCGCAGCCGGGTGTACGAATATGGCGGCGGCGCGTTTTGTCTGACCGATGACGGGCTGGTTTTCGTCAATGAGGCCGACCAGCAGCTGTATCGGCAATCGCTGACGGGTGAGACACCTGAGGTGCTGACCTCAAATGAATGCCGTTACGGCGATCTGCACTTCGCCAACGGGCAAGTGCTGGCCGTGGAAGAGAACCGCGATCGACATCGCCTGGTGGCTATCGATCTGGCTGATGGCCGACGTCATCTACTGGCCGAAGGCGCTGATTTCTATGCTGCACCGACCGTGAGTCCTGACGGTCGACGCTTGGCCTGGATCGAGTGGAATCGCCCGGATCAGCCCTGGACCGCGACTCGCCTGATGGTTGCCGAACGCCAGAGTGATCACACCTTTGCGCCACCACGATGTGTGGCCGGCGACGGTGCTCAGGAGTCATTGCAACAACCCCGATTCGATGACCGCGGCCGTCTGTTTTGTCTGACGGATCGCGGCGGTTTCTGGCAGCCGTGGGTGGAGTCGGGCAACGGCCTGAGTCCGCTCCCGAGTGCTGCCGCCGACCATGGACCGGCGCCTTGGCAACTGGGTGGTTGCACCTGGTTGCCGTTGGGCGAAGACAGTTATCTGGCGAGTTGGACCGAAGGCGGTTTTGGTCGACTGGGGCTTTGTCATGGCGATGGTTCCTGTGATGATTTCACTGGCGACTACAGCCGCTTTCGCCATCTCGCACAGGATGAACAGTTCATCTACTGCATCGCCGCTTCGCCGGTCAGTTCGTCGGCGGTGATTGCCATTGACCGCCAGAACCGGCAGGTGAAGACACTCGCCGGCGGTGTTGCACCACTGCCCGCCGAACAGATCAGCCGCCCGCAAACCCTGCGCTATCCGAGCGGCTCGGCCGAGGCCCATGGTTTCTTCTACCCGGCGATGATCGGTGACACGAAACCACCGTTGGTGGTGTTCATTCACGGCGGCCCGACTTCCGCCTGCTACCCGATGTTCGACCCGCGAATCCAGTATTGGGCGCAGCGCGGCTTCGCCGTGGCCGACCTCAACTACCGAGGCAGCAGCGGATATGGCCGCGCGTATCGCCAAGCGTTGCATTTGAGCTGGGGCGATGTGGATGTGGAAGATGCCTGTGCGGTGGTCGCCTACCTCGCCGAACGTGGGCTGATCGACGGTGACAAAGCGTTTATCCGTGGAGGCAGCGCCGGTGGCTACACCACGTTGTGTGCACTGGCCTTTCACAAGGTCTTTCGTGCGGGCGCCAGCCTGTATGGCGTCAGTGATCCCGTTGCGCTAGGCCGCGCCACCCACAAGTTCGAAGGCGATTATCTGGATTGGTTGATCGGTGACCCGGTGCAGGACGCCGAACGCTACGCCGCACGCACGCCATTGCTGCACGCGAACAACATCAGCGTTCCGGTGATCTTCTTTCAGGGTGAACTGGACGCCGTGGTGGTGCCGCAACAGACCCGCGACATGGTCAAGGCGTTGCAGGACAACGGCATTCTGGTCGAAGCACATTACTACGCCGACGAACGCCATGGCTTTCGCAAGGCCGGCAATCAGGCCCATGCGCTGGAGCAGGAGTGGTTGTTTTATCGAAGGGTGATGACGCTCGCGGGCTGAAACCGCGTCGCGCCATTCGCGGAAAGCTCGCTCCTACGGGTATTGTGTTATCCCTGTAGGAGCGAATATCAGCGCTTGGCGATGATATACACCGCATGCACGATCCCCGGAATGTAACCGCACAATGTCAGCAGAATATTCAGCCAGAATGCCCCAGCGAAACCGACTTGCAGAAACACACCCAGTGGCGGCAACAGAATGGCGATGATGATTCGAATAAAGTCCATGGGGTAGCTCCTGATTGAAGTTGGCTCTTGTGAAACCATACAGCTAATCGACCTGCGGCGTTCTTCAGGGTTCATTGCGGCTCTTCAAGGCCAGTATTCGAGATGTGTTGGGATGTGCAGCGGCAACAGGCTTCGCTGACGTTGTTGCGGACATTGCTGGAAGAAGTGATGAATGGGCCGGATGACCACTTGAATGGCCCGGCGACACTGGACGGGTTGCACTGAGTACTTTTTTCCAGGCAAAAGAAAACCCCGCCGAAGCGGGGCTTTGCAGACTGTTTCCCTGACATCCATTTCACTCCGCCATCCTGGCAGAATCCTACGTGTCCGTGTTGTTGCTTTGCGCTTCCTGCGCGACGTCCATGTGAAGTAGATTAGCTCTGGATCCAATCTTCGCCTATGGGAAAACAGCAGCACGTTATGTAAGAGAAAGCTTACATAACGTCAAAGGATCAGAATTGTCCTGCGTCCAACAGGAACAACGATTCGCTACCCGCCTTTACCGATGCGCTCAACGAGTGAATACGCGGCAGCAGACGTGCGAAATAGAACCGTGCCGTTCCGAGTTTGCTCGCGTAGAAATCCTCCTGCGCTTCTTTACCGAAGGCTGCCTTGGCCATCAGTGCCCACATGTAGGCGTAGGCCATGTAACCGAATGCTTGCAGATACTCGACCGACGCCGCGCCGATCTCGTTCGGGTTGTTTTTCGCCCGGTCCAGCAACCATGCGGTCAGTTCGTCGAGGGTGTCCACCGCATCATTCAGCGGCTGGGTGAACTCCGCCAGGTCAGCATTGGCTGTCGCGATGAAATGACGAATCTCGTCAGCGAACAGATTGTAAAACGCCCCGCCGCTGCCAACGATCTTGCGTCCTACAAGGTCCAGCGCCTGAATACCGTTGGTGCCTTCGTATATCTGGGTGATCCGTACATCACGAACCAGTTGCTCCTGGCCCCACTCACGGATGTAGCCGTGACCGCCAAAAACCTGCTGGCCGTGCACCGTGGTTTCCAGACCCAAGTCGGTCAGGAAGGCCTTGGCCACCGGCGTCAGCAGTGCAACCAGATCTTCTGCGCGCTTGCGGGTGGCGGCGTCTTCGCTGAATTTGGCGGTGTCCAGCTGCATCGCCACATAAGTCGAGAAGGCACGGCCGCCTTCGTTCGAGGCTTTCATGGTCAGCAGCATACGACGCACGTCCGGGTGGACGATGATCGGGTCAGCCACCTTGTCCTTGTTCTGCGCGCCGGTCGGCGAGCGGCTTTGCAGACGGTCGCGAGCATATTCGATAGCGTTCTGGTACGAGCGCTCGCCAGTGGCCAGGCCCTGAATACCGACGCCCAATCGCTCGTAGTTCATCATGGTGAACATTGCCGCCAGGCCTTTGTTCGGCTCACCGACCAGATAACCCACGGCTTCGTCGAAGTTCATCACGCAGGTCGCGGACGCCTGGATGCCCATTTTGTGTTCGATCGAACCACAATTCGCCGGGTTGCGCGCGCCCAGGCTGCCATCGGCATTGACCATGAACTTGGGCACCAGGAACAGCGAAATGCCTTTCGGCCCCGCTGGCGCGTCCGGCAGTTTGGCCAACACCAGATGAATGATGTTCTCGGTCAGGTCGTGTTCACCGCCGGTGATGAAGATTTTGGTGCCGCTGACTTTGTAGGAACCATCGGCCTGAGGCTCGGCCTTGGTGCGGATAATCCCCAGGTCAGTACCGGCGTGCGGCTCGGTCAGGCACATGGAACCAGCCCAGACACCGGCATACATGTTCGGCAGGTACGCCGCTTTCAGCTCTTCGCTGGCGTGGGCGTTGATCGACAGGCAGGCACCGGCGGTCAGCATCGGGTACAGACCGAACGACAGGCTCGCGGAGTTGACCATTTCTTCGACCTGCGCCGAAACCGCCTTGGGCATGCCCATGCCGCCGTAGGTCGGATCACCACCGACACCGACCCAACCGCCTTCGGCGTAAGTCTGATAAGCCTGTGGGAAACCGCCTGGGGTGGTGACGGCACCGTCCGCCCAGTGGCAACCTTCTTCGTCAGCTGCGCGGCTCAGGGGCGCGATGCTTTTGCTGGTGACCTTGCCGGCTTCTTCCAGAATGGCTTCGACCGTTTCAGCATCGACGGACTCGGCGAGCGCAGGCAGTTCGGCCCAGAGTTTGGCGACCTCGAAAACTTCATTGAGGACGAAGCGCATATCGCGCAGGGGCGCTTTGTAGTCAGCCATGGCAAACCTCGCAAGATCTAAACAGGTGGTTCGTAGAATAGTGATTTCGTTGTGTCCGAGTGTACCTCAACAACTTTTACGACACATAGGGTCGACTCATGACTGTTTTGTTATTTTTAGTCACCAGTATTCACCTGAGATAGCTCTCGCCCGCGAAGCTTTTCAAACCAAACCGTCAGAGCGCAAACAACTCCGCCGGCAGCTTCATCAGGCAATCGCTGCCCGCCTCGATGGCCGCCCGATGAGCGGCGGTGCGTGGCAGCAAACGCTTGAAGTAAAACTCGCTGGTCGCCAGTTTGCCCTGGCAGTAATCGCCATCGCCGCCGCCCGCCTCCAACTGCGCCTGAGCCACCAACGCCATACGTAGCCACAGGTAGCCGAGGATGATGTAACCGCTGTACATCAGGTAATCCACCGAGGCAGCGCCGACTTCATCAGGATTTTTCATCGCGGCCATGCCGACCTTGGTGGTCAATTCGCCCCACTGCTGATTCAGACTATTGAGCTGCGCCACATAGCTGCCGAGTTGCGGATGCTCAGCGTTTGCCGCACAGAATTTGTGGACGATTTTGGTGAAGCCGCGCAGCAGTTTTTCCTGACTGCCAAGGACTTTGCGCCCAAGCAAGTCCAGCGCCTGAATGCCGTTGGTGCCTTCGTAGATCGGCGCGATCCGGCAGTCGCGAACCAACTGCTCCATGCCCCACTCACGAATGAAACCGTGACCGCCAAACACTTGCATGCCGAGGTTGGTCACCTCCAGCCCAGTATCGGTCATGAACGCTTTGCAGATCGGCGTCAGGAACGCCAACAGGTCTTCGGCATCCTGACGCGCCGTTTCATCCGGGCTCAGATGAGCGGCGTCCAGCAACTGCGCGGTGAAATAAGTCAGCGCCCGGTTGCCTTCGTTGAAGGCCTTCATGGTGAGCAACATCCTGCGTACATCGGGATGAACGATGATCGGGTCGGCGACTTTCTCCGGTGCTTTCGGGCCGGTCAGTGAGCGCATTTGCAGGCGGTCGTTTGCGTATTTGATCGCGCCCTGAAAGCTCGCCTCACCCAGACACAAACCTTGCATGCCGGTGCCGAGCCGAGCGTGGTTCATCATGGTGAACATGCAGTTCAGGCCCTTGTTCGGCTCACCGATCAAGAACCCCTTGGCGTCGTCGAAATTCAGCACACAGGTGGCCGAGGCCTTGATGCCCATTTTGTGTTCGATCGAACCGCAGGAAACGCCATTGCGCTCACCCGCCTCGCCCTCGGCATTGGGTAGGAATTTGGGAACGATAAACAGCGAAATACCCTTGGTACCGGCAGGAGCGTCCGGCAGTTTGGCCAGCACCAGGTGAATGATGTTGTCACTCATGTCGTGCTCGCCGGCGGAGATAAAGATCTTGCTGCCGGAGATCGCGTAACTGCCATCGGCCTGAGGCACGGCGCGGGTCTTGATGATGCCCAGATCGGTGCCGCAATGGGCTTCGGTCAGGCACATGGTGCCGGTCCATTGGCCAGCGGTGAGCTTGCTCAAATAGGTTTGTTTCTGTTGGTCGGTGCCATGGGCGTGAATCGCCGACATCGCACCGTGAGTCAGGCCGGGGTACATGCCCCAGGAGGTGTTGCTGGAACCGACCATTTCGCTGATGACCAACCCCAAAGAACTGGGCAAGCCTTGGCCACCGTAAGCCGGATCCGCCGCCAGACCATGCCAGCCGCCTTCAACGTATTGTGCGAAAGCCTGCTTGAAACCTGTAGGCGTTGTGACCACGCCGTTGTCGAAATGGCAGCCTTCTTCGTCTCCGCTGCGGTTCAGCGGTGCGAGAACGTTCTCACAGAATTTCGCGCCTTCTTCAAGGATCGCATTGATCATGTCCGGGCTGGCATCGGTGGCGCCCAGCGCGGCGTAGTTGCTGTGAAAATCGAAGACGTGGTCGATCAGAAAGCGCATATCGCGCAGGGGAGCTTTGTACTCGGGCATGGTCATTTCTCCGGCAGCAGATTGCTCAAACCTACTGCCGCGCACCACGCCTCACAATCACAGTCCAGACGCTGAATGCGCCATCATCACTCAACCCGCAGCGGCGTCCATGCGCACCGCGCCACGACGGTTCTGACCGAAAGCCATCACACAGTTTCGCCCCGCGCCTTTGGCGCTGTAGAGCGCCTGGTCAGCGGATTTGAGCACTTCTTCCGGCGTGCGCTGCTCCAACCGCTCGGCGACACCGATGCTGACGGTGACCGATACACTCGAGGCGCTTGAACCGGCGCGGCGCTGGCGTCCCTGCTGGTCATCCTGGGGACGGTTGTCCTGATTGCGCAGCTGGATGTTGTAGGTGGCGATGGATTCGCGAATGACTTCCAGGTGCGGCATACACTCCTCGAGGGTTTTGCCTGCGAACACCAAAGCAAATTCTTCACCACCGTAGCGATATGCCCTACCGCCCCCGCTGATTTTCGACAGTTTGCTGGCGACCAGCCGCAACACTTGGTCGCCGACATCGTGACCGTGGGTGTCGTTGAATTTCTTGAAGTGATCGACGTCGCTCATGGCCAGCACGTAATTGCGCCCCAACCGTTGCATGCGTTCGTTCAATGCGCGGCGACCCGGCAGGCCGGTGAGTTCGTCGCGGAAGGCCATCTGATAGGCCTCATGGGCAACCGCGGCGGCAATCATCAACATCACCTGGCTGCACATGATGTTCAGGGTGAAGGGCAGGATGAAGGTTTTCGGCAACATCCAGAACAATCCCAGCAGCCCCACCAATTGCGCAGCATGCAAGGGTCTTGGGTTGCGCCAGTATTGCCAGGCCAACAACAGGAACGAGGCGATGAATACCGGGTAGGACAACTGGATCAGGCTCATCCACGCACCATGCAACGCTGGCCAGCGGATCTCTGACAGCCACATCAGCAGCGCCTGCGGGTAACTTTGCTCCAGCCCCAGCGCCACGCTGCCGAACGCCAGCAATACCGCGAAGCGCGCCACCATGTCCTGGAACAGGTGAGTACGCTCTTGCCAGGCGGCAAACAAGCCAAACAGCAACGGCAGCAGCAGACAGCACAGATGGAAAACCACGGCGGCGTCTTCACGAACTTTGCCATTGTCGCGGTAATAGTCGGTCTGGGTGTCGAGCAGGAAGTAGGCGATGTACACCGTGACCATCAGAAACAGTTCACGCTGACGTCGGTAAACCGCGCAATACGCCCCGCCAAGCAACAGCACCAGAGTGGGCAGCACGTTGAACAGCGAAGTGAAGAAGACGTTGAGATCCTTGACGTAGGCAGCCGCAAGCCCCGCGAGCAACAACAGCAGCGATGGCAAAAAATGACTGAAACGTACAGCGGAAGAACGCAACAAGGGTAAAGCTCCGACCCGGCAAACAAGATGGCATTGTGCCTGCACTTGGGGCAATTCAGCACATACGATGTGACGTGTGTCACATCGCCATCCTCTTTAACGGCAGCAATGGCGTTCTTCTTAGCGTTTTAGTCAGGAATATTTACCGACGTGATCGTTTGCGTCAGGCATGAAAAAGCCGCTGCTCCCGAGGAAGCAGCGGCTTTATGAAGGACTGCGTAGGGCTTAGTAACCCAGTGCGAAGTCTTCTTCTTTCATGTCCATCAGGTTGTTGGCACCCGACAGCATGGTTACAACGTGAGTGCGGGTACGCGGCAGGATACGCTGGAAGTAGAAGCGCGCAGTCTGCAGCTTGGCGGTGTAGAACGCCTCTTCGGTGGTGCCGGCAGCCAGTTTCTCGGCAGCCAGACGCGCCATGTCAGCCCAGAAGTAGGCAAGGCAGGCGTAACCGGAGTACATCAGGTAGTCCACCGACGCGGCGCCGACTTCTTCGCGGTCTTTCATGGCAGCCATACCGACCTTCATGGTCAGCTCGCCCCACTCTTTGTTCAGCGCAGCCAATGGCTCGACGAACTCTTTGACCGCGTCGTTGCCTTCGTTGGTCTGGCAGAACTTGTGGACGATCTTGGTGAAGCCTTTGAGCGCTTCGCCTTGAGTCATCAGCACTTTACGGCCCAGCAGGTCGAGTGCCTGGATACCGGTGGTGCCTTCGTACAGCATTGAAATGCGGCTGTCGCGAACGTTCTGCTCCATGCCCCACTCGGCGATGAAGCCGTGGCCGCCGTAGATTTGTACGCCATGGTTAGCGGATTCGAAACCGACTTCAGTCATGAAGGCTTTGGCGATCGGCGTCATGAACGCCAGCAGCGCGTCAGCTTTCTTCTTCTCTTCTTCATCGACGCCGTACTTGACGATGTCGACTTGCTTGGCGGTGAAGTAAACCATCGCACGGTTGCCTTCGGCGAACGCCTTCATGGTCAACAGCATGCGACGTACGTCAGGGTGAACGATGATCGGGTCAGCGGCTTTGTCCGGCGCTTTCGGGCCAGTCAGGGAGCGCATTTGCAGGCGATCGCGAGCGTATTTCAGGCCGCCCTGGAAGCCGATTTCGGCGTGAGCCAGACCTTGCAGCGCGGTACCCAGACGTGCGGTGTTCATAAAGGTGAACATGCAGTTCAGGCCTTTGTTCGCCGGGCCGATCAGATAACCGGTGGCCGCGTCGAAGTTCATCACGCAGGTGGCGTTGCCGTGGATACCCATCTTGTGTTCCAGCGAACCGCAGGTCACAGCGTTACGTGCGCCGATCGAGCCGTCTGCGTTTGGCAGGAATTTCGGAACGATGAACAGCGAAATGCCTTTGGTGCCCGCCGGTGCATCCGGCAGACGCGCCAGAACGATGTGGACGATGTTGTCGGCCATGTCGTGTTCGCCGGCCGAGATGAAGATCTTGGTGCCGGACACTTTGTAGGAACCGTCGGCCTGAGGCTCGGCCTTGGTGCGCAGCATGCCCAGGTCGGTGCCGCAGTGCGGTTCGGTCAGGCACATGGTGCCGGTCCATTCGCCGGAGACCAGTTTGGTCAGGTAAGCCTCTTGCTGCTCAGGCGTGCCGTGTTCGGAGATGGTGTTCATCGCGCCATGGGACAGGCCTGGGTACATGCCCCACGACCAGTTGGCCTCGCCAACCATTTCGCTTACGGCCAGACCCAGAGACTCCGGCAGGCCTTGGCCGCCGTGCTCTACGTCGTGAGCCAGGCTTGGCCAGCCACCTTCGACGAATTGCTTGTAGGCTTCCTTGAAACCGGTCGGGGTTTTAACGCCGGACTCGCTCCAGGTGCAGCCTTCGGTGTCACCCACGCGGTTCAGCGGAGCCAGCACCTGCTCACAAAACTTGGCGCCTTCTTCGAGAATGGCGTCAACCATGTCCGGAGTTGCGTCTGCACAAGCCGGAAGGCTCTGATAGTGCGCTTCGTAGCCGAGCAGTTCGTCACGAACGAAGCGAATATCACGCAAGGGGGCCTTGTAGTCAGGCATAGCGATAAACCTCTGCTGATGTAACCGGGAATGAACGACCGCGTTGATTTGTTGTGGCGGTCAAACAGTTGTTTGAAACATACGTTTACGCCCAATTCTTGTCAAGCGCCGATCTTTTGCCGTTCGTCATCGCACCATGAAAACCTCGGCCACGCAGTTGCGCAACGCCGTTGACTGAGCAACACGCCATGTAGGAGAGATTAGTTGAGGCAGAAGGACTTACGCAGAAAAACGCCGCGAACTGTCGCGGCGTTGGAGTAGCGGATTCAGCGAGGGATCAGGCAAAAGTATCGATCAGCGTCCCAAGCATTTCATCGGATGCCTTGGCGACTTTGACGCCCAGTTCCACCTGGAACTTGCCTTGAGACATCTCGACCATATTGCTGGCCAAGTCCGATTGCTGGCTGCGGTCTACCGAGCGCAAGCGATCGACCTGAATCTCGGAGGATTGACTGGTGACCGAACGAACGATGGTGTTGTTGGCGATCTGCCCCGAAGCCTGATCGACACGGTTCTGCCCTGTCTGAATAGTGCTCAGACCGGCATAAAAAGCGGTGTTTCCTGAGATTTCCATGGGGGAACTCGTCCTACAAAGGATCAACAGCGGCCATTGAACCAGACACGCCGACAAAAGGCCCGACAAAAACACTAATAGCACAGTGCCTTGTCATAGGTAAAAACCAAGCCAACAATCTCAGTCCAGCAAATCCAGCTGCAGATGCGCGGCCACCGCGTCGGCTGTCACTGACTTGAGTTTCGGCACCCGCCCCAGGCATGGAGCGGGAATCCGTTCGGCCAGCGTCGCAAGGTTCTCTTCCAGGCGCGAGGTCTTCGGATCGATGATATTGGCCACCCACCCTGCCAACTGCAAACCATCCCGTGCGATCGCTTCGGCTGTCAGCAGTGCATGATTGATACAACCCAGCCGCACACCGACCACCAGGATCACCGGCAGCCCCAGCGCCATCGCCAGGTCCGACAGATTGTCCTGATCCGCCAACGGCACTCGCCAGCCGCCAGCGCCTTCGATCAAGGTGAAATCGGCCTGCATATCGAGAATCTGCCGCATCGGTGTCAACAGGGATTGCACGGTCAACGCCACGCCAGCCTCCCGCGCCGCCAGATGCGGTGCAATTGCCGGTTCGAACGCGACCGGATTGACCTGATCGTAGGTCAACGGTATCGAACACTCGGCAAACAGTGCCAGCGCATCGGCGTTGCGCAATCCCATGGGCGTCAGCTCGCAACCGGAGGCCACCGGTTTGCCCGCTGCCGTGCTTAAGCCCGCCAATCGCGCGGCATGCAGCAAACCTGCGGCGACGGTGGTCTTGCCGACATCGGTGTCAGTACCGGTGATGAAATAGGCTGCGCTCATAAGGGTTTCTCCACCACGGCGTAAACCACTTGATAAGTCGCCGGCAATCCCTGTGCCTGACGAAACTGCTCGTAAGCCTCGATCAGGCCAAGGATCCGCGCCCTGCCGGTCAAACCGCCCGGCCGACCGGGGTTCAGGTTGTGCGCCCCAAGTGCCTTGAGCTCATGGGTCAGGCTGCGGACATCGGGGTAATGCAACACATGTGGATGTGTTTCAAGGCTGATGACCTTCAAGCCACTTCCCGCGCAAAGCTGCTGGTAAACACCAAACTCGCGGAAGCGGTTGACGTGCACCATGCCATCCACCTGACGCCAGCTATCGCGCAATTCGTACAGAGTGCCTACACATAGACTAGCAAACGCGAAAATTCCGCCCGGTTTCAGTACCCGATACGCTTCATTGAGCACCGAGGCGAAATCCGCACACCATTGCACCGCCAGGCTGGAGAAGACCAGGTCGCAGGTCGAGTCCTGCAACGGCAAGCGCTCCGCATCGCCCGCGATGAAATGAGTCGCGCCGCCCAAGGGACGGGCGTGATTGAGCATGCCTTCTGCGATGTCCAACGCCACGCCAGCGCTCGCAGGAAACTTCTCCGCCAAGGCTCGGCTGAAATACCCTGTGCCGCAGCCCATATCCAGCCAACGAGAAGGGACAAAATCTTCCGGTAACCGACGCAACAACTCGCTGCCCACGTCGCGCTGCAATTCAGCCACGCTGTCGTAGCTCGCGGCCGCACGGGAAAAGGATGCCGCCACCTGGCGTTTGTCGGGCAAGCCGCCAGGCAGGTTGGGAAGGGATAAATCAGTCATCACCGAACTCATGCAAAAAGGCCTGAATCGCCCCCGCCACACCGTGGGGGTCTTCCAGAAGAAACGCGTGACTGGCCTGTTCAATCAGACCGATTTCGACGTCTGGTAGCAGTGCCAGCAAGTCCCCCGCCGCTTCGGCCGGGACCAGCCCGTCGAGACCGGCGAACAAGTGCAGTTGCGGGCCGCGAAACGCTTGCAACGCTTGCCGGGTATCCAGCTGGGCGAGCAACTCCAGGCCGCTCATCAGCACCGGTGAAGACGTATGCGGTGCACCAGCGAGCAACAGCCGCGATATCCCGCGCGGGTCTTCGGCACCTTGCGCGCACAGCAGCGAAAAACGTTTCAACGTCATGCGCGAGTCAGCTTTGCAGCCGGCCAGAAACGCATCGAAGGTCTCGCCGGGCATCGCGCTCGACCATTGTTCATGGGCGACAAAAGAAGGGTTACTCGCCAGCGTCACCAGGCCACAGCAGCGGTCACCCCGTCGCGCCGCCAATTCGGACGCCAGCATGCCGCCCAATGACCAGCCACCGAGCCAGGCATCCTGTGGCAACGTCGAGTCCAACTCATCGAGCCATTCTTCAAGGTCGCTCGACTCCAGTTCCGGCAACGGCTCGATCTCGACGCGCAGGTGCTCATCCAAACCCTGCAAGGCCGCCGCCAAGGGTTCCAGCGGCGAAATCCCGAGACCCCAACCCGGCAGCAGAATCAGACGATCACGCATGGCTTGGCTCCGGTCCCAGTTGTTGAAAACAATCGGCCAGTCCATTTAACAATAGCTGTACCTGCGCCTCGCTGTGAGCGGCGGTCAAGGTCACACGCAAGCGGGCGCTGCCGGCGGGCACGGTCGGTGGACGAATCGCAGTCACCATCAGCCCGCGTTCGCGCAGCATCTGCGACAGCCGGACCGCGCGCCCGGCATCGCCAATCATGATCGGCTGGATCGGCGTGAAGCTGTCCATCAGCTCCAGGCCAATCTGTTCGGCACCTTGGCGGAACTGGCGAATCAGCGTATTCAGATGCTCGCGTCGCCAGTGTTCGCTACGCAACAGCTCAAGGCTTTTCAGCGTCGCACAGGCCAGCGCCGGCGGTTGGCTGGTGGTGTAGATGTAAGGGCGAGCGAACTGGATCAGGCTTTCGATCAGCTCTTCACTGCCAGCCACAAAAGCACCGGCCGTACCGAACGCCTTGCCGAGGGTGCCGACCAACACTGGCACGTCTTCCTGACTCAGACCGAAATGCTCGACGATCCCGCCGCCATTGGCACCCAGCGGACCAAAACCGTGAGCATCATCGACCATCAGCCAGGCACCTTTGGCCTTGGCTTCCCGCGCCAGCGCCGGCAGGTCGGCGATGTCACCGTCCATGCTGAACACGCCATCGGTGACCACCAGCGTATTGCCGATGGCCTTCTCAAGGCGCTTGGCCAGACTGGCCGCGTCGTTATGCAGATAGCGATTGAAACGCGCTCCGGACAACAACCCTGCATCCAGCAACGACGCATGATTGAGTCGGTCTTCCAGCACCGTATCGCCCTGCCCGACCAATGCGGTGACCGCGCCGAGGTTGGCCATGTAACCGGTGGTGAATAGCAATGCTCGCGGGCGCCCGGTGAACTCGGCGAGGGCTTCTTCCAGTGCGTGATGAGGGCCGCTGTGGCCGATCACCAAATGCGAAGCGCCACCACCCACGCCCCAACGCGACGCCCCTGCGCGCCAGGCTTCGATCACTTGTGGGTGATTGGCCAGGCCCAGGTAATCGTTGTTACAGAACGCCAGCAACGGCTGACCATCGACCACCACTTCCGGGCCCTGAGGGCTCTCGAGCAGCGGGCGCTGACGGTAAAGGTTTTCGGCACGACGGGCAGCAAGGCGCGCGCTGAGATCGAAAGACATGCAGACCTCGGCAGATCAAAAAACGTGAGACTGGATGCGATCTAATGTGGGAGCTGGCTTGTCGGGTCGCCGCATCGCAGCGATGCGGCGACCCGACAAGCCAGCTCCCACATTTTTACCGCATTCCAATAGGTGAAACCGTAGAAGATTTAGACAGCAGCGTTATAGAACTGCTCGCTGCTCTTCTGCTCCACCAGTGCCTGTTCGATGGCGGCCTGATGCACTTCGTCGGCGTGCTCTTCGCGCGCTTCCGGCAGGATGCCCAGACGCGAGAACAGTTGCATGTCCTTGTCCGCCTGCGGGTTGGCGGTGGTCAGCAGTTTTTCGCCGTAGAAAATCGAGTTGGCGCCGGCAAAGAACGCGAGGGCCTGCATCTGCTCGTTCATCGCTTCGCGGCCGGCGGACAGGCGCACGTGGGATTTCGGCATCAGAATGCGAGCGACAGCGAGCATGCGGATGAAGTCGAACGGGTCGATGTCGTCAGCATTTTCCAGTGGCGTACCGGCGACTTTCACCAGCATGTTGATCGGCACAGACTCTGGATGCTCCGGCAGGTTCGCCAGCTGGATCAGCAGGTTGGCGCGGTCGTCGAGGGACTCGCCCATGCCGAGAATGCCACCGGAGCAAATCTTCATCCCCGAATCACGCACGTAAGCCAGGGTTTGCAGGCGCTCGCTGTACGTACGGGTGGTGATGATGCTGCCGTAGAACTCAGGCGAGGTGTCGAGGTTGTGGTTGTAGTAATCCAGGCCGGCTTCGGCCAGGGCGACGGTCTGGTCCTGATCGAGACGACCGAGGGTCATGCAGGTTTCCAGGCCCATGGCTTTCACGCCTTTGACCATCTCCAGCACGTACGGCATGTCTTTGGCCGACGGGTGTTTCCACGCCGCGCCCATGCAGAAACGGGTCGAACCGATGGCCTTGGCGCGAGCGGCCTCTTCGAGGACCTTCTGCACTTCCATCAGTTTTTCTTTTTCCAGGCCAGTGTTGTAGTGGCCGGACTGCGGACAATATTTGCAATCTTCCGGGCAAGCACCGGTTTTGATCGACAGCAGCGTCGAGACCTGGACGCGGTTGGCGTCGAAATGCGCGCGGTGCACCGTCTGCGCCTGGAACAACAGGTCGTTGAATGGCTGAACGAAGAGTGCTTTGACTTCGGCCAAAGACCAGTCATGACGCAGGGTTGCAGTGGTGCTGGCGCTCATGGGCGTTTCCTTGTTTATGCTTGGCAAGCGGCTGGGGAATGGAATACCCACAGACGCGACACGGATGTTCGGCATATTTAAGGAAGAGCGATGCGCTGTCAACCACGATACGAAGGGCCGGTTTACATCTGGTTAAAAAACAAACAAACCTGTTTACTCTGTTCAGAAGCCGCGGACGACACCACGCCAATCTGCATGGCCTGCGAAACCGAGTTGCCCTGGCTGGGCGATCACTGCCAAACCTGCGCCCTGCCCTTACCCGCCACGGGCCTGACATGCGGCCAATGCTTGAAACAACCGCCGGCCTTCGAGCGAGTCGCAGCGCCTTGGACTTACAGCTTTCCCGTCGACAGTTTGATCACCCGCTTCAAGCACCGCGCGAAGTGGCCGTTTGGCCGTCTGCTTGCCGAACTTCTCGCCCAGTTCCTGCAACATCGCTTCGATGAGGATCTGGACCGGCCCGATGCACTGATACCGGTACCGCTAGCCTCTAAACGTCTGCGCCAGCGGGGTTTCAACCAGGCAGCGATGCTCGCCCGCTGGCTCAGCGTCAGCCTCGACATTCCTTGTGATGAAACGCTGTTGCTGAGAATCCAGGACACCAGCGCGCAACAAGAGCTGAATGCCGACGCCCGTAAAAAGAATCTGCGCCACGCCTTTGCCTTGGCGCCCGCGGCCTCGATCAAGGGTCGTCACTTCGCATTGGTCGACGACGTGCTGACCACCGGCGCCACCGCCCAGGCCCTGGCTCGCTTGTTGATGGAGGCGGGTGCCGCGAGGGTCGATGTCTACTGCCTGGCCCGCACCCCAAAACCTGGCGATGGGGCCTGACTTGACTCCCGTGCGCCAAGCCGCCAACGTCCTCCCCATCGCCACAGCCCAAAGCATCTCGCCATGTCCTTGCCTCCATTGTTGTCCCAGCACATTGTCCGTCGTCCGCAACGCATCGCGTTGTTGCAACACATCGCCGAACAAGGCTCGATCACCCGCGCCGCAAAAAGCGCGGGCCTGAGTTACAAGGCGGCGTGGGATGCCATCGACGAGCTGAACAACCTCGCGCAGAAACCGCTGGTGGAGCGCAGCGTCGGCGGCAAGGGCGGTGGCGGCGCCAAACTGTCCAGCGAAGGCGAACGCGTGTTACGCCTGTATCAAAAGCTGCAAGCCTTGCAGGCTCAGGTGCTGGAAGCCGCCGAAGAGGCCAGTGACCTGGACCTGCTTGGTCGCCTGATGCTCAGAACCAGCGCGCGCAACCAACTGCACGGCAAGGTCGTGGCGATCGATGCACAGGGACGCAACGACCGCATCCGTCTTGAACTGGCCGAAGGCTTGCTTATCGATGCGCAGATCACTCACGACAGCACTCTGCGCCTGGAACTGCAAACCGGCACCGAAGTGGTGGCACTGATCAAGGCCGGTTGGCTGGAACTGCTGGGCATCGATCAAGCCGCGATGCCCGGCAACAATTGCCTGAAGGGCATGATCGAAGAAATCCTCTACGCCGACGACGGTCCCAGCGAAGTGCGCATCGGCCTGCCCAATGGCCAGACACTTTGCGCCCTGGCCGAGCCCCTGCGCTTGAAAACCCTCGAGCTTGCCGTTGGTAAACCGGTGCTGGTGCAATTCGCACCGTCCAATATTCTGCTGGGCACACCGCTCTGATGAGCGCTGCAACAAAACCTTCATCGACCACCATTAAGGTGACTGCAAAAACCCGCAGGGAGCCTGATGTGAGCCTATTAGAAGACAACCAACCCACCGACCTCGAAAAGATGGTTGGCCTCAGCCGTCGAGGCTTCATCAGCGCTGGTGCCCTCTGCGGTGCAGCGATGTTTCTCGGTGGCAATTTGCTGAGTCGCAGTGTGCTGGCCGCCAGCGTCAGCGCCGGCTCCAGCAAACTGTTGGGTTTTGACAGCATCGCCGCCGCCACGACCGACGCCATCACCCTGCCGCCGGGCTACAAGTCCTCGGTGCTGATCAGCTGGGGCCAGCCACTGCAAAACAATGGCCCGGCGTTCGACCCCAGCGGTAACGGCACCGCCGAGGCGCAGGAAGTCCAGTTCGGCGATAACAACGACGGCATGAGCCTGTTCGAATTCCCCGGTGAAAAAGACCGGGCGCTGATGGCGATCAACAACGAATACACCAACTACCGCTACCTCTACCCCCATGGCGGCATGCCGCAATCGGCCGAAGACGTGCGCAAGGCCCTCGCCTGCGAAGGCGTCTCGGTAATTGAAGTGCAGCGCAAGAACGGCCAGTGGCAGTTCGTCCAGGGCTCGCGCTACAACCGGCGCATTCACGGTAACGCCCCCATCAAACTGAGCGGCCCTGCAGCGGGTCACGAGCTGATGAAAACCAGCGCCGACAAACACGGCAAGAATGTCCTCGGCACCTTCCAGAACTGCGCCAACGGCAAGACGCCGTGGGGCACTTATCTGACCTGCGAAGAGAACTTCACCGACTGCTTCGGCAGTAGCAATGCCGAGCAGAAGTTTGATGCCGCGCAGAAACGCTACGGCGCGGTGGTGGCCAGCAAAGATATCAACTGGCATCAACACGATCCGCGCTTTGATCTGGCGAAGAACCCCAACGAACTCAACCGCCACGGTTGGGTGGTGGAAATCGACCCGTTCGATCCGCAGTCGACGCCGGTCAAACGCACCGCGCTGGGCCGCTTCAAACATGAAAACGCCGCGCTGGCCGAAACCAATGACGGTCGCGCCGTGGTGTACATGGGCGACGACGAACGTGGCGAGTTCATCTATAAATTCGTCAGCCGCGACAAGATCAACCACAAAAACCCCAAGGCCAACCGCGACCTGCTGGATCACGGCACCTTGTACGTGGCGCGTTTCGATGCGGGCGACGGCAATGCCGATCACCCCAAAGGCCAGGGCCAGTGGATCGAACTGACCCATGGCAAGAACGGCATCGACGCCAACAGCGGTTTTGCTGATCAGGCCGAAGTGCTGATTCATGCACGCCTCGCAGCCAGCGCCGTCAACGCCACGCGCATGGACCGTCCGGAATGGATCGTCGTCAGCCCCAAGGACGGCCAGGTTTATTGCACCCTGACCAACAACGCCAAACGCGGCGAAGAAGGCCAACCGGTGGGCGGGCCGAACCCGCGCGAGAAGAACGTTTACGGGCAGATCCTGCGCTGGCGCACCGACCGCGACGATCACGGCTCGAAAAGTTTTGCCTGGGACCTGTTTGTGGTTGCCGGCAACCCGGGTGTCCACGCCGGTACGCCCAAGGGCGGTTCGTCGAACATCACTCCGCAGAACATGTTCAACAGCCCGGACGGCTTGGGTTTCGACGAGGCAGGGCGTTTGTGGATCCTCACAGATGGCGATTCGAGCAACGCAGGTGACTTCGCGGGCATGGGCAATAACCAGATGCTCTGTGCCGACCCGGTGACCGGTGAGATCCGCCGCTTCATGGTCGGGCCGGTGGGCTGCGAGGTGACGGGGATCAGCTTCTCACCAGATCAGAAAACCCTGTTTGTCGGGATTCAGCATCCGGGGGAAAACGGTGGGTCGACGTTCCCCGAGCATCTGCCCAACGGCAAGCCACGGTCTTCGGTGATGGCGATTTCCCGCGAGGATGGCGGGATCGTCGGCGCCTGATAAACGCCCCCTTCATGATCATTCCCACGCTCTGCGTGGGAATGCAGCCCGGGACGCTCTGCGTCCCAAAATCGGACGCGGAGCGTCCGGTGAGGCATTCCCACGCAGAGCGTGGGAACGATCCCATGGGAACGATCCCCTAAAGACAGCCCGTCTGCGCTACCATGTTTGGCCGGACGCGGCAGCCTGCTGCGCGCAGGAGTCAGCATGGCCCACCCGTTTGCAACCCTCACCCCCGATCTCGTGCTCGATGCCGTCGAAAGCATCGGCTTTCTCAGTGACGCACGCATTCTGGCGCTCAATAGCTACGAGAACCGCGTCTATCAGGTCGGTATCGAAGACTCCGAGCCGCTGATCGCCAAGTTCTACCGTCCGCAGCGTTGGACCAACGAAGCGATTCTCGAAGAGCACCAATTCACCTTCGAACTCGCCGAGTGCGACGTACCGGTGGTCGCGCCAATGATTCACAACGGTGCCAGCCTGCACGAACACAACGGTTTCCGTTTCACCCTGTTCCCTCGCCGTGGCGGCCGTGCCCCGGAGCCGGGCAATCTCGATCAGTTGTATCGCCTGGGCCAGTTGCTGGGTCGACTGCATGCGGTCGGTGCTACCAAACCGTTCGAACACCGTGAAGCGCTGGGAGTGAAGAACTTCGGTCATGACTCGCTGACGACCCTGCTCGAAGGCAATTTCGTACCCAAAAGTTTGCTGCCGGCCTACGAGTCCGTGGCCCGCGATCTGCTCAAGCGCGTCGAAGAGGTCTACAAGGCCACGCCGCACCAGAACATCCGCATGCATGGCGATTGCCACCCCGGCAACATGATGTGCCGCGACGATATGTTCCACATCGTCGACCTCGACGACTGCCGCATGGGCCCGGCGGTGCAGGATATCTGGATGATGCTCGCGGGTGATCGTCAGGAATGTCTGGGACAGTTGTCGGAATTGATGGACGGCTACAACGAATTCCACGACTTCGATCCGCGGGAACTGGCGCTGATCGAACCGCTACGCGCCTTGCGCCTGATGCACTACAGCGCCTGGCTCGCCCGGCGCTGGGATGACCCGGCCTTCCCGCGCAGCTTTCCGTGGTTCGGCACCGAGCGCTATTGGGGCGATCAAGTGTTGGCGCTGCGTGAACAACTCGCCGCACTCAATGAAGAACCACTGAAGCTGTTCTGACGAACCAAATCCAATGTGGGAGCAGGCTTGCTCGCGAATACGGTTTCACATTCAACAGAGATGTTGACTGAATGACCGCTTTCGTAAGCAAGCCCGCCCCCACAAGGTCCGCGACATATCCCGACAAATCTCCTTACAATCCCCCTCTTTGTTAGCTGCCTAAGCAAGGATTCTCATGCAAGCCGCCAACCCGCGTCGCGGGTACATCCTGGGCCTGAGTGCCTACATCATTTGGGGCCTGTTCCCGCTCTACTTCAAAGCCATCGCCAGCGTGCCCGCCGTGGAGATCATCATCCACCGAGTGCTGTGGTCCGCGCTGTTTGGCGCTTTGCTGCTGCTCGTCTGGAAGCATCCCGGCTGGTGGCGCGAGCTGCGTGAAAATCCGCGGCGACTGGCAATCCTGGCCCTGAGCGGCACGTTGATCGCCGCCAACTGGCTGACCTACGTCTGGTCGGTGAACAACGGACGCATGCTCGAAGCCAGCCTCGGTTACTACATCAACCCGCTGGTAAATGTGTTGTTGGGGATGCTGATCCTCGGCGAACGGCTGCGGCGCATGCAATGGCTGGCGGTTGGCCTGGCGGCGGTCGGTGTTGCGCAGCAAGTGTGGCAAGTCGGCAGCCTGCCGTGGGTGTCGCTGGTGCTTGCATTGACCTTCGGCTTCTACGGACTGATCCGCAAACAGGCACCGGTAAAGGCGCTGCCGGGGCTGGTGGTGGAAACCTGGATGCTGGTACCAATTGCCGTCGCCTGGCTGCTATTCAATCCGACGGCGAGCAGCGCGCAAGCCGAATTCTGGACCACCTCCGAAGCCTGGTGGCTGGTGGCTGCAGGTCCGGTGACGCTGGTGCCGCTGGTGTGTTTCAACGCCGCCGCCCGGCACTTGCCCTACACCACCCTCGGATTTCTCCAGTACCTGGCGCCGACGCTGGTGTTGTTGCAAGCCGTTTTGCTGTTTGGCGAGCACTTGTCGTCCAGCACGCTGGTGGCGTTCATCTTTATCTGGGCCGGTCTGGCGGTTTACAGCGTCGACGCGTGGATAAGTCTGCGCCGCCGTAGCTGATCAGAAAACGTACAAAGCTCTACAGGCCACGTCTCCCGTGGCCTGTATCCATCCTTCCCAAGGTTATCCACAGTGTGATCCCCGGCGTTTGTGCGCAAGTCACTGAAACTGCTGGTTTTTTGATCAGATCCTGAAGAGC
Source organism: Pseudomonas sp. JL3 (assembly GCF_031570575.1). Classification (NCBI taxonomy): domain Bacteria; kingdom Pseudomonadati; phylum Pseudomonadota; class Gammaproteobacteria; order Pseudomonadales; family Pseudomonadaceae; genus Pseudomonas; species Pseudomonas sp. JL3. The sequence continues at coordinate 95,002 of NZ_JAKWJK010000017.1, forward strand.
ACCGGCCGACGTGGCCTGGCGAGGTGTCTCTACAGGTTATCCACAGGCAGGTGCACGTATAACTTGGATAACCTTTTCAGGGTTCGCTGCGCAGCACCAATTCGACCATTAAATCGTCCGCCAGGGTTTCCAGGCGCGATTGCAGCACCTCCAGCGACAAGGTCAGTGGCACCGCAAGAATCGCCTCGGCATGAAACAGTGGCTCGCTGCTCATGGGCGCCGGCCGAACTTCGGTCACCAACTGCTCCAGGTTCACCCCCTGCTCACTCAACAGACGCGTAATGTCTCGCACAATGCCCGGACGATCATTGCCCACCAGTTCCATGGCAATCGGCTTCCAGGTGCAGGACTGTTCGATGCCACTTTCGGCGATCAGCACGCGGATGCCCTGGGTTGACAGTCCTTGCAGGGCGTCTACCAGTTCATCGTAGGCTTCAGCCGGCACGCCCACCCGAAGAATCCCGGCGAACTGTCCGGCCATACGCGACATGCGGCTCTCCAGCCAGTTACCGCCATGCTCGGCAATGCATTGAGCAATGCGCTCGACCTGCCCGGGCTTGTCTGGAGCGATTACAGTGAGTACGAGATGGTCCATGGCGCAGCCCTCTGGTCATGACTTTTGTTATAGAAAAACAAGTATAGGCAAGGGGTTGATGGGTGCCTGGAGTAGATTCGATTGTGTGTTGAATCGACCGGCCCTTTCGCGGGCACCACCAATAATCCTGCCAAATCATAAATCGTGTACAAGTTTCTATATTTAACTGGAACAATCCAATAGTTTTTTGAGAACATCCCATTCCCCGGCATGACCGCAATGCGTCATGGGGTCGCAGAACGACGTAATTAGTCTAATTTTCACAACCGCAATTCATCATGTAGTATGCCGCAGCGCGCACTACATAACGCTGAATCGATGTCTGCCGCAGGCGCCGCCGCAACCCTGAAAGCCCAGTCAGCAAGGCCGCAAGGCCGTTGATCGGATCGAACCCAGCCGCCAGCAATGGCATGTACTGGTAGAAGGGTTTGTGGTTTAAATGGCCAGAGGCTTCATTGTTAAATTGAAGAGCTGAAAAGCGAAATAGCTGAGCAGAGTGAGGCAAGCAATGACTGAACACGTTCAAGTCGGTGGCCTGCAGGTCGCCAAAGTCCTGTTCGACTTCGTGAACAACGAAGCCATTCCCGGTACCGGCCTCACCGCCGATAAGTTCTGGGCCGGTGCCGACAAGGTCATTCATGACCTGGCGCCGAAGAACAAAGCCCTACTCGCCAAACGCGATGATTTCCAGGCTCGTATCGATGGCTGGCACCAGTCCCGTGCCGGTCAACCACACGACGCAGTGGCCTATAAAGCCTTCCTGCAAGACATCGGTTATCTGCTGCCAGAAGCGGCTGATTTCCAGGCAACGACACAAAACGTCGATGACGAAATCGCCCGCATGGCCGGTCCACAATTGGTGGTGCCGGTGATGAACGCGCGCTTCGCGCTCAATGCCTCGAATGCCCGCTGGGGTTCGCTGTATGACGCGCTCTACGGCACCGACGCCATCAGCGAAGCGGACGGCGCGGAAAAAGGCAAAGGCTACAACAAGGTTCGCGGCGACAAGGTCATCGCCTTCGCCCGCGCCTTCCTCGACGAAGCCGCGCCCTTGGCTGCCGGCTCCCACGTCGACTCCACCGGTTACAAGATCGTTGACGGCAAATTGGTCGTCGCTCTCAAAGGCGGTAGCAACACCGGTCTTCGCAACGATGCCCAACTGATCGGCTTCCACGGCGACGCAGCTGCACCGACCGCAATTCTGCTGAAAAACAACGGCCTGCACTTCGAAATCCAGATCGATGCCAGCACCCCGGTCGGCCAGACCGACGCGGCCGGTGTCAAAGACATCCTGATGGAAGCCGCGCTGACCACCATCATGGACTGCGAAGACTCGGTTGCCGCGGTCGATGCCGATGACAAAGTAGTGATCTACCGCAACTGGCTCGGCTTGATGAAGGGCGATCTGTCGGAAGAAGTCTCCAAGGGCGGTCAGACCTTTACCCGCACCATGAACGCCGATCGCACCTATACCGCCCCAGATGGCAGCGAACTGAGCCTGCACGGTCGTTCCCTGTTGTTCGTGCGCAACGTCGGTCACCTGATGACCATCGACGCGATCCTCGATAAGGACGGCAACGAAGTACCGGAAGGTATTCTCGATGGTCTGGTGACTTGCCTCGCGGCGATCCACAGCCTCAACGGCAACAACTCGCGCAAGAACAGCCGCACCGGCTCGGTCTACATCGTGAAGCCGAAGATGCACGGCCCGGAAGAAGCGGCGTTCACCAACGAGCTGTTCGGTCGCATCGAAGACGTCCTCGACTTGCCGCGCAACACCCTCAAAGTCGGGATCATGGACGAGGAGCGCCGTACAACGGTCAACCTCAAGGCCTGCATCAAGGCGGCCAGCGAGCGCGTAGTGTTCATCAACACCGGTTTCCTCGACCGCACGGGCGATGAAATCCACACCTCCATGGAAGCCGGCCCGATGGTGCGCAAGGCCGACATGAAGGCTGAGAAATGGATCAGCGCCTACGAGAACTGGAACGTCGACATCGGCCTGAGCACCGGCCTGCAAGGTCGCGCCCAGATCGGTAAAGGCATGTGGGCCATGCCGGACCTGATGGCCGCGATGCTCGAACAGAAAATCGCCCACCCAATGGCCGGCGCCAACACCGCCTGGGTTCCCTCGCCAACCGCCGCCGCGTTGCACGCGCTGCATTACCACAAGGTCGATGTATTCGCCCGTCAGGCCGAACTGGCCAAACGTGCTCGCGCTTCGGTGGACGACATCCTGACCATTCCGTTGGCGGTGAACCCGCAGTGGACTGCGGAACAGATCAAGAACGAACTGGACAACAACGCCCAGGGCATTCTTGGCTACGTGGTGCGCTGGATCGACCAGGGCGTGGGTTGTTCGAAAGTGCCGGATATCAATGACGTCGGCCTGATGGAAGACCGTGCGACGCTGCGTATTTCCAGCCAGCACATCGCCAACTGGTTGCGCCACGGCATCGTCACTGAAGATCAGGTGATGGAAAGCCTCAAGCGCATGGCGCCGGTGGTTGACCGTCAGAACGCCAACGACCCGCTGTACCGTCCGCTGGCACCGAACTTCGACAGCAACATCGCCTTCCAGGCGGCGGTCGAACTGGTGGTCGAAGGAACCAAACAGCCGAACGGCTATACCGAGCCGGTTCTGCACCGTCGTCGTCGCGAGTTCAAGGCTGCCAATGGCCTTTGAGTAAACGCTGACGCCGGACATGAAAAAGCCCTGATCGAACGATCGGGGCTTTTTGGGATTGATCGTTCCCACGCTCCGCGTGGGAATGCAGCCTGGGATGCTCCGCGTCCCAAAACGGACGCAGAGCGTCCATGGAGGCATTCCCACGCGGAGCATGGGAACGATCACGACAAAGGCTCAATCCCCAGCTCATGCTTGACCAATTCAAGCAATTTACCGCTATCGATAGGTTTGAGCAGAAAGTCCACGACGTGCAAATGCATGGCTTCGATCGCATCCTTCACATCGGCATCACCGGAAACGATGATGACCGGCAACGCCGCACGCGCCGACTCCCGCACCTGACGGATCAAATCCAGACCGTCAATGTGGCCCATCCGCAGGTCGGTAATCACCAGACCGATCGATGGCTTCTCCTCCAGCATCTTGAGCGCGGTTTCGCCGCTGGCCGCCGTCATGCACCGAATGCCGTCCAGTCCCAGAATTTCCGACAGCAACTCCCTGGAGTCCTTATCGTCATCGACGATCAGTACCCGCTGCGGGGGCAAGTCAGGTTCCAACATAACGGCACTGAGCGCTTCGCGCTCGGCATCACTCAAAATATCGTGGTCGGACATGGCTTTCTCAACGTTTTCGATTCGATCCCCGGCACAGTGGTCAGACATCGCTAAGCAGACTTCAATGTGCACTTCGTCGGAAACATTTCCAATAGGCAATGTAGGAGGTTTTTCCCACAGTTGCGTCAGACATTTCCCATATTTCGGCCACCGCACTGCCTACCTAGACTTACGTCCAATGGGCACCCCGCCCGCAGGGGCCGACCATGCCTGTAACGATCTGACACACCGATCCGACACAACAATCAGAAAAAGACTGCGGTAATGGTTATGAGTAAAGCGGACGCCTTCACCCAGGCAGGGAAAACCGCGGTGTTGCAGAACATCCAGGGCACTTTGCAATTCCTACAGCGCTTCCCGCCGTTCAATCAGATGGAAAACGCCCACTTGGCCTATCTGGTCGAGCAATGTCAGCTGCGTTTTTATGCCCCCGGCGAGAGCATCATCAAGCCTGCCGATGGCCCGGTTGAGCATTTCTACATCGTCAAACAGGGCCGGGTCGTGGGCGAACGTCCGCACACCGCCAAGGGCGGGACCGAAACCACCTTCGAAATCACCACCGGCGAGTGTTTCCCCCTCGCCGCGCTACTGGGGGAACGGGCGACTCGCACCGAACATCTGGCGGCCGAAGATACCTTTTGCCTACAGCTAAATAAGCTGGCGTTCATCAAGCTGTTCGCACTTTCCAGCCCATTTCGCGACTTTTCCTTACGCGGCGTCAGCAGTTTGCTGGATCAGGTCAACCAGCAAGTCCAGCAAAAAGCCGTGGAAACCCTCGGTACCCAGTACTCGCTCAATACCCGACTGGGCGAACTGGCCATGCGTCACCCGGTGACCTGCAGCCCTATCACCCCTCTGCGTGAAGCCGTGACGCTGATGCACGATCAGCAAGTCGGCAGCATTGTGGTGGTGGATGAGCAAAAGGCGCCGCTGGGCATTTTCACCCTGCGCGACTTGCGACATGTGGTGGCCAACGGCACCAGCGATTTCAATGAAGCCATCGAAGGGCACATGACCCGGGCGCCGTTTTACCTGACGCCGGACCACAGCGCCTTCGACGCCGCGATTGCCATGACCGAGCGCCACATCGCCCACGTCTGCCTGGTCAAGGACCAGCGCCTGTGCGGCGTGGTCTCGGAACGCGATCTGTTTTCCCTGCAAAGGGTTGATCTGGTGCATCTGGCGCGGACCATTCGCAGTGCTCACAAGCTGGAAAACCTGGTGGCGATGCGCGGCGAAATCGGCCAATTGGTGGAGCGGATGCTGGCCCACGGCGCGTCCTCGACCCAGATCACCCACATCATCACCCTGCTCAACGACCACACCGTGTGCCGGGTGATCGAACTGGTGCTCGCCGAGAAAGGCGACCCCGGCGTGCCGTTCAGTTGGCTGTGTTTCGGCAGCGAAGGCCGCCGCGAGCAGACCCTGCACACCGATCAGGACAACGGCATTCTGTTCGAAGCCCGCGACGCGGCCCACGCCGCCGAGATTCGCGGCAAGTTGCTGCCCATTGCCCAGCAGATCAATCAGAACCTGGCGCTGTGCGGCTTCACCCTGTGCAAAGGCAACATCATGGCCGGCAATCCCGAGCTGTGTTTGTCCCGGGCCGAATGGGCGCGACGTTTTGCGGCGTTTATCCGCGAGGCGACACCGGAAAACCTGCTGGGGTCGAGCATCTATTTCGACCTGCGCGTGGTCTGGGGCGACGAGCGAGGCTGCGAGCATCTGCGCCAGGGCATTCTCGATCAGGTCGGCGACAACCGCTTGTTCCAGCGGATGATGGCCGAAAACGCCCTGCGCAACCGTCCGCCCGTAGGCCGTTTCCGCGAATTCGTGCTGGCGCGTAAGAATGGCGAGAAAGCCACCCTCGATCTGAAACTCCAAGGCTTGACCCCTTTCGTCGATGGCGCTCGCGTTTTGGCTCTGGCCCACGGCATCGACACCAACAATACCCTGGAGCGCTTTCGTCAATTGGTGGCCAAAGAGGTCATCGAACGGCTGGACGGCGCGGCGTACGAAGAGGCGTATCACTTCATCCAGCAAACCCGCATGCAGCAACATCAGCTACAAACCCGGGAGAATTTGCCCTACTCCAACCGTGTCGATCCCGACAGCCTCAATCATCTGGACCGACGCATCCTGCGTGAATCCCTGCGCCAGGCCCAACGCCTGCAAAGCAGCCTGACCCTGCGGTATCAGTTATGAGCCTGTTTTCATGGCTGCGCCCGGTAAGTCCCGTCTTGCCCGGCGAACTGCAACAACGTCTGGAGCGCTTGCCTGCCGTGGCCGAGCTGGGCGATTGCAGCCTGAGCGAGCAGCGCTGGGTGGTACTCGACCTGGAAACCACCGGGCTGAACCTGAACAAGGATCGGCTGTTGTCCATCGGCGCGGTGGTGATCGAGGACGGGGCGATCGATTTCAGCCAGCAGTTCGAACGCACGCTGCAATGCAGCGAACTCAAACTCGGCCCCAGCGTGTTGATTCATGGTCTGGGCCCCAGCGCCATTGCTGCCGGCAGCGACCCCGCGCAGGCCCTGCTCGAACTCATGGAATTCGTCGGCGACAGTCCGGTGCTGGCGTTTCATGCGCCGTTCGATCAGCACATGCTGGGGCGCGCACTGAAAGAACATCTGGGTTACAAGCTGCAACATCCGTTTCTGGACGTGGCAGACATCGCCCCGCTGCTTTGTCCCCAGGCACACTTTCGCGAGGCCGGGCTGGATGAGTGGATCGACTGGTTCAAGCTGGAGGTCTTCGAACGGCATAACGCCAGTGCCGATGCCTTGGCGACGGCGGAGCTGGTGCTGATTTTATTCAGCCGGGCGCGACAGCAGCAGATTCATAGCCCGTTGAATTTGCAGCAGCGGCTGAGTCAGTGGAAACGGCGGCGGCAAGCGCCTTCGTTCTAGATCTTCGGTGACTGTTCGGGCCCCATCGCGGGCAAGCCACGCTCCCACAGGTTTTGCGTCGTTTGCGAAATCGGCAGACGACGCAAAACCTGTGGGAGCGTGGCTTGCCCGCGATGAACGATAACTCGGTCCGACTGGATATTCCCCCGCCAAAACCACCCGACCAGCACCAATTGCTTACCTCCCCCGCCTCTGCCACAATCGCGAACAATTCTCGTTACTTAACACTTCCCATTCGGTGATGTTGCGTGTCGTCAGTCCAAAGCCCCCAGAGTGAACTCGTTGGTGCGTTGTATCGCGACCATCGCAGTTGGCTGTTGGCTTGGCTGCGGCGCAATGTGGCCTGCCCGCAAAGGGCCGAAGACCTGAGTCAGGACACCTTCGTGCGCTTGCTGGGCCGTGACGAACTAAAGGCGCCTCGCGAACCCCGGGCATTTCTGGTGGCGATCGCCAAGGGCCTGCTGTTCGACTACTTCCGCCGCGCCGCGCTGGAACAGGCCTACCTCACCGAGTTGATGCTGATTCCCGAAGGCGAACAACCGTCGGTAGAAGAACAGCAACTGATCCTCGAAGACCTCAAAGCCATCGACCACCTGCTGGGCAAGCTCTCGAGCAAGGCCCGGGCGGCGTTTCTCTATAACCGTCTCGACGGCCTCGGCCACGCAGAAATCGCCGAGCGTCTGGGTGTATCAGTGCCGCGTGTTCGCCAATACCTGGCGCAGGGCATTCGCCAGTGCTACATCGCGTTGTACGGTGAGCCGGTATGAGCCCGGTCAACTCCAAGCCCGTGTCGGCGCAGGTGCTGGATGCCGCGATTGCCTGGCAACTGTCGCTGGATTCCGGCAATGCGGTCGAGCGCGAAGAATTCGCCAAATGGCACGCCGCCCACGAAGAACATGCTCGGGCCTGGCGTCAGTTGGGCATGCTCGACCAGCGTTTCAGCGTCACCAACGGCCCGGCCCGCACCGCCTTGCTGCAATCGCGTGAAAGCATCCGCCGACGGGTGCGCAAGCTAGGCAGCGGTCTGGCCAGCATCGTCACGGTGATCGGCCTGGCGCTGTTCGCCGGTGATCGTTATCTGCCCATCGACTATTGGCTAGCCGACCAGCGCACCGCCACCGGCGAGCAGCGCACTTTACGCCTGACCGACGGCACGCTGATCAACCTCAACACCCACAGCGCGGTGGATGTGCGTTTCGATGAGAAGCAGCGACTGATCGTCCTTCAGGAAGGGGAAATCCTCGTCGAAACCGGCCATGGCGATGCCCGGCCGTTTATTGTCGAAACCCGCGAAGGCAGCATGCGTGCATTGGGGACGCGGTTCCTGGTCAAGCGTGAAGACGAAGGCACGCGCCTGAGCGTATTGAAGTCAGCGGTAGCCGCCCATCCCGAATCGAGCCCCGAGGAACAGATCCTGCGCGAAGGCCAGCAAGTGCTGATGCGCAGCAATGGCCTGGGCCCGATCATTGCCCTCAACCTCGGCGCCGATGCCTGGACTCGCGGCATGCTGGTGGTGGACAACGCTCGGCTGGAAGATCTGGTCCAGGAGCTCGGCCGCTATCGTCGCGGGTATCTTGGCGTCACCCCCGAAGTCGCCGACCTGCGCATCACCGGCAGCTTCCCCTTGAACGATACCGACAAGGCGCTGAGTGCACTTTTACCGACCCTGCCAGTGCAGATCGAACAGCACACGCCATGGTGGGTAAGGGTCGCGAAGGCTGACGCCAAGCCCTGAGATCTTTTTGCTGACCCGACGCCTTCGCGGGCAAACACCCCAGATCCCAAATCCGGGCTCAGACCATAACTGAATCGAAATTATTTTCATCTTGCCCTATCACTTTTGGATTTTCGTCCGGCACCTAGGCAATTGAGAAATATTTCCATTCAGGAGCCCCTGTATGTCCCGTTCGCTAGACACCGTGTTTCGCCCCCGTTTGCTGGCGGTCGCCATTGCCCTTTGCGCCCCCTTGGCCAGCAACCCATTGATTGCCGCCGAACAGGCGTCCAGCGTTCGCGCCTACAACCTGCCGGCTGCGCCATTGGCCAGCACTCTGAACCAGATTGCCAGCCAGGCCGGTCTGGCGTTGTCGTTGAATCCATCGCTAGCGGCGGGCAAGACCTCGGCCCCGGTGAACGGTCAGTTCGACGCTACCAGCGCTCTGCGTGAAGCCTTGCGCGGCACCGGTCTGCAACTGGAACAGAGCAGCGCCGGCACCTACAGCCTGGTGGCCGTGCCCGAGGGCGTGATGGCGTTGCCGGAAACCGCCGTCATTGGCCTGCAAAATGCGGAAACAGCCTGGAGCCCGGTCGAAGGTTACGTTGCCACGCGCACCGCCGCTGGCACCAAGACCGACACCGCGCTGGTCGAAGCGCCGCGTTCGATTTCCGTCGCCACTCGCCAGCAAATGGAAGATCGCGGTGTGCAAAACCTCGATGACGCCGTGCGCTACATGCCAGGCATCGTCGCCAGCAGCTACGGCAGCGACACCCGCGCCGACTGGTTGCTCGTGCGCGGTTTCGAACCGACGCAATTCCTCGATGGCCTGCCACTGCCAAAAGGCGTGTACGCCAACCCGAAACAGGAAACCTGGAACCTCGAACGCCTCGCCCTGCTGCGCGGCCCGGCCTCATCAGTTTACGGCCAGACCCCGCCAGGCGGCTTGCTGGACATGGTCAGCCGCCGTCCCAGCGCCGAGTCGAGCCATGAAATCCAGCTGCAATACGGCAGCGACAACCATCGTCAAATCAGCTTCGCCAGCACCGGCAAGATCGATGACGAAGGCCGGTTTCTCTATGGCCTGAGCGGTGTATTGCGCGACAGCGGCACACAGGTCGATCACATCGACAACAAACGCTACAACATTGCACCGAGCCTGACCTGGAACATCGACCCTGACACCAAGTTCACGCTGCTGACGCAATTTACCCGCGACGATACAGGCATCACCAGCCAGTTCCTGCCGGTGCAAGGCACGAAGATCCATTCGCCGCTCGGCAATATCTCCCATCACAAAAACCTCGGTGACCCCGACTGGGAATACTACGACCGCACCTACTACGCCCTGGGCTACGCCTTTGAACATCGCTTGAACGATGTATGGCAGTTCAAGCAGAACCTGCGGTACACCAAATCGGACCTGTCCTTCCAGGCTCTTACCCCCGGCGCCTATCCGTTCACCCAGGTCGATGCCGAGGGCAACGTTGGCCGCTCGAGCACCAGTGTCGACGAGGACATCAGCCAGTTCGCCGTGGACAACAACTTCCAGGGCGACTTCGCGACCGGCGACATCCGTCACACCCTGCTGATCGGCCTCGATCACCAGCGCACCAATACCAACTACACCTCGATCTTCGGCGACGGTCTGACCACCAACGTCAACAACCCGATCTATGGCCAGCCAATCGTTCGCCCGTCACGCTCGACGGCGTTCTATGACTATGACCAGAAGACCTATCAGACCGGCTTGTACATCCAGGACCAAATGGCCCTCGACCAATGGCGTCTGACCCTCGGTGGTCGTGAGGACTGGGTCCACACGGGCACCAAATTCTTCAACAAGGGGGATGCCACCAACACCGAACGGGACAAGAAATTCAGCGGCAACGCAGCGATCAGCTATGTGTTCGACTCGGGCTTCGTGCCCTACCTGTCCTACGCCGAGTCGTTCCAGCCGACCAGCAAAGCCACGGCATCGCCGACCGAGTCGTTCAAGCCGACTGAAGGCAAGCAGTGGGAACTGGGCATCAAGTACCAACCGCCGGGCAGCAACACCCTGCTGACGGCTGCGGTCTATGACCTGACCCAGAAAAACGTCTCCGTCACCACGACCAACTCGGACAACGTCTCGATTACCAGCCAGACCGGCGAAGTGAAGGTCAAAGGTCTGGAGCTGGAAGCCGTTTCCGACGTCACCGACAACCTGAAAGTCATCGCCGCCTACACCCTGGCCAAGTCCGAAGTGCAAAAGGGGGACTTCAAGGGCAATCGCCTGCAACTGATGCCCAACCAGCAAGCGTCGCTGTGGGCCGATTACACCTGGCACAACGGTGTGCTGGATGGTTTCGGCATCGGTGCCGGCGCACGCTACACCGGCAATACCTATGGCGACCAGGGCAACACCTGGCTGGGCAAGGCTGACGCCTACACGGTGTTCGACGCGGCGGTCCATTACGACTTGGGCCGTCTGGATAACAGTCTGAAAGGTGCGTCGCTGGCACTGAATGCCACCAACCTGTTCGACAAGGACTACATCTCCACGTGCGACAGCTTCTACTGCTACTACGGCGACCAACGCAGCGTCGTCGCCAGTGCTACGTACAAGTGGTAATCGCCTGAACCGACACGCGCCACGACCAGGCCGTCCTTCGAGGACGGCTTTGGTCTTTCTGAAGGCCATGAAATGAAAAGCAAAACCATCCGCCGCTGGTCATTCGTTCACACCTGGACCAGCCTGATCTGCACGGTATTCCTGCTGATGCTGGCCCTCACCGGCCTGCCGTTGATCTTCCACCACGAGATCGACCATCTGCTGGGCGATACCGCCGAGTTGAAATCTATGCCGGCCGATACCCCGCAGCTGAATTTGCAGCAGTTGGTGCAGGCCGCTGAAAAGCATCGTCCCGGCGAGGTCATGCAGTATTTTGGCTACGACGAAGAAAACCCCAACGGCGTGATCGCAATCATGGCGCCTACCGCCGGTACCGAGCCGAACTCGTCTCACACCTTCATGCTCGACGCTCGCACCGGCGAAGCGCTGGAAATGCCGTCGGCCAATGGCGGGCTGATGATGGTCATGCTGCGCTTGCACGTGGACATGTTCGCCGGCCTGCCGGGCAAGTTGCTGCTGGCGTCCATGGGGATTCTGTTTGTGCTGGCGATTGTTTCCGGAACGGTGCTGTACCTGCCGTTCATGCGGCGTTTGAAGTTCGCCACCGTGCGCCACGACAAATCCACCCGCCTGCGCTGGCTCGACCTGCATAACCTGATCGGCGTGGTAACGCTGACCTGGGCCCTGGTGGTCGGCGTGACCGGCGTGATCAGTGCCTGCGCCGACTTGTTGATCGCCGCGTGGCGCAACGACAGCCTGAGCGCGATGATCGCGCCTTATCGCGATGCGCCGCCGCTGACTCAATTGGCGTCTGCGAGCCGCCTGCTCGACATCGCCAAAGACGTCGCGCCGGGTATGCAGCCCGATTTCATCGCCTTCCCCGGCACGCGGTTTTCCAGCGAACACCATTACGCCGTGTTCATGAAAGGCAGCACCCACCTGACTTCGCACCTGCTGACGCCGGTGCTGATCGACGCCAGCACCCTGCAAGTCACGGCGGTGGCCGAGCGGCCGTGGTACATGGACGCCATGGGCATGTCGCAGCCGCTGCACTTCGGTGATTACGGCGGCATGCCGATGAAAATTCTCTGGGCGATCCTCGATGTGCTGACCATCATTGTGCTCGGCAGCGGGGTTTATTTGTGGGTGGTGCGGCGCAAGGTCGCGAAACCTGTGTTGGAAAACGCGGAGAGTCCAGCATGAGGCCGAGGCAGTCGAATTTCTGGAAGGTCTTCGCCACGCCCACCGTCATTGCCCTGCTCAGCGCTGCCGGGCTGTTTGCCGCATTGCTGGGCGATGGCGTGTGGGATGCATTGAGCTGGCTCGGGCTGGGCATCCCTGCCGCCCTCGCCTTGCGCGGATTGCTGCAACGTCACTGAACGGCTCGCTCCCACACTTAAACACTAAAGCGCTATGCTCCCGACACTGTCCATGATCGAGATGCCGACATGTCCGCCCCCAGCATGACCTTGTTCCACAATCCCGCGTCGCCCTTCGTTCGCAAAGTCATGGTGCTGCTGCACGAAACCGGTCAAACGGACCGCGTAGCGCTGCAAGCCAGCCAGCTCACGCCAGTCAGCCCGGATCCGGCCCTCAACGAAGACAACCCGCTGGGTAAGATTCCAGCACTACGCCTGGCCGACGGCAATGTGCTGTACGACAGCCGAGTGATCCTCGATTACCTCGATCACCAACACGTCGGCAATCCGCTGATTCCTCGTGAAGGCTCGGCGCGCTGGCGGCGCTTGACCCTGGCTTCCCTGGCGGACGGGATCATGGATGCCGCCGTAATGATTCGCTATGAAGTGGCCCTGCGCTCGCCGGAAAAACATTGGGACGCCTGGCTCGACAGTCAGCGCGACAAGATTCGTCGCGCCCTGGCGCTGTTGGAGGCCGATGCGATTGCCGAGTTGACCAGCCATTTCGATGTGGCGGCGATCAGTGTGGCCTGTGCCTTGGGTTACCTGGATCTGCGCCATCCGGATCTGGAATGGCGCAAAGAGAATCCGAAGCTGGCGCAGTGGTATTTCGAAGTGAGTCAGCGGCCTTCGATGATTGCGACGATGCCCAAGGTTTAGATATTCGCTGGCTGTACCGGCCTCTTCGCGAGCAGGCTCGCTCCCACATTTAATCTTTGGTGTGCACAACTTTTGTGTTCACTGGAGATCTTTTGTGGGAGCGAGCCTGCTCGCGATGGCACCACACCGGATCCAACGGAAACAACCCGGCAATCCGCGTCGCCAACACCTCCCCCACCCGCTGGTCCTCGCGCAAGCCCAACGACCGGCTCATTCCACGGCTCCAATATCAAAGGCCAAAGGTTTCGCGGTTTTCTGCCCGATCCCGTACCAGTCCAGCTTGCGGGTCAGCACCATGAACACACCCAGCAGCCCGAACAACAGCAGCGAGCCCATCAACAGCGCGTAATCCTCGGCGCTCAGCAAGCCATAGAGCAGGCCATACAACGCCGCCAACCCCGCCGAAAAACTCAACCCGTGATGCACGCTGCGCAGCACATGGCAGACATAGAAGCCGATCAACAACACACAGCCACTCGCCGACAGCAGATACGCCAGGGCAAAACCGATATGTTCGGACAGCGACAACAGCAACAGGTAGAAAAACGCCAGCGCCACGCCGACCAGCGCGTATTGCACCGGGTGTACCGCCAGGCTTTTCAGCACTTCGAAGAGGAAGAAACCGGCGAAGGTCAGAACGATGAACAGCAGCGCATATTTGATCGCCCGGTCGCTTTTCAGGTACTGGTCCACCGGGTCGATGAAACTCACGCCGAAGCTGCGACCGTTGAACGCCTCGCACTGGCCGCCAGACACGCAACTGTTCAACGCCTCTTGCAGGTTGGTGGAGAAAAACGAGGTCTGCCAATTGGCGGTGAAACCCTGATCGGTGATTTCCCGCTGGGCCGGCAGGTAGTTGCCGATGAAGCTGGGATGAGGCCAGTTGGCGGCCAGTGAAACCTTGCTGGTCTTGCCCACCGGGAGAATCTGCAACTGGCCGGTGCCTTGCAAACGCAAGTCGAAACCGAAGGCCAGTTCCGTGGCCTGTTGGGTGTCCAGCGCTGGCAGCGTCACATGCACCCCCTCGCCCAGCCAGCCCACTTGGCTGCCCGGTACAAAGTCCAGCTTCTGCCCATTGAGTTCGAGTTTCAGGGCATTCTCGATGCCGCGAATGTCGCTGATGCCGACAGCCAGGAACGGCTGATCGAAGCGGTAATCAGCGAAGTCTTCCTTGATGCCCAGTTGCGCCGGGACCGAGAAATGCCCGCTGATGCGGTTATCGGCATGGAACAGTCGCGCCTCGTAGATACCTCGGGCGCGCAGTTCGGTCTGGACCTGGCCGTCGAGTTCGAAGCGCTCCGGCAGGAAATACAAACGACCACGCTCTTCGCCGACGTCCTGGTAACGCTGGTTGGTTTTTTCGTTGGTTTTCCAGGTACGTACCGTTTTGCGATAGGGCACCACCATCAGCGGGCCGCTCAGTTGCTGGCTATAGCTGGAACTTCGGGCGATGTCTTCGAGCACACCATCGCGCAGTTGTTGCCGCTCCTGGATCACGCCATTGATCATCAGCAACGGAATCAGCAGCAACAGAATCAAAAGGGCAATCGCCCCCAGTTTTAGGGTCAGGCTACGGTTCATGGGACTCTCCCTGTTTGGATGGGGAAAGTCTGGGGGTGGTGTGTGGGAGATTTATGGGGGAAATGTGGAGAGTGTGTGGATCTTTAACGGTCGTAAGGCAAACGCAGACTCACTTCAACCCCGTCGTCAACATTACCGATACTCATCGCACCACCATGCAACTTGACCACCTCTTCAACGAAGTTAAGCCCCAACCCCGTACTTTTACGCCCACTGTCCGGTCGCGGCAGTGAGTAGAAACGCTCGTTCAAGCGCGGCAATGCATAGTCGGGAATTGCCTCGGCCTGGTTGAACAGACTGAACTCAATCTGCTCACCGACTCGTTCGGCGCGCAAGCGCAGCACACCGCAAGCCGGGGTGAAATCCAACGCATTCTCCAGCAGATTGCCCAGTGCCTGACGCAACAGAAAGGGCTCGCCGAGCAGGTTCAGATCCGCTGCAATGTGCAGTTCCACACGCAACTGCTTGCCTTCGATTCGCGCAGCCTGCGCGCTCAACAGCTCATCGACCAAACCCGCCAACGGCACGGCCACCCGTTCTTCCAGCCCTTGGCGCTGTTCCACCTGCGCCAGGTTCAACAGTCGTTCGATCAACTGCTGCATGCGCGCGCTTTCGCTGCCGATGTTGCTGACGAAACGCTGCTGCTGAGCCAGCGGCATCTCGCCTTGCAGCAACTCCGCCGCACCACGAATCGCCGCCAGCGGGCTTTTCAGTTCATGGGTGAGGGTGTGTACATAGCGCTCGACGTAGGCTTTGCCCTCGAGCTGGGTGCGCATGTGCTCCACCGCCGTGGCCAGTTGCTCCAGCTCACCGCCACGATAATGCGGCACCTCGACCCGACGACCTTCGCTGACTGCCTGGGCATACGCCGTCAACCGCCGCAGCGCCGCGCTCAGCCACCAGGACAACAGCGCACCGAACAACAAACCGAGGCCAATCAGCCCGGCGCCATAAACCAGCAATCGCCGTTCGGTGCGATCAACGTAAGGCTGCAGCGAGCTGTTAGGCTTGGCCACCGTCACCACGCCGATGATCTGGCAGTTGTCGCGAATCGGCGCCCCGACGTGCATCACCGATGAGTTCGTATCATCCGGGTTGCTGCGGGTTGAACGAGCGCCGTATTCACCACGCAAGGTCAGGTAGACGTCGTTCCAGCGCGAGTAGTCCTGACCCACCGCGACGCCGCTGGAATCCAGCACCACAATGCCCTTGGCATCAGTGACGTAAATGCGGTGATTGACCTGATTCTTCGGCAGGCCCCAGATATTCGCCTTCGGTTGCCGTTCGCCGTACGCCTTGAGCAACTCGGGCCAGCGGTTCTGGCTGAGGGTGCCGGCCTTGAAGTCGTCGCGCAGTATCTCGGCCATCAGGTTGGCGGTGTCCACCAGGGTTTCTTCGGTGGACTGGCGCACGCCGGGGCGGATTTCTTCCATCACGGTGTTGAGCACGAAGTAGCCGGTCAGGCCGATGAATAGCACGTAGACCAGAAAAATCCGGATCCCCAGTGGCATCAGCTGTGCCCCGGGCTGTAGCTGTAGCCAAGGCCGCGATGAGTCTGGATCGGCTCGGCGTCGACCTTCACCAGACGCAATTTGGCGCGCACGCTCTTGATGTGGCTGTCGATGCTGCGCTCGTAACCGGCATCGGCGGCCACCCCTAGCGCATCGAGCAATTGCTCGCGACTGAAGACTCGCTCGGGTTGCTCGAGCAGGCATTGCAGCAAACGAAACTCATGGCGAGTCAGGCTCAGGGGCTGGTTGCGATAGCTGATCTGCACCCGTTCGCTATCGATGCGAAACAGCGCTGACGCCGTCTCCGCCACCGGACGCGGCGCCATGCGCTTGAGAATCGCCCGGACCCGCGCCGCCACTTCCCGAGGGCTGAACGGTTTGACCACGTAATCATCGGCGCCGATCTCCAGGCCCACCACGCGGTCGATCTCTGCATCACGGGCGCTGAGGAAAATCACCGGCACTTCGCTGAAACGCCGCAATTGCTTGCAGGTTTCGAAGCCGCTGATGTCCGGCAAGCCGATATCGAGAATGATCAGGTCGGCGGGCGTGGAGCGCTGATGCTCAAGCGCCGCCGCGCCAAGGCTCAACCAGGTGGTGGTGAAGCCCTCGCCCTGCAAGGCGAAAATCAGGGTGTCGGCAATTGCCGCTTCGTCTTCGACAATCAGGATATGAGGCATGGCGTCCGAGCCCGCTAGTTAAGTGGGCGAACGGTGCCCCAAGGCTGATTCGCCGTCAATCAGCAGTCGGGTTTGTCTGCCGTAAAACGCCGTGCCGGGTTCACCGCCGCACCGAATTCACGCAGTGCTTTGGCGCCGATCAGCAGTGGGTAATTGAAGCTGCTGCGATCGGTGAGGTTGACCTCGACGGTGCGCTTGACGTTGCCCAGGCACAGTTCCAGTTCAACCACTGGCCGCTTGGTGGGTTCGATCGCTTCCTTGTCATCGTCGTCTTCTTCGGAGCGGGTCTTGATCTTGCTGATCCGCGCGACCTTGTGCTCGTAGACCTTGTTGCTCGCCCCCTTGGTGGCGAGGCGGAAACGCACCCACTCGTCGCCGTCACGGGTGAAGGTTTCGATGTCTTTGGCCGACAGGGACGCGGTCAGGGCGCCGGTGTCCATTTTGGCCTTGAGGACTTCGCCGCCGATTTCCGGCAGCGCGATGTATTCGTAACGCCCGTACAGGGTCGGCTCGGCGGCCAGGACCGGCAGGGCCACGAGGGTAAGCAGTGCAAGGAGAGATTTCACGTAAGGGGCTTCCTTGAAGAGTGGGCAGCGGGATTTTAGACCGTTGTGTGGATGATCGTTCCCATGCTCCGCGTGGGAATGCCTCATGTGACGCTTTGGGGACGCGGAGCGTCCCGGGCTGCATTCCCACGCAGAGCGTGGGAATGATCGGTACAACGAGGTTAACGGTCGAAAGGTGAAACATTCGTCATAGGCGATTTGGCCTGCCACCTGAAGCTGCTTATCATGGCGCGCCCAAACGCTTTCAAGAGTTACTTATGCGCCGCCTGCTCACCGGCTGTTTCGTTACCCTGCTGCTGTTGCTCAACACCCTGGTGCTGTTCGGGCCTTTGATGGTGTTCGCCCTGCTGAAGCTGCTCCTGCCCGGGCGCTTTCGCGATTACGCCTCCTGGACGGTGATGTGGATTGCCGAAACCTGGGCCGAAATCGACAAGCTGATCTTCCAGCTGTGCATTCCCACCCAATGGGACATCCGCGGCGGCGATGATCTGCGCCGCGACACGTCGTATCTGGTGATCGGCAACCATCAGTCCTGGGTCGATATTCCGGCACTGATCCAGACGCTTAACCGGCGCACGCCGTTCTTCAAATTCTTCCTCAAGAAAGAACTGATCTGGGTGCCGTTCCTGGGCCTTGCCTGGTGGGCGCTGGACTATCCGTTCATGAAGCGCTACACCAAAGCGTTTCTGGCAAAGAACCCGGAGCTGGCCGGCAAGGATCTGGAGATCACCAAACAAGCCTGCGAGCTGTACAAGCGTCAGCCGGTGACGGTGGTCAATTATCTGGAAGGCACCCGGTACACCTCGGCGAAAAGCGCCCAGCAGCAGTCACCGTTCACCCATCTGCTCAAGCCCAAGGCTGGTGGCGTGGCTTTTGTGCTGGCGGCGATGGGCGAACAGCTGGATGCCGTTCTCGATGTGACAGTGGTGTATCCACAGCAGAAGATTCCAGGGTTCTGGGATTTGATCAGCGGCAACGTACCGAGGGTGATCATCGACATCCAGACCCGCGAACTGGATCCGGCACTGTGGCAAGGCGATTACGAAAACGATCCGGCGTTTCGCGAAACGGTCCAGAACTGGGTCAACCAGCTCTGGATCGAAAAGGATCGGCGCATCAAGGCACTACGCGCCGAAAACTGACTCAGCTGCCAATGCCAATGCCAGTGCCGGTGCCGGTGCCGGTGCCCCAGATTCCGCCAAGATTCTGCAGCAACGAACCGGCGACGCCTTGCTGACCGAGGTATTGCAGGATCACTGGGGCAAACATGCCGATCATTCCGGTATCCATGCCCAGGGCACTGAAGGCATTGTTCAGGTCGTTGGTGTCCTTGACGTTGCCCAGCAAGCCATCGAGCAACGCATTCTTGTCCGAACCGGCGCCAAGCAACCCACCCAATCCGTTCAGGCCGCCAATGGCGCTATTGCCGGCGATCTGAGCGAGGCCCGGTACGTTTTTGCTCAGTTCGGAGAAATCCTGGCCACTGAGCTGATTCCTCGCCAGCCCCAGCATCGCACCGGCACCGCCGATGGCTTGTTCCGGGGTAACGTCGAGCTGCGAGCCCAAGGTATTGAGCAAACCGGCCGCCTTGGGCGCCGCCGCCACGACGCCATCGGCATCATCGCTCTCGTTGCCCTCCTCACCCTGCATCGCCGAAACCGCCTTGGCCGCATCGATGAGGCTGAACTGTGCAAAGGCCGGGCTGGCGGCCAGCGTCGTCAACGAAGCGACAGCCATGAGCGATGCCAGTGCAAAACCGCGTGAAACGTTCATCCAGACATCCTCTTGTGCCATGAAAAACCGCCCGGTAACGGGAGCGGCAAAACTGCCGATTGGACCGGATGTACGCCAGCATGTTCCTCGTCTGCATGGGCATTTTTCCCCAGGTGGCCTCTATGAAACGTGCTCCCTGGGACGCAACCGATGAACGGTATGACCGAACCGGCTACGCCTTCCCACTGGCCATAAAAAAGGGCGACATCACTGTCGCCCTTTTTTCCGTCTTGCTCCAAGCCTTACGCCGCGCTGAACATCTTGTGCGGATCGATCACAAACTTCTTCGGCACGCCCGCATCGAACTCGCCGTAACCGCGTGGCGCGTCATCCAGGCTGATGACTTCCACACCCACGATGTCGGCAATCTTGATGCGGTCCCACATGATCGCCTGCATCAATTGGCGGTTGTACTTCATCACTGGCGTCTGACCGGTGTGGAAGCTGTGGGACTTGGCCCAGCCCAGGCCGAAGCGGATGCTCAGGCTGCCCATTTTCGCGGCAGCGTCCACTGCACCCGGATCTTCGGTGACGTACAGGCCAGGAATACCGATTTTGCCGGCAACGCGGACCACGCCCATCAGCGAGTTGAGTACGGTGGCCGGAGCTTCGTGCTTCACGCCGGCATGGCCGTGACCGCGAGCTTCGAAGCCTACGGCATCGACAGCGCAGTCCACTTCCGGTTCGCCCAACAGTGCAGCGATTTGTTCGTGCAGCGGGGTGTCTGTCGACAGGTCGGCGATTTCGAAACCCTGTGCCTTGGCATGGGCCAGGCGGATCGGGTTGACGTCACCAATGATCACCACCGCAGCGCCCAGCAGGCGAGCGGAAGCGGCAGCTGCCAGGCCAACCGGGCCGGCACCGGCGACGTACACGGTGCTGCCAGGGCCAACGCCGGCAGTCACTGCGCCGTGGTAACCGGTGGGCAGGATGTCGGAGAGGCAGGTCAGGTCGCGGATTTTTTCCATGGCCCGGTCGCGATCCGGGAGTTTCAGCAGGTTGAAGTCGGCATACGGCACAAACGCGTATTCGGCCTGGCCACCGGTCCAGTCACCCATGTCGACATAACCATAGGCACCGCCCGGACGCGCCGGGTTAACGCTCAGGCACACGCCAGTATGTTGCTCTTTGCACGAACGGCAACGGCCACAGGCAACGTTGAAAGGTACCGACACCAGGTCGCCGATCTGCAGGTTCTCGACACCGCTGCCCTTCTCGATCACTTCACCGGTGATCTCGTGGCCCAGCACCAGACCGGTCTGAGCGGTGGTACGACCGCGCACCATGTGCTGATCGGAACCACAGATGTTGGTGGAAACTACGCGCAGGATGACACCGTGCTCGATCTTCCTGCCGCGCGGGTCCTGCATTTTGGGATAGTCGATTTTCTGTACTTCGACCTTGCCAGCGCCGAGATACACCACACCACGATTACCAGACATGCTTTCACCTCGCTGTTGTTTTTATGTAGCGGTCGCGTCGCCATGGATCGGCGGCGCGTTGATTGCTCGGGTTATTGCCTGTGTCTCTTGTGTTGCTTGTTATGCCGCGATGGCGATCTAAAGAACGACCGTGCGATTGGCGTTCAAAAACACGCGTCGTTCAATGTGATAGCCAACAGCCCGTGCCAACGTCAGCCCTTCGATATCCCGCCCTTTGGCGATCAAATCTTCCGGGTAATGACTGTGATCCACAGCCTCCACGCCCTGGGCGATGATCGGGCCTTCGTCCAGGTCGTTGTTGATGTAGTGCGCCGTGGCGCCAACCAGTTTCACGCCCTTGTTGTAGGCCTGGTGATAGGGCTTGGCGCCTTTGAAGCCCGGCAGCAGGGAGTGATGGATATTGATCGCCTTGCCGTCGAGTTTGCGACACAGCTCTGGCGACAGGACTTGCATGTAGCGCGCAAGAATCACCAGTTCGGCGCCGGCCTCTTCGATCACCTGCCAGACCTGACGCTCCTGCGACGGCTTGTCGTTCGGGTCCAGCGGAAAGTGGTAGTACGGAATCTGGTGCCAGTCGGCCAACGGCTTGAGGTCCGGGTGGTTGGAGACCACCGCGACCACGTCCATCGACAACTGGCCGATGCGCTGGCGGTAGAGCAAGTCGTTGAGGCAGTGATCGGCCTTGGAGACCATGATCACCACTTTTGGCCGGTGGTGCGGCGGGGTCAGTTCGAAGACCATCCCGAAGGCGTCACCACGCTCCGCCAAACCGGCGCGAAAGGCCTGTTCGTCGAAGCCATCGGGCTGACGGAATTCCACGCGAATGAAGAAACGGCCCGAGAGCCGGTCATCGAAGGAATGGTGCTCGGTGACGTAGCAGCCCTGCTCGAACAGAAAGCGGGTCACTGCATCCACGGTGCCGAGGACGCTGGGGCAGTCGGCGGTCAGAATCCATGTGTCTGGGGCGCGGCTCATAATGCGGTGACTCCTATCTGATCGTTCCCACGCTCTGCGTGGGAACGCCGCCATGGACGCTCTGCGTCCGGCTGTTAAAGGGACGCGGAGCGTCCCGGGATGCATTCCCACGCGGAGCGTGGGAATGATCAGCAGAGCGTGGGAACGATCATTACGCTTGGACGCTCAAGCCGTACTCGGCCGACGCATCCTGCAACCACAACCACCAGTAATCCGAGAAGCTGCGGCGAATCAGCAGTTCCCAGGTGTCTTCGGCGGTATGGCGGATCACCAGTTGCGACTTGGCAAACACGGTGCCCACAGCCTTGCCCACTGGGAAGTTGTTGGGGTGCACGTCGTAGCTGGTGGATTTCATCAGCACCTGACGTACGTTCGGGCCGCTGAGTTCGAGGATCTGCTGGCCACCGCTGACGTTGACGATCTGGATGTGCAGGTCGCCCAGTGCTTCACGGAGCTTTTTCTCGGCGGCGAATTCTTCACCGGTCGGCACGATCAGCAGCCATTCATCCGGCCCCATCCATTGCAGGCTGGTTTCGCCTTTGACGATAACGGTCAGCGCACCCGGCAATTCGATGCCAAGGGCTTTGTGCACGCCAGCGGCGAACGCCGCGTCGTGGCCATCGCCACGGATGGTCAGGTGACCGAGGAGTTTTTTCTCACGCACGATCACGCCGGCGTTTTTGCGACCCTTGCCCACCAGGCTGGCGAGGTCGGCGTGATGCAGCGACGACTCGGCCTTGGCCCCGGTGGTTGGGCGTTGTTGGTAAACATTGGCTGCGGTCATAAAGCACCTTTCTTTTGTTGATCGTTCCCACGCTCTGCGTGGGAATGCCGCCATGGACGCTCTGCGCCCGCTCTTGGGACGCGGAGCGTCCCGGGATGCATTCCCACGCAGAGCGTGGGAACGATCGACTTACACGTTCTGGCGCTCGCCCTTCGGATCGAAGAACACCGAAGAAACGATTTCCGCCTCGATCACGCTGCCGTCGGCCAGCGGTGCGAACACCCGCTCACCCATGCGCTTCAAGCCGCCCTTGACCACACCCATGGCAAACGAATAGCCCAGGGAGTTGTGCAGGTAGCTGGAGGTCACGTGGCCGACCATGGTCATCGGGATGGTTTGCTTGGTGTTGAACACCAGTTGCGCACCTTCCGGCAGCCATTTGGTCGGATCGATCGGCTTCAGGCCAACCAGCTGTTTACGCTGATCACGCACGCAGTCTTCGCGGTTCATGCCACGCCAGCCGATCCACGAGAACGGTTTGGTGCGACCGACACACCAGCCCATGTTCAGGTCGTCCGGGGTCATCGAGCTGTCAGTGTCCTGGCCAACGATGATGAAGCCCTTCTCCGCCCGCAGTACGTGCATGGTTTCGGTGCCATATGGCGTCAGGTTGTACTTCTTGCCGGCCTCGACGATTTTCTCGAGCACGCCCATCGCGTAGTCGGCCTGCACGTTGACTTCGTACGACAGCTCACCGGTAAACGAAATCCGGAATATCCGCGCCGGCACACCGCCGACCAGCGCTTCTTTCCAGGTCATGAACGGGAAGGCTTCGTTGCTCAGGTCGGCGTCGGTGACTTCGCTGAGCAGCTTGCGGCTGTTTGGCCCGGACAGGGTCATGGTTGCCCAGTGATCCGTCACGGAAGTGAAGTACACCTTCAGGTCTGGCCATTCGGTCTGGTGGTAGATTTCCAGCCATTGCAGCACGCGTGCAGCGCCGCCGGTGGTGGTGGTCATCACGAAATGGTTATCGGCGAGGCAGGCGGTTACGCCGTCGTCGAACACCATGCCGTCTTCTTTGCACATCAGGCCGTAACGGGCCTTGCCCACGTCGAGTTTGGTCCAGGCGTTGGTGTAGATGCGGTTGAGGAACTCGCGGGAGTCCGGGCCCTGGATGTCGATCTTGCCCAGGGTCGAAGCGTCCAGCAGGCCGACGCTGTCGCGCACGGCTTTGCATTCGCGTTTCACGGCGGCATGCAGGTCTTCACCGTTTTTCGGGAAGTACCATGGACGCTTCCACTGACCGACGTCTTCAAACTCGGCGCCGTTCTTCACGTGCCAGTGATGCAGCGCGGTGAAACGAACCGGTTCAAAGATGTGCCCGCAGTGACGACCGGCTACGGCGCCGAAGGTTACCGGCGTGTAGTTCGGACGGAACATGGTGGTGCCCATCTGCGGGATGGTCACGTTCAGCGAACGGGCGGCGATGGCCAGGCCGTTGACGTTGCCAAGCTTGCCCTGATCGGTGCCGAAGCCCAGCGCGGTGTAGCGCTTGACGTGCTCGACCGACTCGAAGCCTTCGCGGGTCGCCAGTTCGATGGCGGCAGCGGTGACGTCGTTTTGCAGGTCGACGAATTGCTTCGGCGCACGGGCAGTGGCTTTCTCGTGAGGCACCTGAAACAACGCCAGCGTCGGCTCTTCCAGTCGGCTCAGGGCTTTGGGCAGTACGCCTTCGACCTTGCCGAAACCGGCTTCGCTGGCGGCGCGAGCGCCCCCTTCAAAACCATCGGCCAACGAATCGCCGAGGCCATAAACGCCGTTGATGCCACCGACGCACACGCGTTTCTGCGGTGCTTCGCCCGGTACAAAACCGAGGATGTCTTCACGCCAGATCGGCTTGCCACCCAAGTGCGACGCCAGGTGAACCACCGGGCTGTAACCGCCGGAACTGGCGACGAGGTCGCAATCGAGCCATTCGCCCGGGCTGGTCACGGTGTGTGCTTTTACATCAATCGCGGCAACGCGAGCAGCGGTCACGTGCTTGCTGCCACGGGCCTCGATCACGGCGCTGCCGGTCAGGATGCGAATGCCTTTGGCCCGCGCTTCTTCCACCAGCGCACCGCGAGGGTTGCTGCGGGCGTCAGCGATGGCCACCACTTGCAGGCTGGCGTCGAGCCAATCCAGCGCTACGCGGTAAGCGTGATCGTTGTTGGTCGACAGCACGAGCTTTTTGCCCGGTGCCACGCCGTAACGGCGCACGTAAGTCGACACAGCGCCGGCGAGCATGTTGCCCGGCACGTCGTTGTTGCCGTAAACCAGTGGACGCTCGTGAGCGCCGGTCGCCAGCACCACACGCTTGGCGCGAACCCGGTGGATGCGCTGACGCACCTGGCCAATCGGGGCGCGGTCGCCGAGGTGATCGGTGAGGCGCTCGTGAATGGTCAGGAAGTTATGGTCGTGGTAACCGTTGACCGTGGCGCGCGGCAACAGCAGCACGTCAGGGGTGTTTTTCAGTTCGGCGATGACGCTGGCGACCCATTCGGTAGCTGGTTTGCCGTCGAGGCTTTCACGGGAATCGAGCAGGCTACCGCCGAACTCTTCCTGCTCATCGGCCAGGATCACACGCGCACCACTACGCGCAGCCGCCAGTGCAGCCGCCAGACCCGCAGGGCCAGCGCCGACGATCAGCACGTCGCAGTGCTGGTTCATGTAGTCGTAGGTGTCCGGATCGTTCTCGGTCGGCGAGCGGCCAAGGCCGGCAGCCTTACGAATGTACTTCTCGTAGGTCATCCAGAACGATTGCGGGTACATGAAGGTTTTGTAGTAGAAGCCCGGCGGCATCAGCTTGCCGCCGACCTTGCCGAGAATCCCCATCATGTCGTTGTTCACGCTCGGCCAGCCGTTGGTGCTGGTGGCGACCAGGCCTTGATACAGCGCTTGTTGCGTGGCGCGTACGTTCGGGATTTGCGTGGCTTCGGTCGCACCGATCTGCAGCACAGCGTTCGGCTCTTCGGCACCAGCGGCGAAGATGCCGCGAGGGCGCGAGTACTTGAAGCTGCGGCCGATGATGTCGACACCGTTGGCCAGCAAGGCGGCGGCCAGGGAGTCACCTTCAAAGCCTTTGTAGACCTGGCCGTTGAAGGTGAAGCTCAGCACTTTGTTGCGGTCGATGCGTCCGCCGTTGGACAGGCGATTGATCTGGCTCATACCTTCTCTCCCAGAGCCGTGGCGGCCGCTTTCGGGCTGTCGGTCTTGTCGGTGAACTGCGGCTTGGCGCCGATCTTGTAGGTTTCGAGAATCTCGTAGGTCACGGTGTCACGGGTCACGTTGAAGTACTGACGGCAACCGGCGACGTGATCCCACAGTTCGTGGTGCAGACCGCGAGGGTTATCGCGGAAGAACATGTAGTCGCCCCACTCCTCGTCGGTGCAGCTGTTCGGATCCAGTGGACGCGGGATGTGCGCCTGGCCGGATGCATGGAATTCCTCTTCGGAGCGCAGTTCGCCGCAGTGAGGACAGAAGATATGCAACATGGGGATTTCTCCTGTTAGTGGGCAACCGCAGCAGCGCCGTGTTCGTCGATCAACGCACCGTTGTGGAAACGGTCGATGGAGAAAGGTGCAGCCAATGGGTGCATTTCACCCTTGGCCAGGCTCGCGGCAAACACGTTGCCCGAGCCAGGTGTTGCCTTGAAGCCACCGGTGCCCCAACCGCAGTTGAAGAACATGTTCGGTACCGGCGTTTTCGAAATGATCGGGCAGGCATCCGGCGTGGTGTCGACGATGCCGCCCCACTGACGGTTCATGCGTACGCGGGACAACACCGGGAACATCTCGACGATGGCCTGGATGGTGTGCTCGATCACCGGGTACGAACCGCGCTGGCCATAACCGTTGTAGCCGTCGATACCGGCGCCGATCACCAGGTCGCCCTTGTCGGACTGGCTGATGTAACCGTGTACGGCGTTGGACATGATCACGCTGTCGATAATCGGCTTGATCGGCTCGGACACCAGCGCTTGCAGCGGGTGCGATTCGATCGGCAGACGGAAACCGGCAAGTTTGGCCATGTGCCCGGAGTTACCGGCAGTCACCACACCGACGCGCTTGGCGCCGATGAAGCCTTTGTTGGTTTCGACACCGATGCACACACCATTTTCCTTGCGGAAGCCGATCACTTCGGTCTGTTGAATCAGGTCCACGCCCAAGGCGTCGGCGGCACGGGCAAAGCCCCAGGCCACGGCATCGTGACGGGCCACGCCGCCGCGACGCTGGACGGTGGCGCCCATCACCGGGTAGCGAGTGTTCTTGGAGCAGTCGAGGTACGGAATCTCGTCGGCTACCTGTTTGGCATCGAGCAGTTCGCCGTCCACGCCGTTGAGGCGGTTGGCGCTGACCCGACGCTCGGAATCACGAATGTCCTGCAGGGTGTGGCACAGGTTGTAGACACCACGCTGGGAGAACATCACGTTGTAGTTCAGGTCCTGAGACAGGCCTTCCCACAATTTCATCGCGTGTTCGTACAGGTGCGCCGACTCGTCCCACAGGTAGTTGGAGCGAACGATGGTGGTGTTGCGCGCGGTGTTACCGCCGCCCAGCCAGCCTTTCTCGACCACGGCCACGTTGGTGATGCCGTGTTCCTTGGCCAGGTAGTAGGCGGTCGCCAGACCATGCCCGCCACCGCCGACGATGACCACGTCATAGACCTTTTTCGGGGTCGGTGTGCGCCACATGCGCTGCCAGTTTTCATGGTGGCTGAGGGAGTGTTTGAAGAGGCCGAAGCCCGAATAGCGTTGCATAGTCATTTACTCCAAAACCGCGCTCAGCGATAAACCGGGAAGTCCGCGCACAGGGCTGCCACGTGCTGCGCGACATTGGCCTCGACATCGGCGTCGCCGAGGTTGTCGAGGATGTCGCAGATCCAGCCGGCCAGTTCAACGCACTGGGCCACCTTGAAGCCGCGAGTGGTCACCGCCGGGGTGCCGATACGCAGGCCGGAGGTCACGAACGGCGACTGTGGATCATTCGGGACAGCGTTCTTGTTCACGGTGATGTGGGCGCGACCGAGTGCTGCGTCCGCCTCTTTGCCGGTGAGGCCCTGACGGATCAGGCTGACCAGGAACAGGTGGTTATCGGTGCCGCCGGACACTACATCGTAGCCGCGTTTGATAAATACGCCGGCCATGGCCTGGGCGTTGTCGATCACTTGTTGCTGGTAAGCCTTGAAGCCAGGTTCCAGCGCTTCCTTGAAGCACACCGCCTTACCGGCGATCACGTGCATCAGCGGGCCGCCCTGGGCACCCGGGAACACTGCCGCGTTGAGCTTCTTCTCGATTTCTTCGTTGGACTTGCACAGGATCAGGCCGCCACGAGGACCGCGCAGGGTCTTGTGGGTGGTGGTGGTGACCACATCAGCGTACGGCAGCGGGTTCGGGTACAGGCCTGCAGCGACCAGACCGGCGACGTGAGCCATGTCGACGAACAGCAGCGCTCCAACCTTGTCGGCGATCTGGCGGAAACGCGGGAAGTCGAGGGTCTTGGAGTAGGCCGAGAAGCCGGCAACGATCATCTTCGGCTTGCATTCGACAGCCAGACGCTCGACTTCGTCGTAGTCGATCAGCCCGGTTTTAGTGTCAATGCCGTACTGCACGGCGTTGTACAGCTTGCCCGAGGACGACACTTTGGCGCCGTGGGTCAGGTGACCGCCATGGGCCAGGCTCATGCCGAGGATGGTGTCGCCGGCCTGCAGCAGGGCCAGGTAAACGGCGCTGTTGGCAGAGGAGCCGGAGTGCGGCTGGACGTTGGCGTAGTCGGCGCCGAACAGTTGCTTGGCGCGTTCGATGGCCAGCGCTTCGACCTTGTCGACGTGCTCGCAACCACCGTAGTAGCGCTTGCCCGGATAGCCTTCGGCGTATTTGTTGGTCAGGCCACTGCCTTGCGCTTGCATGACGCGTTTGCTGGTGTAGTTCTCTGACGCGATCAGCTCGATGTGATCTTCCTGGCGTTGCTCCTCGGCATTCATCGCCGCCAGCAGTGCATCGTCGTAACCCTGGATCTGGTCTTGCTTGCTGAACATCGCGTCTCTCCCAGCGGCATCTATGCGCCATTCGTCTCGGTGAGGCACTGGCGTTACGGCAGTGCCCTTTGGATGCGATGGTATGACCGGCGCAGACAGGTCAAATGCCTACGGACGCCACGCAAAGGTGCGTTTACGACATGGGCCGAAAAGCCTGACCGGACACAATCTTCAAATCAGAAAGGATCCCCTGTGGGAGCGGGCTTGCCCGCGATAGCGGTGGGTCAGCTGACATCTATGCTGGATGTGATGCCGCCATCGCGGGCAAGCTCGCTCCCACAAGGTTATGCAGCTCCTGCATTGGGGATCAGGTGATGAGTTGGCGCAAGGCCAGAAGCACGAGGAAATGCACAGGATAGAGCGCGTAAGCCCAGCGGCGCATCGGCGGTGGCTGGATGCCTTGGGCGTGTCGCAATAGCAGTAGCCCCAGCAATGGCGCGATCAGACAAGCGGCAATGCCGAATATAGCTGCACTGCTGTGAAGCCGGGCGGCGTAATACAGCACTTGCCATTGATTAGCGGCGAGGCAGACCAGCCCCGGCAGCAGGCTGAAATACCAGGGCCGCCTGATCACCAGCAACATCGCCAGCGGCAACAGCACGCCGAAGAAACCGAACATCAGTCGCTCAGGGAACAGTGCTGCCAGCAAAAGTGCACCGGCCGCCAATAGTCGCGATTGAAGCCTCCGGTTCTGCCAGCCAAGCGCGACCAACAGACCCAGAATCAACGTGGGCAACACGTTTAAGGTATTGGGATCAGGAATGTACATTCGGTAGGGAATTTCGCTTACAGCGCTAAACAGCAACAGCCAACCGAGGTAACGCCACTGGCCGTCGGTCGTCACTGCACGGGCTCGCGACAGGTTCGCCGCCATCGCCAGACAGAACCACGGGAACGCCAACCTGCCCGGCACGTACAGCAGATCGACGGAATAACCGACATATCGCAGGTGATCGAGCACCATGCTCAGCAGCGCCAGCCACTTGAGCAGATCCAGCGCCCCATCCCGTTGCGTCATGTGCATAATTGCCCGTCAACCGTGTATTTTTCTGACAGCAACATCCCGTGTGCTCCCCGGACGATCTTCGGTAAAGTGCGCACCATCATTGACCACGAAGCTCTTCACCATAAGCGCCTCGATTACGGAAGCCGGCCATGACCGACAAGAGCCAACAATTCGCCAGCGACAACTATTCCGGTATTTGCCCTGAAGCCTGGGCTGCCATGGAACAGGCCAACCACGGCCACCAGCGCGCTTATGGCGACGATGAGTGGACCGCACGCGCAGCGGATCAATTCCGCAAACTGTTCGAAACCGACTGCGAAGTGTTCTTCGCCTTCAACGGCACCGCGGCCAACTCGTTGGCCCTGTCGTCACTGTGCCAGAGTTACCACAGCGTGATCTGCTCGGAAACCGCCCACGTCGAAACCGACGAATGCGGCGCGCCAGAGTTTTTTTCCAACGGCTCCAAACTACTCATCGCTCGCACCGAAAACGGCAAGCTGACGCCGGAATCGATCCGCGAAATCGCCCTCAAGCGCCAGGACATCCACTACCCGAAACCCCGCGTCGTGACCCTGACCCAGGCCACCGAAGTCGGCAGCGTGTACACCCCGGAAGAAATCCGCGCCATCAGCGTCACCTGCAAAGAACTGGGCCTGAACCTGCACATGGACGGCGCACGTTTCTCCAATGCTTGCGCATTCCTTGGCTGCTCACCAGCGGACCTGACCTGGAAGGCCGGCGTCGATGTCTTGTGCTTCGGCGGCACGAAAAACGGCATGGCGGTGGGCGAAGCGATTCTGTTCTTCAACCACAAACTGGCTGAAGACTTCGATTACCGCTGCAAGCAGGCCGGGCAATTGGCCTCGAAGATGCGCTTCCTCTCGGCACCATGGGTCGGGATTCTGGAAAACGACGCCTGGCTCAAATACGCCCGCCACGCCAACCACTGCGCGCAGCTGCTGGCCGAACTGGTGAGCGACATTCCGGGCGTGGAACTGATGTTCCCGGTACAAGCCAACGGCGTATTCCTGCAACTGTCGGAACCGGCCATTGCCGCTCTGACCGCCAAGGGCTGGCGCTTCTACACCTTCATCGGCAACGGCGGCGCGCGGTTCATGTGCTCGTGGGACACTGAAGAAGAACGCGTGCGCGAATTGGCGGCGGATATTCGCGAAGTCATGGCAGCCTGAAGCCCCCACCAGGCTGATCATTCCCACGCTCTGCGTGGGAATGCCTCTCGGGACGCTCCGCGTTCCTGCCTCACCGCTGATGCAATGCCAAGCACCGTTGTGACGCTGAGCGTCACGGGCTGCATTCCCACGCGGAGC
>NZ_JAKWJK010000018.1:0-101323 GCF_031570575.1 Pseudomonas sp. JL3
CCCTCGCAGGGTGTGGGGGTGACCATCTCATTAATGCCCCGCCGTTTTCACGGCGGGGCATTTTTTATAACGTTGAAGCGGTCAGGCGCGGGGTGATTAAACGCCCGAAGCCTTGGCTGCTGCTACGTCTTTGATGGACAGCTTGATACGGCCGCGGTTGTCCACGTCCAGTACCAGTACTTCCACTTCCTGGCCTTCTTTCAGGATGTCGGTCACTTTCTCAACGCGAGCATCGCTCAGCATCGAGATGTGAACCAGACCGTCCTTGCCCGGCAGGATGTTGACGAATGCGCCGAAGTCGACGATGCGCTCAACCTTACCAACGTAGATCTTGCCGATCTCGGCTTCTGCGGTGATGCCCAGAACGCGCTGACGTGCCGCTTCAGCCGCTTCCTTGGTTTCGCCGAAGATCTTGATCGAACCGTCGTCTTCGATGTCGATCGAAGCCTTGGTTTCTTCACAGATCGCACGAATGGTCGCGCCGCCTTTACCGATGACATCACGGATTTTGTCGGTGTCGATTTTCATCGCGATCATGGTCGGAGCGTTTTCCGACAGCTCGGTACGCGACTGGCCAATGATCTGGTTCATCTGACCGAGGATGTTCAGGCGCGCTTCCAGGGCTTGGCCCAGAGCGATTTCCATGATTTCTTCGGTGATGCCCTTGATCTTGATGTCCATCTGCAGCGCGGTAACACCTTTGGCGGTACCGGCTACTTTGAAGTCCATGTCGCCGAGGTGATCTTCGTCGCCCAGGATGTCGGTCAGGACGGCGAATTTCTCGCCTTCTTTAACCAGACCCATGGCGATACCGGCAACCGGTGCCTTCATCGGAACGCCGGCATCCATCAGAGCCAGGGAAGCGCCGCAGACCGAAGCCATGGAGCTCGAACCGTTGGATTCGGTGATTTCCGAAACCACACGAATGGTGTACGGGAACACGTCGGCAGCAGGCAGCATGGCCTGAACCGAACGACGGGCCAGACGGCCGTGACCGATTTCGCGACGACCAGCGCCACCCATGCGACCACACTCACCTACCGAGAACGGAGGGAAGTTGTAGTGCAGCATGAACGGGTCTTTTTTCTCGCCTTCCAGGGTGTCCAGCAGCTGTGCGTCACGGGCAGTACCCAGAGTCGCGACGACCAGGGCCTGGGTTTCGCCACGGGTGAACAGTGCCGAACCGTGGGTCTTGGGCAGAACACCGACTTCGATGTTCAACGGACGGACGGTCTTGGTGTCGCGGCCATCGATACGTGGCTTGCCGTTTACGATGTTTTCGCGAACGGTGCGGTATTCGATTTCGCCGAACGCCGCTTTGACTTCAGCGGAAGTCGGTTGGCCTTCTTCACCGGACAGCTTGGCAACCACCTGGTCTTTCAGCTCGCCCAGACGTGCATAACGGTCGGCTTTGACGGTGATGGTGTAAGCCTGGGAGATCGCTTCGCCGAACTCGGCACGGATAGCGCCCAGCAGTGCGGTGGCTTCTGGCTGAGGAGCCCAGGTCCAGGTCGGCTTGGCAGCTTCGGCGGCCAGTTCCTTGACGGCGTTGATCACCACCTGGAACTCGTCGTGAGCAAACAGTACAGCGCCCAGCATCTGGTCTTCGGTCAGCTCTTTGGCTTCCGATTCAACCATCAACACAGCTTCCGAAGTACCGGCAACGACCATGTCCAGGCTCGAAGCTTTCAGTTGTTCGTAAGTCGGGTTCAGCAGGTAGCCGGTGCTTTCATGGAACGCAACGCGGGCAGCGCCGATCGGGCCATCGAAAGGAATGCCGGAGATGGCCAGGGCAGCCGAGGTACCGATCATCGCAGCGATGTCCGGATCGGTCTTTTTGCTGGTGGAAACGACGGTGCAGACAACCTGCACTTCGTTCATGAAGCCTTCAGGGAACAGTGGACGGATCGGACGGTCGATCAGTCGGGAAGTCAGGGTTTCTTTCTCGGAAGGACGGCCTTCACGCTTGAAGAAACCGCCAGGGATCTTACCGGCAGCGTAAGTCTTTTCCTGGTAGTGAACGGACAGAGGGAAGAAGCCCTTGCCTGGATCGGCTTGTTTGGCACCGACGACGGTCACCAATACGCTGACGTCGTCGTCAACAGTGACCAATACTGCGCCGGAGGCCTGACGGGCGATACGGCCAGTCTCGAGGGTAACGGTCGACTGACCGAACTGGAATTTTTTGATTACCGGGTTCACGGTGTCCTACCTTCTTTTGTGGCTCTTGGGGAACTTGTCTTCTTGCGAAATTCTTGGGCAATGTCGGGAATCGGCCCAACGCCTGTCCAGGGTAAAACGTATATCCAGATAAAACTTGAGGCTGGGAGCCTGCCATGCGCCAGCGGGAAACCCACTGACGCACGACAGACAACCAACCTCTAGCGCAATCGCTTATTAGCGACGCAGACCCAGGCGAGCGATCAGAGCGCTGTAACGGCTCACGTCCTTGCCTTTCAGGTAGTCCAGCAGCTTACGACGCTGGTTTACCATACGGATCAGACCACGACGGGAGTGGTGATCTTTACCGTTGGCCTTGAAGTGACCTTGCAGTTTGTTGATGTTGGCGGTCAGCAGTGCAACTTGCACTTCTGGCGAACCAGTGTCACCAACGGCTTGCTGGTAGTCAGCTACGATTTGAGCTTTTTCTTGAACGTCGAGAGCCATGAGGCAATCCTTTTATCAGGAAACTGTTTCAAAGAAACAGCTTCAACAGGCCAGGGACAAATCCCTGTATCTATAAATGAGTAGTGACCGTGCCTGTTAACAGCCACACTCGCCGGCCTGCTGTTACACAGGCCGGTTCCGGTCATTCTGACCGAATCAGTCGACGTGGCGCGATGCGCCCGTCTTCGCTCACTTCACCGATACCGATGAAGCGACCGTTGTGATCCTGTACCCGTACCATGCCGAACTTCGGTGCATCCGGGGCGCGTACCGGTTGGCCGTTAAGCCAGTAGAACGCGCTGTGCTCCGAGAAATGCAACAGTGGCCAGTCCAGCAGGCCGCTGTCCGATGGCATCAGGAAGCGGTCGACCGCTTCGTTGCCGCCTTCGGCATGTACCGCTTCAAGCTCTTCCAGAGTGACGGTCTGTGCAAGCGTGAAAGGCCCGGCCTGGGTACGTCGCAATTCAGCTACGTAAGCGCCACAACCGAGTTGCTCACCGATATCCTCCACCAGGGTACGGATATAGGTGCCTTTGCTGCAATCCACCGCAAGCCGCGCAGTATCACCCTCAAAGGCCAGTAATTCCAAGCGCGCAATAGTAACAGAACGCGGTTCGCGCTCCACTACTTCGCCTGCACGGGCCAGCTTGTACAGCGGCTGGCCATCACGCTTGAGCGCCGAGTACATCGGCGGTATCTGACTGATTTGCCCACGAAATTTTGGCAGCACAGCTTCGATATCGGCGCGACCAACGGTCACTGGACGCTCCAGCAAAACCTCACCTTCGGCATCGGCCGTGGTGGTGGTCTTGCCCAGCTGCGCCAGGGTTTCATAACCCTTGTCGGAATCGAGCAGGTATTGCGAGAACTTGGTGGCCTCGCCGAAGCACAACGGCAGCACGCCGGTGGCCAGCGGGTCAAGACTGCCGGTGTGCCCGGCCTTCTCGGCATTGAGCAACCAGCGGACCTTCTGCAGTGCCGCGTTGGAAGTGAATCCCAGCGGCTTGTCGAGCAGGATGATGCCGCTGACGTTACGACGGATACGTTTGACCTGAGCCACCGATTACTCCTTGGCGTCTTCGGGTTCAGCCGCTACCGGGTGCTGATTGTCTTCAGCCACCGCACGCTCGATCAGGGCCGACAGGTGCGCGCCACGCACGACACTTTCGTCGTAATGGAAGTGCAACTGCGGAACGCTGCGCAACTTCATTTCGCGAGCCAACTGCATACGCAGGAAACCGGCGGCTGAGTTGAGCACCTTGATGCTTTGCGCGATGTCGTCGCGGCTGTCCTGGCCCATCACGGTGATGAAGATCTTGGCGTGACCGACGTCACGGCTGACTTCAACAGCGGTAATGGTGACCAGGCCAACGCGCGGGTCTTTGACTTCACGACGGATCAGCTGTGCCAGCTCACGCTGCATCTGATCGCCGATACGTTGGGTACGGCTGTATTCTTTTGCCATGTCTTGTTACCTGTTACTGCCCCACGGTGAAACCCGAGGGGTCTGAAAGCGGCAAACGCCCGGCCTGACAAAAGCCAGACCGGGCGTTGCGTTTAGAGTCCGGACGTTGCGCCGCGCATCTGCATGCGGCGGCTCATCGTGGCCCTTGAAGTGCGCGAGTCAGAGGCTGCGAGCAACCTGAACCTTCTCGAAGACTTCGATCTTGTCACCGACTTTGACGTCGTTGTAGCTCTTCACGCCGATACCGCATTCCATGCCGGCACGTACTTCGGAAGCGTCATCCTTGAAGCGGCGCAGGGATTCCAGCTCGCCTTCGAAGATAACGATGTCTTCACGCAGTACACGGATTGGACGGTTACGGTGAACAACACCTTCGATAACCATGCAACCGGCGATCGCGCCAAACTTCGGCGAACGGAACACGTCACGCACTTCAGCGGTACCCAGGATGTTCTCGCGAACATCGCTGCCCAGCATACCGGTGAGGGCTTTCTTGACGTCTTCGATGATGTCGTAGATCACGTTGTAGTAACGCATATCCAGACCTTCCTGCTCGACGATCTTGCGAGCGCCAGCATCGGCACGCACGTTGAAGCCGAACAGTACAGCGTTGGAGGCCAGTGCCAGGTTGGCATCGGATTCGGTGATACCACCGACACCGCCACCGACCACACGCACTTGCACTTCGTCGTTACCCAGGCCATTCAAGGCACCGTTCAACGCTTCCAGCGAACCACGGACGTCGGATTTGAGGACGATGTTGAGCGTCTTCTTCTCTTCCTGACCCATGTTCTCGAAGATATTTTCAAGCTTGCCGGCGTGAGCACGGGCCAGTTTGACTTCGCGGAACTTGCCTTGACGGAACAGAGCCACTTCACGGGCTTTCTTCTCGTCGGCAACAACGCTCATCTCGTCGCCAGCGTCCGGGGTACCGTCCAGGCCGAGAATCTCGACAGGGATGGAAGGACCGGCTTCCTTGATTGGCTTGCCGTTCTCGTCGAGCATGGCGCGAACGCGGCCATAGTTCGAACCGACCAGCACCATGTCGCCTTGGCGCAGGGTACCGTCTTGAACCAGAACGGTAGCAACCGGGCCACGACCTTTGTCGAGACGCGATTCAACCACGACGCCACGGCCAGGAGCCGAAGGGGTCGCTTTCAGTTCAAGAACTTCAGCTTGCAGCAGAACAGCTTCGAGCAACTCGTCCACGCCGGTACCGACTTTCGCCGAAACCGATACGAACGGGGTGTCGCCGCCCCACTCTTCCGAAGTCACGCCGTGAACCGACAGTTCGCTACGGATGCGATCGAGATCGGCGCCCGGCTTGTCGATTTTGTTCACTGCAACAACCAGCGGAACACCAGCAGCCTTGGCATGCTGAACGGCTTCAACGGTTTGCGGCATTACGCCGTCGTCCGCTGCAACCACCAGGATCACGATGTCGGTCGCCTTGGCACCACGAGCACGCATGGCGGTAAACGCGGCGTGACCAGGGGTGTCGAGGAAGGTGACCATGCCGCGTTCAGTTTCAACGTGGTACGCACCGATGTGCTGGGTGATACCGCCGGCTTCGCCAGCAGCTACCTTGGCACGACGGATGTAGTCGAGCAGCGAGGTCTTACCGTGGTCAACGTGGCCCATTACGGTCACAACCGGTGCACGGGAGAACGCTTCACCTTCAAACTTCAGGGACTCGGCCAGGGAATCTTCCAAGGCGGTGTCGCTGACCAGGGTCACTTTGTGGCCCAGCTCTTCGGCAACCAGTTGGGCAGTTTCCTGATCCAGTACCTGGTTGATGGTCGCTGGAGTACCCAGTTTGAACATGAACTTGATGATTTCAGCAGCCTTGACCGACATCTGCTGGGCGAGATCGCCAACAGTGATGGTCTCGCCGATCTTCACTTCGCGCACAACAGGGCCGGTTGGGCTCTGGAAACCGTGGGCGTTGCGTTTCTTCAGCTTGGCCTTGCCGCGACCACCACGACGGAAGCCATCGCTTTCTTCGTCGGTAGTACGTGGCGCAACACGTGGAGCAGGCGCTTTTTCCTTGACCGAAGCACGATGCGGAGCGTTTTTGCGCTCGCCATCGCCACTGCCACGACGATTGCTATCGTCGGCACGTGGTTTGTCCGGACGACGCTGCTCATCGCGTTTGCGAGTGTCGGCCGCAGGTGCTGGTGCAGCTGCAACAACCGGCGCGCTTTCACGCACTGGTTCGGCAACTGCAGCAGGCGCTGCAACGGCGTCGTTAGTAGCGGTTTGCGCAGCAGCAGGCTGGCGACGCGCTTCTTCTTCGGCGCGACGCTTGGCTTCTTCTTCAGCCTTCTGACGTGCAGCATTTTCTACTGCGCGGCGTTCTTCCAGTTCGCGTTTGCGCTCGGCTTCGATTTCTTCCGGGCTGCGTTGTACGAAGACTTTCTTCTTGCGTACTTCAACGCTGATGCTCTTGCTACCAGCAACACGCAGGGTGCTGGTGGTTTTGCGCTGCAATGTAATCTTGCGCGGTTCTTCCACTTTCGCCTTGTGGCTGCTCTTCAAGTGAGTCAGCAAAGACTGCTTCTCACTATCGCTCACACCTTCATCGGCGGCGGTGTGCGGCAGACCTGCCTCACGCATCTGCTGCAACAGGCGCTCTACCGGTGTTTTGACCTCATCGGCCAGTTGTTTCACCGTGACTTGCGTCATGCACTTCTCTCCTCAGGCCGCGCCTAATTACTCGAACCAATGGGCTCGGGCGGCCATGATCAACTTGCCGGCACGATCATCGTCAATGCCGTCGATGTCGAGCAGGTCGTCAATAGACTGCTCGGCCAGGTCTTCGCGGGTAATTACGCCGCGCACCGCCAGTTCCATCGCCAAATCCTTGTCCATACCCTCAAGCGAGAGCAGGTCTTCGGCCGGATGGGCGTCTGCCAGCTTTTCCTCAGTAGCGATGGCTTTAGTCAACAAACGATCCTTGGCGCGAGCGCGAAGCTCGTTGACGGTTTCTTCGTCAAAGCCGTCGATGTTGAGCATTTCTTCCAACGGTACGTAGGCAATCTCTTCCAGGCTGGTGAAGCCTTCATCTACCAGCACCTGTGCCAGGTCTTCGTCGACTTCCAGCTCGTCGATGAAGTTGCGCAGGATGTCGCCGGTTTCTGCTTGCTGCTTAGCCTGGATGTCCGATTCGGTCATCACGTTCAGGGTCCAGCCAGTCAACTGGCTAGCCAGACGCACGTTCTGACCACCGCGACCGATGGCCTGAGCAAGATTGTCTGCGCCAACGGCGATGTCCATTGCATGGGCATCTTCGTCAACGATAATTGCCGCCACTTCAGCCGGCGACATCGCATTGATCACGAACTGCGCCGGGTTATCGTCCCACAGGACGATATCCACACGCTCACCGCCCAATTCGCCGGACACTGCCTGGACGCGCGAACCGCGCATACCGATGCAAGCGCCTTGCGGATCAATGCGTTTGTCCTTGGAGCGGACCGCGATCTTGGCGCGCGAACCCGGGTCGCGGGACGCAGCCATTACTTCGATCAGGCCTTCAGCGATTTCCGGCACTTCGATGCGGAACAACTCGATCAGCATTTCCGGCGCGGTACGCGACAGGATCAGCTGAGGGCCGCGGTTCTCGGTGCGGATTTCCTTGAGCAGCGCACGCAGACGCACGCCAACCCGGAAGGTTTCGCGAGAAATGATGTCTTCACGGGCCAGCAACGCTTCAGCGTTATTGCCCAGATCGACGATCACGTTGTCGCGGGTGACTTTCTTCACGGTGCCGGAGATGATTTCCCCCAGGCGCTCGCGATAAGCGTCAACGACTTGAGCACGCTCGGCTTCGCGAACTTTCTGCACGATGACCTGCTTGGCGGTCTGTGCAGCAATGCGGCCGAACTCGATGGATTCGATCTTTTCTTCGACAACATCGCCGACCTTGGCACCAGGATGCGTTTCTGCAACCTTGCTCGGCCAGGTTTCGATGGCCGGATCGTCCAGGTCTGCTTCTTCGACGACCGTCCAGCGACGGAATGTCTCGTAAGCACCGGTGTGGCGATTGATTTCCACACGCAGATCGACTTCGTCCTCGAAACGCTTTTTGGTAGCAGTGGCCAGAGCCAGCTCCAGCGCTTCAAAAATTACGTTTGCCGGTACGCCCTTTTCATTGGATACCGACTCAACAACCAGCAGTACTTCTTTGCTCATCGTACGCCTCGCCTTTCGCAAGCCATTGGATCCGCGGGATCCGCGTCTCAGTCAAAACTGGGAATAATGTTGGCCTTGTCGATCATATCGATCGGCAACAGGAACTCATGGTCTTCAACCTGCACCACGACGTCCTGCTCTTCTACACCGCGCAGAAGGCCCTGAAAGTTGCGCCGACCTTCAAAAGGCGAGCGCAGCTTGATCTTCACTTGTTCACCGGCAAATTTTGCAAACTGCTCAATAGTGAACAGTGGGCGTTCCATGCCAGGCGAGGAAACTTCAAGGGTGTATTCAACGGCGATCGGATCTTCAACATCCAGTACACCGCTGATCTGACGGCTGACGATGGCACAATCGTCCACCAGCACGCCGCCCTCTTTATCAATATAAACGCGCAACATTGAGTGGCGACCTTGAGCCGAAAACTCAATACCCCAGCATTCATAGCCTAGGGCCACGACCACCGGGGCCAGCAAGGCCTGCAACTCTTCTAGCTTGCTCGACACCTGAACCCCCTCGTGCATGTATGTGCATGCTGTGCAAAATAAAAAAATGGGCGAAACGCCCATCCTTGAAACGCCGTTGAACAGCGGCGTTGAAAGTGTCCAGCTAACAAAAAGCCCCTTAAAAGGGGCTCCTTAAACTGGTTGCGGGGGCCGGATTTGAACCGACGACCTTCGGGTTATGAGCCCGACGAGCTACCAGACTGCTCCACCCCGCGACAAAGCTGGGGCGGAAGTATACGACCGATCCCTGACAGGGTCAATGTAACCTTCCACCTACAAGAAAGCCCGCAACAGCGGGCTCTCCTGATAATTGGTACCGAGAAGGGGACTCGAACCCCTACACCCTATGGGCACAACCACCTCAAGGTTGCGTGTCTACCAATTCCACCACCTCGGCAATACTACGTTTGAAACCCTTCTTACTTCTGCTCTTGAGCTGGAGGTACGTCAGTCGCTGGAGTAGCCGACTTTTGCTCTTGAAGCACCGGAACATCATCAGAAGCCGGTTGCTGCTTTGGAACTTCCAACACTGCCGGGTTTGGCAAACCTACCTGAGTCAGCTGGTGAGCCTTCTCTTTAGCAAAGTAACCTAACCCTAAGCTGGTTATGAAGAAACCGGCGGCAAGTATAGCAGTAAACTTACTAAGAAAGGTAGAGGAACCTTGGCTTCCGAACACAGTATTTGAAGCACCTGCTC
Organism: Pseudomonas sp. JL3; assembly: GCF_031570575.1. Lineage (NCBI taxonomy): Bacteria > Pseudomonadati > Pseudomonadota > Gammaproteobacteria > Pseudomonadales > Pseudomonadaceae > Pseudomonas > Pseudomonas sp. JL3. Next base: position 9,530 of record NZ_JAKWJK010000018.1, read on the forward strand.
CGAAAGACGCGCCAGCATCCGCACCTTTACCCTGCTGCAGTAAAACCAGAGCAACTACGCCCAATGCACCCAGCAGATGAAAAACGACTACGACTGTTTCCAGCATTTTTTCAGTTTCCCGCGGCGCGACAAATCGCACCGAACTCATCTGCATTCAGGGAAGCTCCACCAATGAGCCCCCCATCGATATCCGGCATGCCGAACAGTTCGACCGCATTGGCCGCCTTCACGCTGCCGCCGTATAGAAGCCGCACACTTTGCGCGACTTCAGAATTCTCTGCCGCCAACTGAGCGCGAATGGCTGCGTGCACATCCTGCGCCTGTTGCGGCGAAGCAGTCAGCCCAGTGCCAATGGCCCAGACCGGCTCGTAAGCGATTACTGCCCCTGCAAAGACACCGACACCCAGCTCCTCAATGATACTGCCAAGCTGACGCCCGACAACCTCAAGAGTTTTTCCAGCTTCGCGTTCTTCAAGGGTTTCCCCTATGCATAACACTGGAATCAAGCCACATGCCTGTGCCGCTGCGAATTTGCGAATGAGTGTTTCATCATTCTCGCCAACGATCTGGCGCCGCTCGGAATGCCCAACGAGCACCAGCGAGCAACCTTCATCAGCCAATTGACTCGGCGCAACTTCACCGGTCAATGCACCTTGCCTGGATTCCACCGCAGCGTTCTGCGCGCCGACCTTGATCGACTTGCCTTCCAGACCATCAATCACTTGATTGATATGTAAGAAAGACGGGAATACCGCAACATCAACACCGCTCGGCAAGGCCTGATGACGAAGGCCATTGATCAGCTCAGCGACGCTGGCGCGGGTACCGTGCATCTTCCAGTTACCAGCTACCATAGGGCGACGCATGCTGTACCTCGTCGGTCAAAGTGGGCGCAGATGTTACCCAACACAATCATGGCTGGCAAGCCGAAATCAGACAGAAACTTCAGTTACCAGTTTTGCCAGCTCTTCGGCGTAACCGCGAACCTGCGTTTCGTCCTCGCCTTCGACCATGACCCGCACCAGCGGTTCTGTCCCGGACTTGCGTAACAATACGCGCCCACGACCGGCCATCGCCTGGGTGACACGATCACTGGCTTCCTTGACTGTCGGATGTTCGATCGGATTCGCACCACCGCCAAACCGGACATTGATCAGCACCTGAGGACACTTGCGCAGCGCCTGACGGGACTGAGCCAGGCTTTCTACGCGTCTCTTGAGGGCCATCAATACCTGCAACGCGGCAATGATTGCATCACCGGTGGTGGTATGACTGAAGCAGACAATGTGCCCTGAGTTTTCTCCACCCACCTGCCAATCGCGCTCCAGCAACTCGGAGATCACGTAACGGTCGCCAACATTGGCGCGCACAAAAGGAATAGCCAGATCAGCCAGGGCCAATTCCAGCCCCAGGTTACTCATCAGCGTACCGACCACACCGCCCTGCAACTTGCCGCGCTCTTGCAGATCGCGAGCAATGATGAACAACAACTCGTCGCCGTCGACGACAGTGCCAGTGTGATCGACCATCTGGACCCGGTCGCCATCACCGTCAAAGGCAATACCCAAATCAGCATGCTCGGCCAATACGGCAGCTTGCAGTGGCTCCATATGGGTCGAACCGCAATTCTCATTGATGTTCAGGCCATTGGGATGAGCAGAAAGCACAACAACATCGGCCCCCAGTTCACGGAACACACTAGGCGCCACTTTATAGGTCGCACCGTGAGCGCAGTCGATCACGATCTTCAGCCCGGCAAAACTGGTACCGGTCGGAACACTGCTCTTGCAGAATTCGATATAACGGCCCGAGGCATCGTTGATTCGCGACACCTTGCCGATCTTGCTCGACTCAACCACGGTCATCGGGGTGTCGAGCAGCTCTTCAATCATCAGCTCGACTTCATCCGGAAGCTTGGTGCCCTTCCCGGAGAAAAACTTGATGCCGTTATCGTCATGAGGATTGTGCGAAGCGCTGATCACGATGCCTGCTTCGGCATGAAAGGTCCGCGTCAGATAGGCGATGGCCGGCGTCGGCATCGGCCCTAGGAGCATTACATCTGCACCTGCCGAGGTCAGCCCGGCCTCAAGCGCCGACTCGAACATGTAACCGGAAATCCGGGTGTCCTTGCCCACGAGCACCTTGCAAGCACCCATGCTACGAAATGCCATGCCTGCCGCCCAGCCAAGCTTGAGCATGAAATCAGGAGTAATCGGGTATTCACCGACCCGACCACGAATGCCGTCGGTGCCAAAGTATTTTTTGCTCATAAGTACTCCATCATTCTTATTTGGCTGATTCTACGGCGGCGATCATCCGCACCACATCGACGGTTTCGGCCACATCATGGACGCGCAATATACGCGCGCCCTTGATCGAAGCCAGTGCCGCGAGCGCCAAACCGCCATGCAGGCGCTCTCCCACCGGCCGATTCAAGGCCTGCCCGATCATGCTTTTTCGCGAAACCCCGACCAACAGGGGCCGCCCCAAGGCATGCAAGGCCTCCATATGCTTAAACAAGCTCAGGTTGTGCTGCAAAGTTTTTGCGAAGCCGAAGCCCGGATCGAGAATGATCCGCTCGGCGGGGATACCTACCGACGCGCACTGAATCATGCGCTCGACGAGAAACTCGCCGACCTCTTTCGTCACATCCTGGTACTGCGGATTGTCCTGCATGTCGCCCGGCTCGCCGAGCATATGCATCAGACACACCGGCAAACCAGTGGCCGCCGCTGCATCCAGGGCTCCGTCTCGACGCAACGAACGCACATCATTGATCAAACCGGCCCCCAACCTTGCGGTTTCGCGCATGATCGCCGGTGTAGAGGTATCGACAGAGATAATCACATCGAGTTCACGGTGAATACGCTCGACGACAGGCGCTACGCGCTCCATCTCTTCAAGGGGTGAAACCGCCCTGGCACCGGGCCGAGTCGATTCACCGCCAATGTCGATCAGTGTCGCGCCAGCCGCCACCATCGCCTCGGCGTGGCGCAGGGCCGCATCGAGCTGACTGTATTGACCACCATCGGAAAAGGAGTCGGGAGTGACATTGAGAATGCCCATGACATGCGTCTGGGCCAAATCAAGAACCCGGTTGCCGCAAGGCAACCGGGTCGAGGACTGAACAGAAGTCATTTCAAACCTTATACGTCAGCAGCCGGGCCACCGATTGGTGTTTCCGGACGCCCATCCTGCACTGCTGGAGGCGTGCCGGAAGTATCGCTGCCGCCAGACCAGTCGCGAGGTTCGCGAGGCGTACGACCCGCCATGATGTCATCGATCTGATCGGCATCGATCGTTTCGTACTTCATCAAGGCATCCGCCATGGCGTCGAGCTTGTCACGGTTATCCGTAAGGATCTGCTTGGCCGTGCCGTAGCACTGGTCAATGATGCTGCGTACTTCGGAGTCGATCAGCTTGGCTGTCTCGCCGGAGAAGCTGGCATGTTGACCACCACCGCCACGACCGAGGAACACTTCGCCCTCTTCTTCGGCGTACATCAACGGACCGAGTTTTTCCGACAACCCCCACTTGGTCACCATGTTCCGTGCGATCTGGCTGGCACGCATGATGTCGTTGGATGCACCGGTGGTGACACCATCGAAGCCCAGGGTCATCTCTTCAGCGATACGACCGCCATACAGCGAGCAGATCTGACTGATCAGCGCACGCTTGGACAGACTGTAGCGATCTTCTTCCGGCAGGAACATGGTCACACCGAGCGCGCGACCGCGCGGGATGATCGACACTTTGTAGACCGGATCATGCTCAGGCACGACGCGACCGACGATAGCGTGGCCAGCCTCGTGATAAGCAGTGTTCTGCTTCTCTTTCTCGGACATGACCATGGACTTGCGCTCGGCACCCATCATGATCTTGTCTTTGGCCAGCTCGAACTCTTTCATCTCGACGATGCGTTTGCCGGCACGGGCTGCGAACAACGACGCCTCGTTCACCAGGTTGGCCAGGTCGGCACCGGAGAAACCAGGAGTACCACGCGCGATCACGGCCGGAGCGACGTCGTCACCCATTGGCACTTTGCGCATGTGGACTTTGAGAATCTGCTCGCGACCACGGATATCCGGCAGACCGACCACGACCTGACGGTCGAAACGGCCCGGACGCAGCAATGCAGGGTCCAGTACGTCGGGACGGTTGGTCGCTGCGATGACGATGATGCCGTCATTCATTTCGAAGCCGTCCATCTCTACCAGCAACTGGTTGAGTGTCTGTTCGCGCTCGTCGTGACCACCGCCCATGCCGGCACCACGGTGGCGACCGACGGCGTCGATTTCATCGATGAAGATGATGCAGGGCGCGTGTTTCTTCGCCTGCTCGAACATGTCGCGAACACGACTGGCACCGACACCGACGAACATTTCGACGAAATCGGAACCGGAAATGGTAAAGAACGGCACTTTGGCTTCGCCGGCGATCGCCTTGGCGATCAAGGTTTTACCCGTACCAGGAGGACCGACCATCAGAACGCCACGAGGAATGCGACCGCCCAAGCGCTGGAACTTGCCCGGATCACGCAGGAATTCGACCAGTTCGCCAACTTCTTCCTTGGCTTCGTCGCAACCGGCAACGTCAGCCAACGTGGTTTTCACCTGATCTTCGGAGAGCAGGCGCGCCTTGCTCTTGCCGAAGCTCATCGGCCCGCCCTTGCCCCCGGCACCGCCCTGCATCTGCCGCATGAAGAACATGAAGACAGCGATGATCACCAGAATCGGAAAGCTTGCGACCAGGAGTTGAGTCCAGATGCTTTGCTGCTCAGGCTGCTTGCCTTCGACTACCACGTGGTTATCCACGAGGTCGCCGATCAGGCCATTGTCCTGGATTGCCGGACGGATGGTCTTGAAGCTGTCGCCATCGTTGCGCTTGCCGGTAATCACGTAGCCATCAACCGCTACGCGCTCGACCTTGCCATCCTTGACCTGCTGGATGAAGTCGGAATAGTTGAGGGTCTGCGGCTCGTTAGGGCTGGAGAAGTTGTTCATCACCGTCACCAGGACAGCCGCGATGATCAACCACAGGATCAGATTCTTTGCCATATCGTTCAATTAACTACCCTCTGAAGCAAGCTCCGCTAATGGCGCGTGCTTCGCATGATATTCACCGGCCTAACTTACTACATTACCTACGGCTCTGGCAGGCGCCGTCTGTAACCCTTTGTGAAACACTTTCTACACAATATTCGCTAATGCTCACGGGACGAAATACGAAAAACCTATCGCCCCGGTCGAAAAACCTTTTATTCCTCACTGCGACCACGGAAACCACGGCCCAGCAGGTACTGCTCACGGGAGCGATCACGCGACGATTTCGGCTTGCGCGTCGTGACCTTCTCGAACTGCTTGCGAACGCTTTTGTGGTATTCGTCGAAGCCTTCACCCTGGAAGACCTTGATCAAAAAATCACCACCTGGCTTCAACACCCGAGTCGCAAGATCCAGTGCCAACTCGCACAGGAACATCGATCGCGGCATATCAACAGACGCCAATCCACTCATATTGGGGGCCATATCGGAAATCACAAGGTCCACCTCGTTTTTTCCGACAGCTTCAAGGATCTGCGCCAGTACGGCGTCCTCGGTGAAGTCACCCTGAATGAAGGTCACATCCGGGATGCTGTCCATTTCCAGGATGTCGGAAGCGATCAGTGTGCCTTGCCCACCAATCAGACGACTGGTCACCTGGGACCAGCCACCCGGGGCGGCGCCCAGGTCGATCACGCTCATGCCCGGACGGATCAAACGATCCCTTTCCTGAATCTCCAGCAGCTTGTAGCTGGCACGGGAGCGATACCCGTCTTTTTGCGCCATTTTCACGAATGGGTCGTTGAAATGCTCTTGCAGCCATTTAAGACTTGTCTTGGAACGGGCCACGGGCCACCTCGAAAATAAAACGGGTCGTGATTAACTGGGCGGTCCCGGACTCGCTCGGGTAAACTGGCCGCCGCTTTTTACAAGATCAGACGCAGGGGTCAGATTATGCCGCTCACTCAAGAGCAGAAGAAACAGTACAAATCCATTGGCCACCATCTGAAACCAGTTTTGATTGTGGCTGACAACGGTTTGACTGAAGGTGTGTTAGCCGAACTTGAACGCGCGCTGGCGGATCACGAGCTGATCAAAATCAAGCTCAACATCCTCGATCGCGAATCGCGCTTGGCAGCCATTGCAGAACTCTGCAAGGCCGGCAAAGCCGATCTGGTTCAGGTCATCGGCAAGATGGCACTGATTTACCGCAAGAACTTCAGCGTCAACAAGCAGCTGTCGAACGTCCATCGCTTCAAGTGATGACAAGGGTCAAGGGTGTGCTTCGCGCACCCTCACACTCCATCCCGGCACCGGTTGCATCACCAGCACCAGCCCGGAAAACCCCAGAACAAGATAGCTGAACAGCTGCCAATGCGCCGCCTGCGGCCAGCCGATGCGGACCGCGAAATGCATCGCAACCCCGCACAGCGCCATCATCAGCAGTTGCCCACGAATATCGCGCCATAGACTGGCAAGGCCCTCGGCCTGAACCAGCACCAAAGCCTGAAAAACCACACACGCTGCGGCAAATCCCACCATCAGCGTATTCAGCACGCCTGCAATTTCGTCGATCAGCAGCGGTGCCAGGCCTATTCGCCCCAGCACCGGCAGCAGGCCGATGTGCAACAACCACACGCCGCCAACCCACAACATTTGGGTCAACTGCCAAAGCATGGCGCCCGCACGTAGCGGGCGCCTTCTTTCAGAGGTGGCGAACTTCGACAATCTCATACTCGATAACGCCACCCGGCGTTTTCACGGCGACCACATCACCCTCTTCCTTGGCAATCAAGGCGCGAGCCAGTGGCGAACCCACCGAAATCTTGCCGAGTTTGAAGTCCGCCTCATCCTCACCGACGATGTGGTAAGTGACGCGCTCATCAGTCTCGACGTTGGCGATTTCAACGGTGGTGCCGAAAATCACTTTGCCGGTGTGAGGAATGGTCGTGACATCGATGATGACCTGATTCTGAATCCGGCCTTCGATGTCACGAATTCGCGCCTCGACCATACCCTGCTGCTCGCGAGCGGCGTGGTATTCGGCGTTTTCCTTCAAGTCACCCAACTCACGGGCCGTACCGATGTCCTGGCTGAGCTTCGGACGAACGACCTTGGTCAGATGAGCGTGTTCTTCTTCCAGGGCCTTGGCGCCCTTGACGGTCATTGGGTATTTGATCATGCCTTCAATCCTGCGTGTAGATCCTGCAAGCGGCGCACGGTCTTCTCGGGACCGAACTTCAGCGCTTCGCAGATAGCTTCGCCAGCAGCAATGGTAGTGGTGCAGTAGATCTTGTGCTGCAAGGCATTACGACGAATGGAGTAGGAATCGGCGATCGACTGGCGACCTTCGGTGGTGTTGATGATCAGGGTGACTTCGTCATTCTTGATCATGTCGACCACGTGCGGACGACCCTCGGTCACCTTGTTCACACGACGCACTTTCAGGCCTGCGGCTTCGATCAGCTTGGCAGTACCGGCAGTGGCGACCACTTCGAAGCCCAAGTTGATCAGATCACGGGCCACGCCTGCAACCAGTGGTTTGTCATCGTCACGCACGCTGATGAACGCAGTACCGCCAGTCGGCAGCACTTCGCTGGCACCCATCTGGGCTTTGGCAAAGGCTTCGCCGAAAGTATCGCCCACACCCATCACTTCACCGGTGGACTTCATCTCAGGGCCCAGGATCGGGTCCACGCCAGGGAATTTGGCGAATGGGAACACCGCCTCCTTCACGCTGTAGAAGTTCGGAATGATTTCTTTGGTGAAGCCGATTTCTTTCAGGGTTTTACCAGCCATCACGCGAGCCGCGATCATTGCCAGGGAAACACCGATGCACTTGGAGACGAACGGTACGGTACGGGAAGCGCGCGGATTGACTTCGATGACGTAGATGTCTTCGCCTTGCAGCGCCAACTGAACGTTCATCAGGCCGACAACGCCCAGTTCCAGAGCCATTTTCTTGACCTGTTCGCGCATCTCGTCCTGGATGTGAGCAGGCAGCGAGTACGGCGGCAGGGAGCATGCCGAGTCACCGGAGTGAACGCCGGCCTGCTCGATGTGCTGCATGATCGCGCCGATCACCACGTCGGTGCCGTCACAGACCGCATCCACGTCCATTTCAATCGCGCAATTGAGGAAGTGATCGAGCAGCACCGGGCTGTCGTTGGATACTTTCACCGCATCACGCAGGTAGCGCTTGAGTTCTTCTTCTTCGTAGACGATTTCCATCGCGCGGCCGCCCAGTACGTAGGACGGACGAACCACCAGCGGGTAACCGATCTTGGCCGCAGCACGAATCGCTTCGTCTTCGCTGCGCACGGTGGCGTTTGGCGGCTGACGCAGGTTCAGACGCTCAACCATTTGCTGGAAGCGCTCACGGTCTTCGGCACGGTCGATGGCGTCAGGGCTGGTGCCGATGATTGGCACGCCGGCCTCTTCCAGGGCACGCGCCAATTTCAACGGGGTTTGGCCGCCGTACTGGACGATCACGCCTTTAGGCTTCTCGACGCGGACGATTTCCAGTACATCTTCCAGGGTCACTGGCTCGAAATAAAGACGATCGGAAGTGTCGTAGTCGGTGGAAACGGTTTCCGGGTTACAGTTGACCATGATGGTCTCGTAACCGTCTTCACGCAGGGCCAGTGCCGCGTGTACGCAGCAGTAGTCGAACTCGATGCCCTGGCCGATACGGTTAGGACCGCCGCCGAGGATCATGATCTTGTCGCGGCCCGACGGCGCGGCTTCGCACTCTTCCTCGTACGTCGAGTAGAGGTAAGCGGTGTCGGTGGCGAACTCGGCCGCGCAGGTGTCAACGCGCTTGTAGACCGGGAAGATTTCCAGCTTGTGACGGTGGCGACGCAGAGCCTTCTCGGTCACGCCCAGCAGCTTGGCCAGACGCATGTCGGAGAAGCCTTTGCGCTTGAGGCGGAACATCAAGTCGTGGTCGATGCTGGCCAGACCCAGGGTCTTGACCTTCTCTTCTTCCTTGATCAGATCTTCGATCTGCACCAGGAACCACGGGTCGATCATGTTCATGCCGAAAATGTCTTCGACCGACAGGCCGGCGCGGAACGCATCAGCGACGTACCAGATACGCTCGGCGCCTGGCACGGTCAGTTCGCGCTTGAGGATGCTCATGCTTTCCGGGTTGCTCAGGTCGAGCTTCTCGTCCAGGCCGCAAACGCCCACTTCCAGACCGCGCAGGGCTTTCTGCAAGGATTCCTGGAAGGTCCGGCCGATGGCCATGACTTCACCGACCGACTTCATTTGAGTGGTCAGGCGCGCGTCGGCTTTCGGGAATTTCTCGAAGGCGAAGCGTGGCAGCTTGGTGACGACGTAGTCGATGGACGGCTCGAAGGACGCCGGGGTCTTGCCACCGGTGATGTCGTTCGACAACTCGTCGAGGGTGTAACCGACGGCCAGTTTCGCCGCGACCTTGGCGATCGGGAAACCGGTGGCTTTCGAGGCCAGGGCCGAGGAACGGGATACCCGCGGGTTCATCTCGATCACGACCATGCGACCGGTGTTCGGGCAAATGCCGAACTGGACGTTGGAACCGCCGGTCTCGACGCCGATCTCGCGCAATACCGCCAAGGAGGCGTTACGCAGGATCTGGTATTCCTTGTCGGTCAGGGTCTGTGCTGGCGCAACAGTGATCGAGTCACCGGTATGCACGCCCATCGGGTCGAAGTTTTCGATGGAGCAGACGATGATGCAGTTGTCCTTCTTATCGCGGACAACCTCCATCTCGTACTCTTTCCAGCCAATCAGCGATTCGTCGATCAGCAGCTCTTTGGTCGGCGACAGGTCCAGACCGCGGGCGCAGATTTCTTCGAACTCTTCACGGTTGTAAGCGATACCGCCACCGGTGCCGCCCATGGTGAAGGACGGACGAATGATGCACGGAAAGCCCAGGCGATCGAGAACCGCGTTGGCCTCTTCCATGCTGTGGGCGATACCCGAACGCGGGCAGTCCAGACCGATGGATTTCATCGCCTTGTCGAAGCGCGAACGGTCTTCGGCCTTGTCGATGGTGTCAGCGTTGGCACCGATCATTTCTACGCCGAACTTCTCCAGAACGCCTTCGCGCTCCAGGTCCAGGGCGCAGTTCAGGGCAGTCTGGCCACCCATGGTCGGCAGCAGTGCGTCCGGACGCTCTTTCTCGATGATCTTGGCAACGGTCTGCCACTTGATCGGCTCGATGTAGGTGGCGTCGGCCATGGCCGGGTCGGTCATGATGGTCGCCGGGTTGGAGTTCACCAGGATGACGCGGTAACCCTCCTCGCGCAGGGCTTTACAGGCCTGGGCGCCGGAGTAGTCGAATTCGCAGGCCTGGCCGATCACGATCGGGCCAGCGCCGAGAATCAGGATGCTTTTAATGTCTGTACGTTTTGGCATGGGTTGTCACTCAAATCCGCAGGTCAGTCGGCAAGCCGTCTTGTTCAATCTCTGAAGCCTTGAGGGGGCCGCCGGTTTCGGGACCGCCCCCAGGCTTCGCTACATCAGGGCGAGCGATTAGCGTCGCTTGGCCATCTCGTTGATGAAGCGATCAAACAATGGCGCTACGTCGTTCGGGCCAGGGCTGGCTTCAGGGTGACCCTGGAAGCTGAAGGCGCTCTTGTCGGTACGCTCGATGCCTTGCAGGGTGCCGTCGAACAGCGATTTGTGGATCGCCCGAACGTTGCCTGGCAGGGTCGCTTCGTCTACCGCAAAACCGTGGTTCTGGCTGGTGATCATCACCACACCGCTGTCCAGATCCTGGACCGGGTGGTTGGCACCGTGGTGACCATGGCCCATTTTCAGGGTCTTGGCGCCGGAGGCCAGAGCCAGCAGTTGGTGGCCGAGGCAGATGCCGAATACCGGAATCTCGGTTTCCAGCACGTCTTTAATCGCCTGGATCGCGTAGTCGCATGGCTCAGGGTCACCCGGGCCGTTGGACAGGAACACGCCGTCCGGCTTCAGAGCCAGCGCTTCGGCGGCCGGAGTCTGTGCAGGCACCACGGTCACGCGGCAACCGCGCTCGACCAGCATGCGCAGGATGTTCAGCTTGACGCCGTAGTCGTAGGCCACCACGTGGTATGGCAGCTCGGAGGCTTCAATGGTCGCATGGCTGTCGGTTTTCAGATCCCAGACAGTCGAGCGCCATTCGTACTTCTCTTTGGTGCTGACGACTTTTGCCAGGTCCATGCCTTTGAGGCCTGGGAAGCCCTGGGCGGCGGCGATGGCGGCGGCTTCAGAGATGTTGTCACCGGCCATGATGCAGCCGTTCTGCGCGCCTTTCTCACGCAGGATGCGTGTCAGACGGCGAGTGTCGATACCGGCGATTGCCACGACATTGTTGGCTTTCAGGTAGTCGGACAAAGACATCGTGTTGCGCCAGTTGCTCGCAACCAGTGGCAGGTCACGGATGACCAGGCCAGCGGCCCAGACACGGTCGGACTCGGCGTCTTCCGGCGTGGTGCCGGTGTTGCCGATGTGTGGGTAAGTCAGGGTAACGATCTGTTGGGCGTAGGAAGGATCGGTAAGGATTTCCTGATAGCCGGTCATTGCGGTGTTGAACACCACCTCACCAACGGTTTGACCGTCGGCTCCAATGGCTTCGCCGCGAAAAATGCTGCCATCAGCAAGGGCGAGTATGGCTGGCTTAGTCAAGAAGACCTCCCGTAAATAAAGCCTGAAAGGGCGATCGCAGGTTGTAAAAAAGCGGAGTGACGTATGGACACGTCACCCCGCTTCTTCATCGAATTATTCTGCGCGCTTTTAGTGGACACACTAAAGCTGTAGCTTACAGAAAAAGGCTTTTTTGGTCTACCGCCAATGAGCCCTAAAGGCCGGAGAATGCGACAGGACGTCGCTTGGCGGTTTAAAACCGGGCCCAAACGCTATGTTTGAACCCGATTTCAGGCACATCTTACCGCAGGTCGAGCACGTCTTGCATGTCGTAAAGGCCTGGCTCACGACCGTCCAGCCACAAAGCTGCACGTACCGCGCCCTTGGCAAAGGTCATGCGGCTCGAGGCTTTATGCGTGATTTCCAGTCGCTCGCCCTCACAGGCAAACAGCACCGTATGATCACCGACCACATCACCACCGCGCACAGTCGCGAAGCCGATCGTTTCACGCTCACGCACACCGGTGTGACCTTCACGACCATAGACCGCAACCTTCTGCAGATCACGATCCAGCGCACTGGCAATCACCTCGCCCATGCGCAGAGCCGTACCTGAAGGCGCATCGATCTTGTGCCTATGATGGGCTTCGATGATTTCGATATCAGCGTCATCGCCCAGCACACGAGCCGCCATGTCGAGCAGCTTCAGCGACAGGTTTACACCGACACTGAAATTGGCCGCGAATACAATCGCAATATCTTCGCTCGCCTCGACCAGCAACTGCTTCTGCGCGGCATCCAATCCAGTCGTGCCGATCACCATGGCCTTGCCCGCCTTGCGGCAGAACTCCAGGTTTTTCAGCATGACTTCAGGCAGAGTGAAGTCGATCAACACATCAAACTCATCGGCCACCGCATCCAGCCTGCCGGACAGCGGCACACCGATTCGCCCAAGCGATGCCAACTCACCGGCATCCACGCCAATCAGCGTGCTGCCAGGGCGCACAATGGCGGCCGTCAGGCCGGTCAGCGGTGCGCGCTGCTGCACCGCCTCGACCAGAATCTTGCCCATGCGCCCGGCAGCGCCCATCACAGCTATACGTCGCATGCCGACTCCTTACAAATCGCCGAAGAAGCGCTTCACGCCTTCGAACCAACCGGTGGTTTTCGGCGAATGACTGTTGTCACCCGCCAGGGAGCTGCGCAACTCCTCCAGCAATTCGCGCTGACGACGACCCAGGTTGACCGGGGTTTCGACCGCCACACGGCACATCAGGTCACCAGCACCGCCACCACGAACCGGCGCGACGCCTTTGCCGCGAACACGGAACTGCTTACCGGTCTGAGTCCCTTCAGGGATCTTCAGCTTGACCCGACCATCGAGGGTCGGAATCTCCAGCTCGCCACCCAGCGCTGCGTCGACGAAGCTGATTGGCACTTCGCAGAACAGGTGCTTGCCGTCACGCTGGAAGATCGCGTGCTCGCGCACATTGATCACCACGTACAGGTCGCCGGTCGGGCCGCCCTGCGCACCCGCCTCGCCTTCGCCAGACAGGCGAATACGGTCACCGGTATCGACACCGGCCGGCACTTTCACCGACAGGGTCTTGTACTCTTCGACACGACCTTCGCCGTGACAGGAATCGCACGGGTCGGAAATAATCTTGCCCTGGCCATGGCAGCGTGGGCAGGTCTGCTGCACCGAGAAGAAGCCCTGCTGCATGCGCACCTGACCGATACCGCCGCACGTCGGGCAAGTGATCGGCGAGGAGCCTTTCTTGGCACCCGAGCCATCGCACGGTTTGCAGTTGACCAGTGTCGGAACGCGGATATTCACGGTCGTGCCGCGCACCGCTTCTTCCAGGTTCAGCTCCAGGGTGTAACGCAGGTCGCTGCCGCGCTGAGCGCCGCCACGAGCACCGCCGCGACCGCCACCGAAGAAGTCACTGAAGACATCGCCGAAGATGTCGGAAAAGTTCTGACCGCCAAACCCGGCACCGCCGCCACCCATGCTCGGGTCGACACCGGCATGACCGTATTGGTCATAGGCCGCGCGCTTGCTGGAATCGGACAGTACTTCATAGGCCTCGTTGGCCTCTTTGAACATATCTTCCGACGCTTTGTCATCGGGATTACGGTCCGGGTGGTGCTTCATCGCCAGGCGACGGTAGGCCTTTTTCAGATCCGCTTCGCTTGAACCACGTTCAACACCCAATACTTCGTAATAGTCACGCTTTGCCATAAGTCTTTGCACTCTTAAGGACGTTCGGCAAAGCTCTCCTGAGCCTCGCCAAACTCGTTGAGCCCCAATACAGGCCCGGACCCAACTCACGTCAATTCAACGATCCTGGTCTTTGATTCGATGCAGTACTTTCGACTCGAAAAGCAGGAGCATTTCCGGTCATACCGCCAACATCCGAGCGTTGTCGCATGCTGTAAAAATTCGCTTACTCCAGACACGCCAACGCGGGAGCAAGCTCCCGCGCGGCGACATCCTACCAGTCACCGCCTGAAGGCAGTCAACCGGGCGACCAACAACTTACTTGTGGTCTTTGACTTCTTCGAACTCGGCATCGACAACGTCGTCAGCCTTTTCAGCCGATTCGTCTTTCGGCGCCGCGCCTTCAGCTGGCTGAGCCTGGTCGGCATACATTTTCTGAGCCACTGGCGCGGAAACCTTGGACAGCTCTTCAACCTTGGCTTCGATAGCGGCCTTGTCGTCGCCTTTGATGGCGGTTTCCAGGGCAACCACAGCTGCTTCGATTGCAGTCTTCTCTTCAGCGCTCACTTTATCGCCAGCGTCAGCGATCATTTTGCGCGTCGAGTGAACCAGGGCATCGCCCTGGTTACGGGCACTGGCCAGCTCTTCGAACTTGCGGTCTTCTTCAGCGTTCACTTCAGCATCGCGAACCATCTGCTGAATTTCTTCCTCGGACAGACCGGAGTTGGCCTTGATCACGATCGACTGAGTCTTGCCGGTAGCCTTGTCTTTCGCGCCGACGTGCAGGATGCCGTTGGCGTCGATGTCGAAGGTCACTTCGATTTGTGGCACGCCACGTGGTGCTGGTGGAATCTCGGCCAGGTCGAACTTGCCCAGGGACTTGTTCTGTGCAGCCTGCTTACGCTCACCTTGCAGCACGTGAATAGTCACTGCACCCTGGTTGTCGTCGGCAGTCGAGAACACTTGCGATTTCTTGGTAGGAATCGTGGTGTTTTTCTCGATCAGCGCGGTCATCACGCCGCCCATGGTTTCGATACCCAGGGTCAGCGGGCTGACGTCGAGCAGCAGAACGTCTTTCACATCACCAGCCAATACCGCGCCCTGAATAGCAGCACCCATGGCAACGGCTTCGTCCGGGTTAACGTCTTTACGAGCTTCTTTACCGAAGAAGTCGGAAACGGCTTTCTGCACCATTGGCATACGGGTCTGACCGCCGACCAGAATCACGTCGTCGATCTTGGCCACGTCGATGCCGGCGTCTTTCATCGCAATGCGGCAAGGTTCGATGGTGCGCTGAACCAGGTCTTCCACCAGCGCTTCAAGCTTGGCGCGGGAGATTTTCACGTTCAAGTGCTTAGGACCGGTAGCGTCTGCGGTGATGTAAGGCAGGTTCACGTCGGTCGACTGGCTCGAGGACAGTTCGATCTTGGCTTTTTCAGCGGCTTCTTTCAGGCGCTGCATCGCCAGCGGGTCACCCTTGAGGTTCATGCCGCTTTCTTTCTTGAATTCGTCGACGAGGTAGTCGATCAGACGAATGTCAAAGTCTTCACCACCCAGGAAGGTGTCGCCATTGGTGGCCAACACTTCGAACTGGTGCTCGCCATCGACTTCAGCGATTTCGATCACGGAAACGTCGAAAGTACCGCCACCCAGGTCGTAAACGATCACGGTGTGATCGCCCTTGGCCTTGTCCATGCCGTAGGCCAGTGCGGCTGCGGTCGGTTCGTTGATGATGCGTTTAACGTCCAGGCCCGCGATGCGGCCGGCGTCCTTGGTGGCTTGACGCTGGCTGTCGTTGAAGTAGGCCGGAACAGTGATCACCGCTTCGGTCACAGGCTCGCCGAGGTAGTCTTCGGCGGTCTTCTTCATTTTCTTCAGAATTTCGGCCGAGATCTGTGGCGGTGCCATTTTCTGGCCGTTGACTTCAACCCAGGCGTCATTGTTGTCAGCCTTGACGATCTTGTAAGGGACCATCTGGATGTCTTTCTGTACGACTTCTTCGTCGAAACGACGACCGATCAGACGCTTCACCGCGTACAGGGTGTTATGCGGATTGGTCACTGCCTGACGCTTGGCCGACTGGCCAACCAGGATTTCGCCATCGTTGGCATAAGCGATGATCGACGGCGTGGTACGCGCGCCTTCAGCGTTTTCAATAACCTTGGCCTTGCCGTTTTCCAGCACGGAGACGCAGGAGTTGGTAGTCCCCAGGTCGATACCGATAATTTTGCCCATGTTCACTCTCCCGAAACTTTGGATTTGGATGCCGCAACAGTGGTGGCTGACTGCGGTAGCACTTAAACGCTTGACTTCTAAATGGGGGCCTTGCGGCTAATTTCAAGCCTGCTCGTCAATCGAAGGCGAAACCGGCGCAGGCGCCTTGCTGACCACGACCATGGCCGGGCGCAACAGACGACCGTGGAGCTGGTAGCCCTTCTGAAACACTTTGAGCACGCTGTTTGGCTCGACGTCGGCGCTTTCCTGCATGGCCATTGCCTGATGATGCAAGGCATTGAAGGGCTCGCCTTCAGGATCGATCGCTTCCAGGTGATAGCGTTTCAGGGTGTCCTGGAACATTTTCAGGGTCAGCTCGATCCCTTCGCGCATCGAACGAATGTTTTCGTCATCAGGGCTGGACAGCTCCAGGCCACGCTCCAGGCTGTCGATGATCGGCAGCAGGTCGCCTGCGAATTTTTCCAGGGCGAACTTGTGCGCCTTTTCAACGTCCTGATCGGCACGACGGCGGACGTTCTGCAGATCGGCGGCTACACGCAAAGCCTGATCTTGCGCACCAGCCAATTGCTCTTCGAGCACTTGCACACGAGCCGCCAGGTCTTCACCCGAAGCCTCGGGCCCCTGGTTGGCGTCTAGATTTTGCGTATCCACTGTCTGTTCGTCAGCCATAGTTTTCTCCTTCCAATATCGTCCGCGAGCTCAACTCACGCTTCTGCCCCGGTATATGGGGCCGCAAAATTCAGCTTCAAGGGCTATCCGATGATTAACCCTACAAAAAACAGCTGCATTGTCATTCCCAGGTGCACTAAGGATTTCTTTAATGCAAGCAAATCGACCTAAGAGGGGGCATTGTCAGCCGGAAACAAAACACTGTATAAATAACCAGACCTAAAGCCTGGGAGCGGCCTTTATGCTGGTGCACCTGTCTGTACACAACTACGCCATCGTTGAACATCTCGATCTCGAACTCGATCGCGGGATGAGCGTCATCACAGGGGAAACCGGCGCCGGCAAGTCGATCATGCTCGACGCCCTGGGCCTGACCCTGGGCGATCGCGCCGACAGCGGCGTGGTCCGCCCGGGCGCCGACAAGGCCGATATCCTGGCCACCTTCGACCTGATCGACATTCCGGAAGCCAGTGCCTGGCTGGCCGAGCGCGACCTCGAGAACGACGGCCCATGCATTCTGCGTCGAGTAATCACCGCCGAAGGGCGCTCCCGCGGCTATATCAACGGCACCCCCTGCCCCCTCGGCGACCTGAAGGCCCTGGGCGAGTTGCTGATCGATATCCATAGCCAGCACGAACACCAATCCCTGCTCAAAACCGATACTCACCGCCGTCTACTCGACGAATACGCCGGCGCCACGGACCTGGCCCGCCAGGTGCAACTGGCCGCCCAACGCTGGCGCCAGACCCGCCAGGAACTGGAACGCCTTTCCAACTCCGGCGACGAACAACGCGCCCGTCATCAGCTGCTCAGTTACCAACTCGAAGAACTGGAAAACCTCGGCCTCGGCGAAAACGAGCTGGAGCAGCTGGAACAGGAACACAAGAACCTGACCAACGCCGAAACCTTGCTGGGCATTTGTCGGCAAGTGGTCGAACAATGCAGCGAAAGTGATTCCGGCAACGTACTGAACGCGCTGACCGCCAGCCTTAACCGCCTATCGAGCGTGAACAATTCAATCGGAGCCCTGGGCGAAGCCAGCAGCCTGCTGACCAGCGCGCAGATTCAGGTTGAAGAAGCCGTAGGCGAGCTGAACCGCTTTCTCGACAACTTCGATGCCGATCCGGCCCGCCTTCAATACCTGGAGGAGCGCCTCGATGCCATTTACACCCTGGCACGCAAACACCGCATCCAGCCAACCGAAGTCGCCGAGATGCAGCAGAAGCTACTTGATGAAATCGAAACCCTGAATGCCAATGACGAATCCATCGAACGACTGAGCGATGAGCTGGCCTCCTATGCCCGCCATTATCAGGAGAAGGCTCGGGAGCTGAGCGATCTGCGGCATCAAGCCTCTAGCAGCCTGGCCAGTGCCGTGGAACAGGAAATCCAGCGCCTGGGTATGCCCGGTGGCCGCTTTACCATCGAACTGCGCCCCAACAGCAGCGGCGAACTGTTGCCTAATGGGCTCGAACAGGTAGAACTACTGGTGAGTGCCAACCCAGGGCAACCCTTGAAAGCCCTGGCAAAAGTGGCTTCGGGTGGCGAACTGTCGCGTATCAGCCTGGCGATTCAGGTGATCACCGCACAGACCTCGCGCGTACCGACCCTGGTGTTCGACGAAGTGGACGTGGGTATCGGCGGCCCGACCGCCGAGATTGTCGGCCAGTTGCTGCGACGCCTAGGGGAGCGTGGGCAGGTTCTGACCGTGACTCACTTGCCGCAAGTGGCGGCGCAGGGGCATCAACATCTATTTGTACACAAGGTCCGCCGTGAAGACGCCACGCATACAGCCGTCTCCAAACTAAGCAAGACCGATCGTGTCGAAGAAGTGGCACGGATGCTCGGCGGCATCGATCTCACCAAAGAATCATTGGCTCACGCGAAAAAGATGGTCGTTACCGCGAAAATTTAAGAACGGCAGAAAGCACGAAGGCGACCCTGGGGTCGCCTTCGCTCGTTTCGCGAACCTAAGGTTCGCGCGACATGCTTACTTTTTCTTGCGCACGTACAGTACAAGATTGTGATCAACCATCTCGAAGCCATACTTGTCGACGATTGCTTTCTGCAACCGCTCGATTTCTTCGTCGAAGAATTCGATCACTTCGCTGGTCTCGACGTTGACCATATGGTCGTGATGCTTGCCGTCGTCCAGCTCGAAGACCGCATGGCCTCCGTCGAAGTTGTGCCGCACCACAAGGCCAGCTGCCTCGAACTGGGTCAGAACACGGTAAACCGTGGCCAGACCGACATCCTCACCAGCCTCCATCAGCGCCTTGTAGACATCCTCGGCACTCATGTGGCGTTGCTCGGCGGAATCGAGCATTTGCAGAATTTTGACCCGTGGAAGGGTCACTTTGAGGCCGGCTTTGCGTAGTTCGCTATTTTCAACCATGGTCAGCTTTCTCGCGATGCTGCTTCGCAGCTTCTCTTAATGCGGGTATGATCGGCGTTTACGTTGTCCCAGCCAAGATAGTGGAAGTCGCCCACCGATGCAAAACACCAAGCTCTTGCTAACCAGTTTCACCTTTGTGGGACTGCTCGCACTCGCCGGTTGTTCATTCCCCGGGGTTTACAAAATCGACATCCAGCAGGGCAATGTCGTCACGCAGGACATGATAGACCAGTTACGCCCGGGAATGACCCGCCGGCAAGTACGGTTTATCATGGGTAACCCTCTGCTGACCGACACGTTCCATGCCGATCGCTGGGATTATCTGTACAGCCTGCAACCGGGTGGCGGTGAACGCCAACAGGAACGCATTAGCGTTATCTTCAACCCAAATGATCAACTTGTCAGCCTCTCTGGCGATTTCATGCCAGGCGTGAGTCGCGACGAAGCCATTCTCGGCAAGGACAGTGACACTACCGTGACCACGCCTGCCGAAAACGCCGAGAAGCCGAAGCCGGAAAAACCGGTCAAGCCAGGGTCGCTGCTGGACCAGATCCAGAAGGACGTGGACAACGTGGAAACCATTCCAGTCCCGACGCCAGAACCGCTGGAAACCTCGCCGCAGTAATTTGCGACGCAATAAAAAACCCGGCATGTCCGGGTTTTTTATCGTCTGGCGTTTAACCGGATCACTGATTCCGGGCTTTGGCTTCGGCCGCTTTGGCTGCACGCAACCGGCGAACCTCTTTCGGATCGGCAAGCAACGGCCGGTAAACCTCGATGCGATCCCCCGCCTGAACCAAACGAATGGCCGGCTCAGCAACCACTTTGCCAAAAACTCCAACCGGACAACTGGCCAGATCCAGCTCAGGGAATTCGCTGCTCAAGCCGGATTTGAACAACGCATCCCGTACCGTTGCACCCATCGGCACGATTACGGTCAACAACACCTGACGATCAACGGCGGCATACACCACCTCGACCTCGATCACAGCCTCAACCATGCTTCTGTTTCGCGCGCTGGCAAAACGCGTCCATCAGCGTATTCGCCGCCTGATTGAACAATGGCCCCAACGTCGCACGCACCAGCGGTCCCGAGTAGTCGAACGACAAGTCCAGACTGATCTTGCAGGCCTTCTCGCCCAATGGCTTGAACACCCAGATGCCGTGCAACTGGCTGAACGGACCTTCCTCGAGGTTCATTTCGATCGAATGCCCGGGCACCAAGGTGTTACGCGTCACGAAATGCTGACTCAGCCCCCCCTTGGCCACACCGACGCTGGCACGCATAAGCTCAGGAGTGCTTTCCAGGACTTCTGCCGACGAGCACCACGGCAGAAATTCCGGATAGCGGGCCACGTCGTTGACCAGGTCATAAAGCGCTTGTGCCGGATACGGCAGCAGGGCTGAACGTTGAATGTGTGTCGTCATGTCAGCGTTACTTCCACAGCTGGGCGGCAAACACTACAAGAATGCCGATGGGCGCCACATAGCGCATCAAGAACAGGGACAGGGCGAACAGCACCGGACGGCGGATCGACAATTCGTCGCGCACCGCTTCACGCCCCATCACCCAGCCCGCAAACACCACGAAACACAAACCACCGAGTGGCAACATGATCCGCGAGGTGAAGAAATCGATCACACCAAAGAAGTCCAGACCACCGGCGGCTCCCCATTGATAGAGGTGGAACATCCCGCCTTCGTTCACGAAAAACTTGGCTTGCTTCCAGATATTGAAGGAAAACACGGTGCCCAAACCGACGAACCAGCAAATGAATGCCAACCAGAAGGTGACCCAGGCGCGGCTGATCTTCGTGCGCTCAACCAGGTAAGCCACCATCGGCTCGAGCAGGGAAATCGCCGAACTCCAGGCTGCAATTGCGACCAGCACGAAGAACACTACGCCCATCAACTGACCGAACACTACGTTGCCAAAGGCAAATGGCAGGCTGACGAACATCAGGCCAGGGCCTTCGCTCGGGTTCAGGCCGGCAGCGAACACAATCGGAAACAATGCCAGACCGGCCACCAGCGAAACGAACGTATCGAGCAGTGCCACGCCCACGACGGTGCCAGAAATCGATGAGTTTTTCGGCATGTAGGCACCGTAGATCATGATCGAACCGACACCCACGCTCAGCGAGAAGAACGCGTGGCCCATGGCGGGCAGCAATCCGTCGAGGGCTTTTTCCGGGTGGAAGTCGAACATGAAATGCACGCCTTCCATGAAGTGGCCGGTGGTCATGCTGTAGCCCAACAGGACAATCACCATCACGAACAGCAGTGGCATCATGATCCGCAGGCTGCGCTCCAGCCCGGCGACCACGCCCTTGGCGATCACCACTGCAGACAGCAGCATGAAAATCGTATGCCAAAGTGTCAGGCGCCACGGGTCGGCGATCACATTGCCGAAATAAGCCCCGACCTGATCAGGCGTCACACCCTGGAAGTCGCCACGGCCCATGTCGATGATGTAATCCAGCGACCAGCCGCCGACCACACTATAGAAAGACAGAATCAGCAACGCCGTGATCATCCCGGCAAATGCGCCCCAGGACCATTTCGCCGAATGCCCCGCTTCCAGCGCCAGGACCTTCAAGGCATTGGCCGGGCTCTGCCGTGCGCGGCGGCCGATCAGTGTTTCGGCCAGCATGACGGGCATACCGATCAGCGCGATACAGGCCAGGAACATCAGCACGAAGGCTCCGCCACCGTAGACGCCGACCATGTAAGGGAATTTCCAGATACTACCCAGCCCCACGGCCGAACCGGTCGCGGCGAGTATGAAGACCCAGCGGCTAGCCCAACTGCCGTGGACAGAAACCTTGTCTGTCGACATCGTTATCACGCCCAAGCGTTCAAAAAGAGGCCGCATTGTCCGGGATTCAATCAACCTGCTCAAGCACGTAGCGATACCGTAGCCGACTCGCTTGCAACTCCCTATAATGCCGCCCCTATGGCTAAACAGAAGAAACACCCAACAGGGACCATCGCGCAGAACAAAAAGGCGCGACACGATTACTTCATCGAGCATAAGTTCGAGGCTGGTCTGGTCCTGGCCGGCTGGGAAGTAAAAAGTTTGCGGGCAAGCAAGCTACAACTGGTTGACAGTTACGTACTGCTCAAAGATGGCGAAGCCTGGCTGCTCGGCAGCCACATTACGCCGCTGATGACCGCCAGCACCCACGTCATCGCTGATCCGACCCGCACCCGGAAATTGCTGCTCAACCGGCGCGAGCTGGAAAAGCTGGCCGCCGCGGTGCAGCAAAAAGGTTACGCCTGCGTGTGCCTGTCCTGGTACTGGAGCAAGCACATGGTCAAGTGCGAGATCGCTCTGGGCAAGGGCAAGAAGGAATACGACAAGCGCGATACCGAACGCGAGCGCGACGCCGGTCGTGAATTGCAACGTGCGGTGCGAAACAAGGGTAAGGAAGATTAATTTTCCACCCTGATCATTCCCACGCTCTGCGTGGGAATGCGGACGCTCTGCGTCCGCGTTGTGACGCGGAGCGTCACGGGATGCATTCCCACGCAGAGCGTGGGAACGATCGTTTACAGAACTACATCCCCTTGCGCCGCTCCGCCCGAGCCACGCGCTGCACTTCCTGACGCACCTCTTCCAGCACTTCCTGCACATACAAAATGTGCCGACTGGAAACTTCCCGTGCCTGCTCTGCCCTGCCTTCGATAATCGCCAGATACAATTCTCTGTGCTGCGCGATCAGCATGTCGCGGGTTTCGGAGCGCTGTTTGTACATGCCGCCGATGTTGGTCACAACGTTGCGTTTGAGCAGGTCGAACAAACCGCGAATGGTGTGCAGCAACACTGCGTTATGACTGGCCTCGGCGATCGCCAAATGAAATTTCGCATCCGCCGCGCCTTCTTCTGCCCGACTCACTTCATCATGGCGCGAGTAGCAGTCCTGCAATTCATCGAAAGCTGCAGTCAGCCGCTCGCGGTCCACGTCGGTGGCGCGCACTGCCGCGTAGTAAGCACAAGATGCTTCCAGCGTATGGCGAAACTCCAGCAAATCGCGCTGGGCTTCGGGGTTGCTTTCCAGTAGATGCAACAGTGGATCACTGAATGTCGAACCCAGAGATTCCACTACATAGTTACCACCGCCCTGACGGCTGACCAGCAGACCTTTGGCCGCCAGTTTTTGGATCGCTTCGCGCAACGAAGGGCGTGACACGCCGAACTGCTCGGCCAGCGCACGCTCCGCCGGCAGGCGCTCGCCGGCCTTCAATGTGCCCTCGAGAATCATCCCTTCGAGTTGCTCGACAATATCGTCAGACAAACGGCGCTGCCGAATCTGATCAAACCCCATCACTCAATTCTCCACGATCCCGGCGGCTCGCCGGGCTCTCTATTCTGGCCTATCGGCGCTGCGCCAGCACCTACCAGGCGACGTTTGATCGAACAGATCAGATGCGTTCTGCACCGCTCATTCGACAAAAGTTTTAGGGCGGCAAATTGACACACCGCATACAAGGCTTTTACCCTAGCCAACAGCGATTGTAAATTGGTATTACCAATTATCCAAGAACGCTGACCAGTGCCTGACCAACAACAATTAGGGGCCACCCCATATGCAAACCTGGCAACAGCTCTACAGCCCGCTCAGCAGTCTCGGCGTGTCCGCACTCGCGGCCGTCATCCCCATCGTATTTTTCTTCCTGGCTTTGGCCGTATTCCGCCTCAAAGGCCACGTGGCCGGCAGCATTACCCTCGCGCTGTCGATTGCCGTCGCAATCTTCGCGTTCCAGATGCCGGTAGATATGGCCTTCGCGGCAGCCGGATATGGCTTCGCCTACGGCTTGTGGCCGATTGCCTGGATCATCGTGGCAGCGGTGTTCCTCTACAAACTGACGGTTAAAAGTGGCCAGTTCGAAGTGATCCGCAGCTCAGTGCTGTCGATCACCGATGATCAACGCCTGCAAGTGCTGCTGATTGGCTTCTGCTTCGGCGCGTTCCTGGAAGGTGCAGCCGGTTTCGGCGCACCGGTAGCGATTACCGCTGCACTGCTGGTGGGACTGGGCTTCAACCCGTTGTACGCCGCCGGCCTGTGCCTGATCGCCAACACCGCGCCGGTAGCCTTCGGTGCCTTGGGGATTCCGATCATCGTCGCCGGGCAAGTCACCGGCATCGACGCGTTCAAGATCGGCGCCATGACCGGTCGCCAACTGCCATTGCTGTCGCTGTTCGTGCCGTTCTGGCTGGTGTTCATGATGGACGGCCTGCGCGGTGTTCGGGAAACCTGGCCGGCAGCACTGGTGGCCGGTTTGAGCTTTGCCGTCACCCAATACTTCACCTCGAACTTCATCGGCCCGGAACTGCCGGACATCACCTCGGCGCTGGCCAGCCTGGTTTCCCTGACGCTATTCCTGAAAATCTGGCAGCCGAAACGCGCCGCTGGTGCACACATCGTCGGCGCGGTCTCGGCTTCCGTGGTGGCCAGCGCCGGTGGTTTCGGCCAACCGCGCACCACCGTGGCTTCGCCCTACAGCCTGGGGGAAATTTTCAAAGCCTGGTCGCCGTTCCTGATCCTCACCGTATTGGTCACCATTTGGACGCTGAAGCCGTTCAAGGCGATGTTTGCCGCTGGCGGCTCGATGTATGGCTGGGTGTTCAACTTCGCGATTCCGCATCTGGATCAAATGGTGATCAAGGTCGCGCCGATCGTGACTGCCCCGACGGCGATTCCGGCGGTGTTCAAACTCGATCCGGTTTCCGCGACCGGCACGGCGATTTTCTTCTCCGCGCTGATCTCGATGCTGGTGCTGAAGATCAATCTTAAAACTGGTCTTACCACTTTTAAAGAGACCGTCTACGAACTGCGCTGGCCGATTCTGTCCATCGGCATGGTGCTGGCCTTCGCCTTCGTCACCAACTACTCGGGCATGTCGTCGACCATGGCTCTGGTACTGGCAGGTACGGGTGCGGCATTCCCGTTCTTCTCGCCGTTCCTCGGCTGGCTCGGTGTGTTCCTGACCGGTTCCGATACTTCGTCCAACGCACTGTTCAGTTCGCTGCAAGCAACCACCGCACACCAGATCGGCGTCAACGACACCTTGCTGGTGGCGGCGAACACCAGCGGCGGCGTGACCGGCAAGATGATTTCGCCGCAATCGATCGCCGTGGCCTGTGCCGCGACCGGGTTGGTGGGCAAGGAATCGGATCTGTTCCGCTTCACCCTCAAGCACAGCCTATTCTTTGCAACAATCGTCGGCCTGATCACTTTGGCTCAAGCCTACTGGTTCACCGGCATGCTGGTGCACTAAGAACTACACGCCACACGGAAAAAACCGACGCCGGGTGACGCCCTCGGCGTCAGCTATTCATAACCGGGTCTGCAAGGCTGCTGAAAGCTTCCCTCTCTATATTCAGCAGCCTCAGCGGACGGATAACCGGGACCACCCGGAGACACGCCTGATGAGCGAGCTTTTTTACAACGCAGTGCCGAACGCGACCCGTGTCGCCCCGCCACTGCCCGAGCCTCGGCAATACCCCAGCGAGAAACCGTCACGGGTCTATCTGTTCGGGACCTGCGTGGTGGATTTGTTCTACCCCGAAGCCGGGATGGACGCGATTCATCTGCTGGAACGCGAAGGCATTCGTGTCGAATACCCGCAAGGGCAAAGTTGCTGCGGGCAACCGGCCTACACCTCGGGTTACACCGAACAGGCCCGGACCGTGGCGCGCTCGCAACTGGCGCTGTTTGCCGGGGATTATCCGGTGGTGGTGCCGTCGGGGTCCTGCGCGGGCATGTTGCGCGAACACTATGCCGACCTGTTCAAGGACGAGCCGCAAACGCTGCAACAGGTCCAGGCCCTCGCGGCACGGACTTACGAACTCGCCGAGTTCCTGCTGTTTGTCTGCAAGGTGCAGCTCAAGGACAGCGGCGAACCGGTGAAAGTGGCGTTGCACACGTCATGCTCGGCACGCCGAGAAATGAACACCCACCTGCACGGCCGTGAGTTGTTGGCGCAGCTGAGCAACGTGGAGCGAGTCGACCACAGCCACGAAAGTGAATGCTGTGGCTTTGGTGGGACTTTCAGCGTCCGTATGCCGGATATTTCCGGCGCGATGGTGGCTGACAAGACCCGTGCGTTGAAGGAATCCGGCGCGCACAAGGTACTCAGTGCCGACTGCGGTTGCCTGATGAACATCAACGGCTCGCTGGAGAAACAGCAGGAAGCGTTGCGCGGTCAGCATCTGGCCAGTTTCCTGTGGCAGCGTACCGGAGGTGCCCGATGAGCACTTCCACGATTATTCCTACGGTTGCCGTAGAAGAGGATTTTCGCGCCCGGGCTCACGAGGCTTTGGCTGACACGCAACTGCGAAACAACTTTCGCAGTGCGATGGATTCACTGATGAGCAAACGGGCAGCGTCCTTCAGCGATGCCCATGAAAGAGAACATCTGCGGGTGCTGGGCAATGCTGTCCGCGCCCGCGCTTTATCCAAGTTGCCCGACCTGCTCGAGCAGCTTGAACAGAACCTGACCCGCAACGGTGTGACAGTGCACTGGGCGGAAACGGTGGACGAGGCCAATGGCATCGTCTTGTCGATCATCCGCGCTCACGAGGCGCGGCAAGTGATCAAGGGCAAATCGATGGTCAGCGAAGAGATGGAGATGAACCATGTCCTCGCGGCTCAAGGCATTGAATGCCTGGAGTCGGACATGGGCGAATTCATCGTCCAGCTCGA
This sequence comes from Pseudomonas sp. JL3, assembly GCF_031570575.1. Taxonomy (NCBI): domain Bacteria; kingdom Pseudomonadati; phylum Pseudomonadota; class Gammaproteobacteria; order Pseudomonadales; family Pseudomonadaceae; genus Pseudomonas; species Pseudomonas sp. JL3. The sequence goes on from NZ_JAKWJK010000018.1 coordinate 36,412, forward strand.
TCACGAGAAGCCTTCACACATCATTATGCCGGCGATCCACAAGAATGCCGGTCAGGTCGCGTCCTTGTTCCACGACAAACTTGGCGTGGAGTACACCAAGGACGTAGACCAACTCATTCAGATCGGTCGCAAAGTCTTGCGACAGAAATTCTTTGAAGCAGACATCGGCGTCTCCGGCGTCAACTTCGCCGTGGCCGAAACCGGCACCTTGCTGTTGGTGGAAAACGAAGGCAACGGGCGCATGTCGACCACCGTGCCGCCCGTACACATTGCCGTAACGGGCATCGAGAAAGTCGTCGAAAACCTGCGGGACGTTGTACCGCTGTTGTCGCTGCTGACCCGTTCGGCCCTCGGCCAACCGATCACCACCTACGTCAACATGATCTCCGGCCCGCGCAAGGAACATGAACTCGACGGCCCGCAGGAAGTGCACCTGGTATTGCTCGACAACGGTCGCAGCCAGGCATTTGCCGACAGCGAATTGCGCCAGACCCTGAACTGCATCCGCTGCGGCGCCTGTATGAATCATTGCCCGGTCTACACCCGAATCGGCGGCCATGCCTATGGGGAGGTTTACCCTGGGCCTATCGGAAAAATCATCACCCCGCACATGGTCGGCCTGGCAAAAGTCCCCGACCACCCAAGTGCGTCTTCTTTATGCGGCGCTTGCGGTGAAGTCTGCCCGGTAAAAATTCCGATCCCCGCATTGCTGCGTCGCCTACGGGAAGAGAACGTCAAAGCCCCGGACAGCCCGCATCAAGTCATGCGCGGCCAAGGCAGCAAGTACTCGCGCAAAGAGCGGTTTATCTGGAATGCCTGGGCGAAGCTCAACAGCTCGCCAACGCTCTATCGCCTGTTCGGCTTCTTCGCCACCCGCCTGCGCGCGCTGACGCCGAACAATGTCGGCCCGTGGACCCAGAACCACAGCGCACCGAAACCCGCCGCCCGCTCACTGCATGACATGGCCCGCGAGCATTTGGCCAAACAGGGAGACCGCTGATGAGCGCCAAGCAAAATATCCTCGCCAAATTGCGCAACAGTCTGACGGGCACCACGCCGGTGGCTGACAACTTCGATGTCGAACTGGTGACTGAGCCCTACACCTACACGCCTGAGCAACGCATCCCGCAACTGCGCAAACTGATGGAAGCGGTGCACACCGAAATTCATCTGACGTCCGGCGAAGGATGGCCCGAATTGCTGGCGCAACTGCTGCAAGATCGCCAGTTGCCGAGCCTGTTGATTGCGCCGACGACACCCCACGGTCAACGCATCACTCAGCATTGGGCGAAAAATCCTGGCCTGCCAGCGCTCAAAGCCTACGACCGTCCGGTCGAGGAATGGAAAGCCGAATTGTTCAACGACACCCCGGCCAGCCTGACCAACACCCTCGGTGCGATCGCCGCGACAGGTAGCCTGATTCTCTGGCCGACGCGGGAAGAACCGCGGTTGATGAGTCTGGTGCCGCCAGTGCATTTCGCCCTGCTCAAGGCCAGTGAAATCCGCGACAACTTTTATCAGGTGCAGCAGGAGTTCGAATGGGCCCAAGGCATGCCAACCAACGCCTTGCTGGTGTCCGGTCCGTCGAAGACTGCCGACATCGAGCAGGTACTGGCTTACGGCGCTCACGGCCCGAAAGACTTGGTCGTTCTGATCCTGGAGGACCAATGAATCTACCGGCGGCTTTCCTGCGCGATGCGCAGCAACTGATTCCTCAGGCGCGACGCTTCGACGATCCGTTGTCGACCTTGGCGTTCGGCACCGATGCCAGTTTCTACCGGCTGATTCCGAAGTTGGTGATTCGCGTCGAGTCCGAAGATGAAGTGGTGGCGCTGCTCAAACTGGCGCAACGGGATAAAGTCCCAGTGACCTTCCGCGCCGCCGGCACCAGCCTGTCTGGCCAGGCCATCAGCGATTCGGTGCTGATCGTGCTGGGAGATAACTGGAACGGTCACGAGATCCGTGGTCGGGGGATGCAAATCCGCCTGCAACCAGGCGTGATCGGCGCCCAGGCCAACGCCTGGCTGACACCGTTCGGCCGCAAGATCGGCCCGGATCCGGCATCAATCAACGCCTGCAAAATCGGCGGCATCGTCGCCAACAATGCCAGCGGCATGTGCTGCGGCACGGCGCAGAACACCTATCACACACTGGCCGGAATTCGTCTGGTACTGGCCGATGGCAGCCGTCTCGATACCGAAGACGCCACCAGTGTCGCGGCCTTCCGTGAGAGCCATGCCGAGCTGCTGGAACGTCTGGCGACATTGGGCCGCGAGACCCGCGCCAATGCCGAATTGGCTGCGAAAATTCGCCACAAATACCGTCTGAAAAATACCACCGGGCTGTCACTCAATGCGCTGGTGGATTTCGACGAGCCTGTGGATATCTTGAGCCACTTGCTGGTGGGTTCCGAAGGCACGCTCGGGTTCATCAGCGCGGTGACCTACGACACAGTGATTGATCATCCGAACAAGGCGTCGGCGCTGATCGTGTTCCCGGATGTGGAAACCTGCTGCAACGCCGTCACCGTGCTGAAAAGCCAACCGGTGTCGGCCGTCGAACTGCTGGACCGTCGCAGCCTGCGCTCGGTGCAGGACAAGCCCGGCATGCCGGCTTTCGTACAACAACTGTCGGCCAATGCCTGCGCCCTGCTGATCGAATCCCGCGCCGCATCGATCACTTTGCTGCAGGAACAACTGGCGCAAATCATGGCGTCACTGACTGGGTTCCCGGTAGAGAAACAAGTCGACTTCACCGAAGACCCGGTGGAAAACGCCCGGCTCTGGGCGATCCGCAAAGACACCTTCCCCGCCGTCGGCGCGGTTCGAAAAACCGGCACCACGGTGATCATCGAAGACGTGACCTTCCCGGTGGAACAACTGGCCATCGGTGTGAATCGCCTGATCGAGCTGTTCGACAAACATCACTACGACGAAGCGATCCTTTTCGGACACGCCCTGGAAGGCAATCTGCACTTTGTCTTCACCCAAGGCTTCAACAGCGCGGAAGAAGTCGCACGCTACCAGGCGTTCATGGACGACGTGGCGCAGTTGGTGGCCGTTGAATTCGGCGGCTCGCTGAAGGCTGAACACGGCACCGGTCGCAACATGGCGCCCTTCGTCGAACTGGAATGGGGCAGCGATGCTTATCAGTTGATGTGGCAGCTCAAACGTCTGCTTGACCCTAACGGCATTCTCAACCCGGACGTCGTACTCAGCGACGACCCACAGATCCACCTCAAACATCTGAAGCCGCTGCCCGCCGCCGACGAGATTGTGGATAAGTGCATCGAATGCGGTTTCTGCGAACCGGTGTGCCCATCGAAAGGCCTGACGTTGAGCCCACGCCAGCGCATCGTGATCTGGCGTGATATCCAGGCGAAGAAACGCGCTGGCATAGACACCGCCGAACTGGAACAGGCCTACGAATACCAAGGCATCGAAACGTGCGCCGCCACAGGCCTGTGTGCACAACGTTGCCCTGTAGGAATCAACACCGGCGAGCTGGTGAAAAAGCTCCGAGGCCATAAGGCAACACATACGAAAACCGCCAACTGGATTGAAGGAAATTTCGCCACCGCATTGCAAGGCGCGCGCTTCACCCTGCATGTGGCCAACGGTGCGCGGATGCTGTTGGGAGCGCCGCGTCTGGCGAAGCTTTCGGCATCGCTGACGCGCTTGTCCAAGGGTCAGGTTCCGCAATGGACCAACGCCATGCCGCAGCCGGAAAGAGCCATTCGCTTCAGCCCGACGGTGTCGGACGAGCGGCCTCGGGTGGTGTACCTGGCGGCCTGCGTGTCGCGGGTGATGGGCCCGGCAGCCGGGGATAAAGAGCAAATGTCGCTGTACGACAAAACCCGTGGCCTGTTGGAAAAGGCCGGCTACCAAGTAGTTTTTCCGGACAATCAGGACAATCTCTGCTGCGGCCAGCCATTCGCCTCCAAAGGCTACGCCGAACAGGCCGAACACAAGCGCCAGGAACTGATCGGCGCACTGCTGCACGCCAGCCGCGGCGGGCTCGACCCGATCTATTGCGACACCAGCCCCTGCACCTTGCGGCTGGTTCAGGACTTGGGCGATGTGCGACTGGACCTGTACGACCCGGTGCGTTTCATCCGCACTCACTTGATGGATCGTCTCGATTTCACCCCCCAGGAAGCGCCGATCGCGGTACACGTCACGTGCAGCACTCAGCATCTCGGTGAGAGCCAGGCGCTGATCGATCTTGCGCGCAAATGCAGTAAAAACGTGGTCATTCCGGAAGGCATTCACTGCTGCGGTTTTGCCGGTGACAAGGGCTTCACCACCCCGGAATTGAACGCCCATTCGTTACGCACGCTCAAGGACGCGGTACAGCAATGCAGCGAGGGGATTTCCACCAGCCGCACCTGTGAGATTGGTCTGTCACAACATGGTGGAATTGACTACCACGGGCTGGTTTATCTGGTGGATCGAGTGACGCAAGCCAGGGCGACCTGAAGAAAAATAGAACCCTGTCGCACCGTCGCAGTCCACTGATCAAGTCCCGCAAACGCGGGACTTTTCCCAAAATTGGCAGCCCGTCCTGATGGCCAGCGATGCCTGGACCCTCAGTTCAAGGAGATACCCATGAAACGCTCTGTACTGCTAGGTCTGTTCGTTACTGCCTCAATGCTGGCCTCCCCCTCGTTTGCCGCCGAAGACCTCTGTGCGGTCAACTTGAAAACCATCGAAAATGCCAAGGCACAGACTCCTCCAGAGATGGCTGATCAGGTAATGGAAAGCGTCGCGAAAGCCAAAGCCGATCAGGCAAAAGGCACCAAGGAAGGAACTGCTGATTGCATAGCCGAGACTGAACAAACTATCCAGCAACTCAAGAACGCGAACAAAGGCGGGAAGTAATTCAGCACAAGGCCAACCTTCGGGTTGGCCTTGTGGCCCCCCGGTACCACCCGATAAGAAGCAAACCAAAACCCGCCAAATGCGGGTTTTGTTGCATCTGGAGTTTGGTCATGCGTGCATCGCCCGCGTCGCGGTGAAAAAACTCGACACCCTGCCCAAATCCGTGGGAGGCGCGAAGTCCATAGGAGCGAGGCCTTGCAAGAGGCCACCAGTGAAAAGAGGCAGTGTGTTCCTTTGCTTCTATCAAACAGTTTTTTCATAGCCTTTCTGCCAAAACCGAATTACTGCGCCGCGCCGTAGTCTTTTAAGTAGGCCCCATCAATCGTGGCTTATTTTCCGACCTCGGCCGAGCCGCACCGAGATCATCAGTTCAAGGAGATATCCATGAAAAGCACCGCACTCGCTGGTCTGTTCATTTCTGCTGCAATGTTGGCCTCTCCCGTATTTGCTGCGGACAACAACCTGTGTACGAGCAAGCTGCAAGAGCTCAAAAACAAAGTGACTTCACTGCCGGCGACCTCCACAAACACCGCAATGGAGATCAAAAGGCTGCTATCCAGCGCCGAAGCTTCACAAGCCTCTGGGGACGACAAAAAATGCGTCACCGAGGCCACACAGGGATTGTCACTCGCTAACCAGGCCAACCCATAACCTGCGATGGACAACCTTCGGGTTGGCCTTCTGAGCCGTGTTGGCGTACACTGCACGTGCTTGTTGCTCACTTTGATTCACAGAGCACCAGGCTCGGGGCCGTTTAGGATTCGACGCCGGTTGCGAAACTTTAGGTGCATGCCGAGTTGGTAACAGAACTCGTAAATCCACTGTTGCAACTTTCTATAGTTGCCAATGACGAAACCTACGGGGAATACGCTCTCGCTGCGTAAGCAGCCTTAGCCCTTCCCTCCTGGTACCTTCGGGTCCAGCAATCATCAGGGGATGTCTGTAAACCCAAAGTGATTGTCATATAGAACAGAATCGCCGTGCAGTACGTTGTGGACGAAGCGGCTAAAACTTACACAACTCGCCCAAAGCACCCTGCCCGTCGGGTCGCTGAGGGTTAACTTAATAGACACGGCTACGCATGTAGTACCGACAGCGGAGTACTGGCGGACGGGGGTTCAAATCCCCCCGGCTCCACCACTTCATCATCTAAAGACGTCCACGGACGTCTTTTTTTGTGCCTGAAATCCGGTGAATTCAAGGGTTTAAGCGCTGCTGGACTCCGCAGATGTTTTTGAGTTCCAGCCGTTTCGGACATAACGCCTCCGTGACTCCCCTCCTCACCATGACCTTAGGTTTATAGGTCGTGGGTTTTGCGCGATGATACTGGGTCGTCCATTTTGCATCCAAGTCGCGTGGCGTTGACTATTCGACTCCGCAGGATGGCAATTTCATAGCATTGTTTACACAGTCAAGCATTTGTCCTATCGCCCAAGGTTTACGTATGAACGAGACCGGGTGCGTCACACCAGAGCTTTCGGGCGTTTCCAAACCCGACATTATCAATATAGGAATGCTCGGCCATCGGCTGCCTGACAGGTTGGCCAAGGCTGCACCGTTCAAGCTCCCCGGCATGGTGATATCTGTCAGTAGAAGACACACTTTCTCTGCATAGCGATCGAGAAATTCCAGCGCCTCGTCTGCGCTATTCTTTGCTTCAGTCGCGAACCCTTCTTGTTGCAATATCTCACATAGGAATTCGAGAATTACCGGCTCGTCCTCTACGACAAGAATTAATGCGCAATGAGTGCTTTCGCTCCCCGCTGAAACTGGACTCATGTGAACTCCTGCCTACGTGAGCGAACTGGTGGGAACTCCCCATCACCTAAAATTGTGAAAGGTCATGGGCCTAAAAATTCATTCTTTCGGCGATAGGCCATCAATATGCGCCGGAGATTACGAAGACACTCCCCAGCAGTGCCATTTTTTGTTCTAGTGCGTTGCTTCTTCTTTGCAAAAAAAACAACTGCGTTCTCAGAGCAAGACGATGAAAAAAGAATCATCACCCAACTTTTATCTGTGGTTTGCAAAGAGACTTCTGCGTCGACACAACTAGCTTCGCGTTCAGAATCGCAGTTACTCATCCCGACGAAATAGGAACTCAGACCTGACCTTCCCATCGAGCAGACGCTTCCAACTGGCTTGCCCGCCACTACTGACAGGGTTTCCAAGCCCATGGCCTTGCGAGGCTAGCAGGCTGTCAATCTGAGTTGATTGCAGTCAGAGCCCACATTGGCGACCTCATGCACAACAATCAATTGTTGCGTGGTATCGACCGCTGTTTGCACGTTGTAGTCGACGACTCGAGTGCTGCGCGTCAGGTCAGCAACTCACACTAGCTTTTTCAGATAAAGTTGAGCGTAAGCTTTGGGTGAAGAAAATGTTCGACCTTGACGAACATGCAATGCTACGAATCCGTATTCCACTCCTAGCGGTTCAGATTCGCTTCCGTTCCTGCCTCGATTACGGCCCCATCACCAGGATTACCGACATGCGCCTGTCAGACTTTATCCTTAAGAACCTCGAACCGATTCTGCAGGCTTGGGAAGATTTTGCGAGAACCATTGAGACGCCTGGCACGGCACTGGATAGCGAGGCTCTCCGGGATCATGCCGAACAAATGCTGCGAGCAATCGTGCTTGACCTGCGGACAACGCAGACCGTGCAAGAGCAAAACGCCAAGGCCCAAGGCAACGCGCCGCCGGACGAGAAAGAAACCCCCGCCGAAACCCATGCGGTGACACGGCTAATGGCAGGTTTCACCATAGATCAAATGGTATCGGAGTATCGCGCTCTGAGAACGAGTGTTCTCAGTCAATGGCTGAAGCAAATCAAGGCTGGTACGGCGTTAGATGTAGACGATATGACCCGCTTTCATGAAGCCATTGATCAAGCACTCGCCGAATCTATCGCTAGCTACTCACGCGCCGTCGAGGCATCGCGCAGTGTTTTTCTAGGTATCCTTGGCCATGACTTGCGTACCCCACTTGGCGCCATTTTGCTTGGCGCCGACATGCTGAGGCGTGCGGACGGTATGGGGGCACGCGCTACCAGAATTGCTACTCAGATTTACACCAGCGTGAGGCGAGCGAGCCAGATTGTTGGAGACCTGCTGGATTTAACGCGCTGTCAAATGGGCCCAGGGATTCCTGTCAAAAAGGAGAACATAGACCTAACGCCCTTATGCGAACGCATCGTAGAAGAAATTCGAGCTTTTCATCCGGGCGCCAATGTTTTGCTCGAAATGAATACACCGGCTCACGGGGAGTTTGATGGCCCTCGAATGGAACAGGTATTTTCCAACATCATTAGCAATGCGGTGCAGCATGGTGATCTCCAGTTCCCGATAAAGGTGGCATTAGAGGCAACAGAAGACAGTGTTGTCTTCACTGTCCACAACAGTGGTGAACCGATCCCAGAGGATGTATTGCCCTTCATTTTTAATCCTATGGGGCGCTTTTCCAAGCGGTCGGTTATCGATCACGGGCCGAGTGACGGACTGGGCTTGGGCCTCTTCATTGCCTCTGAAATCGTTGCCTCACACGCAGGCTCAATCGACGTGATCTCGGATGCAGAACGCGGCACAATTTTCCTTGTGAAGGTTCCCAGGAGTGGATTGGAGGATTGAGACGATGGTTGTTCTGGATCCAATGATGGCAAAGGAGGCTGACATGGGAGATCTTGTTTCGCGCGTCGGGGAGTCCTGGGCGCACGCTTCATTGACCTGATGAAGGAAAGGGGGTGAGCTCTAATGCTGCAATCAACATAACAGCTTCCAAAATAAAATATCCCCAGAAAGATGCCCTACAGTTTCGCATTCAATCAAAGCTGACAACATACAGGCGCCAGTTTTGTGACAACATACCCCTCACCCAGACAAACAAGATTTGCCAATCAAAGCGCGACAGTTAATATTTAAGAATAATTCATCTGTACCGACGAATGGACCGAAGATAAAAAACCGCTTATAAAACAATAATAAACAACGATAACGACAACTCATCAACTTCCACCGCAAAACAAATAAACTAGGAAAGACCGACCAAAAATATAAAAGTTTCAAACATTGACCGCACAAATAAATAAGTACACATAACGCTTTAAAGTCTTCGCCATCGATGCTAATAATCTGCCCGGCTCCGGGTATCCAGGCAATGCGCCATCTCACATGGAGTGAATATTCAGTCTCACGCTGATTATCCCGGCCTTCACCAAACTCAAAAACCGCTAGTTTGCTTAAGTTCAATAAAACTTTGGCCAGCTGTTGTGCTGCGCACTAAAACTGCGCGAGGAAGGCATCATCATTCGCCCTCATTCAAGGATTAAAATCCTTTCAATCTTTGGTACCCGTCCAGAAGCCATCAAGATGGCGCCCTTGGTCAAAGCCCTCGCTGCGGAACCTGGCATTCATTCGCAGATCTGCATCACTGGCCAACATCAAAGCATGCTTAAACAGGTGCTGGATCTGTTCAACCTCAAGGCCGATTACACCCTCGATGTAATGACGCCGCACCAGACGCTCAACTCGTTGACCGCGGCGCTTTACGGGGCGATTGACCCCGTGCTGGAAATGACCCGTCCGGACCGGGTGCTGGTACATGGTGACACCACCTCGGCCATGGTGGCTTCGATGGCTGCATTCCATCGACGCATCCCGGTCGGCCATGTGGAAGCCGGCCTGCGTACCGGTGATATCTACAGCCCCTGGCCGGAAGAAATGAACCGCCGCTGCATCGATCTGGGTGCAGACATGCTGTTTGCGCCGACCCACGAATCGCAAAAAAACCTGCTCGACGAACGCCTGCAGGGTCGCTCTTTCGTGACCGGCAATACGGTGATCGACGCTTTGCAAATGACCGCGCGGCGCATTGAGCAGGACGCTGATCTGCGTGCGAGCCTGGATGAGCAATTCTCGTTCCTGCAAGCCAGCCGCAAGGTGTTGCTGGTCACCGGGCATCGTCGGGAAAACTTCGGCGAAGGCTTCCTGGATATCTGCAAGGCCCTGAGCCATCTGGCCCGGCGTGCTGATATGCAGATCGTCTATCCGGTGCATTTGAACCCCAACGTCATGGGCCCCGTCACCGAGCACCTGGGCAATCTGCCCAACGTGCACTTGATCAAGCCGCTGGACTACCTGGCCTTCGTGCGTCTGATGCAACGTGCGCACGTGATCCTCACCGACTCCGGTGGTGTGCAGGAAGAAGCGCCGTCCCTGGGCAAACCCGTGCTGGTCATGCGAGACGTTACCGAGCGCCCCGAAGCTGTCGCGGCGGGCACTGTGCGCCTGGTCGGCACCTCGCCGGACTCGATCATCGCTGGCGTCAACGCGTTGTTCGATGACGAATTGCTATGGCGTCGATGCTCCCAGGCGGCCAATCCTTACGGCGATGGCAAGGCCAGTGCGCGCATCGTCGATGCCCTGATGGGGCGTCCGGTCGAAGATTTCGTCGTGGCTCGGCAGCCATTGCCCAAGTTCCTGCACTACCCGTCGGCGGTGCCCGTGCCCGAGAATAATTACTCCGCTTTCACCTCTCTATAAATCAAACCGCTGCTCCTCTAATCAGCTCGAGATCTACCTGAATGAAGCCTTCCGTTGCCATCCATAGGGGTGCGTTCAGCGCCCTTGCCTGTGGCGTGAGCCTGCTCGCGCTCATGCCGACCTTTGCCTTGGCCGCGGACAGCCCGCTCACCCAAGCGATCAATCGGCTCAACGCCGACACTCGGCAGGAGCGTGAGATCCGCTTGAGCGATCTGGGGATCGACACCCCTATCATCCTTGGCTCCACCGATGCCCGACGCGAATTGTATCTGCCAGTGCCGGCGGGAGTACCACTGACAGATGCCACACTGAATTTCGACGCCAGCTACCTCAATGGCGAAGGCGGCCGTAACACGTTGCTGCTGTCGCTGGACGGTTATCCGGTGCGCGCCGAAAGTCTCAGCGAAGTCCAAGGCGACGCCAGCGCCACACTGGGTGTGGACAAGAAACCGCGTGAAAGCGGCTCGGTTCGCCTGGGCATTGCCTGGTCGTCGATCGTGTCCCGCGTGTTGTGCGAGGACGAACGCGCCATCGGCAACGTATTGCGTATCGAACCGGACACCCGCCTCAACTACAGCTACGACGCCAGCCTGTTACAGGACGTCGGTGCTGCCTGGACGGCATTGCCTGGCAAACCGGGCATCATGGTCGCGCCGGGCACCTTATCCGCCGAAAGCTATGATGCAGCCTGGCGCCTGGGCGTGGCACTGGAGCGGATTGGTAAGCACAGCCGCATCCAGCCTTTCCCTGCCGTACAGGACAGCGTTGACCTCACTGGCCTGCGCATCCCGGTCGAACTGCACACTATTCCAGCGTTCGCCAGCCTCAACGGCAAAGGCCCACACGTTCTGGAGAACCCGGCGCAAATCGGCGCATTGCTGATGTTGGGCCAGACGCCGAACGTCCAGTCGGATCTGGCCATCAACGATCCGCAACTGCTCAAGGCCGTCAATGAGTCTCTGGACGCGCTGCAGAGTCAGATTCAAGGCCTCGACGCAACGGCAGCCAACGCCTTCATGCAATGGCGTGAGCGGCATATCAATGCAGGTCTGGCCGCCACCGGCACTGACAACGTGCGCCTGGCATTGCTGGGTACACGCCCGGTGCTGATGATCGCGCCGCAAGCAACCGGCAAGGCGCTGGCACTGTTCAGCACCGCCTGGAACACACTGGCACGCAGCCGCCAATTGACGATCAGCGAAGCACAGATGCCATTGAGCGCCGACGGCCGTGTGGCCTTGTCGCGACTGGGCGGTAACCCCGGCGCCATCGACGTGCTGGCCAAATCCGACTGGAGCACTTCCTTCCCTCTGGGCAGCGTGGCCTACGACGGTCGTCTGCCGGTGAAGGCGGTAGTCGATGTGTCTGCCGCACCCGGTGCCTCGGACACCGCGCCAGTGGCCTCGCTGTTTCTCAACGATTACCTGATTGGCGCGCAGCAGCTCGTGGCCAACGGTGAACAGCAACGCATCGAAGCACGTATCCCGCGTTACGCCCTGGGTTCGAAGAACGTTCTGCGCGTGTCGTTCCAGCGTCAGCCGGTCAGCGATCGTTGCCTGGAAACGCCACAGGCTTTCCCGGTCTCGGTGCTGCCGACCAGCCATATCGTGCTGGATAAAACTGCCTTGGGGGATGACTTCTCCGGCATGGCCGCGCGTTTTGCCATGGACGCGCAAATCCTCGTGCCACAGGCCTACCTCGAGCACCCGGCGAGCAGTTTGCCGCAGGTGATTTCGGTGGCTGACGCCGCCGGTGTTTCGCCGCTGCGGGCGCAATTGAACGTCAGTGCCGACCCGAAAGCCTCGGTCACACCGGACAAAGCCTTCCTCGCCTTCGAGCTGCCGATCAAGGACAGCAAAGAGTCGGTGCAGGTTGATGAGCAGGGTCGCCTGCGTATCAATCACAAGGATCAGGTGTTACTGGACGTGCATCCCCTCAACCATCTGGCCTCGTTGCAAGTGGTGGATGCCGGCGGCCAGCACGGTCTGGTCTATCGCGCCTTGGGCAATGACGCACCACGTTTTGCCAGGCAGATTCTGCTGACCCGCGGCGACGTGGCCATCCTCGGAGACAACGGTGCACTGACCACCTTCGACACCCAGGACCCAAGTGGCAGCCAATTGATCGACAACGAAGAACCCAAGGGCCTGGACGCCTGGCGCAAGCCGTCGCTGTTGTGGCTGATTCCGGGTGGCATCCTGTTGGTCCTCATCCTGTTGCTGGCCGGCCGTAACGCCCGTCGCAATCGCCAGTAACGGAAACTTTCGATGACGTCGCTTTATTGGCCCTATTGGCTGGCCCACTACTACAGCTTCCTGGAAATCTCGACCATCGTGATCGCGGTGCTGATCCTGATCTCCAGCCTGGACGATCTGTTCATTGACCTGTGGTACTGGTCTCGCCGCCTGTTTCGCAAGTTCACCGTGGATCGCAAATACCGGCCGCTGACCGCCGAGCAACTGATGGCCCGGGATGAACAGCCGTTGGCGATCATGGTCCCGGCCTGGCTGGAATATGACGTCATCGCACCGATGATCGAGAACATGGTGTCGACCCTGGATTACCAGAACTATGTCGTCTTCGTCGGCACCTACATCAATGACCAGCGCACCATCGATGAAGTGGAACGCATGCGTCGGCGCTACAAGCAGCTGCATCGCGTGGAAGTCCCGCATGCCGGGCCGACCTGCAAGGCCGACTGCCTGAACTGGGTGATCCAGGCGATTTTCCTGCACGAGAAAACCCACGGCATGACCTTCGCCGGCGTCGTATTGCACGACAGCGAAGATGTTCTGCACCCGCTGGAGTTGCGGCTGTTCAACTACTTGCTGCCGCGCAAGGACATGATTCAGTTGCCCGTGGTTTCCCTGGAGCGCAATTGGTACGAATGGGTGGCCGGCACCTACATGGACGAATTCGCCGAATGGCATGGCAAGGATTTGGTGGTGCGTGAAAGCATGACCGACACGGTGCCGTCTGCCGGGGTCGGCACCTGTTTCTCCCACCGTGCCCTGCGAGTGCTGGCCGGGGAAACCCAAAACCAGCCGTTCAACACGGACAGCCTCACCGAGGACTACGACGTCGGTGCACGCCTGGCCAAGGTCGGCATGAACGCGATCTTCGTGCGCTTCCCGGTGCAGTTTCGCGTGTTGCGCAAATCATGGTTTCGCAAGCCTTACGAATCGACCCTGAAGATGCCGTTGTGCGTGCGCGAATTCTTTCCCGATACCTTTCGCACCGCGTTCCGCCAGAAAGCCCGCTGGACGCTGGGCATCGGGCTGCAAGGCTGGGAGCAAATGGGCTGGAGCGGCTCGCTGGCCAACCGTTATCTGCTGTTCCGTGACCGCAAGGGCGTGGTGACGGCGTTCGTCAGCATCATCGCCTACGTGATTCTGGTGCAACTGCTGGGCCTGGTCATCCTGCGCCAGAGTGGCCTGTGGGATGTGAGCTTCCCGACGCCGTTTGAAACCAACGACGTCATCAAATACCTGCTATTGGCCAACGGTATCGCGCTGGCTTGGCGTATCGCGCACCGCTGCTATTTCACCACCGTGTTGTACGGCTGGCAGCATGGATTGCTGTCCATCCCGCGCATGGTGGTGGGCAACTTTGTCAACTTCATGGCTGCATCACGCGCCTGGCGCATGTTCATCGTCGGCAAGGTAATGAACCGCAAACTGGTGTGGGACAAGACCATGCACGACTTCCCATCCACCGACCTGGTTGCCTTCGCACCGCGCAAGTTGGGCAGCGTATTGCTGTCCTGGCAGGCGATCAACGAAACCGACCTGCAAAGCGCCCTCGACGAACAGAAAACCCGACACATGCCCTTGGGGCGGATTTTGCTCAGCAACGGCTGGCTGGACGACGAGACACTGGCGGAAGCCATCGCCTTCCAGAACGATCTGCCGCGGGTGTTCGATGTGGCCAACAAGGCGCAGGCGTCGACCCTTACCCTGGACGATGAATTCGCTCTGCGCTGGCGCGTGGTGCCGGTTGGCTTGAATGCCGACGGCCGAGCACAACTTGCCGTGGCCAGCCCGTTGCCGGCCGAAGGTCTGCAACAGGTCAGCGAGGTACTGGGCAGCGAACCGGTGCAGCTGATTGCCCGGGAAAGCGAAATCGTCGCGCAGTTGCGTCAACTGAACGTGCGCGAAGGCCAGTCCGTGCCGGATGCCCGCGCGCCACTGCTGGGTGACTTGTTGATCGAAATGGGCCTGCTGGATCGCGACGTATTCAATCGCACCATGTTGCAGTACCGCCCGCAGCGTCACGGACGCATCGGCGACTATCTGGTCGACAGCGGCGTGCTGCCCCGCTCCACCATCGAAAAGGCCGTGGCGCGTCAGCACAGCCACTACCCTGCGGAGCTTCCGGCATGAACCGCCCCTTCCTGACCCTCATGGCCACGGGGCTAAGCCTCTTACCCGGGCTTGCTCACGCCGAGACGCTGCCGCTGCCGTTGACCGGGCCGGCCTATGTCACTGCCAACGAGGCCTACAGCGCCTACGAACGCAAAGACTACGACCAGGCCATCGCCAAGGCCCGCGAAGCGTTGCGTCAGCGCGCCGACATCACCCGTTTGAACACGCTGATTGTGCTGGCCCAGCGCGACAAGGACCTGCGTGATCATCCCAAACGCTACCCCCAGTCGCGTCAGGCCCCAGGCTTCGGCGCCGCGGCCCAGGCATTCAAGGCCTACGATCGCGATGACTTCGGCACGGCAGCCCAGGCGTCACGCAAAGCCATCGCCCAAGCACCTAAACGCATGGATTATCGATTGCTGCTGATCGAGTCGTTGCAGCGCCAACAGCGCTTGCAGGAAGCGGATCAAGCCACCACCCAGGCGCTTGCCGTGTTCCCGGACGACGATACCTTGCTGATGCGTCGCGAAGCGATTCGTCGTCAACTGGCGGTGCCGTTGGCGGTTGAGGGTTATCGCGCTCTGGAGCAAGGCCATGTGCCGCTGGCCGTGGACCAGGCCAGAAAAGCCGTCGCCTGGGCTCCGGAAATCGGCGCCAATCAGCAACTGCTGATCAGCGCCCTCCTCGCGGCCAAGGATTACCCTGCTGCAGAACAGGCAGCGTCAGGCGCACTGGCTCAGGACGACGGTGAAATCGCACCGTGGATTCTGCGCAGCTACGCCCTTGATCGTCAGGGCAAAACCCAAGCAGCACAGGCTGACCTGAAGCACGCCCTGGCCATCGATGGCCTGCTGGAAGCGGAAACCCGTGACATCCATTTCTTTGCCGCGGACGCCGCACTGGCCCATGGCGAGCCTCAGCAAGCGCTCGATCATCTGCAGCCATTGGCCGACGATGAAGGCGGAGAGGTGACCCGCCGCCGCACCGCCGCCCGAATGGCGTTGCGGCAGAAAAACAACGGCGCGAACGTCATTGCCCACTTCCCTGCTCCGGCCTTGAACTGTCAGGAAACGGCCTTCGGTCTGGTCTGTGATATCTGGCCGGGCAACCAGCGCGACGGGGGAACCGACATGGCCGCCCAGGCCTACGCGGCCCTGGCCCGCAAAGACCCTGCGACGGCGGCGGTCCTGGCGAACCAGGCCATTGGCCGAGCACCGCAAAATCCGGCGTACCGCCGACTGCTGGTCAGCGCCCTGAGCGATCAGAAACGTGTGCCCGAAGCCATCGCGGCAGCCAGCGAAGGTCTCAAGCTCACGGGCGATGACGCTCGTCTGCTCGCCCAGCGCGGCCGTCTGCGTCAACAATCGGGAGACGATGCCGGGGCGCGCAAGGATTTTACCCAGGCTCTGGCGCTGGCCAGCCTTCCCGCTTACGAAGAAGCCAGTCTGTATGCCGCCATCGGCCAGCGCCGAACTGCGCGCGAACGGCTGCAACAAGCGCGGGCCACGGGCGAGCTGGAATCGATGAGCGACCTGCAGATCGCTTATTTGTCGGTCCAGGCCGGCGACGATGACGGTGCTCACACTTCGTTCCGCAAGGCCGATGCCGACACCCGGCTCACACCGACAGCAACGCAGGACGCGGCGTACAACGCCATGCGGGTCAATGACGACGAGCAAGCCGTCACCTACTTCAAGCGAGTCATCGACGCAAAAAATGCCGGTGAACTCGATATGTCCCCGCAGCAGTTGTTCGACACCCGTCGCGCGGTGGCCGATGTGTCGCGCACCTGGGGATTGATCAGCACCACCAGTTATCGCGGCAACAGTTCGAGCAGCGGTCTGAGCTCAGCGCCGAGTAGCGGCAGCAACAGCAATGACAGCCTGCAAAACAGCACCGAGCTTTCCTGGCGTCCCTTGGGCTATCGCAACGCACGTTTTGTCGAACTCTACGGACGCGTCACCGACACGCTGTGGAGCAAGAACGGCGATTCGGATACCGGTTTCGATGCGCTGCAAGGCGCGGTGGGTGTACGGGTCAAACCCTTCACATCGCTGAACGTGATGGCCGCCGTCGAGCGTACATTCCCCTTGGGATCGTCGGACGTCGACGGTGACTGGCTGGTGCGTCTGGGCTACGGCTCAAGCATCGGGACCGATCTGCGGGTGGATGCCTCCAGCTGGTGGACCTCGCAGTTGTTCGCTGAAGCCGGTCATTACGTCAACGACTCGCGCGACTACTTCAACAGCGAATGGCAGGTGGGTCGCAGCTACGCCATCGGCGGCACAGGCTCGCGCTGGGTGAGTTTCCCCCATGTCGTGGCCGCGTTCGACTACGACTCCAAGATGAACAGCAAGACGGACACCGACGGCAGCACGGACTCATCATCAGGCAAGGCCGGCGGCGTTGGTATCGGTAACAACGTCCGGTACTGGTTCCGCGAAGATGTGTACAACGCCCCCCGCTCGTATGTGGATTTTTCTCTGCAGTATCGCGTGAAGGTGCTGGGCGATGACCGCGCTGAAGGCGTGTTCGCTCGCCTGACTTATTCCTATTGAGGACTTGCATGAACGTTCGAATGTGTTTGTGGCTGGGTCTTGGCCTGGTCCCGACGTGGGCGCACGCCGCCCCTGAAATCGCCCAGCTGTATGCGCCAGAACTGCCGGAGGATTCCGCCTGGGTGCGGGTGGTCAATCCCAGTGATACCGCCATGCAAGTCCAGGTGGGCCAAGGCCCGGGTTTTGCCCTTGCTGCCCAGACCGCAGTGGCCAGCCCCTTTCAGGTCGTGGACTCGCGACAAGCGTTGCACGTGACCGTCAATGGTCGCGAGATAAAAGGCCTCAGCGCACCAAAAAGTGCGTGGGTCACGCTGATTCTCGACAGCGACCCGGCACGGGCGCCACGCCTGGTCATCGACCCGCCGCTGCGCGGTAAAGACCTGCGCGCCGAACTCAATGTCTACAACCTGGCCAACGGTTGCGAAAAGGCCGAGGTCAAACTCGCCAACGGTGCTCCTGTGTTCAATCAGCTGCCGTTCAACGGACAAGCCCAGCGCACGATCAACCCGGTGCAGGCGACGTTGGTTGCCAGCTGCAATGAGAACGCGAGCCTGCCGTTAAAGCTGGCGCCCTTCAAGGCCGGCGATCGTTATAGCCTGTTCCTGATCGGCTCCCGCCAGGCTCCACGGCTGATTGGCCTTGTCGACCAGACCGCCCCATGAACCTTCAATCCAAACCCGAACGTCTTATCCGTCGATTGTCGATGCCCGCCATGATCGCTGGCCTGCTGTCGAGCCTGTCAGGCACCGGCGTTCAAGCGGCCTCGGCGGTGATCACCGGCAACGGCGGCTGGTTATTCCCTGCCTGGGAAAGTCTGAGCAAGGTCGACAACACGGGCACTGCTCGCAACATTGCACTGGTCAGGGAACTCCAACAGCAACTTCAACGCGAACACATTGGACTGGTCGTGCTGGTGGTGCCGATGAAAGCGCCGTTTTATGCTCAGCGCCTGCCCGCTGATCACCCCTTGAGTGTGGCCGTGATGCAGCGTTATGACCACCTGCAAAACGACTTGGCCCAAGCAGGTCTGACCACGCTGAACATCAAGCCGATTCTGCAACGGACCGAGCAAGGCAAACAGACCGCGTTTTACCGCGCCGACTACCACTGGACAGCCTGGAGCGCCGAAAACACCGCGGACGCCACAGCGCAACTGATTACCGAGCGCTACCGCCTGCGAGGAGATCCCGGTGCTGGCGCGGTGCTCGGCCAATGGTTCGACAGACGCGCGTTCGGCGACCTGGCCAGTAATTTCCTGCCAGCGATCAAGCGCAAGGCGATTGGTCGCGACATCTACACCGTTCGCCATCAAGCCGAAAACGACTTGCTGATCGACGATGCACCGGCACCGGTCCAAGTGATCGGCAACAGCTTTGTCCAGCCTTACCTGGGCTTTACGCAGAAGCTCTCAAATGCCCTGGACCGTCCCGTCGCACTGACCTGGAACCCCGGCGACGTCGGTCCGTGGGCTACGCTGTTGCAATACCTGGAGTCGGCGGATTTTGCCGAACACAAGCCGCAAGTAATTGTCTGGCAATTCAATGAGGGCCAGTTCCACCTTGGCCCTGATGCGACAGCCAACTGGAACGCCAAAGGCGTCACCTCACTGAGCCAATGGCATCAACGCATCAAAAAGGCACTTCCGTGAACATCTTCGGCTACACCGCCACTCGCGTGACCGTCGCGGCCCTGTTGTTTGCCGTCACCGTCGGCGCAGGGACCAGCATGCTCTACGTGGCGAAGACCAAGGCTCTGGACCCGGGGATTGTCGGCATCGTCTGGCAGCCGGACAACAAGACCGTCGGTATCAGCGGACACTGGGAAAAATTGGGAGCGCGAGAGTTACTGGTGCAGTGGACCGTCGTCGACGATCAGGCCTTCGTTCCCGGTACCGGCCTGCCCGCCGTTCCGGTGCTGCCCGATTGGGCGCGCATCGCCAAGGCCCCCTGGGCGCAGGATGTGATCCTTGGGCTGGCGGGTTATTTCAGCGAGAACCGCTCACGGGACAACATCGAACAACTGGCCGCTGTCTCTGAACGCATCGCCAAATTGCCTACGCCGTTACACGTCACCGGCTGGTATTTCCCGGCTGAAGTCGACCCCAGCTGGACCCGTGCCAAAGAACTGCCCGCGCTGCTGGCCAAACTGCCGCGACCGTTGTGGATCAGCGTTTATGACGGTGCCAATATCGGCCCCGTCGCCACCGCCGAATGGCTCAAGCAATGGCTACCAGATGACATCGGCGTGTTCTTCCAGGACGGCGTCGGCGTCTACGCCCGCACCGCACCTGTCGCCCGAACCTACGCCGACGCCCTAAGCCAGCGCCTGGGCAAAGACCGTGTGCGGATCATCGTCGAAGCCTTCCGCCCCAACTTCGGCGGCGGATTTCGCTCCGCGACCGCTGCCGAGCTCAAACCGCAACTCGCGGCCTATGACGGTTATCCACTCTACCTGTTTGACGGGCCGCACTACGTGACTCCTGAATTGGTGGAGCAACTGATGCGATAACGCTTATGGGCAACCGAGTCCTGGATTCCATTAACCCAACATCGCTTGTAGGAGCGAGGCTTGCCCGCGAAGAGGCCAACCAGACCAGCACAGATCACCTGCGGCCAAAGATGCAACCGTCGCCACAATCGCCCTCGAAATGCCCGGAACTCTTGCATGACAAGCTGCTGGGAATGGGATTCAGCGTGCGCATCAGTACGCGCAGACTTAATGAGAATCAAATCCAGAACCTCTTCCAGAAACAATTCTGGCTGGCACCCCGCTCCGTCCTAGGAAATTTCCCTCAAAACGTATCGCCTTCCATGAACTAGCGGGCGCTGCACATCAAGGATAGCCTTCAGGTGTCGCTGCAAATCAGCGATTGGGCTTTGACAGGCCGAAAAGTGTAACCTTTCACTCCTCCTGATCAGGCAGCATGCTCACGCGCATGCAGTCTCGTTTATGGCGGCTGTGCGTGGGGCATCTTCGGATGCACCGGGTTCCTACACTACCGGTCTGTCAACCCGCGCACAGTTGCCACCCAATTCTGTTTGACAGCAGAGGGGTGGTCGCCTCCATAACTAGTGTAGGAGCATCAACATGAAGAAGATCACCCCCAACCCTCCAGAAACCGATACCCCTTCAGAAACCGATACCCCTTCAGAACCCGAAACCCTCGACCTGACCCAACTCTCCAAAGCCACCAAACGCGCCGTCAGCGCCCGCTTGCGCAACCCGAAACAGCCCGATCCCGTGAGCCATGTGTTCACCATCCTCCCCGATGTCGACACACCCACCCTGCTCGCTCACGCCAGCGAAACCCTGGCCTCCATGAACGTCATGACCACCGACCTGGCCGACCAGCTCGAAGGCTCGCATCGCAATGTGGCATTGGCGATGCAGCAACTGGCCGTGCTGGCCGAACTGTTGATCAACCGAGCGCTCGATAACCTCGATTCGCCCATGCCGGCGCTCGAGCCTGTCTGCCACTGAGTGATCGTACTCGCTGATCGAAAGGAGGTTTTGTCATGGATCGATACATGCCGGTCACCGGCATCGACTGCACCATCGCGTCGCTGCTGATCGACACCGAAGCGCCGCTGGACGTGCTGCATGAAACGGCGGCCTACCGCATCCGCACCGCGACTCAATTGCTGGAGAGCTTCGCCGTTAGCGAAGGCGTTCACAGTGAGCTGGCGCGGGTGTTGGTGACTTCGTTGCGCGATGGCTGCGATTTGTTGGATGTGGTTGGGCGAAGGTTGCAGATGCAGGTTTCGGCGTTATAACGAACCCCGCATAGGAAGACGTTTCTGCTCCCCACACCAAAAGGCACCTGACGAAAATATCGCAGGTGCCTTTTTTTGATTGAGTGGATAGCGATGTTCTGAATGCGTGACATCTGGAGCAGAATGTTACGCATACGAAACAATATGGCACCCGATGACTCAACAGTAGGTTTCATAATCTGTAACTTACTGTCGACTCAATGGACGCGCAGCAGACACGCTTTCGCTCTAGTGTGGAAAAGGGTTTCGCTGTCGGACTTGAACCACGTCATCCTGGGAAATTTCCCGCAACCCGTAGCGACTTCCATGAACTGGCGAACAACGTTTCGGGAAGATAGTCTTCACGCTTCGCTGCAAACCCTGCGGACGGTTTTGACCAGCCGAAACAGCGTAAGGATCCCTAACCCCATGGAACGCCCTTATGAAAAAGATCACCCTGAAATTAGTTAAAAATCCGGCCACTTCTGAGTCTGAAACCCGCGACCCTACCCAACTTCCCCAAGCCAGCGAACGTGCCGTCAGCACCCGCCGGCGCAACCTGAACAGGAACATCTTCAGCGTCCGCCCCGACGTCGATACAACCACCCTGCTCGCTCATGCCAGCGAAACCCTGGCCTCCCTCAACGTCATGACTTTGGACTTCGCCAATCAACTCGAAGGCTCGCAGCACAATGTGGCGCTGGCTCTTCATCAGTTGACGGTGTTAACCGAACTTTTGGTCAACCGAGCGCGGGATAACCTCGATCCGAACGGGTCGGTGGCCGTAGACAAACCTCCCGTCGTTCACTGAGTGATCGCGCTCGTTGATCGAAGGGAGGTTTTGTCATGAATCGATGCATGCGATGCTCACAGACACAGGTTTCGGCGTAGAAAAGCAAAATGAAGAAGCCTTCCATCAACATGAATTTTTCTTCACCCCACCACCTCTCTCCAACCTGTACATTCCTCTCGCTCATTCAAGAAACTACAGTTTGCCCGCCTCCCGCGGGCTTTTTTTTGCCTACAGTTTTGTTAGCGATGATCTCAAGTGACCGGCGCCGGGTCACATGAACCCGCCGCCCCCTTGAAGGTGATCAAGACCATGAAGGTGGGGCGTCAGGCTTACTACTTTGTAACCCTGTAAACGGCTCAACAACAGGTGACGCAGCCTTCTGCAGTACAGGCAGCTCCAGCCGCGCCCTACCATAGAACACCAACGCCGTCAGCAAACACGCCAGCCACACAAAGATCCCGGCCCAGAAGGTGTGGGACATGTAGTGCCAACCTTGCAGAACCCGCGTCGTGCCGTAGACGAAACCGAGCAGCAGCGAGCCGTGCATCAGCGCTTTGGAATACCGCCAGCGATAGCGGCGTGCCACGAAGTACAGCGCAAGCATGGTAAAGCCGCCCGAAGCATGTCCACCCGGCCAGCAGCGACCGTCGCCAGCGACTTTCAGCAGGTTGAAATTCTGGTACCACTCCTTGTGTTCGATTTTCCCGGCGTACTGAGTCGTTTCGACCGGGCAATACACACTGGTGTGGCCCTTGAGGTAATGGATAACGCCAGTGCTGATGGAAAACGCGAACACCACATAGAGGAAGTCCCGACGGTGTTTACTGGCAAACCGAAGCACCGGCGCGATTTTGATTTTTTCCAGGAATGCGATGATCTTCGAATGTTTTTCAGCCTTCAGCCGCGGCCAGAGAAACGACAGCAAAGCGCCAATCATCGCAACCTCACCAGTGCAGTTCGGGATGATCCGCGCCCATTTATGGGTGATCTTCTCGAACAAATGGACATGGTCCAACGGAAACACGCGAGTGGCCGGATCATAAAAAAGATCGCTGAAGGCGATATCGATTTTGGTCAGGTCAAACAGCAGGAACACCACTATCGCGCAAACCAGTGGGATACCGAAGTTCGCCCAGTAAAAGCGGTAACGGGAAGAGGTCAGCATCGTACGTCCTGATCCAGAGGAATGATGGTGAAGCTCATTCGGTGGTTACCGAACGCCAGTCGGAGGCCTCGATGAAACCGAGCATGCGTGGTGGTTGAGACTTTTTGGCGGAGACAAACAGAGAAGCGCCGTAACCAAGGGTCGCGGTCGGTAACTTGAGATCTTTTTCGAGTTGCGCCATGCATTCGCTGTGGGTCACCAGAATCAGGTTGCGCCCGGCCACTTTGTGCGCCAGGGCATCGCGCAACATGCTGCCCCTGCAGCGGATCAACCAGTCTTCACCGACGCCAACCTTGTTGAACATGTAACCGGCGGTTTGCACCGTACGCATCATCGGGCTGTTATAGATGTCGGCCCGATCCAGCCCCAGACGCTCGAACTGCGCGCCGACACTCACCGCCACGCTGCGGGAGCGGTCGGTGATGCCATCATCGCCGCTCAGGCAGGTAGCCGTGGAGTGATCGCAGCGCTCGACGTGGCGCACCAGCACGATCATGTCGCCTTTGGCCCAACCAGTCGCTAACGCGCGGGCGCCCGCCACGTTGCCATGGGCCAGGTCCGGCACGGCAGCGGGCCGCAACAGCCAAACCGTCAGCGGAATCACCAACAAGGCAGATGCCAGCACAACCGCGGCGTTTCGATAACGGGCCAAACGGCTCAGATCGATCGAGCGTTTTATCCCGAACAGACTCAGTCTCAATTCCACATCAAGCCGCCTCGCCAGCATGCACCACTGTCATTCGTTGCCGCGAGGGTAAAGAGGCACGCGTCGGCAGCCGGTGAAACCCATGTGAAAAAAAGCTTAAGACTTGCCCAAAAATCTTGTTACAGAATCCATCCAACAAAATCCTTTCAGCTCTCGCGATTACTGCCGATACAGACCTGCTAACCCTTTGCTGGCTCTTAAAACAACAATCTTCCAGCCAACCGACGATCAAGAAGCACAACGTTCCTGGAGGAATATTGATGAATAGCTGGTTCGGTAATATCAGCGTGAACCTGAAACTGGGCCTGGGATTCGGCCTGGTCCTGGCACTGACCTGCGTTCTCGCCCTGACCGGCTGGACAAGCCTGGGCGGGTTGATTGACCGCAGCAACTGGATGAGCGACATCACTCAGCTCAACGCCGGCCTGACCAAGCTGCGTGTGGTTCGCCTGCAATACATGCTGACCAACGGCGATGAAACTGCTGCACAGAATGTGCAGACCACCCTCGACGGTTTCGTCGCTCAGCAACAAGCGTTGCTGTCGAGTTTCAAGAGCCCGGAAAACGTCAAGCTGCTCAAAGAGCAGAGCGCGACCATCAGCGCTTACCAGATATCCCTGAACAAAATGCGCAGCGCCTACCGCACCGGTAACAGCGCCCGCGACGCCATGGGCGCCAATGCTGAAACCGCCAGCAAGTTGATCGAAGCGATCAGCGCCCGCGTGCAGCAAATGCCCCTGAGCGACCAACGCTTCGAACAGTTCCAGGCCATCACCGCGGCCAAGGAAGCGTTCATCCTGGCTCGCTACGAAGTGCGCGGCTACACCGCCAGCACCAATGCCGAGACCGAGCAAAAAGCCGTCGCCCAACTGGACACGGCCATCGCCAGCCTGAAACAGCTCAACGTGCATTTCGCCGAGACCCAGCAAGATGCCCTGCGTCAACTGGAAACCGCGCTGAGCAACTACCGCAGCGCCTTGCAAGCGTATAAAACCGCCAACACCGATGCGGTGCAGGCACGCAAGGAAATGACTGAGCAAGGCGCCACTATCGTGACACTGAGCGATCAGCTGTATCAGATCCAGCTCGACCGCCGCGATGCCGAAAGCGCCCAGGCCCGCACGCTGCAACTGATCAGCACGTTGCTGGCGTTGCTGGTGGGCATCATTGCCGCCGTGATCATCACCCGTCAGATCACCGGCCCGTTGCGCGATACCCTGGCCGTGGTCGAGCGCATCGCCGGCGGCGATCTGTCCCAGGACGTCAAAGTGACTCGCCGCGACGAACTCGGCGTGTTGCAGCAGGGCATCGCGCGCATGGGCGTGACCCTGCGCGATTTGATCAGTGGTATCCGCGATGGTGTCACCCAGATCGCCAGCGCCGCCGAAGAACTGTCCGCTGTGACCGAGCAAACCAGCGCCGGGGTCAACAGCCAGAAGATCGAGACCGATCAGGTGGCCACCGCCATGCACGAGATGACGGCCACGGTGCAGGAAGTCGCGCGCAACGCTGAAGAAGCGTCCCAGGCCGCAGCCGCCGCTGACGGCGAAGCGCGCGAAGGCGACAAAGTGGTCAACGAAGCCATCGCCCAGATCGAGCGCCTGGCCAGCGAAGTGGAGCGCTCCACCGAAGCCATGAGCGTGCTGCAGCAGGAAAGCGACAAGATCGGCAGCGTCATGGACGTGATCAAAGCAGTGGCCGAGCAGACGAACTTGCTGGCCCTCAACGCCGCCATCGAAGCGGCCCGCGCCGGTGAAGCCGGTCGTGGTTTTGCTGTCGTGGCCGATG
Organism: Pseudomonas sp. JL3; assembly: GCF_031570575.1. NCBI lineage: Bacteria > Pseudomonadati > Pseudomonadota > Gammaproteobacteria > Pseudomonadales > Pseudomonadaceae > Pseudomonas > Pseudomonas sp. JL3. The sequence continues at coordinate 61,957 of NZ_JAKWJK010000018.1, forward strand.
AAGTTCGTGGCCTGGCTCAACGCACGCAGAAATCCACCGAAGAAATCGAAGGCCTGGTGGCCGGCCTGCAGAATGGCACCCAACAAGTGTCGGCCGTGATGAACAACAGCCGCGCCCTGACCGACAGCAGTGTGGCGCTGACCCGCAAGGCCGGCGTATCACTGGAAAACATCACCCGCACCGTGTCGAACATCCAGTCGATGAACCAGCAGATCGCTGCCGCCGCCGAGCAACAAAGTGCCGTGGCCGAAGAGATCAGCCGCAGCATCATCAACGTACGCGACGTGTCCGAACAGACCGCCGCCGCCAGCGACGAAACCGCTGCGTCCAGTGTTGAACTGGCGCGGTTGGGTAATCAGTTGCAGATGATGGTGAGTCACTTCCGGGTGTAAAGCCTGCGACCCTGCCCCGTCAGTGCCGGTACTGCGGGGATCCTGGGGACGTTCAGCCATGCAGCGTTTCAAAATCCTACAGCTTCCCCTTCCCCTTCCCCAGCCAAACGGCGAAAGTTCCAGCTCCCACTAAACGGTGTGGCTGACAGCGCCCCCCCCTGCTACGTCGTAGTGTCGTCAGCTCCCCCAAAGGAGATGCATCGACATGGACGATAACCCGTTGCTCAAGACGCTGATCGAGGCCTACGGCACCGAGGACACAAAAACAGCACTTGAAGAGTTTTTTAAAGACACGCTGAAGCTCACCTCGGTGTTCGATATCACTCGGCTAACCGAAGCTCAATTCAAGCATCACTTCAACACTGCAATCCAAAATGAGAACGCACTCAAGGGGCACACGCCCAACCCTGGAGCGCTCTACGACAACGTCAAATGCATCGCCGCCCAGATCAGCCACCTGTATCGAGAACATCAAACTTCAGACGGCAGCGCACAGCACCAGTGGCACCCTCCAGGCATCCGGGCTGTAGAAAAACAAGGCCCCACCTACACCAATCTATTCCGGGAAAACTGGGACGACGCCTGCAAAATCGATTCGATCGCCGCCATCGATTCACCTGTCGCCTATCTCCGGGCGTTGTATCTGTTCGCCAAACAACTGGAAACCAGCACCTCGCAATCAGCAGGTGAAAGAACCGACCGAATCCTGCTGGAAAGGCGCCGACCGGATCTCGCCAGTTTATTGATCGACCAGCAAAACACATTCGCAGCACAGCCCATGCTCGATATCGTCAATGAGATCCTCAACAAGAATATTCAGGCAGCGCTGCAGAACACCTCAGACCGAGGCAAATCCACCTATGAGATATTGGCTCAAAGGCGTTATCCCTTCACACTTCCCTACGAGATTTTCCATCATCAATGCCTGTTGGGCCTCGGTGAAAAAAAGCCAGTGCTGGGTGAACTGAACTACCTCATCAGCACCCGCCTTCCGACCTCACAAACAGTCGATAAACCATACGGCCAGGTACTGACATCCTCCACGCTTGAGGCTCAGCTACTGCTGTCCGGACTGGGACCGAAACAGCAGGCACTGTTGACACAAGCCCCTTTCACGACTGAGGGCGAGCTTACAAATAGTGCCTATTGGAAAAGTATCTATGGCGTCGATACGCCCTCCACCCTGAACAACGTGAACACCTTTCTGGAGCACACCGGGCTCAAGGCAGAGCAATTGGAAGAACTGCTTTCACAAGGCAGACATACCCCCCGAAGATCGCCGTCGTACCCAACGACCACGCCACATTTCGCCCCCTATGGCGCCCGCTATGTAAACGGTCCTTTCTCTGCTGGCACTGGCATGGAGCTCGACAAAAACGGTACAAAAAAAGAAATCGCCGGAGCAACAGACGACAGACTCGAACGTCTGCACCGGATGATCCGCTTGCAACGATGGCTCGATATTCCGTTCGCCGATCTGGACACTCTGATCGTCAGCACTTTGGAATCCCGGGTTCCACGCAACATGCGCATGCAACTCGACACTTATACCGTGCGCTGCCTGGGGGTTTATCGCCATTTGAACCGCCGATACTCGATAGAAGCCGAAGAGTTCGGGGCGTTGCTTTATCAGTTGGTCCCTTATGCTTGCGGTGATAACACTCCCTTGTTCGATCGGGTATTCAATCGAGTCCGGCTGTTCGAGACACCGCTTGTACTCGATGAACGAGCATTCTCTGCAGATGACTCGGACCCGGTTTCGCACACAATTCTTCAGCACCTGAGCGCCGGCCTTGGCCTGCCTCTGACACAGGATTCGCTGTTGCTGATCGTCCAGAACACTGAGAGATATGTCGGCGCGCTGAAATGTGATTTACACACGCTGTCTTCAATCTACAGGCAAGCGCGAGTAGCCCGCCTGTTCGGTCTTTCGATCTCCGACAATGCAACGCTGGCGCAGTTGCTGGGGGGAGAAAGCGTATCCAGGTGTCTGGCAAGTGGAAAGACCGACATTCGCACCCTCCGAATAACAGCCCATCGGGGAGCGGAAAAAACCGAGGTCGTTGCACGCTTTCATCTACCCGAGCCATTCAACCCAGCGAATCCTCCCCTGCTTTTGCCGGGGTCAACATTGAAAACCAATACTTCATGGTTCGCCGCCCCAGGTGCCAGCAATGAGCTTTTAATCAGATTCGCCAGCGCCACCGATAATTTGCCCAGCATCACAATCAGCCAGATATCTACCGCTGGCGCCGAGACAGAGATTTCTCTGGAAGGTGCTCCAATAACACTAATCAACGGCGCACTTGATGAATCGGGACGCGGCACACCCGCCATGACGAGTCTGATACGTTATCCGAGCCATACAACCACATCGCAATCTACCCTCTACACCGAGACCACGGTGACGCAAGATGAGCCCGTCAACCTGCTCGATGTGCTGATGCAAATGGACTGGCTCACTCAATGGATCAATGAGTCCGTCTACACCATCCCCCAATTGGGACGTCTTCTCGGTCCCTCGAGCAACGACGCTCACAGGTTTCGGGACTTGCAGCAGCACCTCGACAAACTGCATCGCGATGTGATTGACCACGCGGTCACGCCACAAGAGCTGACAAAACTGTCGCTGCCGCCAAACATCAACTGGCGACATGCGCTGGCTGAAACGCTGCTCGACGACAAAGGGCTGGTAAAAAACTTTGCACCGGACATTGAGGAGGATGTGCCGAAAAAACTGGACGCAGCCCTGGACCGGCTCATCAACCCACAGAAAATGGATGCCGATGTCAGTAAAAACGAACAGCTCAAGCAGGACAGCAAAAGGAAGCTCAAAGACCTTCTACTGCTTGCCCATGACCGGCAGCTGCATCTGGTAGAGAAGTTTCTGCAAGAAACCTCCCAATTACCGATGAACTGCACAAAAGGCGTGTTGTTATGGGCCAGAACTTCGGTTTACCAGATCCTGACCACGGCGTTGCATGACACACACCAGGTCGAACTTCCCAAGACGCTACACCCGGTCCTGCGCCATGCCGAAGCAACCGTTCAACTGAGTCTCGGCAACAGGGCTCTACGCCTGTTGCTGAAACACCCGCAGTGGCTGGAAACCCCATCCTCACGCCTGGAACTGACGCTGAGCAGCTTGTACCTGCTGGATCGATTCAACCATTGCCAGAGCACCCACCAGCATTCCGAAGAAAGTCTCCTGAACTATCTGGAAACTGCCCATTCGGACGCTCCCAAGGAGGTCATCAACAACTTTCTGGCCCAGTTGCTGAACTGGACTTCGGCGGAAGTTACGACACTGACCGCGAAGCTGGATCACCAGACAGCACGGACGATGAAGGACGTGGATTGGGTCATGCGCAGCCAAACAGCCTGCAAAGCTACAGGGCTGAGTGCCGCCTCCCTGCTCAATGCTGCCGCCCTGAATAACCAAAGCCCAGCCGATGCCTGGAAAAAAGTCGGCGAAGCCGCCATGGCTTCCAGCCACTGATCCCCTTACATGCTCAAGGAATGAACATGTCTGCCTCTATTGAAAAACAACTCAATGAAAGCCTGCGTGACGCTCAGCTCGCGCTTTATCTATGCGCCATCGTGCCGCAAGACCAGACACTGAAGTCACTGAAGATCGCGGAGCATCTGAAAACCGCCAATGACCTCTACCACTATTGGCTACTCGACATGCTCGTCAGCCAGGATGTGCCTACCAGCCCGGTCGCCTGCGCCACTGCAAGCCTGCAGCAATACATCAACAGTATTCTGGCCAACATGGAACCGGGGTATCACACCGCTGACATCCCCAAAGATCAGGTCGAGACCTGGCGTGGCGCGATGCATCACTATTCGAGCTGGGCAACCAACCAGCGGCTACATTACTTCCCTGCGGTCTATCTTGACCCAACCCTTCGCAAGATCAAAACCGACAACTTCCAGCAACTGGAAAACGACATCAATCAGAGCCAACTCACCGGCGAGTCGGTTCAAACGGCGGTACTGGCCTATCTGACAAGACTCGAAGAAGTGGCCAATCTGACCACACTCAATGGTTACATCGACGGCACCAACTTCGCCAACAGCACCTATTACTTCATCGCCAAATCCCGCAACGCCAATACCTATTACTGGCGTTCGCTGGATATGGCTCAACGCCCATCACTGCCGGGCGCCACCCCGAAAAAATATGACACCCCAGAGCCTCTGGCCTGGTCGGACTGGAAACGCGCCAACCTGCCGATCTCCGAAAGTGCCGTCGAACAGACGATTCGACCGGTCATGTTCAACAAGCGCCTGTATGTGATTTGGGCCGAATGCATCTTCCAGAACAAGACGGCGATAAACCGACCTTCAGGGCAAGAGGTTGCAAGGACCAATCCACTGTTTCGTTTGAACCTTTGCTATAAAAAATACGATGGGAGCTGGAGCACGCCGCAGACTTGCCTACAGGGTTACGGGTCCAATGTTACCCTGCACAATCAGGGCCTTGCCCAGCTCAAGAAAAACATACACACCATTGCCGTCCATGATGCGTCGCACGCTCCCGAGTCCCTACTCATTTCGCTCTATGTCGACGGGGCTGGAGATGGGCCCGAGGACCTACAGAACCTGTTTTGGATGTCAGCTCATATCGACAAAGATACTGATATCAAACCAACGGTTTTTCTCAACGGGCTACCCAGCAAACAAGACAAGCAGCATGACGCTTCAAAGTTCTTCGAGCGACTCAGTACAGAATTCGTAAAATGGACAGCACTCTTCCTGCCTGCCCCCGAGAGGAAAGTGAGCCTCCAGTTCAAACAGTCCTCTTCCAGCGACAAACTGAGCCCCCCCAGTATCAACTGCCGACGCGACAGTGCTTCAGGCACTGTCGAGTTCATTGATTTTTCAGATTCATCCATCACGCTGAGCGACATCGATACAAAGCAACCGCGCCTGCCCATCCGAATGAACATCACCTTCGCCAGGCATCTGATCCAACGTGCCGAAACGAGTATGGACGAGTTGCTGAGCTGGGATTCCCAGCACTTGCAAGAGCCTTCTTCAAGAGAAGGAGGGGCGACAGAACCAATGAATTTCTACGGCGCCTATGGTCGCTACTTTGTCGAGTTGTTCTTGTACCTTCCATGGCTGATTGCGCACCGTTTCAATACTGAGCGCCAATATGGCGAAGCCGAACGCTGGCTGCATTACCTGTTCAATCCCGGCCGCAAAGAGGTCGCAAACAAGAACCCCGACTACTGGAATGCGGTGCCGTTGATCAGCGCCAAAACTCCCGCACCCGGTCAAACCACCTACGCCATCCAGGGTCCGCAAGACCCGCATCAAATCGCACTCAGTCACCCGGTGCACTTTCGCAAAGCCTTGTACATGCTCTATATCGATATTCTGCTCAACCACGGTGACACTGCGTACCGCACGTTGACCGCCGACGGGTTGACGCAAGCGAAGCATTTTTATATCCGTGCGCTGGACCTGATGGGACCTCGCCCGGATCTCAAACAGACCGACCTCTGGACCGCCATCACGCTGAAAAACTTCAGTGAAGAGACCAACCAGAAACTGCGTATTTTTGAAAAAGAACTCGGCACAAAAAAAACACACGTATACACCTCCTCAAGCAAAGTCCCCCAATTGTGCGTGCGTCCTTATGCATCGCCCCCCTCGGTGCATACGATTGATACACCTCATTTGCGTTTGCCGTTCAATCCGGGGCTGATCGCACGCTGGGAGAAACTGGAGGGCCGTCTGCATAATCTCAGACACAATCTGGACATGGCCGGCAGACCCTTGAGGCTCCCTCTGTTCGTGGCGCCCGCACCATCAGGCAGCCTGCCCGCCTCCACGCTTCTGCGCGCGGCAGAGCCCGGAATTGACCAGCGCCTGAGTGCCCAAATCCCGCCTTACCGCTTCAGTACGCTGCATGCCCATGCCATGGCTGCGGTAGATACGGTGATTCAGTTCAGTGCAACGCTGTTGTCATTCATCGAACGCAGTGAGCAGGCCAGCTTTCAAGAGCTTCAACAGCATCACATCTGGGATTTGGCGAACATTGCCGTGGACCTGCAGACCCAGGCGTTGAAGGTCGACCAAAAAAACAAGGAAGCCCTGCTTGCCAGTAAAGCGATTATCGAAGCGCGGATGGCTTACTACAGCCGGCTGGTCAACGAGGTCGTCAATCCGGAGGAAGTCGCCGCTGCCGCCGCGCATCTGGCCGGACGTATTGCCGAAGCGGGCGCTCACGCCGCTCAATTGGTGGGTCAGGGCCTGAAGGTCGCCCCCAACATTTTTGGTCTGGCGGATGGCGGCCATCGTCTGGAAGGGGTGCCCTTGGCGGTGATGGCCGGGGCTCAAGGCGCAGCAGCCGCCGCCCATGGCACCGGCGAGGCCCTCGAACGGGCGGCGCAGTACCGCCGGCGCCATCAGGAGTGGACCGAGGCTCGCGATCAGGCAAAGCTTGAAATCGCGCAGCTCGATGCTCAACTGGCGCTTGAAGCGGAGCGGGAGACGGCCACCCTGTTGCTGCTACGCCAGACTCAAACGTCACTCTCGCAAGCCAGAGCCTCTTACGACTTCCTCAGCAAGCGTTTTACCCACTCACAACTTTACCAATGGTTCACCTACCAGCTCTCCAGCTTCTATCACCAGGTGTATGACGCAACGTTGTCGCTGTGCCAACTCACTGAACTGTGCTGGCGCTACGAAATGGTCGACCATTCCACACAGCCATTCTTTCAACCCCAGGCCTGGAACAGTACTTATCGCGGGCTCGGACCTGGAGAGGGGATGAAGGTGAGCTTGCTGAAGATGAAAAGTGCCTATCTTTTGGGCAATGAACGTGAGCTGGAGATTCGCAAGACCGTGTCATTGCGACAGCTGAAGGAAAAGGCAGAGAAGGACAAGAGCAGCACCGGGGTCGTACCCTCTATCAATAAGCACTGGGAGGACATACCCGGCGTCGAAGGTACACCGACCGTCAAAGGTTTGAAGTCAACCCTGATGGACAGTGGCACATGCGAATTCGAATTTACCCAGGCATTGTTTGATAACGACTACCCGGGACACTGCCTGCGCCGAATCAAAAGTATCAGCCTTTCCCTGCCGGCAGTTCTGGGTCCGTATGAAGACATCCGCGCCATTTTGACCCAGACCAGTAGCTACGTTGTCATGTCAGGCGCAGGCAAGCAGGTCATGGCCAGTCAATGGGCCAACCAGCAGATCGCGCTCTCCACCGGTATCGTCGACAACGGCCTTTTTACGTTGAACTTTCAGGACGAACGCTACCTGCCCTTTGAATACACCGGTGCGATTTCAAAATGGCACCTGTCGTTTCCGCATCACACAGCACAAAAGTCCATGCTCGAATCACTGACCGACATCATCGTGCACGTGAGCTACACGGCCAGAGTAGGCGGAGGCTCACAATGAGTGAACAAACGGCATTGCCTGTTATCGCGCCATCACTGCCCAAGGGTGGCGGTGCCATCCAGAGCATTGGTAAAGGCTGGAGCGCCATCGGCGCCCACGGTGCGGCTTCTTATGAGATTGCCTTGCCGATTTCACCGGGTCGCGGTTTTGCCCCCTCTTTGTCACTCAGGTACAGCAGTTCGGTCGGCAACAGTGTGTTCGGCATCGGCTGGGGGATGTCATTGCCCACCGTTGCACGACGCACCAGTAAGGGTGTACCGGCCTATAGCGAGGATGACGAGATCATCGGCCCCAGCGGGATTATGTGGCTGCCCGAGCGCGACACTCAGGGCGTCACCACCTCAACCCGCATCGATCATTACAACGAGCTGGAACTGGATACAACCTATACCGTCGTGCGTCACTTCCCGAGAATCGAAAGCAGCTTCGACCGCATCGAACATTGGTCCTCGCAGAGCGACAAACCGGGTTTTTGGCTGGTGCACGGTGCCGACGGCAGCCTTCACGTGTTCGGAAAAAATCCGGCATCGCGTCGCGCGGATCTCCAGGATACGAGCCGTGTAGGCGAATGGCTGCTGGAGGAGAGCCTGAACGCACATGGCGAGCACATTCTCTACCAATACAAATCGGATATAACCGCCCAGCGCTACTTGAGCCGTGTGTGTTATGGCAATTTCGAGGCTGATGCACACCTTTACTCATGGCAAGCCGATCGATTGAAGCCTGCGCAATGGCACTTCGAATTGGTGTTCGACTATGGCGAACGGCGTACGGAATACGAACAGAAACCGTTATATGAGGGCCAAGAGTGGCAAGCCCGTAGCGACGCGTTTTACAGCTTCGCTTACGGTTTTGAACTACGCACCGAACGCCTGTGCCGGCAGGTTCTGATGTTCCACCGCTTTCCCGATGAATTGGGCGCCGCCCCCGTTCTGGTGCGGCGCCTGCTGCTCGATTACCGCCAGGCACCTCTGGGTTATAACCACCTGAGCGCCGCCCATGACCAGGCGTTTGGCGACTCGGCAAACGCCGATAACCGTCCGCCGGTTGAATTCAGCTACAGCGAGTTCACGCTCCTCCCTGATACCCAAACCTGGCAGCGCTTTCAGAACATGCCGGGGCTCAACGACGGCCAGGATTATCAACTGGTGGACCTGTACGGCGAAGGCCTGCCGGGCGTGCTCTATCGAGGTGACACAGGCTGGTATTACCGCGAACCCATGCGAGCCAAAGCCAAAAGCAATGAAGTGGCTTACGATCAGTGGCGAGCATTACCCAATATTCCCATTGCCGACACCGCAAAACCTGTTCGCCAGTCACTGAACGACTTCACGGGCGATGGTCGGCTGGACTGGGTCATGGCTCAGCCGGGGCTGAGTGGTTTTTTCTCCCTCGGTCCTGACCGAACCTGGTCGAACTTCACCACGTTCAATGCCTTCCCTTTGGAGTTTTTCAATCCACAAGGGCAATTGGCCGATCTGATGAGTGAAGGACTCAGCGACCTGACATTGATAGGTTCGCGCAGTGTTCGCCTGTACGCCAATCAACGGCAAAACGGTTTTGCAGCTGCCCGCGAAGTAACTCGTAACGAGGATGAAGATGCCCTTCCTGTACTCACCTCTTCGCCCACCGAACTGGTGGCATTCAGCGATATCCTGGGCAGTGGCCAGCAGCATCTGGTGCGCATTCGCCACAACGAAGTGAAGTGCTGGCCAAACCTGGGGCGTGGACGTTTCGGCAAAGGCATCGTGCTGGGCTCTCCAGCTCTCGCCTACGAAACATTCGACGCCTCGCGTATCCGTCTGGCGGACCTGGATGGGTCCGGCGCCGCCGACCTTATCTATCTGGAAACAGATCAGGCGCTGGTCTTCATGAACCGCTGCGGCAATGGCTTCGATGCTTGCGTTCAGCTGCCTTGGCCGGAAGGCGTACGCTACGACGGTTTATGTCAGGTGAGCTTTGCCGATCTGCAAGGGCTTGGCTGCTCGAGCCTGATTCTGAGCGTGCCGCACATGACATCCCGTCATTGGCGCTACGACTTCGTCCATGCAAAACCGTATTTACTCACTGGCACCAATAACAATATGGGCACCGCCGGCAGCATCAGCTACCGCAGCTCAGCGCAGGAATGGCTGGATGAAAAAGCGGAGAAAATCAAAACCGACAAGCCCCGCACCTGCCATTTGCCAATAGCGCTGCACTTGGTATCGAAACAGACCCAGCTCGACGAGATTACCGGCAATCGACTGACCCAGAGCTTTTCCTACCGCCAAGGCTACTACGACGGCATCGAGCGGGAATTTCGCGGCTTCGGTCTATTGCTGCAAACCGACAGCGAAACCAACCCAGGTGATGCCGACTCGCAAAGTTTCACCACGCCATGCCTGACGAAGAGCTGGTTCCACACCGGGCGAGCGATTGACCTGCCCCGCACCGGTTATCACAACGCTGATAAAGAAGCCCTGGCGCTGGGCAAGGCAATGCTTTGCCAATACCAGCCCGAGCTCGAGAACGACACATGCATCACATCCCCAGATACGGCAACAACCCTGGAAGTGGCTCGCGCCCTGAGTGGCCATTTATTGCGCAGCGAGATCCTCGGAATCGATAAGCGCCTGAAAACCAGGACACTTTATTCAGTTCAGGAAAACCGCTACCGGGTACGTTTGCTACAGACGCCTGAGGGCCATCGAGGCTATGCCCGAATGTTGCCGCTGCTGCTGGAGACCATCAATTATCAGTACGAAGGCATTACCGATGATCCGCAATGCCAGCACACCTTCAATCTGCAGCACGACCTGTACGGCGCTCTGACCCACAACGTGAAGGTGCATTACCCGCGACGCAAAACCGACAGCGATACCCCGCCATTCAGCGATGCCGACCAGCAACAATGGTGGCGCGATGCTCATGATCCGGCGCAACAGTTCTACTACCTGAACGAAACCCGCACCGAGTTCATTCATTTGCAAAAACCTCAAGGATGGCGATTGGGTCTGCCTTATCGCCAGCGTGCCAATGCGTTGAAACGTCCCAAGACACCCGAGGCTGGAGGGTTGTCCACAAAGGACATGACTTACGAAAAGCTCATCGAGCTCGTCAAGGAAACAGCCTGGACAATCCAAAGCATCCTGACGGGCCTGTCCGTGCAACGCTACAAGAACACCTTGACCGCGCAAACGCTGAAGGACGGTGACGCTCACTTCGAAGCGCTGGCCGATCACCTGGAAACAGCCGAACTGGACGAGACAGCGTTGAGAGCCTTCGACGTATTGTTGCAAGCGTCTCGCCCCAAAGGAAAACTGCTCGAGCAAAGTGGCTACCACCGTATGACCGATTTCCTTCCCGTGACCACGGTTCCCAGAAAACTCTGGTCAGTCAAAAGTGGCTTCGCGACCTACGCCACACTGAAAGGTTTTTACAAAACACAGACTCAGCAGCCGAGCAAAAGCCATGGCGTGACCGAGATCTCCTACGACAAGTACCGCTGTTTCATTACCCAACTCAAACTTCCCGATGGTTGTATCACCAACGCCACCTACGATTATCGCTCGCTTGTCCCCCTACGCATCACCGACCCGAACGGGAACATCGAGGAAGGTCTCCATGACAGTTTTGGCCAGATATTGGCCAGCAGTTTTTATGGCGGTGAGGGCGACAAGCCCACAGGTTTCAAACCTATCAATGATTACAAGCGCCCGGAACTCGCCACCCCATACGATGCAACTAAAGACGGGCAGAAAGCGCTGCAGGATGCCGCTACAGCAACCTTTTACACACTGTTCAGCTGGATGGGACGCATCTCGGACGCAGCGTTGAAGGACCCTGACTGGCTGACACGTTGCGTAGGCAAAAGAGACTTATTGCCCGATGGTTTTATTTGCGCCAAAGCCCGAAAACGGCTGCAAGCCCTTGGTGCACTCTCTGCCGATGAGGTGAAGTTGAAGGCCGAAATCGACACCGCATCCCGTGAACCGGTACACATCGTTACCTTGATTGCAGATCGCTACCCCGATGACAACCAGAAACAGATCCGCATCACCATCACCTGCTGCGATGGTTTCGGACGAACGCTGCAAAGTAAAAAACAAGTCGAATCGGGTACGGCTTACGTCGTCAACGCCAAGGGAGAGCTGACCCTCGAGGACGGAAAACCGAAGGAGCTGACCGTAGCAAAGCGCTGGCGTATCAGCGAGCGGGTGGAATACAACAACAAGGGGTTGGCGATCCGGACCTACCGTCCTTATTTCGCCGATCGGCATGACTACATTAACGATGTGTCGTTGCGACAGTTCGGCCATTGCGATCTGCAGTTTTACGATGCGTTGGGACGCCCTACGCGTACACGTATGGCAAAACAAGATGGTCTTTCCTATATGCGGCGGCATACCCGCCACCCCTGGTACACCCTGAACGAGGACGAGAACGATACGCTGGAAGAGGTCATGCCAGAACCATCCACGACCAGTGGAGGTGAGGTATGAACGCACGCCTTCACCGCAAAACACCCACGATCAGCGCCATCGACAGCCGCGGCCTGCTCGTGCGGCAAATCGCTTACTGTCGCAGCAGCGCCGACGACAGCCCTCAAACGCGGATCAGCCGTCAGCACCATGACATTGCCGGACGCCAGGTTGAACAGCGGGACCCACGTCTGTTTGCCAAAACACCTAACGCCAATCTGACGACCGTCTACAGCCTGTCCGGCAAGGTGCTGTTGGTGGACAGTGTCGACGCCGGGTGGCGTTTGAGTCTGCCTGGCGACGCCGGACAGACACTGCGTAGCTGGGATCAGCGGGGCAACCATTGGCAAACGACTTACGATAATCAGCTAAGGCCGACCGAAATCCAGGAGCAGGCGGCAGGTCAGGTTCTGCGCGTGGTCGAACGCTTCAGCTATGGCGATAGCTCATCTGAATCCGCCAGACATAACCGATGTGGCGCGCTGACTCGACACGATGACGGTGTCGGTACTTTGTTCATCAATGAATACGCCCTCTGTGCCAAACCCCTTGGCCAGACACGGCGCTTCCTCTTCGATCCCCGACAGCCACATTGGCCAACAGATGAAAAAGAACGCGACTTGCTGCTTGAAGAGGGGGATGGCCATAAAACGATCTGGCGCTACGACGCACAGGGAGAAACGATCCAACAGATCGATGCCGGTCAGCACCAACAGCGATTCTCGTTTGATGTCGCCGGCCAACTCAAGGCCATTAAACTTCTAATCAACGGTGCGACTACAGAACAGGTCATTTTGAAGGACCTCCACTACAACGCGTTTGGCCAGATCGAATCCCAGACCGCCGGAAACGGTGTTATCAGCCGCGCCATGTTCGATCCGGCCAGCGGTCGCTTGACCTCACTCAGCGCGTCCGTGTCTGGCAGCACCCTGCAGGATTTGCACTACACCTATGACCCGGTGGGCAATGTGATGCGCATCGCGGACAAGGCCCAACCGGTGCAATTCGGCAGTAACCAACGGGTCGAAGCGGTCAGCACGTTTACCTACGACAGCCTCTACCAACTCATCAGCGCAACGGGTCGTGAAGCGGCGGGACCGAACAGCCAACCTCACCTTCCCGCCTCCAGTAGAACACCGATTGACGCCCAGCTATTGTTCAACTTCATCGAGCACTACCAATACGACACCGGCGGCAATCTGACCGAACTGCGCCATGTTCGCGACCGCAACAACTATACCCGGACCTTGAACGTTGCCACTTCAAGCAATCGGCTCCTGTCCTGGAACAAGGGGGACACAGCACCCAATGCAACTGCGCACTTCGATGCCAACGGTAATCAGCAGGCGCTATACCCAGGCCAAGCGCTGGAATGGAATGCCCGCAATCAACTCGCCAGCGTAATGCTGATCCGGCGTGAAGAAGGACGCGATGATATTGAGCGCTATTGCTACGACAGCAGCGGTCAACGTGTACGCAAGATCCAAACGACTTATGCAGCATCGGTGACTCACACCCGAGAAGTCCGTTATCTGCCGGGACTCGAAATCCGCACCCGCACTAACGAGCGACTGGAAGTCATCACCCTGCAAGCCGGCCGCTGTAGCGTACGTTATCTGCACTGGACCCAAGGTCGGCCGTCCGGTATCGCGGCAAACCAGCTGCGCTATAGCCTTGACGACGATCTGGGCTCCAGCTCACTGGAACTCGACGACCAAGCTTGGCTGATCAGCCAGGAAAGCTATTTGCCTTATGGTGGAACTGCATGGATAGCTTCCCGCTCGCAGGTGGAAGCGGATTACAAAACCATTCGATATTCCGGCAAGGAACGCGATGCCAGTGGCCTCTATTACTATGGCTACAGGTATTACGCACCGTGGTTACAGCGGTGGATCAGTCCGGATCCGATAGGGATCGCAGACGGAATGAATCTTTATTGTATGGTCGGTAATAACCCTGTTCGTTACGTCGATAAACTCGGCACGACAAGAGAACAGGAAAACATAAAGGAAGAGATTGCCACCTTCCCCAAAATACTCTCGGAAGTACAAAGCCGGGTCAGCACCGTCAACTACCAGCTCTACAACAGTTTCAGCGATAACGAGATCTATAAAAGATACGCGCAAAGCCTGGGTTACAACTTGTCCCGCAGTGCCATCGCAACGGCTGCTGGCGTTGGTGCGTTGGCCTTGGGCCCGGCAGCGGCGATCGCGGCCTCATCCGCCACCTCGCTGGGGCTGGATACTGCGGCGGAGAAATTGGATTCGACTCGCCACCTGCCTCTTTCATTGCTTCCCCAAGCCTCTCGGCTGGATCCCGAAAAAATAGAAAAAGCCGGAAGAACGGCTTTTTACAATATCCATGCAAAATCACAGGACGCCGTCAGAGAGCATGACGTCAGGGTTGCGCAAGGGCAGAAGAAACCCTCATTGATAGCAACGCGATATCTGTTGGGAAAAGTGGCGGCATTGCCAGGTGCCTGGGTTGCGAATTTCGAAGCTTCTGTTCAAGTAGATACTGCGCTCAGAGGTTTGCAACCCAGAAAAATTGAAAAGCTGAACAACGCGCTCTACTTGCTGGATGAATACCTGAAGCACGATTCCCAAGAGATAAACAAAGCCTTCGATATCCTGGGAATAGACGAGTTTTACTCCAACGACCCATTGGGTACGTTGAAGCTTTCCTTTGATATCGCAACCAACAAGATAGTGACCTCGGGCTCACACGCGATAAAGCGTTCAGATATTCAGCACGACATCGATGTCACAAGAGCCACCGTCCAGAGAGGCAGGGAGTTACTCTTCAGACATTCCGAATACAACCGATCACGGACCAGCTAAAAAGTGAAATCACCGATTCGCTCAGACGCTGATCGCATTGGTAAACACCAACCGATTCCCGAACGGATCAGTCACAGTCATGTCCTGGCTCCCCCAGGGCATGGCCTGAATCTGTGGGCGAGCGAAAGAATATTCCTTGGCCAGTAATTGCTGCTGGAACACTTCCAGCTCATCGGTCTCGATGCGCAGGGCTGAGCCCGGTGTCGCGTCGCCGTAGTGTTCGGACAGATGCAGTACGCATTCACCACGCGACACTTGCAGGTACAACGGGAAGTTCACTTCGAAGCGGTGCTGCCAGTCGATCTTGAACCCCAGGAACTCAACGTAGAACTCCAACGCCTTGGTTTCATCGAAAATCCGCAGGATCGGGGTGGTTTTGCCGAAGCTCATGGGGTAACTCCCTGACTGAATGAGCCCAGTGTAGCTGGGCTGGATGTCAGCGCTTCGGCTTGGTAACGGCTTTCTTTAATCGCGATGTGCCACCATTAAACGCAGATCAAAAGATCGCAGCCTTCGGCAGCGCCTACAGGGGCTGTGTTCTTTCGGCATCACCGAATCAATGAAACCCTTTACGCAAGTCCCCTTCCCGAGCCAGAAACCGCCCCTCTCTCCTCCCGTTCGCCTGACCTTCGCTGTAACTCAAGACACCATTTACCCAAACCCCATCAATCCCTTCTGCCGCCCGTTGCGGATCGTTGAAGTCCGCCACATCGCGAATCGTCGCAGGATCGAACAACACCAGATCCGCCCAATACCCTTCGCGAATTTCGCCACGTTGCTTCAAGCCAAACCGCGCCGCCGACAGTCCGGTCATTTTGTGTACGGCGGTGTGCAGCGCAAACAGCCTGACGTCGCGACTGAAATGTCCGAGCACCCGTGGGAACGCGCCCCACAGCCGTGGATGAGGAAACGGGTCTTCCGGCAAACCGTCGGAGCCAACCATCGACAGCGGATGCGCGAGGATTCTTCGTACGTCGGCTTCGTCCATGGCCTCCAGCACCGGTTCGAATTCACTGCGCAAATGGGTAGTGTAGACCGCCCCGAATGCAGTCAGCTCTTCAGTCAGTTGCATCACCTCTTCGGTAGAAGCCGAGAAGGCGTTGGCATACGCCAGGCCTGTGGATAACCCCAAGGCACCGGCCTCAAGGCTTTCGCGCAGTTGCTCGCGCATTGCGCTGATTTCATCGGCGGTGGCCGTGCGAAACAGGTCGTCCAAGTGATTGCTGCGCAGCGCGGTATGGCCCACCAATGCGGCCACGTTCAGGGTGGTATTTGCCGCACCCAGGCTGGCGGCGGTGACGCGCATCATCACCGGGTCGTGACACACCGCAATCGGGTAGCCAAGGCGCACCAGTCGCACTTGCAGTTCATCGCTGCACAAGGTTGAGCAGCCGCCCATGCCGAAGGCGTGAATCATCCGCGCCTTGCCCAGCAGTTTCACCGCATCGGCGAAACGCGACTCATCGAACGCCGACAGATGCTGACGCAAGGTCGACTCGATATCGCCGACGATCTGCTCGTAGAACGCCGACTGCTCAGGCGTGCCCGCCGGGTCGAGAAAGCGGCTGCCGACGCCGCTACGCAGAGCGTCCGGTGAGGCATTCCCACGCAGAGCGTGGGAACGATCACCCATTGATTTCAGTCGTGATGCTCGCTGGCGCGTTTGAGCAGTTTCTTGCAGCGTTCGGACAAATGCAGCACGCGTAGCTGCTTGCCAGCCTTGGCGTAGCGCTCGCGCAATGTCTTCAGGGCAGCAATGGCCGAGTAGTCGACGAAGCTCAGGTGGCGACAATCAAGGGTCACCTGGGCCGGGTCATTGGCAGGGTCGAACTGATTGAGGAATGGCGTGGTAGAGGCGAAAAACAGTGTGCCGTGCAGGCGGTAGAGTTTGCTGCCGTCGCTTTCCTGATAGCTGTCGGCATACAGCTCGCGGGCCTGTTGCCAGGCAAAGTTGAGCGCCGCAATGATGATCCCGCACATCACGGCGACGGCTAGATCGGTGAACACCGTAATCACCGTAACAGCAAGGATCACCAAGACATCGTTGAGCGGCACCTTGTTCAACACCCGCAGCGAAGCCCAGGCAAAGGTCTGCTGCGACACCACGAACATCACCCCCACCAGGGCCGCCAGCGGGATACGCTCGATCAGCGGCGAAAGAAACAGAATGAACAGCAGAATCATCCCCCCGGCCACGGCACCGGACAGCCGACCGCGACCGCCAGAGCTGAGGTTGATCATGGTTTGCCCGATCATGGCGCAACCGCCCATGCCACCGAACACGCCAGAAACTATGTTGGCGGCTCCGAGCGCCACGCACTCGCGGTCCGGATAGCCACGACTCTCTGTGATCTCGTCGGTGAGGTTCAGGGTCAACAGGGTTTCCAGCAAGCCGACCATCGCCATCAATATCGCGTAGGGGACGATGATGCGCAGGGTTTCCAGACTCCAGGGGATGTCTGGCAGCGCGAAGCTCGGCAAACCACCGGCAATATGCGCCATGTCGCCCAGGGTTCGTGTCGGCAAGCCGAGCAGGTAAACCGCCAGCCCAACGCCCAGAATCGCCACCAGCGCCGGCGGCACGGCACGTGTCAGGCGCGGCATCAGGTAGACGATGGCCATCGTCAGCGCCACCAGCCCGATCATCATGTACAGCGGATCGCCACTGAGCCAGGTTTCACCGCTTTTGAAGTGCTCCAACTGGGCCAAGGCGATGACGATCGCCAGGCCATTGACGAAGCCGAGCATCACCGGATGCGGCACCATGCGTACCAGTTTGCCCAGCCTCAACAGACCGAACGCCAGCATGATCAACCCGCCCAGCAGCACAGTTGCCAGCAAGTACTGCACGCCGTGCTGCACCACCAGCGCGACAATCACCACGGCCATCGATCCGGCAGCACCAGAGACCATCCCCGGCCGCCCACCAAACAGCGCAGTCAGGGTGCAGATGACGAAAGCGCCGTAAAGCCCCATCAATGGATTGAGGTGGGCCACCAGCGCGAAGGCGATGCATTCGGGCAGCAGGGCGAAAGAGGTCGTGAGCCCGGCCAGGACATCGGCGCGCAGACGTTTGGATTTCATGGTTTACCTAAAAATACAGGCGGGAGAAGAGAGGCGGATGTTACGGAATTGAAGGTGAGCCGGCCAGTTAATGGGTTGCCAAAAACGCTTTCGCGAGCAAGCCCGTTCCCACATTGGTCCTGTGTCGTTCTCATCATCGTGAATCGACGCAAGTCCACTGTGGGAGCGGGTTTGCTCGCGAAGAACGATGATGCGGTCTACGCATCATCCCTTGAAATCGGCAATCGCATAAGCCGCCAATTTACCCTGGATGAAGTCCAGGAAGCACTGAATCCGTAGGGCAAGTTGCGAGTTGCGGTAGTACACCGCGTTGATCGGTTGGCGATATCCGCTGTTGAACTCCGCCAGCAGCACCTGCAAGCGACCGACGCGGATGTCGTCGATGGTCATGAAGTGCGACAAACAGGCGATGCCCTGCCCTGCCAGCGCCAAATGCCTGATCGTCTCGCCACTGGACGCACTGATCGACGCCTGGATCGGCCAGCGATCACCGTGGACATAGCGCAACGGCCATTGGTTGAGGCCTTCGTTCTGGGTGAAACCCAGCAGCGTATGTTCGGCCAGATCGGCAACGGCGGCCGGTATGCCGTGTTGCTCCAGATACGCCGGGCTGGCGACGATGTGCAGCGGGCTGCAACCCAGGGAGCGGGCGTGCAGGGTCGAGTCGGCCAGTGTGCCAATGCGGATGGCGATGTCGGTGCTTTGTTCGAGCAGGTCGATGATCAGGTCGTTGCTGTTGAGTTCGAGCTGGATGTCCGGGTAGAGACGGCGGAACTCATCGATGTACGGCACGATGGCGTGCAGCATGAATGGCGAGGCGGCGTTGATTCGCAAACGCCCGGAGGGGGTTTGCTGGCGTGAGGACAGGCGCTCTTCAAGTTCGTCCATCTGATCGAGAATCAGCTTGGCGTGCTCGAAGAAGTATTTGCCCTCTTCGGTCAGGTCCATGCGCCGCGTGGTGCGGTTGATCAGCGTGGTGTCGAGCTTGGCCTCCAGTCGCGACAACGTGCGGCTGACCGCCGACGGCGTTTGCCCGACCTGTTCGGCCGCAGCTGAAATCGACCCGCATTCAATCACGCAGACGAAAATCTGCAACTCATCGGATCTGGCTTTCACGTGTGTCCTCGTTCGCTAATCGGCGTGGCTGCGATCTTTCCCGCCGTTGCGACGGATACTAGCCGGAAAACTCAGGCCGGTAAGCCAAACACCTCGCTCAAGTGCTGCTCATAACGCGCCACATCGGCTTCGACGTTCGGGCGTTTCATCACATCGACGCACAGGAAGGTCGGCAAACCGGTCATGCCGAGGAAGGTGTTGGCCTTGTGGAACGGGAAGTACACCGCATCCACGCCTTTGGCTTCGAAGAAGTCGGTCGGGTCGTCGAAGGCTTGCTGCGGCGCGTTCCAGGTCAGCGACAGCATGTATTTCTTACCGTGCAGCAAACCGCCGCTGCCGTACTTCTGCGACGCATCGGAGCGCGTGCGGCCATCGCTGGCGTAGAGGCTGCCATGGCCTTCGGTGAAGACTTCATCGACGTACTTCTTGACGGTCCAGGGCGCGCCCATCCACCAGCCGGGCATCTGATAAATGATCACATCGGCCCAGAGGAATTTGGCGACTTCCTCCGCGACGTCGTACCCCTCGTCGATGAACGTGGCTTTCACATCCACACCGCCGCGATCCAGCACGCTCAACGCGGCTTCGTGCAGCGTCGTGTTGTAGCGACCATCGGAGTGGGCAAATTTTTTGCCGCCATTGAGCAATAGGACTTTTTTCATGAGAAGTCTCGCAAGGTTGAAATTCGATGGCGGCAGAGTAGCGAGTCGACTCGCGCGGAATAAGCGCTCAACCAGCAAAATTCATTTGACCAATACGCACGAATCGACAGTGGATTGTTGCCATAAACTTGCGCCGATTCTGACTTTCAAGGACAACCTGATGAGCGAACTGCAAGGCTTCATCCTGCACGCCAAGACCCGCCCGGAAAAAGCCGAGGCCTTCGAAGCGTTCTTCCGTGCCTATGTCGAACCGAGTCGCGCCGAACCCGGCTGCATCGAGTACCACATGCTGCGAGACAAACAGGATCCGACGCTGTTTATCTTCTACGAGATCTGGCAATCCCAGGCGCATCTGGACGTGCACTCGAACCTGCCGCACATGAAGCAGTTCCTCGACATGCGCATGGAGTATCTGGAGCGGGATTTTGATATCCGCCCAATCGAGATGCTCAGCACTTCGTCCGCTACCCGCTGATCAGCAAGTGGCCGCCGAGCACGCCGAGGCCGATGAAGAACACGCGCTTGAACAACACGGCGCTGATCCGCTGGCGCAGCCATTGCCCCAGCAGCATGCCGAGCACTGCCGGAATCAGCGCCAGCAGTGACGCGCTCAACTCGCCACCGCCTAGGGCGCCGCGCCATAACAGGCCGGCGGCCAATGCTAGGGTCGAGACGGTGAACGATAGGCCCAGCGCCTGCACCAGTTCATCCTTGCTCAAGCCCAGCGCTTGCAGATAAGGCACCGCCGGAATCACGAAGACGCCGGTGGCCGAGGTGATGATGCCCGTCAGCACACCGCACAGCGGACCGAACCAACGCTCGGTATGACTGCCGATGTGCAAGGTCGGCAGGAACAACCCGCTCAAGGCGTAAATCAACAACGCCGCCCCCAGCCCACGCACGACCCAATGCCCACCGGCCATGCCGATCCACAAAGTACCGGCGCCCGTGCCGATGAAAATCGCCAGCAGCATCGGCCACAAGCGGTTCAGCAGCCCGCGCAAATGTCCGCCGAATGCCAGTTGCCAGACGTTGGTCAGGGTAGCGGGAATGATCAATAACGCCGCAGCCTGCGACGGAGCCATAGCCAGACCTAGCAAGCCCATGGCGATGGTTGGCAGTCCGAGACCGATCACGCCTTTGATCATTCCGGCTAGCAGGAAGGTGGCGATGACCAATAAGGACAGGGCAAAGCCCAGATGTTGGTAGAACGCGGCGAGTGTATTCATGGGGCTATGGTGAGCCCTGAAGGTTGCCTTGAAAATCTGCCATATACTGAGGCTGCCTCTTGCTCTACAAGAGGCATTGATCGTTCCCATGCTCTGCGTGGGAATGGCTCAATGGACGCTCTGCGTCCGCTTCTGCATGTGACGCGGAGCGTCACGGGCTGCATTCCCACGCAGAGCGTGGGAACGATCTTCCGGATACTGTATGAACTTCGACCTGACCGACCTGCGCCTCTACCTGAACATCCTCGACACCGGCAACATCACCGCCGGCGCCGCTCGCAGTCATCTGTCTCTGGNTCCGGATACTGTATGAACTTCGACCTGACCGACCTGCGCCTCTACCTGAACATCCTCGACACCGGCAACATCACCGCCGGCGCCGCTCGCAGTCATCTGTCTCTGGCAGCGGCGAGCGCACGAATCCGCGCGATGGAATTTTCACTCGGCACTGATTTTCTGGAACGCGGCCGTCGCGGCATAACGCCGACGCCCGCCGGCAAAGCCCTGGCGCAGCACGCCCGAGTCCTTTTGCAACAGACCGAGCGCATGCAGCAGGACCTGGCCGAATACGCCAAAGGGGTCAAAGGTCAGGTGCGGTTGTTGTGCAATACCACAGCGATCACCGAGTACCTGCCGGAGCTGCTGGCAGACTTTCTGCGCGACCATCCGAACCTCGACATCGACCTGCAAGAACTGCCCAGCGCGCGCATTACTCATGCCTTGCGCCAAAGTGCGGCGGACCTTGGCATCGTGTCCGACGCCGTGGATACCGAGGGCCTCCAGACCCGCTATTTCCGTGACGACCCACTGGTGCTGATCTTGCCGTGTGATCACCCCTTGGCCGACACCGGAGCGTTAAGTTTCAGCGCCACCTTGCACCACGATTATGTTGGCCTGAACGCCAACAGCGCCTTGGCCGTTTACCTGGAAGAACAAGCCCTGCATAGCGGCTTACGGATGCAGATCCGCATTCGCGCCGATGGCTTCAATGGCGTGATGCGCATGGTCGCCCGAGGTGCCGGGCTGGCGATTGTGCCCTTGGCGGCGGTCGAACGCTGGTCGGCAGAAACGCCGTTCAAAAGCGTCACACTGAAAGAGCCGTGGGCGCGACGCAAACTGTTGCTGTGCGCCCGGGACTTCGCCGTGCTGCCCGGTTATGCCCAAGCCTTGCTGAACGTCTTGACTCTCCCCTGAGGGGCAGACTTTACCCTTGAGGTTTCATCTTCAGGGACCGTTACGATGAGCAAACGAATTCTGGTGATTCTAGGTCATCCCTCGAGCAACAGTTTCTGCGGCGCACTTGCCGAACGCTACGCACAATCGGCGTTGCGTGCCGGGCATGAGGTGCGCCAGTTGTTTCTAGGAAAAATGGACTTCGACCCGGTGCTACACGAAGGTTATCAACAGGTGCAGCCGCTGGAAGCCGACTTGCGCCGCGCTCAGGCGGACATTCTGTGGGCCGAACACCTGACCCTGGTCTACCCGATCTGGTGGGGTGGCGTACCGGCCTTGCTCAAGGGTTTTCTTGATCGGGTGTTGCTTCCGGGCTTCGCCTTCAAGTATCGCGAAGGCAAGGCCTTTCCCGACAAATTGCTGCATGGCCGCAGCGCGCATCTGCTCGTGACCATGGACACGCCCCCCTGGTATTACCGCTGGATCTACCGCATGCCCGGGCTGCATCAGATGCGCAAAACCACCCTGGCATTTTGCGGCATCCTACCTCAGCGCACGCTCACCTTCGGGCCGGTCCTGGGGTCCAGCGCCGGTCAGCGCGAAACCTGGCTGCTGCAAGCCCAGGCTATCGCCAGCCGATGAGTCCGCCGATAATGGGGCTGGCTTACCTCGGCAAAAAAGGACTTTTCATGTACATCGGCCAAGCCGCGCATCGCTCGGGCACGACGATCAAGAGTATCCGTCACTATGAGGCCATCGGTCTGTTGCCTCCCGCCCGGCGCAGGGGCAACTACCGCGTCTATGACCAACACAGCGTCGACCTGCTGAGCTTCATCAAATGCGCCCAGCAATTGGGCTTCAAACTCAAGGAGTTGCAGGCGATTTTTACTGGACATCAAGGCCTGGCGATGCCTTGGTCATTGGCGCAGCAAGCCATCGACGCCAAGAAGTGCGAAATCAGCGAGAGGATTGCCGCACTCAGGCATCAACACGATCAATTGGTCGAGTTCGAAGCCAGCCTCACACAGGCCAAAGCCGATTGCCCGCTGGAAAGTCTTTGAGGTCTGCGCGTTTCTGGACAGCTCAATGTCGAATACAGACAACTGAACGGTGTATGGGCGCTATAGGGTGCGACTTCAGTTCTTGAACCCACTGCCCGGAGTCATCATGACCGCACCGATTACCGTCCTTCGCGACACTCACCCGCTGCCCGTACTCGACGCCTGCAAATGGGAAAAACTCGAAGGCGACCCGCACACCGTCAACCTCAACGCGTACACCAGCGAAGATGGCAGCAAGATCATGGGCACCTGGATCTGCACGCCGGGCAAGTGGTACGTGGAATACGTGAAGTGGGAATACTGCCATTTCCAGGAAGGCTACTGCATCATCACCCCGGAAGGCATGGCGCCGATCCATCTTCGCGCCGGTGATATTTTCGTCATCGAGCCGGGTATGAAAGGCACGTGGGAAGTGGTTGAGACCGTGCGCAAGTATTTCGTGTTTGCCTGATGCAAAAAACCGAGAGACCACCCGACGTGGTCTCTCGGCAAAAAAATCGGCATGCACAAACCCTGTGGCGAGGGAGCATACTCCCTCGCCACAAAAACCCGTTATTGGGGTTTGCGATAGCTGTTGATGATCGCCGAGAAGTCCTTACCCCCTTCCCCACGCTGACTCATCGCCTGATACAACTGCTGCGCCACCGCGCCGAGCACCACCGGTTGGTGCGCCTGACGTGCCGCCTCAGTGGCCAGCCCCAGATCCTTGAGCATCAGTTCGGCACCGAAACCGCCGGTATAGCCACGCGAGGCCGGCGCCGTTTCGACGATACCCGGCCACGGGTTGTACATCTCCGAACTCCAGCAACGCCCGGTGGAACTGTTGATGATTCCCGCCAGCACCGTCGTGTCGATTCCCAGAGCATCACCCAAGGCCATGGCCTCGCTGACGCCGATCATGGAAATCGCCAGCAGCAGGTTATTGCAGATTTTGGCGATTTGCCCGGTGCCGACTTCGCCACAATGGACGATGTTACGGCCCATTTGCGCCAGCACCGGTTGCAGGGTCGCGAACAGCTCAGGCGTGGCGCCAACCATGAAAGTCAGCGTCCCGGCCGCGGCACCGCCGGTACCGCCAGAAACCGGGGCATCGGCCATGGCCACGCCTTGTTTGGCAGCCGCTGCGGCAACATCGCGCGCCGTCTGCGGATCGATGGTGCTGCAATCCACTGCGGGCACGCCTTTGGCGATCCCCGCCAGCACGCCGTCTTCGCCCAGCCAGACGCTGCGCACATGCACAGCGGCTGGCAGCATGGTGATGACCAATTCTGCATCTTGAGCCGCTTCACGTGCCGAAGCGCTGATGCTGCCGCCCAATTGCTCGAGCTCTGCCAGCACAGTTTTGTTCAGGTCGACCAGCCGCAGCGAATGGCCGGCCTTGATCAGGTTGCGCGCCATCGGCGCGCCCATGTTGCCGAGACCGATAAAAGCGATTTTCATGTCCGGCTCCTTAACGCAAGTGGATGGTGGTGTTCACACCGTCATTGACGCTGTCATCGTCGAACCAGCGCGCAGTGACGGTCTTGGTTTGAGTGTAGAACTGCACCACTTGCTTGCCATACGGACCGAGGTCACCGAGCTTCGAACCACGGGAACCGGTGAAGCTGAAGAACGGCACCGGCACCGGAATCGGGATGTTGATGCCGACCTGGCCAACGTCGATTTCCGACTGGAATTTACGCGCCGCCGCACCACTCTGGGTGAACAAACCCGTGCCGTTGCCGAATGGGTTGGCGTTGACCAGGGCGATGGCCTCATCGAGCGTATTGACTTCCAGCACCACCAGCACAGGGCCGAAGATTTCCTGTGTATAAATCTGCATCTCAGGGGTTACGCCGGAGAACAGGGTCGGGCCGACAAAGTTGCCCTGCTCGTAGCCTGGAACAGTGATGTCGCGACCGTCCAGTTCCAACTTGGCGCCTTCCTTGATGCCGCTTTCGATCAACTCGAGAATCCGCGCCTTGGCCCGCTTGGAAATCACCGGGCCAACATCAGTGCCCGGCTCGCTGCCGGCATTGACCTTGAGTTTCTGCGCCAGCGCTTTCAGGTCTGGCAGCCATTGTTTGGCCGCGCCCACCAGCACCACCACCGAGGTGGCCATGCAGCGTTGCCCGGCCGCACCGAAACCGGCGCCGACCAGAGCATTGAGGGCTTGCTCGCGATTCGCATCGGGCAGCACAACGGCGTGGTTCTTGGCGCCCATCATCGATTGCACGCGCTTGCCGTGTTTGCCGGCCAGATCGTAGACATGCGTACCGACCGCGGTCGAACCGACGAACGAAACAGCCTTGATGTCCTTGTGGGTGCAAAGCGCATCCACCACATCCTTGCCACCATGAACGACGTTGAGCACACCCGGCGGAATACCGGCTTCAATCGCCAGTTCCACCAACAGCATGGTCGACATCGGATCCTGCTCGGAAGGCTTGAGCACGAAGGTGTTGCCGCAGGCGATGGCCATCGGGAACATCCACAGGGGAATCATCGCCGGGAAGTTGAACGGGGTAATGCCGGCGCAGACGCCGATCGGCTGACGCAGGGTGTAGGTATCGACACCGCCAGCGACGTTCTCGGCGAACTCGCCCATTTGCAGGCTGCCAATGGAACAGGCGTGTTCGACCACTTCCAGGCCACGGAAGATATCGCCCTCAGCGTCGGCGATGGTTTTACCCTGCTCATTGCTGAGCACCACGGCAATACGCTTGGAGTGCTCGCGAATCAGCGCCTGAAGCTTGAGCATGATGCGCATCCGTGCGCCGATCGGCGTCAGCTTCCAGGTCTGGAAGGCGCGGTGGGCCGCGCTGATGGCGGCATCGACTTCAGCGGCGGTCGCGAAGGGGACTTTGGCCAGCACTTGCTGGGTCGCCGGATTGACGATGTCGTGCCATTCGGTGGTCTGGGATTCGACCCACTCGCCATCGATCAACAACTTGACCTTTTGCACGGTGGTTTCTAGCGATGCGTTCATGTTGGTCTCCGGGACGTTGTTCTTATTAAGAGAGCTATCTTTGGAGCCAAGGCGAGAAAGTCGCCTTGAGATGAGGCGTGTGCCGCGAATTGGTTATCGGACTGTTTTTGGAGTATAGATGTGCAAACTTCTAATAAGAACGCACATAAAAGCCGGTCCATCATGCAAAAAAACATCACGTCCTTAGGCTCGTTGAACTGGGATGACCTCAAGTTTTTCCTCGAGGTTGCCCGCACTCGCAAGGCCAGCACCGCGGCCAAGCGCCTGGCGGTGGACTACACCACCGTGTCGCGACGCATCAGTTCGCTGGAAGCCTCGTTGGGCACGTTGCTGTTCGAAAAATCCCGGACCAGCGGTTTCGTCCTGACTGCTGAAGGCCAGCGTCTGCTGGGTTACGCCGAGTCGATCGAAAGCACTCTGCACATGGCCTGCGAGCAGGTTTCAGGCTCCGGCGTGGCCTTGTCCGGGCATGTGCGCATGGGCTGCACCGAAGGGTTCGGCAGCTTTTTCATCACCCCGCAGCTGAGCCATTTCGTCGACGCCTACCCGGCGATCTCGGTGGACATCCTGCCTCTGCCGCACTTCATCAGCCTGTCCAAGCGCGAGGCAGACATCGTCATCGCGCTGGAGCGGCCGGAGCACGGCCCGTATGTGTGCTGCAAACTCTGCGACTACCGATTGCAGTTGTATGCGACCCAGGATTATCTGGACAAGCACCCACCGATCCGCCGCCCGGCAGACTTGGGTAAACATCAATTCATCAGTTATGTGGACGATCTGGCATTCAGCTCGGAGCTGCTGTACCTGGCAAATGTGTTGCCCGGTGCCAGTGCCAATCTGCGCAGCACCAGTGTGATCGCGCAGTTCGTGGCCGCTCAGCAGGGACGGTCACTGGCGATTCTGCCGTGCTTCCTGGCAGCTCAGGACCCACGACTGCTGCCGGTGTTGCCGCAAGAGATCACCATTACCCGGCAGTTCTGGATGTACTGCCGGGAAGACCTGCGCAAGCTCAAGCGGATCACGTTGTTGTGGGATTACATCCGTGGCGTTACCGAGCAGAATCAAGCGCTATTGATGGGGGAAAGTCGGGAGATGTTGTTCGCCGATTAATCCGCGCTCACCACGATCGATACACGACGGTTCTCGGTGCGTCCAATCGCGGTGTCATTGGAAGCGACGGGCTTACTGCTGCCCAAGCCACGCAGTTGGATGTTTTCTTCTTTTATACCGGCAGCGGCCAACACCTTGCCGACGCTTTTCGCGCGACGCAGGGAAAGCTGTTCGTTATAGGACTCTGTGCCCGAAGCATCGGTGTGGCCGTCGATTCTTACGCGCTCGATTTCCACACTTAATAACGCCTTGCCAATACGCTCGACGATCTCGGTACTGGCGGGGTTGAGACTCTCGACATCGCTGCCGAACAAAACTTTGCCTGACAGGCCAAAGGCCCAGCCATCATCCGTCATTTCGAAACCTTGCTGCTTGAGCACTGCGATCTGCGCCGGGGTCAGGCCCTTTTGCGGTGCCGTCTGGCAACCGGTCAATGCCAGCAAGGCCAGGAACAGGGTGATCGTGAAAAATCGCAGCGAACGCTGATTGAAGGTGAACACAAAAATTAGCTCCTGGTTTGAACATGGGCGACAGGGAGTTCCGCCCCTGCCGTTTGCTGTGCGCCTCGGGAAAGGCGTTTGGCCTGGTACATCGCGGCGTCGGCAGCATCGAGCAACTCACCTGGTGTAACCCCATGATCGGGGTACACGGCGATGCCGATACTGAGTGAAGTCAACACCTGGATACTGCCCGGCAATTGGATCGGCGCTTCCATGCTGGCGATAATTTTGTCAGCAATCCGTTCGGCGTCTTCGGCCTTGTGCAGCGGTGTCAGCAGGATTGCAAACTCGTCGCCGCCCAGACGCGCGACCAAGTCCTCTTCACGCAACTGCGCACGAACCCGGGTTGCCACGGCGACCAGCACCGCATCGCCGGCAGCATGGCCAAAGTTATCATTGATTTCCTTGAACCGGTCGCTGTCGAGAAACAGCACGGCCACTCGCTCATCCAACTTGCTGGCATTGCGCAAGGCACGCATCAGGCGGCCTTCGAAAAATGCTCGATTCGGCAGTCCGGTCAGGCTGTCATGACTGGCCTGGTGGGCCAGGGTTTCGTTTTCGCTTTGCAGGTGGGTCTGCCAGGATTCGAGTTCATCGAGCAAGGCATTGAAGTCGTTACCCAGGTTGTCGAGTTCGGCAATATCGGCGGACGGCACGCGCCGGTCGAAGGCTCGCTCGCTGCGGGCGGCGTGAGCTACAGTAGCCAGACTGCGCAAGGGACCGATGATCTCCCGCAATTGTCGACGCGCCAGATAGAGCGCAACCCAGGCACTGACGGCGGTACACAAGACAATCCCCATCAGACCACTGAGTAAAAAGCGCATCAGGCTGCCGCCGTGACCGGTGAGTAGAATGCTGCCGATTTCCTGACCTTGATGGACGATCGGCATGCTGATGGGTTTTTCCAGAATCGCCCGGGCGACCTGCATTTCAAGATCGGAGAGCAACCCCGTTTCCGGTCGTTGCCAACGTGCGAGCAACTCGCCTTGCTCGTCCATAACCTGTGCGTCGGCCACTTCTTCGGTGGACGCGATCAATGCCAGCGCTTCGGTGGCGGCGAACTTATCGTTGAACACCACTGCGGCTTCCACGGTGTAATTGATCGAACGGGCGATCAGATGCAGGTTGTGATCAGCATAAACCCGCAAGGCCAGAACCCCCAGCAGGGTCAACGAAACACTGGCCATGGCCACACCCACCAAAGCGACGATCAAATGTCCACGGCCGATTACCGACCCCAGGGTCGGACGTATACGAGATTTGAATAGGCTCATGGTGCCGCCAGCTTGCGGCGCGACAGTTGCAGCACGCTGGGATGAATGCGCACACCGCTGCGGGCGACCGAGTCGAGGTTGACCTCGAAGGACACTTGTTCATCACCGACCCGCAAACAGAACAGACTGCCGACGGTACACTGATCGCCGCCTTCGCTGATGCTCACCACCGGGCGCCCTGTGAGCGAGGCGAATAGCCGACTGCGTTCGTCGCTGGTCAGCTTGCCGATGTACACCGCATCGCATTCCCCGGCAATCGCCGGGTTGTCGGCCAATAGTCGTCGCACTGTGACGGGCCGACCAGTGGCCTGGGTAGTGCCTTTGACCAGGTCGTCGGTGTACTCGGTAGGACCGACCACGCACAGTCGCAACTGTTGAGGCTCAATAGGCCACCGGGCATAACTGAGGATCCCGAGCACCACTTGAGTCACCGATCTGGCGCGCTGGTCGGCCTTGCTTACGTCGGTTTCCGGCTGAGCGAAGGCAGCGCCCGTCAACAAACAGAGAAGGCCGGCAAGCAACACTTGCTTGCAGCCAACAACGCGCTCTGTCGCCCGGACAGCCACCTTCATGCAGGGATTCTCTTCGATCGCAACAAAATGATGCCGCAACGATAGCACAGCACCGAAACACCAGCGAGGCCACTTACCACGGCACTTCGGACAGATTCCGTCGTCTGGCGTTGCCCGCTCAGTGACCGGGCTCGATCCCCTCTTCCAGCTCCAGCATCAACCCGCTCAAGCGCTTGACCTTGCGCCGCACGGCCTCTTCGAATACGCCGGCGCGAGGCTCAATCAGGGTGAACCAGTGTTTGGCCCGGGTTATTCCGGTATAGATCAGCTCCTTAGTGAGCACAGGGTTCAGGGCGTCCGGCAGAATCAACGCTGTATGGGCAAATTCCGAGCCCTGGGATTTGTGTACGGTCATGGCGTACACGGTATCGACATCGTTGAGCCGACTTGGCAGGACAAAGCGCACACCGCCCTGACCATCGTTGCGCGGGAAGGCCACACGCAACACTTGTCGTCCAGCCTCGGGCCCCTCACGTTCCGGCAGCTTGAGAGCAATGCCAATATCGCCGTTCATCAAACCCAAGCCATAGTCGTTGCGAGTCATCAGCACGGGCCGACCTTCGTACCACTGGTGGTCGCTGTCGATCAGCCGAGCCTTGAGCAGCGCGTCGGTCACACGCTGATTCAAGCCTTCCACACCCCAAGGCCCTTTGCGTACCGCGCACAATAGCTGGAAGGCGTCGAAAGCTTGCAGCACCAGTCGAGCCCAATCGGCCCAGCGTGGATCATCGAGCGGGCAGTCGAGCGGTGGCCGCTGACTGCGCAAAAGACTCAGGTAATGCCGATAACCTTGCGGCCCCTCGCCATGGCCTTCTAGCAGCAACCGTTCCAGCGCCCGGTCATGCTCACCCTTGAGCGGAAGGGAAAATACGTCGTTGTGACTTCCTGCCGCCAACAAACGGCGAGCTTCCTCGGGTTGCTGGCGGTTGACCCAACGGGCCAACTGGCCAATGCCGCTGCCCTCGCCGAAGCGCCGTGAGTGACGCAGCATCACGACTTGCTGAGCCAGGGGATGCGTTCCGTTGACGTCTTCGTGCAAGCCGCTGGTACGCAGGCTTTCACCGCTGACCGCCTCCAGCCAGTGGCGTGTCTGCGGGCTGTACCACCCGGCTTCGGCATCGCGGCACAGATCGCCCAGCACGGCACCAGCCTCTACCGACGCCAGTTGATCCTTGTCACCGAGCAGCACCAGACGGGCATGGGCCGGCAATGCGTCGAGCAGATTGGCCATCATTTCCAGGTCGATCATCGAGGCTTCGTCCACCACCAATACATCCAGCGGCAAGCGATTGCCGGCATGGTGCCGGAAATGCCGGGTACCGGGACGACTGCCGAGTAAACGGTGTACGGTGGTCACATCCGACGGGATCTTCTCCCGTACTGTTTCAGCAACTTCCAGGGTTTGAACCTGCTGGCTGATGGACTCGGTCAATCGCGCGGCAGCTTTGCCAGTGGGTGCAGCGAGACGAATGCGCAGCGGTTTACCAGCCTCAATCGCGGGCGCCTGGAGCAATGCGAGCAAGCGCACGACTGTGGTGGTTTTACCGGTTCCCGGGCCGCCGGTGACGATGCTGAATGCGCTACGGGTGGCCAGGGCGCAAGCGAGCTTCTGCCAGTCGATCACTTCATCAGGCCTGGCTGGACCGAACAGGCCGATCAGGCGTTGGGGCAAATCACTCGGTGTTGTTTCGTGTACCGCCAGGCGCTGACGCAGGGCGTTGTCGATGCGCCGCTCATAAGCCCAGTAGCGGCGCAGGTACAGGCGTTTACCCGACAGCACCAATGGTCGGTGCTGCGCGGCTTCACGACCGTCGACGGCCAGAGCCACCAGGGTGCTGGACGCCAGGACCTTGCACCAATGAGCACCGTCCAGCGCCTCAAGCAATTGCGACGGCAGCAACATCGCGCCACTTTGCAGATCACCTTCCGGCGGCAGCGACAGAGCGAAGTCCGGCTCTTTCAGCGTTTCAAACAGATCCAGGCAAACATGGCCGTGACCCAACTGGTGACTGGTCAACGCCGCAGCCAGCAGCACCAGTGGGTCATCGTCGGGGGCGAGTTCGTGGAGAAAGGCTACGAAGGCCTTGTCCAGCGCCCGCAGCCAACCGCGTTCGACCCAGCGCGTGAGCAGCAGCAACAAGTCATCTGCGCGACTCAGGGGCGCCAGATCCGCCAGACTTTCGGCCGCCAACGGCGTGGGCAGCAAATCGGCGAAGGTGCGAGTCATAGCAGTACTCCCTGTTCCCAGGCGGGTTCGGTCTTGGGCTCTGGCTTGCCCTGGAACAACCGGTCCAGACGCTCGATCAGCTCCCGTGGCGGACGGGCGAAATACACGCCCTGGCTGGCCGCACGAGTACCGCGAAGGAACAGGTACAACGCCCCACCGACATGCCGATCGTAATCGTAATCGACCAGCCGCGCCTTCAGTTGGCGATGCAGGGCGAGCAGGTACAACACATATTGCAGGTCGTAACGGTTATCGAGAATCGACTGCTCCATGGCCTGCTCGGTATAGGCTGCGTCATCGACGCCCAACCAGTTGGATTTGTAGTCGGCGACGTAATAACGACCGTTGTGTTCGAACGTCAGGTCGATGAAGCCTTTGAACATGCCATTGAGCAGCACCGGTTCGGCGGCCACCCTGGCCACGCCGTTGTGGGTGTGTTGGCGCACCAGTTCATCGAGTTTGAGCACATCGACTTTGTGGCTGGCGAACCAGAACTCCATCTCGACCCGGTATTGGGTCAGTTGCTCGAACACCACCGGTGCCTGCCCGCCGCCGATGTGCAGCGGGGATTTGAGCAAGTGCTGCAGCCAGTCACTCAACGTCGTGATCCAGCCTTCCCAGCCACGGCGATTGCAGCGACGGGCGATGGCGTCTTCCACCGTCTGTGGTGCAGCGGTAAAACCTTCGTCACCGGCCCATTCGAGCAATCCATGGAGAAAAGTGCCGGGGTTCGGTCCGCGAGGGAATCGATGGATATCAGCCCCGCCAGCAATCACTTCTCGCGGCGCTTGCGGATCGAGACGTTCGTCGTCAAAAAGCTTTTGTGCTTGCGGGCTCTCCGGCGCTTCGTCGCTGCCCACGCTTAGACTGTCACCAATGCGCAAGGCACTGTAGGAGGCGATCCACCAGTTTTCGCTGGCCTTGCGCTTGGGTATCAACGGCGCAAGCAAGGTCGCTTCATTGCGCGGTGGATGGTAATGCTCGGCGCTCGCTTCAGGCATTTCACCGTAGTTCAGCGCCGGGCAGTCCTGCTGCAAATCTTCCAGCCATCGCCGCAACCCGGCCGACTCGGCCAATGGCGCACCACCACCCAGCAGATAACCCAAGGCTGAAAGGTGCAACGTCGAACCGTTGTTATTGCCGCGCTTGAGGTCAGTCACACCGAGCCATAAAGCATGTTGTGCCCGGGTCAGGGCGACATAGAGCAAGCGAAGGTCTTCGGCCAAACGTTCATCGTCGGCTTGGGCAATCAACTCGACCGTCGGCTTCAAGCTCACTTGTGCCTTGCCCTCGGCGTCATGGTAATGCAGCGGCAAACGGCTGCCATCCACCGGTTTTGCCGAGCAAATGAACGGAAGAAACACCAACGGATATTCAAGCCCTTTGGATTTGTGGATGGTCACGACCTTGACCAGTTGCTCATCGCTTTCCAGGCGCAGGATCTGTTCTTCGCCTGCCTGACCGGACAACGCCAGATGCTCGGACAAATGACGGATCAGCGCTTGTTCGCCATCGAGTTCAGCGGCAGCCTGCTGCAGCAGCTCGGACA
Source organism: Pseudomonas sp. JL3 (assembly GCF_031570575.1). Classification (NCBI taxonomy): domain Bacteria; kingdom Pseudomonadati; phylum Pseudomonadota; class Gammaproteobacteria; order Pseudomonadales; family Pseudomonadaceae; genus Pseudomonas; species Pseudomonas sp. JL3. The sequence continues at coordinate 95,605 of NZ_JAKWJK010000018.1, forward strand.
GGTGCAGCAGGTTGGTCAGCACACGCTCGCCATCATTGCGCGCGATCAACGCCTGGGGCAGTTGGAAGTCGTGCAGCAAACGCCGCAGCATTGGCAGCACACCCTGCTTACGCCAGAGCTCGCGATAACCGCGAAACTGCATGACACGGGCTTCCCAGGCCAGTTCGTCCTGATTCAGTCGCTCCAGTTCCGCCAGTGAAAGATTCAGGGTGATGCAGGCCAGCGCAGCACGTAGGGGACGCTCGACATCCGGCTCGGCACACGCCTTGAGCCAGGTCAGCAGGTCATGGGCTTCCTGCGCGGCGAATACCGAGTCCTTGTCTGACAGGTAAACACTACGCACGCCACGGGCGGAAAGTTCGCCGCGCACGGCCTGGGCCTCTTTGCCATCGCGCACCAGAATTGCGATATCCGCCGGCAGCAGACCTCTGAAATCCTTACCGTCCTGGATAAAACCCGCACGGCCTTGCTGGCCGCCATTGAGCAACGCGGTGATTTCACTGGCGCAGGCGGCAGCCAATTGTTGTCGATACACCACGCCGGACAGTGGTTGATCAGAGGACAAATGCCAGATGTTCAGGGCAGGTACAACCTGACCATCAACGTGCAGGACTTCTTTGCGCCCCTGAGATTCGACGGGCAGAAACGGTACCGGATTCTCGCCATTCTTCTCACGGAACAGGAATGCTCCGCGCCCCAACTCACGGGATTCGGCGCGCTCGAACACATGGTTCACCGCGTTGACCATGCCATGACTGGAACGGAAGTTGGTGCCCAGGGTATGCAGGCGGCCAGTGGTAGCTTGGCGGGCACGCAGGTAGGTATAAATGTCGGCACCGCGGAAGGCATAGATCGCCTGCTTCGGGTCGCCGATCAGAAACAGACCGGTTTCAGGATTGTTGTCTTCGATGCGATAAATGCTCTCGAAGATTCGATACTGCACCGGGTCGGTGTCCTGGAATTCGTCAATCAACGCGACCGGGAACTGCTCGCGGATCAGGGTTGCCAGGCGCTCACCGCCTTCGGACTGCAAAGCCGCATCAAGACGCAGCAGCATGTCATCGAAGCCCATTTCCGCGCGGCGACGCTTTTCTTCCTCGAACCGTGCTCCGACCCAATGCGCAGCGTGTTGCAGCACGGCGGCGTCAGGAGTCGGCAAACCATCGAGACTGGTCTTGAGACCGGGCATCGCATCGAGACCGGGATGACGAGGAGCTTCACCCTTCCAGGCTTCAGCCATGCCATCGGGGGTCAGGCGAGTGAAGCCGGTGCCAATGTCCAGTGGCTCGAGAGACTCATCTTCGGCCCAGGCCCGAAGTTTCTCGAACCAGGGTTCAAAGTAGCGCGGCTGCATCTTGCGGCCATCGACGCTTTTGCTCGCGACGCCCTGGTGACAGATGGCAAGCAACTCATCCGCCCATTGTCGCCAAGGCATCTTGAGTTCGAGCAAAGCGGCCCGTCGCTCCTGCAGGCATTCGGCGATCAACTCGGCAGGTTCTTTACTTGCAACGCTGTCACGCTCGCTGGCGAACAACCCACGCACTCGCGGCAATAACGCCGCCGGACCACCCCAGTTGCCGCGAACCCAGCTCAACGCATCGCCTTGCATCGGATAGCAGAACAGTCGCCAGTAGTCGCGCAGGACTTCGCCGAGCAAATCGCTGTGATCGGTTTCCAGGGTCTGGGTGAACAGGCTGCCACTGTCGAACGCATGTTCGCGCAACATGCGCTGGCACCAACTGTGGATGGTCGAAACGGCTGCTTCGTCCATCCACTGGGCGGCGATGTCCAGGCGGTTTGCACAGCCGGACCACTGTTTGGGGAGGTACTGCTCGCGCAATTCGGCAATGAGGCCATCCGGAGCCGGCGTCTCATCGCGGAAAAACCGTGCGGCTTCAGCCAGCCGTGTGCGAATACGTTCGCGCAGCTCTTTGGTCGCGGCATCGGTGAAGGTCACCACGAGGATTTGCAGCGGCAGCAATTCACGGCCAAAACCACTCGACTCACCGCCGTGACCAAGAACCAGACGCAAGTACAGCGCAGAAATGGTGAAGGTCTTGCCGGTCCCGGCGCTGGCTTCGATCAGTTGGCTACCACGCAGGGGGAATGCCAGGGCCAGCGGTGTTTTCGTGGTCATGAGCGCGCCTCCTCGCTGGTCAATGAACGCCAAGGGGCTTCAAGCAGAGGCCGATACAAAGCATCGCACCAATCGGGGAAGGTTTCGTCGGCAATCAGTGCATCGTAATCGGCGAATTGCCGAGCGAGTGCAGCGCTTTCGCGGCGCTCGCCGTCGGTGGTCTGGCCGTCGCCTTCATAGGCCTTGCGGGCAGCGGCGTCAGCTTTGGCCCGGTCGGTTTGGGCGAGCCAGGCGAACGCTGTTTTTACTGCAATCGGCAGCGGTTGGCGCATGCCCGTTTGCCAGGCCAACAACAGGTCGCCCAGAACCCGGGATGCTGCAGCCTCCTCCATTGGACCGAGTAACAAACTGTCGTCGCTGGCCACCAACGCAGTGGTCATCGGCATGCCGCTGGCACAGGCCACCAGGTGATTGACCCAAGGTCGCGTCAGGCGATGCCATTTGCGGGCCTTGATCGAACCAATGCTGTTGGGAATCGTAGTAACCGACAACAATCCGCCATCTGCGCGTTGATGCAGGCCACTGAGCCAACCCTCCAGACGCAGCTCGTGCAGTTCCAGACTCACCGGCAACGCGCTGGTGAGCGGGGTTGGCCATAACGCCAGAAGTTGCTGATAGCGCTGCAGCAGATCCGGCAGCGGCTCGATCAACTCTCGCTGAAGGCATTCACCAAAACCGGCCATGGGCAAGAGCCCGCTGTTTTGCAGGCGTTTTGCCTGCGCCGCCAGTACTTGATCGGTTTGCTCCAGTTGCCCCAGCGCCGCTTCGAGCAAGCTGTCGCTGAGGCTATAGCGTTGCAGCGCGTCGAGAACAAATGGCTCTTCATCTGCCAAAGGCACTTCGGCAGCCTCGAAGAACACTTTGAGCCGCTGACTGAAGAAATGTCGTACCGGGTTGCGCAGAAAATCCTGCAGCTGACCCAGGCTCAGCGGTTCGTCCTGGACGTAGGGTTCAAGCACTTCGATATCAGTTGCCCGATCACTGGCTTGATGAAGAACCTGCCACTCGCTGGCGTAGCTGAATAAATCATCGCCCTCATGAAAGTAGCGATGGCTGAAAGGTTGCAGCGGGTGTTCCTGAGTCATGGATTCAAGCAGGTCATCATTGTCATCGTGCAGTCGCCAGCCGCTGCCGAGATGGTCACGCAACTGCCCTATCAACACCGAAGCAGGGCGCTCGCTGTTGTCCCGAATACTGCGGCCGACCCAGCTGATATAGAGTTGGTCGCGTGCGGACAACAATGCTTCCAGCAACAGATAGCGATCATCCTCGCGCCGGGAACGATCGCCGGGGCGGTAGTCGCTGCCCATCAGGTCGAAGTCCAGCGGCGGCTGCGCGCGAGGGTAATCGCCGTCATTCATGCCAAGCAGGCAAACCAGTTTGAACGGGATCGCTCGCATGGGCATCAAGGTACAGAAGTTAACGGCCCCGGCGAGGAAACGCTGAGACAGGCGACCTTGGTCGAGACCCGCCAGCCAGGCTTCCCGGACTACGGTCAGAGGTAACTCGTCCTGCAAACCTACGGACTCGCAGGTTTCAAGCCAGCTCTCGCGCAGCTCTTCGAGTTGGGCCAGCAAGTAGTCGTCATGCTCGTTACTGGCCAGGAAGAACAACTGCACCAGCGCTTGCAAGCGCGCGCCCCATTGTTTGGGCGCTGCAGGTTGAGTGAGTTCCTGGTGGGCAATTTCCAGAGCATCCAATAGTGCCACCAAAGGACCTATGAGCGCGGCATCCAGACCACCAATCTCGTCGTAGGGTTCGATCCCCTCGCAGGCACTGGCGCTGCCCACGGCATAACCCAGCAGCATCCGTCGCAGACCGAAACGCCAACTGTTTTGCTCCAGCTCTGCCGGCAGGCCCAGACCCGCGCGCTGCTCGGCGTTCATCCCCCACCGGATACCTGCGCCTTCAATCCAGCGATGCAAGGTCGGCAGGTCACGTTCCTCTACGCCAAACCGAGCGCGTAATGCCGGAACATCAAGCAGATCAAGGATCTCGCTGACAGGGAAGCGACTGTCGGGCAGCTTGAGCAGGTGTTCGACAGCGATCAGTAGCGGATCCCGGCCGCGCTGGCCTTGATCCGCAAGTGTGAAAGGAATGAAGCGCGGATCAAAGCGATCAAGCTGACCAAAGACAGCACGGATGTGCGGGGCATAACTGTCGATATCCGGGACCATCACGATTACGTCGCGAGGCCTCAGGTCTGGATCAGCACTGAATCGTGCGAGCAACTGATCGTGGAGGATCTCTACTTCGCGCTGAGCGCTATGGGCAATGTGAAAACGGATCGATTCGTCCTTTTTCAGATCGACAGCAGGCCAACGCTCGCGAGTCTCCTTCAAGGGACGCAATTCCAGGATGTCGTCCTGCAACTGATTGAGCATGTTCAGTGGCTGGTTTTCGCTGAAAAGGTCGATGCGCCCGTCGCGAAACGCCGAGCGATAGCTATTGGGATCGTCGTAGCTGTCGAGCAGATTAATGTAATCCCGCCCCTGCTTACCCCACGCAGCCAGTAGCGGGTGGGCATGCTGATGGAGCGTTTGCGAGTCGAACACAATCGGCATGCCGCTCTTGCGAGCCTGACGCTTGTACTGATGTCGCAACAGATCTTTATCGGCGACGATGTCCGCCCAATGGTGACGGCATGGGTTGTGTACGCACAGCAAGACCTGGCTGAATCGAGCAAGCCCGGCAAGCGCTTCCAGGGCTTGAGCAGGCAGTGAAGAAATCCCGAAAACGATCACCCGTGAAGGTAAACCACTGGGCGCTACGTCGAGGCTATTGATGCGCTCGATAAAGCGTTGGTGGACGCCTGCACGGCTTTGCGCCATGCCTTGCTCACCAACATCCAGCAACAGCGCACGCCACAGCTCCGCCTGCCAGCAGTTGGCCGGGGTCAGGGCTTTGGCTTCGCCTCTGCCATTTCGTAGCTGATGACGACCTTCTGCCCAGTCTTCAAGCCAGTCGGCACGGTAGACCTGATATTGGTCAAACAGGTCTGCCAGTCGCTCCGCCAATTGATAGCGTTTACGTAAGTCGGTGTCATTGGTAAGGAAACGCTGCAGGGGTTCGAAGTGCGGTTGGTTAATCAACTGTGGTAGCAGACGCATCAGACGCCAGGTCAGCGGGGCTTTATCGAGAAGGGATTTGACCGGGATTTCGTCACGTCCCAGCACCATACGATAGAGCTGCCACATGAAGCTGCCCGGTAACTGCACATCGATGGCTGCGGCGATTCCGCAGCCGCCCATGTCGTCATCTTCAGGGTCTTCGGCCAATGCCAGCTTCAGCCATTGGGCGATGCCGTTGCTCTGTACCAGGGCGATTTCATTTTCCAAGGGAGCCAGCGGGTAGCGCCGCATCCAGCTGACCACCAGGCTGCGCAACTCGTCCAGGCGGTTGCCGTGAACCACCATAAAACCAGCACTGAGGGACGTAGCGTCCGGCATAAAGGCTTCCTTGGGAAAATACAAAAGCTAGGGCCGAACCTTAGCACTGTCGGCAGACTGTGACAGCCGGGAGCGATCCGATGATGCTGTACGAACTTTCCTGCGGGCAAAACAAAACCCCTACCTGCATACG